>CAZEQK010000031.1:0-38900 GCA_964514395.1 uncultured Bacillaceae bacterium
AAGGAAGGAAATAGTAAAGTACAGCAAGCTGCCCATGAAGAAGCCAATAGATTAAAAGAAGAGTTAAAGAAACTAGAAAAAGGAAATAAAGAAGTAGAGAAATTAATAGAAGAAAAAAATGCAGGAGATTGGGAGACATACAAAGCAAAAATATTAGAAGAAAAGATAAATGTAAGAATGAGACATAATCTATCGGTCACCCCGTATGACATATTTCAATATACAAAATTGTTAGCCATGGCCGAAGTAGCAAAGAAAAATGGTAGAAATGTCTTTGATGATGAGAAATGGGATCAAGATGCTATTCATGAGAAGACTACAGAGTTATTTGGAGAAGACATTACCGTAACAGAAAACAATGATATAATATTCAATGAAACTGGAGAAGTATGGCATTATGTAGGGATGGATGTTAGAAGAAATTCTTCATCTAGTGTAGGTAGTGATGTATCATTCTATGCTAGCTTCGGCAGTGATAAAGCATATAAAGCTAACGAAAAAGCTGCATCGAATTCATATATCAATTTCACCAATAAAGAAAAGTTTTCAGAAAAAGAGTTGCTACTATTAGCTCAATTGGATACAAAAGGAGTTAAAGATTTATTTAAACAAGTAAAAATAAACAACTTTGCAAATATGGAAATAAATGTTGGTTTATTCGCAGCAATGACCTGGGCAGATATATCAACAATTATAGCTGAAGTAAATTTGATAGGTTGGAAAAATGCTTTTCAGAGATTCTTTAAGGTTGGAGAAAAGATTGAAGCAGATGTGTCAGCTGAAGCTGAATTAAATATTGAAAATCAATTTTTAAACCAATTAGATAAAAAATTCCAATCTAATATGGAAAAAATTAATTCTGAGGGCGCGGGTAAGGTTCAGGCTCCTCAAAAGGTTATTGGACATTATCCTGAATATGTTGAAATGTCAAGTAAGCTTGGGACGAAGCCTTTTTCGATACCTGACAACATCTGGAGTAAGATGACCCCCTCAGAACAATGGGCAGCAAATCAAAAGTTTTTAGACCGCGCAATAGCAAAAGGATCAGAGTTTAATTTAGCAACTCCGATAGATAAGGTTCGACCAGGTAGTTTTCTACAAAAAGAAATTGAGTACTTGACGTCGCAAGGTTATAAACTGAGTAGCGATGGCACAAAACTGCTGAAGTAGGGAGGATATTACCATGAATGTTGAGGATATGATTAAAAATGCATTAAATCTATTAATAAATGACGGCACTTTTTATATTGACCGAATAGATTATGATGAGAAGAACTTTGGTAATATTTATGTTGTACTTCGCTCAAATAATCAAGTTGATATCCGCTTCATTAGAGACAGGGGAGTTTTTTGGTGCGAACTAGGCCAAGCCGGAGAATGGTATTTTATTGAGGATGTATTTACTTTCATTGGTGCTACTGTTGTGAACAAGAGCAACGATTTAATAGATTTCATAGCAGAAATGGCAACTTTGATAAAAAGGAATATGCCTCAAATTTTCCAAGCGTTTAATACAAAGAATTCAAAAGATACGCAAATCAAGATTAAGGCATTAGCAACAAAAAGGGCAATGGGGATGTTCAAACAATAATTTGTAAACCATAGGGGTCAGCAATGACTCCTATTAAACCCTTGATAAATGCGGTGTTCAGCAAAGTGTGATCCCGCTTGCAACCTCATTGCTTCAAATCCGACCCCGTTATTTATTGCCTCTCAGCCCGCATTGCGGGCTGATGTGAGGCGTGCCGGGGAAGCTCTGCGACCCCGGCACTTTAACCTGCACAGTTTTCGACCCCATGGTTCACTGCAGTTTTACTCCGATTTGAGAGGATAAGTACAGCATAAATTATGCTGCCGGATGCTTCGCAAAAAGCCGCCAAATCCGTTTTCAATTTCGCAAAAGGGGCAATTACCTTATAGCGGTAACTAAAACGCGACACAGCGGCACACAGTGGCTCACGTTGCCAGACAACAATATTAGCAAACTTGCCATTGGCATTAAACATTTGTGTGCCGGATAACGAGGGCATATATGAAACGCACAGCTTCTGTAGACTGCCGGTAACGAACATATAAATCGGCTTGTACCCCATGGCTCATGGTGAACCATGGATTTACAGGAAATCTGTTCCGTGGGAAGCTGAAAATGAAATAAATATTGAAAATCAATTTTTAGACCGAATCGATAAAAAATTCAAATTTGATATGGAAAAAATGTATATTGAGGAAACCGAAACTACCAAACTCTACCGTGTAATGAGTCTCGATGAATTTAATAGTTTAATGAAGAATGGTAAATTTATTCTATATGACAGAGCAATGGATACAAAATGGTTTGCAACAAATGCTGAAGATGCAGCTAAATGGGCTAAGTCATTCTACAAAGATGGTAATTACAAGATGGTAGAAGTGACAGTACCTACAAGTTCTCTTGATGATATGTATTTTGCTGAGAAACTTGATAATATCGGACCGGCATATAATGCTGAGCGTGATTTAATTAATAGAGTTATGATTGGGATAAAGGAGAAAAAATAATGAGTAAATCAAGAGCTAAGATAATATGGATAGATAAAGAATTAGGGGGACGAACACCACCACCAGTAGGAACGAGATACGCACCAATAATAATATTCCCAAATATGGAAGGAACATGGAGCGCTGACTTTATTTGTTCAGTTGTAAATAATCAAGAAATGGAAGTTGAAATTGGTTTTCTGAGCAAGGACGCACCTAATGATTTACTGAAACAAGGTAATAAATTTGAACTTTTTGAAGGTAGAAGGAAGGTTGCTAAAGGAATTGTACTATAATAAAAGTTTTTGTGTGTTAAGATAATTAAGTTATTTAGGGCAGAGTAATCTTATCAAAAAGGATAGGATATCTGTCTTTTTCTTTTTTTATCTTCACTAAAAAATGGCGTAGTTTATTTTAATATGAGAAGTAGGAATCAAGGTGCTATTCAAAACAAGTAACAGAATATTTAGGATTAGATATTACTCTTAAAGAAAACAACGATATAGCATTCATTTGAAAAATGGAAAGAAATTCTGGTTAAATATAAATTATCGAACAAAAAAATGTTTGATTTTTTAATAAACCAGATTCATATGATGCATTTTCCATTGGAAAATCATTTAAATTTCTCCGAGATCCCTGAATAAGATCCCTGAATATAAAGACACATTTCTAGAAGATAAATAGAAATATTTGGAAGAAACATATAAATTCAATTCATTAAAGGAAGAAGGGAGATATTGAATTATAAAATAAGAATGCTGAAGAAATAGAAACAATTATTATTGAAGGTTTAAAAAAATATTTCTTAGATAAAGTAGATGATTTTTATATATATAATAGTACAGATGAACCGTATACAATGACTAGTATTGAATTTAAAATGTATAATTTTTTTCACATAAGATTTAATTATGATAGAGGACGTTTTGGATGTTCAATCATAAATGGAAAATAAGCTATAACTTTATAAAATAGCCAAAAATGGTTTGATAATGTGATTTAGAAAATATTTTTTCAAGAATTAAAAGACCAAATAGAATTAAGAATTCCAGATAAATTTTTAGAGTACCATGGATGGAAATAATTACAATTGTTAATGATTCGTAATATAAGTTAAAGAACAAGGGATATTTTATACCCCTTATTTTCCCCCCCCCTTTTTTACTTTTCCCCTACTTTTGGTTCTATCCTTTCTTTCACTTTCGTATTATACTGTTTCTAGTATATTTGAAAGGTTAGGTTACACTCGATGCAATACAGCATGGAAACAATCCAGAAAAACAAACGAAATAGTATTATAAACGGTGCTCACTCCATCATCGCGAATAGCTATAATGGATTCTTGGCTTTATACGCCATTAATATTCTTCATGCGAATCATCAGCAGGTTGGTCTGTTGAATTCTTTACCTGCTATCATTAGTCTGATCACAACCATCGTTGGAGGCTATTGGTTTAGTCGCTTGAAGGTGAAAAAAAGGTTTTGTGGTATCTCGATTATGTCAGCCAGATTTTTTCTATTATTTATCGCACTAGTACCATTTTTACCAGCTTACCAGGCGTGGATATTGGTCATTCTTATCGGATTAATGAACGTACCAGGTAGCTTGACTAACCTATCATGGCAATCTCTAATTGGGGATTTAATCCCAGAAAAGGATAGGGGACAGTTTTTCAGTACAAGAAATCGGATTTTAACCTTTGTAGGAATGATTGCTACTGCAATTATTGGGGTCATCATGAATTTTTTTGATAAAAACAATCCAATTCCTTTTCAGGCACTTTTTATCATTGCATTTATTTTTGGTGTACTTGAGGCTTATTATTTATTTAAGCATGAGGAAATTCAAACAACATCTGAAGAAAAATCCGCGACGACGAAGCTTCTTAGTAGTCTAAAGGAGATATTGAAACAAAAGCCATTTTTGTTCTTTTTGATAAGCTCGATGCTGTTTAATTTTGGCTGGCAGATGGCATGGCCTTTGTTTAGTATCTATCAAATACAATATGCAGGTGCAACGGCTATTTGGTTAAGTATGTTTGCCGTGTCAAACCAGCTATCACAAATCCTAACCTATAAATGGTGGGGAAGCATGTCAGATAAATTTGGTAATGGTATCATGCTAGTCGCTGCAACGATAGGAATGGCTTCTGCACCAGTGCTAACGGTACTCTCAAATAATCT
Organism: uncultured Bacillaceae bacterium; assembly: GCA_964514395.1. Taxonomy (GTDB): domain Bacteria; phylum Bacillota; class Bacilli; order Tepidibacillales; family Tepidibacillaceae; genus CAZEQK01. The sequence goes on from CAZEQK010000031.1 coordinate 4,705, forward strand.
TATTTATCTTACTGTGGTCAATCTATTTACGGGAATCTTTTTAGCAGGCACAAACCTATTATTGTTTAATCAATTATTATCGGTTGCTACGGAAAACAGATCGCCATATATTACGTTATATACGATTTCCATCGGCTTTATTGGCTTCCTTGCTCCTCAATTTGGTGTCTTTTTATTGGGTCATCTAGGCATGAGCTGGACGATGGGAATCTCCTCCATGCTTCGGATATCTGGAAGTCTTGCGTTTTTCATCGTTTTTGTCATATTGCTTGGAAATAGAAAATTTTTTGTAAGAAAAAGCTAGCTATATAACTAGCGATGAAAAGCCTGATAAAGGTGTGATACCCCAAGTTAAATGACCTGGGGCTTATTTATGCCTCTTATTAGCTATGTTATAGCTGCTTGACTTTCACCTTTTCTTCTATAGTCTCTACTGTTTCTTCATGAAAATGACTTCTTCTATTTAAGCGATTTAGATTCTGAGGCTGTAGGGTTTTAATTTTATTGCTCATGATCGCAGCAATGCCATCCTGTGAAGCTTTCTTACTTTGACAATACTCACAGGTTGCAGGGTCATGGGGGGTGTAGCTTTCTGGCTCAGGATAGGATGTAATGACACCTTCATAGTTTCGAAGGATGATTTTATCCGCACTTTGAGATACCACATAATTTGGCATCACAGGTATTTTACCACCACCACCTGGGGCGTCAATCACAAAGGTTGGAACTGCATAGCCAGAGGTGTGACCTCGTAGAGCCTCAATTATCTCAATTCCTTTATCAACAGGGGTTCTAAAGTGAGCAATTCCTTCAGATAGGTCACATTGATAGATATAGTATGGACGAACCCTTACCTTAACAAGCTCATGCATCAGCTTTTTCATCGTGTTGCTACAATCATTGATACCAGCAAGAAGCACGGTTTGATTTCCAAGTGGTACGCCTGCATCTGCAAGTTTTGCTAAGGCAAGCTTTGCTTCTGGTGTGATCTCACTTGGGTGATTGAAATGAGTATTGACCCATATCGGATGATATTTTTTCATCATGTTGACTAAATCATCAGTGATACGTTGCGGAATCACAACAGGTACACGGGTACCAATTCTAATGATTTCTACATGGTCGATGGCACGAAGATTTTTAAAAATATATTCTAGGGTACGATCGTTAATTAGTAAACCATCCCCGCCAGAAATTAAGACATCTCGAATCTCTGGATGTTGTTTAATATAATTGATTGCTTCATCCATCTGTGATTTTGGAACAGCCATTCCCGCTTGACCAGAAAACCTTCTACGTGTACAGTGTCTGCAATACATCGCACACTGATTCGTGACTAAAAAGAGCACTCGATCAGGATATCGATGGGTCAGACCTGGTACTGGGGAATCCGTATCCTCTGCTAAGGGGTCTTCTAAATCGTAAACGGATCTGGTTGCCTCATTCGAAATAGGGACAGCCTGCATGCGAATTGGTTCCATTGGATCATCTGGGTCCATTAAGGAAGCATAATAAGGGGTAATATTTAAAGGGATTCCGCCATCACTTAGCTTTTTAATTCCTTCTTCCTCTGTCTCTGTTAAATGAATGACCTTTTTTAATTCATCCACTGTTTTGATGGTGTTGGTTACCTGCCAAAGCCAATCATTCCATTTCTCCTCAGGTATGTCCTTCCATAGCTCTATTTCCTGCCAATAAGGCTTCATAAACAATCTCCTCCTTCAATTTCGTAGGTAGTACTAATATAAAGCAATTTTCATGCCAATTATTCACATATATATCGTTAATAACGTACTAATAGGTAAATATTATCTTCTTATTAACTAATCCTACAAAAGAAAACGAGGGTTGAAATGCCGAAAATTTGTCACTTATAAAGAGTCGCCAATATATTGTCGAGATATTGCCGAATATTGAGCACAAATGATAAGGAAAAACCAGTCCATTACCTTAATGTATTTGTAGTTTGCAAAAGTAGTGATCTTTTGGGAGTCGCCTTCCTTCATTGTTTTTTATTCAAAGGAAGGCAAAGACCAACGAAGCGCGTTGCAAATTACAAATCCTACCCATCACCTTCTATCATAAAAGGGGTTCTCAGCATCTTAAAACAAATCCCTTGTATACGAACATGTATTCGATTATACTTAATACAAAGTACCTTTTATTAGGTAAATAGTTAGAAGAGAGAAGGAGAATAAGATGGCAAACCTTCGCTTTATTCACACGGCTGATTTACATTTAGATAGTCCCTACAAGGGATTAACGAATATCCCTAAACATATTTTTGAACAGGTACAGCAATCTACCTTTAATGCCTTTGATCAAATCATCGATTATTGTGTTGAGAAAGAGGTTGATTTTCTATTAATTGCTGGGGATGTATACGATATTGAGGACCAAAGCTTACTAGCTCAGATGCATTTTCTAAAGGGACTTGAACGTTTAGCTAGTCATGAGATTGCAGCCTATATCATACATGGTAATCATGACCCTGTTGATAAAACAAAGAATCAGTTTACTTGGCCACCATCGGTCCATTTTTTCTCCGACCAGCAGGTTGAGTCCATTCCTTTTCTAAAGGATGGCAAGGAAGCTGCTAGAATTTATGGAAGAAGCTACCCAACAAAATTATTCAACGAAAATATTGTAAAGGAATATAGAGTAGCGCATCAGGAGGTCTTTCATATTGGCCTTTTACATACCAATGTGGATGGGAACGGGGATCATGCTTCCTATGCACCTTGTACAACACAGGAGTTAAAGCAGTCAAACATCGATTACTGGGCATTAGGACATATTCATAAGGGGCAGGTTTTGATAGAAAAGGAGCCTGTAGTTGCTTATCCTGGTAATCCCCAAGGCAGGCACATCAAGGAGACAGGATTAAAGGGCTGTCTCTATGTCGAGGTGAATCAAAAAAGTATCCAAACTTTTGAGTGGCTTCCCACTTCAACGATTATTTGGGAGGAGCTGAAGATTGATGTTTCTGAGGCAGAGGCAATGGATGAGGTGATCCATATTGTTCAGGAAATCATCGATGAAAAGCTGGAAAAGATAGCAATACCCTTGATTGTGAGGATTCAGCTCATAGGTAAAACAAAGCTTCATTTTGAGCTACATCAGAACGGAGTAGTTCAAGACTTACAAGAAATCATCTCTAATGCCTATCGCCATAATAATGCTTGGGTATGGATTGAGTCGATTCAAAGCAAGACAAAGCCATTTGTAGAAATAACGGAGCTACTCGGACAAGAAACCTTTCTAGCAGATTTTATGAAACAGCATCAAGAAATTGGGATAGAAGAAGTAAAAGCAATCATCACTGAAACGATTAATCAAGAGCTATTAGAGAACCGAAGTATGCGAAAAAATATACCCCTGCTAGATGATGAAGATGTTGAAGAAATCAGAGAAAAAGTATTAAACATGGCCTTAGATTACTTTCTTGAGGAGGGTCTCTCTTGATTATTAAATCTTTACATATCTATGGATTTGGGAAGCTAAAGGATACCCAGCTCACCCTTCATCAAGGAATTAATATTATTGAGGGAATGAATGAAGCAGGAAAGAGTACCATCATGGCCTTTATTCGGGCAATATTCTTTGGATTCGAAGGTAATCGTAACCCTCATTTACGATATGAACCGATACACGGTGGAAGGTTTGGCGGATCTATCACCCTAGTGGATGAGAACGGACAGGAAATACGGATTGAAAGAGTGAAACAACAAAAGACTTCAGGTGACGTTCAAATCTATTTAGCGAATGGTGAAATAAAGGGAGAAGAGCACCTTCCCATCCTACTTGGAAAAATTAATGATAAGGTCTTTAAGCAGATTTTTTCCTTTGGTTTAACAGAGCTACAGCAATTAGATGCGCTTCAGGATGGAGAAATAAACGATTTTATCTATCATGCGGGGACTGGGTCGGTCACTCAGATTCTTAAAATGAAGCAAAAAATAGAGCAGGAACAGAGTAATTTGTTTAAAAAAAGTGGAAAAAACCCAGAAATAAATTTGATTTTAGCAGAGATGGATGAAACACGGAATCAGCTTGACCAGCTGAAAAATCAATTAGATGAACACCAGGATGCTATGACAGAGCTAAAGGGAATCGACCCCAAAATAAAAGTATTAGAAGACAGAATAAGAGAAAACAACAAGGAAATCGATTGGCTTGAAAAAATACAGCATTATGCTGAAAGCTATCTACGCATAAGAGAAATTAATGAAGAGCTTAAGGAGCATCCTGACCCTTTTCACTTCCCTGATAATGGGGTAGAACGGTTAAACCATATCCTTGAGACATTGAATGGACTTGATATTGATAGAAAACAGCTTCTGACCAAGAAGGATGCCTATGAGCAGGAGATATCTAAGCTTGATTATGACCCCTTGTATGTGGAGCATGAAGCAGAGATTCATAGACTTGATGAGAATCTATCCTCCTATAAAGAGCTGAAAAAAAACAACAGTCTCCTATTACTAGAGTTAGAAAAGCTTACAGAGGAAATAGTGAGCAAAATGAATCAGCTAGGCTCCTCCTTTACAGAAGAAAGGATATTAGCGATTGAGTTTAGCATACAGAAGAAGCAGCATATTCAAGAGTTAACCGCAACATTGGAGCAAAAACAGAAGCAGCTTGATGATATCAACAAGGATATCAAGGATAAACGGAGTCGATATAAGCAACTACAGGAGGAGCGAGAAGCACTACAGGGTAAGCTTAGCAAAAACAAAGAATCACAGATATTAGAGCGCTACCCAATTATTAAAAAAGAGTGGGAGCATAGAAATAACAGGCTGATGCAAAAGCAGCAATTTGAGCAGCAACGGGATTTCTTTGATGAACAGGGAGCACAGGTTAGCGGGACCAATCAATCAGCCCTCATCTATAGCTTTATCGCTATCCTTGCTATCATCAGTATCGGTGTTTTTATCTGGATTGATCATCTGATTGGTGGTATTGCTAGCTTGATGACTCTTTTCTTCTTTACTTTTGCCATTCTCTTTAACAACAATAAGGGAAGTAAGAAAATAGGGAAAGCGATTCAAATGAAAAAAAGTAGCATCGAGATGCAGATACACACCTTGACAACAGAAATCATAGATCGAGAAGCAGCGTTAAAGGAAACGATGAGAGCCTTTGATCTACCAGAAATCAATGATGCAAGTCTAGCCAAACTAGAGGAGCAGTATCAAAACACGATTAGGCTAGGTCAGATTGAAAATGAAGTAAGAGGGAGTATAGAGAGATATCGAATCGAGCAGGAATCTCTAGAAAAACAACTAAAGCTTCTAGAAGAGGAGCAACGCAATCCCTTAGCTGAAGCATTTGAAGGCTTAAAGCAGGAGTGGCGAGAATGGCTCAAGGAGCATTATTTACAGGAGAACTTATCGCCATTGGTTGTTTTTGATACGATGGCCGTTATCGTGGCAGCAAAGGATGGTTTAAGACAAAGAGCAAGCATCGAGGCAAAAGTGAAGAATACCCAAGAGGGCATGGGGAAATACGAGGAGACCGTAAACATCTTTATAACAAAGTATACGCTTAAAATCTATGGCTCCGTCGAAGAAATTGTCTATCACTTAAAAAATAGATTGAAGGAAAGCAGCGAGAAGAAGCTATCCCTTCAGCATTTACAAAGCAATCTAGAGAGCTTATTGGAGCAATTAGATACCATCGATAAAAGAATAGCGGCAGAAGAGGAGAAAATAAATGACCTATACCGCTATGCGCATGTCGAACATAAAGAAGCTTTCTATGAAACAGCAAAGCGTTATCAACGCTATCAAGCTATCTCAAGTGAACGAAAGGAATTAACGACTTCTATCCGAAGTGGATTAAATGGTGAGGATGAGGTTGAGAAAATGCTTCATCAGTTAGAAGAGGTGAATATCAAGGATATTTCCTATCAACTGGAACAAATAATCCAACAGGTAAAGCTTGCAAGAGGAGAAATAAATCAGCTATTAGAGGAAAAAGGAAGCTTGCAAAATAAGCTGAAACAAATGGAAAAGGATCAAACCCTATCCACACTGAATCAACAATACCTTGAACAGCAAGCGCTATTGAAGCAAAAGACTAAGGAATGGCTTACTGCAGGCTTTGCGAAATATCTCTTGGAAAAGACGATGGAGGTCTACGAAAATGAAAGACAGCCCCAAGTGATGCAAAGGGCATCAGCCTATTTTCAGCAAATGACGGAGCAAAAATATAAGAAAATCATTTCACCGCTTGGTACCCAGCAAATTGAGGTAGTCAGGAATGATGATGTTCGATTTATGCCACAGTTTTTAAGCAGGGGGACTGTAGAGCAATTATTTATTGCGATGAGATTTGCATTAGTAGAGGAGTTTTCTAGTAGCACGTTGCTACCTGTCATGATCGATGACATCTTTGTCAATTTTGACGAAGTAAGGCTAAAGCAGGCGATTTCGGTTTTAGAGAAAATAGCAGTGCATCATCAAATTATCATCTTTACCTGTCATTCCTATATATCGGATGGAATAAAACAGGCTTCAAAGCAGATAAACCATATGTCTCTTAGCTAAAATAGGATCAACTCAAGGTGAATAACCAATGAGTATAGCTGTACACGCTAGTTGGTTTCTTTTTGCTGATTAATCTGGTAAACAAACGGCAATTCGCCAGGTAAGCTTTTTGTATAGATAGTAATCTATGGCAGTGGAGCCAGATAAAAAACCAACAAGGGACCAATCAATTGTTTTTATTAATTCCATGGTTCATCCTCCTCCAAACGTTTTCATTTAGCTATTTACTATAGTATATGAAAAATATTGTTAGGACGGCCCAGAAAAATATAAAATAGACTTTTCATTTATTTCGGAACCCGTTATAATTGGTATGGAATTTTAGAAAGGAAGTAGCTTATGAAAAGAATGAAGAATAAATATCCAAAGGCGATTTGGCTTTTAGCTATTGGTATGACAATAAATGTGACAGGTAATTCTTTTTTATGGCCCCTAAATACGATTTATATCACAGATATTCTGCATAAATCGATGTCGGTTGCAGGCTTTGTTTTAATGCTGCAACAGGGCTTTGGCATTATTGGAAATTTAATTGGTGGAAGATTATTTGATGCCCAGGGTGGTAAACGAACTATCGTTATCGGAATCCTCTTATCGATTATCGCGGTGTTATCTTTAAGCTTTATCCATGATTGGTATATCTATATTAGCTTGATGCTATTATTAGGCTTTAGTAATGGACTTGTATTTCCATCGATGTATGCCATGGCAGGTTCGGTATGGCCCGAAGGTGGGAGGAAGGCTTTTAATATGATCTATGTGTCACAGAACTTTGGTGTGGCATTAGGATCAACCCTAGGAGGTATATTTGCCCAATACTCCTTTACCTTGATTTTCCTAGTCAATGCGATCACCTTTGTCTTGTTTTTACTATTGGTTCTGTTTGGCTTTGACAGGGAGCATTGGCAACTTGCAAGAATGCAATCTGCACAGCAAAGCACAGGTGTATTTACACAGGATGTCGTACAGGAAAAGCGGAATTTTAACGCTTTACTCATCATGTCCTTTGCCTTTGTCCTTTCCTGGATACCATATGTCCAATGGCAAACCAGTATATCCAAATATATTCATGTGCTTGGGATACCGCTCTCAAAATATACGATATTATGGACGTTAAATGGGGCAATTATTGTATTAGGGCAGCCAATCATCTCTTTAATTACTAAATACCTAATAAAAACAACAAAGAAACAGATGATTACAGGTATTTTCATCTTTATCCTAGCCTTTACGGTTTTATATAACAATAGCTGGTATTATGGCTTTATTCTTGCGATGGTGATCATGACCTTTGCAGAGATGCTAGTATGGCCAGCAGTACCTTCAGCAACCTCAGAGCTTGCACCAAGTGGAAAAAAAGGCTATTACCAAGGAGTAATAAGTAGTTCTGGAGCAGCTGGAAGAATGCTTGGTTTTTTAGTCGGAGGCTATCTTTATGATCATACAAGCATGAATCATTTAATCTTAATTATGATTACCTTCTTTGTGATTTCCGGTTTTGGCTTCTTAAATTATGATCGCTTCTTAAAGCCATCCTTTAATAAAGAAAATGTAACGGAAGTAGAATAGTGGTTTCGAAAGCAAACAAAAAGCTGTTGATTAGCTTTAACAGCTTTTTGTTTTACAATCTTATAATTCCATTTTCATCTTTGTTAGGATATGGATGAGAGCATCTAATTCATCCTCATCTAACGTTGAGACGATTTCTTTAAATATCTCTGTTCTAATTCTTTCATTTTCCTTTAGTGCCATCTGACCAGCATCCGTTAATTCAATGTTTACAATCCTACGATCATCCTTTGAACGAATTCGAGAAACAAGTTCTATAGAATGCAGCTGATCCACTAATTTTGAAGCAGCTGGCGGTGATATCGTCAATTTAGCAGATAAATCACTAACTGTTTTAAATCCCAAGTCGATATGCTTTAGTAGGACGAGCTGGGCCATCGTGACGCCACCAGTTAGCTTGTCATTCATATTATGTGCTAATTTTTTTTTGAATTGCATCAGCAATTGGGTCAAGGCTTCTATTTTTTCATCTTTATTGGCCATTTATAACAGCTCCAATTAATTTTCTTCAAAGAATTCATCTTGCTTTAACGGAATTTCCTTTAAGAATAAGGAGATGATTAGGGTTAATACGGCAAAAATGATTCCAATGGTAAATAATCTTTCTGTTCCTGTTGCTATGGAAATTTTGACCGCTTCAATAAATTGAGTATAAAGGGTATCCGCCATCTTACCAAATGCAGTAAAATAGGTCTTTAACATTTCTTGTGCATGGGCTGTAATTAAGGTTTGCGGATTTGACATCGCATCCTTTGCTGCTGCTGGTAGCTTATTGATTGCATCAAGTAATTGTTGTGGTAAATGCTTCGGCATCTCTGAAGCAAATGTATTTGCTAATATTGTACCGTAGATAGGTGCGATAATGATGCCACCTAATGAGGTAACAAATTGCTGTGTAGAATTGACAACCCCTAGCATTCGATAAGGGAATGCATTCTGGATGACTACGTTTAAAAGTGGCATGATTGTACCGATTCCAAGACCAAGCACAATCATATTTCTTACGACAGTTACCCAGGTTGTATGAATATCCATTAACGATAATAGATAGACACCAAGAATCATAATAGCGGAACCGATGACTGCTTGAAGCTTGTATTTTCCAGTTTTACTGATGAGAATTCCACCAATAATGCTACCAACCATAAAGCTTAGCATCATAGGTGTTAAGACAACACCGGAATTTTCAGCTGATAGACCTGTCACACCTTGAACAAAAAGAGGAAGGAACATCGTGCTTCCAAATAATCCGATTGCTACTAATAGTCCCATGATAACAGTAGTTGTAAAGAGGGAATTCTTAAAGAAATCTGGATTTAATAAAGGCTCCTTTGCTCTTTTTTCAATGACTACAAAGCCAATAATAAATAGTGCACCGATTGCAAATAGACCAATGATTTGGTTTGATGACCAAGCATATTTTGTACCAGCCCAAGTAAATCCTAATAAAATTGGGACTAGTGCTAGCATCATGAAAAAGCTACCAAGCCAGTCGATGTTGTGCTTCGTTTCCGTTTTTACATTTGGTAATGCGTAATAGACAGCAATTACTGCAATGATTGCAACGGGTAGATTAATATAGAAAATCCAACGCCAGTTCATATGATCTGTAATCCAACCGCCTAAAAATGGACCAATAATACTTGCTATTCCAAAAACGGACATGATAAGCCCCATCCATTTACCACGCTCTTTAGGGTTGAAGATGTCACCGATAGTAGCTCTTGGCATACTCATCATTGCACCACCACCAATACCTTGAAGACCGCGAGCTAGGATTAGCTCCATCATGGTATGTGCTTGCCCTGACAAAGCAGAACCAATCATAAATACGATAAGACCGAATAAATAAAAAGGCTTACGACCATAAATGTCAGAAAGCTTGCCATAGAGTGGTATCGTAATGGCAGAAGCCATCATATATGCCGTAAATACCCAAGCATAAATATTAAATCCCTTTAATTCTCCTACTACAGTAGGTAATGCAGTTGATACAATCGTTTGATCTAAGGAAGAGAAGAACATTGTGATCATGACAGCAGTCAGTGCAATCCAACGTCTGTTTCCGGTGATCTGATTTGTAGTTTGATAATTAGTCATTGTTTAGCTCACCTCATGTATTATTTAACTAGGTTAATTATTAGACTTGTTAATTATAATTATGGTAATCTATAATGTCAATTAATAATTTTTTTTATGATACACTTACGAATATTAATCATCCTTAAATCATGCTAATATTTAACTATGGATAGTTAAATATTAGGGTGTAGACAATGTCTACAAGCTGGAGACTTTGAGAAATCAGATGATTTATAACAGTCTTATTTTTAACTATAATATTAAAAATGCAAATGGAAGGGAAGATAATATATGCCAAATCTGTGGACTCATATGTTATTTGGTCAAGAAATAGCAGAAAAGACAAAGCTTAATTATAGAGAAAAGCTGCATGAATTTAACCTAGGTGCTCAAGGTCCTGATCCATTTTTTTATCATAATTTTTGGCCATATAAAAAGGATAAATCGGTTTCTGGTATTGGAAGTGTTATTCATAAAGAGCATTGTGGAGAATTCCTCATCGAGCTGCTTCAATATGCAAAATTACATAAAAGTGATCCTGCATTAACCTACTATACTTTTGGTTTTATTAGTCACCATATTTTAGATAGAAACGCTCATCCCTATATCGTTTACAAATCTGGAGAAGAGAGGAACAAGCATCAGGTTTTAGAAACGACCATCGATACCTTATTAGCTAAAGAATTTAAGGGGATTAAAACCTGGAAAACACCAATACATAAGGAAATAACCATCCCAGAAGCTTCTTTAACGCTTATTCAAAAAATGATCAATCATACCTATATGACCACGCACCATAAGAGGGAGAGCATCGAGCAAAAATTCAGGGCAGCTTATCTGGATATGATCAAGGCACTAAGGATTTTATTTGATCCAACAGGCATTAAAAACAAGCTATTAGGGTCATTGGTTTCCCCTTTTTCCCATAAAAAGAAATTTCCTAGCAAGGATTATTTAAATAAAGAGCATAAAGAATGGCTTCATCCTACGGACAATACGGAAAAAAGCATCGAAAGCTTTTATGATATTTATCAGCGAGCAGCAGAAGAAGGGATAAAAGTCTTTACCAAAATCAAGGCTTACTTTGATGATAAGGGAACGATTGAGCAGGTTAAGGAGGTTTTAGGCAGTATTTCCTATGAAACAGGTAAGCCATGTGATCAAAAGCTGGAATTTAAATATTTTGATCCGATTATTTAATAACAGTTTAAAAAGCGTTGAACATAGAAAAACGCCCTATTTTTAGGATTAAACCTAAAAGAATAAGGGCGTATTGTTCTATATAAGAGTATAAAATTTATCCTACTACATTATTTGCTTCCTGCTGACCCTTTTTAATATCCACCTTGGATAAAAGGAAGATACCTACGATGAAGAAGAGAACTAAAGAGATGATACCGTTTCGACTTGAGCCAGTTAATTGGCCAACGATTCCGAATAAAAATGGACCGAAGATGGCAGCGAATTTACTGGAGATACTATAGAAACCAAAGAATTCTGCCGTCTTTTTGACAGGCACCATACTTCCAAAGATGGAACGACTAATCGCTTGGGAACCACCCTGTACTAAACCTACCATAATAGCTAAAATATAAAAATGAATAGCAGACTGCATAAAATAACCAAGGATTACGATTAGTACATAGGTATATAGCGTGATATAAAGCGACTTCTTCGAACCGATTTTACCTGCAAGCTTTCCAAAGAGTAAGGAGAAAGGAATGCCAACAAATTGAGTGATCAATAATGCTTTTATCAAAGAGTCTGCACCAATACCTATTTCTCTTCCATAGATGGTTGCCATTTTAATAATCGTACTGATTCCATCATTATATAGCCAAAAAGCGATGATGAATTTAAGTAGCTCCTGATACTTCCTAATATCTTTAAAAGTCTTACTTACACGTTTAACGCCAACCGTTAAAATAGATTCCTGCTTAACTTTGGTTTTGTCTGGGTGTTTCTCCTCACGAACATATAAGAATAGAGGAATAGAAAAAAGTATCCACCAGAAACCTACCGATAAGAAGGATAGCTTTGTTGCAGTTAATTTGTCAGATATATGGAATAATGCTGGGTTTTGAATCATCATAAGATTTATTAAAAGAAGGATTCCTCCGCCTATGTAACCAAAGGCATAGCCTTTAGAGGATATGTAATCCATCTTCTCTAATGGGGCGATTTCTGGGAGAAATGCATCATAAAAGACATTACCACCAGAAAAAGCAATCATACCAAAGATAAAGAGAATGGAAACGTAAAGATAGCTACCTTCATTTGCAAAGTATAATAAGCTAGTCGCAATCGATCCCATGAAAACAAAAAACATGAGAAATTTCTTTTTTGCTCGGGAATAATCAGCGGTCGCACCTAAAATTGGTGCGAGTACTGCCACTATAAGCATGGCAATAGACTGTGTATAGGACCAATAGGCGGTGGCTGTTGTTTTTTCTAGATATATACCAGCAACATCTGTATAGAAAATCGGTAAGACAGCAGCCATAATCGTGGTAGCAAATGCAGAATTTGCCCAGTCATACATCGTCCACCCGAAGATTGTTTTTTTGTTCATAGCTTTTCCCCTTTCTATTTTATGGGTATATCATACCATGAAGCTTATAGAAATAATATTTATAAATTGTAATTTTCAGAAAAATGAAGCGTGTATGAGTAGTAAAATCTTTGACTTCTTCTAATAAAGAGATTCATAATAGAAGCTAGTAGTATATTATTATATTTTCAAAATATCTATGATAATAGAGAGTGATCGTTATGACGAAGGAACAAAAAAAATCAAGAGTGATTCTACATATCGATATGAATGCATTTTACTGTTCGGTTCATGAAGCGGTAGAGCCTCATAAATATAAAGGGAAGGCAATAGCTGTAGCAGGAAGTGAAGAGCTTCGTAAGGGGGTTATTGTCACCTCGTCCTATCCAGCAAGGGTGAAGGGAATTAAGACAGGCATGATTGTTAGGCTAGCAAAAAGAATTGTACCAGAATTGATCATTATTCCTCCTAACTTTGACTTATATCGAAGCTTTTCGAGGGAGTTCTTAAAAATTGCCTATCAATATTCTCCAATCCTTGAAGCAGCCTCCATTGATGAATGCTATCTAGACATTACTGGTTCTGGACAGTTTGGACATCCTTTAGAAATAGCAAAGGAACTTCAATTTAAAATTAAAGAGCAATTGGGACTACCTTGTTCCATCGGTATCGGTCCTAATAAATTATTAGCAAAAATGGCTTCTGATATGAAAAAGCCAAACGGAATCACGGTTTTACGAATTAGAGATTTCCCAAAGCTGTTTTGGGATAAGCCAACTAACCATTTATTCGGAATTGGAAATGGAATAGCTAAGAAGCTAGAAGGGATTGGTATTAAAACACTGAAGCAATTGGCTCAAGCTGATGAAAAGAATCTAACAGCTACCTTTGGTATCCTTGGCCCTCAATTAAAACGAGCAGCAAATGGAAAAGATGATGTACCTGTTCAATCTGAAACAGAAAAAAATAAATCGATTGGACATACAACGACACTACCAAAGGATATCGCTTTAACGAACGAGGCACATAAAATATTTTTAAGTCTTGCTGATCAAGTAGCAAGAAGGCTTAGAAAACAAAATCTGCTTTCTCACACTATCCAAATTACGATTCGGTATTTTGATAGAAAGACAATTAGTCGTTCTATTACATTAGAAGCACCAACTGAAAATATGGAGGAAATTTATGATCGTTCCTGCTACCTTTTTGACCTATATTGGACAAAAAAGCCGATAAGGCTTTTAGGAATTACCCTCCAAAACCTATTAGTAAAGGAAGAGGTAGGTATTCAGCTTAATTTATTTGAATATGAGGACCAAACAAAAAAGGAAAGCTTAAATAAAATAATGGATGAAATCAGAGATAAGTACGGTGAAAATGCTGTCATCATGGCTGGTATGGCAGGAGAGGAATCAGGGGAAAAGCTTCGTAATCATAAGACTAGGGGTACTTCCTTGCAAAAGGATTTTCTGAAGCATCAACCGATTCATCAAGAAAAGGAAAAATAGTGGTCATTATTAATACAGTGAAACTTCTTCCTGATTTAATGCTCCCTCTGAATGTTAGTTTGAACTATCTAGGTTGCTTAGAGGTGGTTAGCTATTTGGGCAAAATTTTCAAATTTTTCGACATTATTCTTTTATTTCTTACAATATTCGTGACAAGCCTATAAACATTAGATATACTAAAAATATGTAAGTATAGGATTGAACGTTATATATTTTATATATTTGGTATAAATAACGGCGTGTGCATTGGATATAAAGAATAAAAGTAAGAAATATTGGAGGAATCAAATGAAAAAAAATATTTCGTTTTTAGTCGACAGTGGTAGTGATTTTGAATCCTATTTAGCTACGTACTTAGATTATCCTGTGAAAGTAATCCCTTTGCATTTACATTTGGCTGGAAAAGAGTATTTAGATGGTGTAGATATTTCAAAATCGACTTTTTTCAAGGAAATGGAACAGAATGATGAATTGCCAAAAACGAGTCAACCTACCCCGCATAATTTTCATGAAATTTTTAAAGAGGAATTAGATAAGGGGAATAAAATCATCTATGTTTCCATCGCTTCTACACTAAGTGGTACCCATCAAAGCGCGGTTATTGCAAAAGAAATGCTAACAAAAGAAGAACAAGAAAACATCTATATTTTTGATTCCTTAAATGTATCCGCTACCATTCTTTTCATCCTATTCAAAGCAAATGAATTGTTAAATCAAGATCTGGAGATTCCTGCTGTGTTAAAGGAGCTAGAAGTATATCGGGACAATGTAAGACTCATCGCACTCTTAGATACCCTTGAAAATCTGAAAAAGGGTGGAAGAATCTCAATGACTCAAGCAACCATAGGTGGATTATTAAACATAAAACCACTTATCTCGATTGAGGATGGTTATGTTACATCCTTAGATAAATTTCGTGGAAGAAAAAAGGGTCTAAAATACATCGCAACCTTTATAAACGATCCAAAGAACCATATCGATAAGAATAAGATTTTCTTTGTGCATAGCTATACCTCTGAGGAACGTTTACAGGAGGAATATAAAGAATTAAATTTATCAGAGTTTAAAGAGGTTATCTTTCTAAAATTAGGAACCACCGTTGGAACCCACGCAGGAGCTAACACGGTTGGACTAATATATCAATATAATCGATAGACTTATGATATAGACTTTTAAGTCGGATATCGCTATAATAGGTTGTAGTTAATAGTTATTAGAGCTGTAGATAAATAACAAAATGTGTTAAATAAAAAGGGGGGGGTCTTTAGGATAAGCATTAGCCTAAAGGTTCTCTCCTTTAGCTTTTTAGTTTGCTAAAGGAGAAACTCAAATGGATGGAAAGCTTTTAAAGAATGAAATTGGGAAAAATGCAATGCTTATCGTTCTTCATGCTTCTAATCAAGGGGCTATCACCGAGCTATTAGCTCAGTTAAAGGAAGCAAACTTTAAGGTGGCAATCGGTAAGGTTGGTTCGATGGAGGTACAAAAGGTAGTAGCCGCAATTGAAACCGCTGCGAAAAAGAATGGGATCATTACTGAAACCATCTATCGAGAGGAGCATGCATTATATCATGCCATCATTGAAGGCTTACACGGTATTACAAGGGGGCAGCTAGAATTAGGTAGTATTCTAAGGACAGTCGGCTTAAGATTTGCTGTGGTACGTGGAAAACCCTATCCAAAAGAGGATGAGGGTGAATGGGTAGCAGTAGCCCTTTATGGTACGATTGGTGCGCCTGTGAAGGGCTTAGAGCATGAAGCGATTGGATTAGGTATAAATCATCTTTAAGTAAACAAAATAAAGCCATATAGTTATTAGTGATGAGAAGGCAAAAAAACGAAGGAATGAATCCTAGTTTTCCTATGCCTTCTTTTTTATATGTTTGGTTCAGTATATAGGAATGAAAATTATAGAGGAGTGTGTCACAATGACTGTTTATTTAGACGGTAATCATTTATCATTTGAACAATTTGAACGTGTAGTCCTTCAATCCGAAAAGGTAAAATTAACAGATGAAGCCTGGGATAAGGTTAATCTCTCTCGAAGAATTATAGAGGATTCAATAAAGGATGATAAGGTTATCTATGGTGTGAACACCGGCTTTGGAAAGCTAAGTGATGTACAAATAGATAAGGGCTCCATTCGTGAGTTGCAATATTACTTAATACGCAGTCATGCATCTGGTGTCGGAGAACCTTTTTCAGAAGAGATAAGCAGGGCGATGATTCTACTAAGAGCTAATGCCCTAGCAAAGGGCTATTCAGGAATAAAGCGAGAAACGATTGGGCAGCTATTAAATCTGTTGAATCATCAAATCCATCCTGTCATTCCTCAGCAGGGTTCTCTTGGCGCAAGTGGTGACTTAGCACCATTATCCCATTTAGCACTTGTTTTAATCGGTGAAGGGGAAGCTAATGTGGATGGAGATGTGCTAGATGGAAAGGAAGCATTAGCCAAAAGGGGGTTGAGTCCTGTAGAGCTTTCAGCTAAGGAAGGGCTAGCATTAATTAATGGTACCCAAGCGATGACTGCTGTAGGAGTCTTGACTTACCTTGAATCGATGAAGCTTTTAGAGCAAGCAAATAAAATAGCCTCTCTTACCATTGAAGGATTAAGAGGGATTGTTGATGCCTTCTCAGATCAAATCCAGCAGGTTAGACCATTTCCGGAACAAATAGAGATTGCAAGGATATTCAGGGAGCAATTAAAGGATAGTAAGCTTGCAACAAAACAGGGGGAAATAAGGGTGCAGGATGCCTATACCCTTCGTTGCATCCCTCAGGTACATGGTGCGATTTTGCAGGTACTTCATTATGTACAAAACGTATTGCAGACAGAGATGAATGCAGCAACAGATAATCCGTTGATTTTCCCTGAGACTGGAGACATTCTTTCAGGAGGGAATTTTCATGGTCAACCCGTTGCCTTTGCAATGGATTTTCTAGGTATCGCAATGGCTGAGTTAGGGAATATGTCTGAACGAAGGATTGAACGATTGGTTAATTCTTCATTAAGTGATTTACCAGCCTTTTTAAGTCCTAATCCAGGACTACAATCAGGGATGATGATTGCACAATATGCTGCTGCATCTTTGGTTTCTGAAAACAAAGTATTAGCTCATCCAGCTAGTGTCGATTCGATTCCATCCTCCGCTAATCAAGAGGATCATGTAAGTATGGGGACCATAGCAGCAAGACATGCTAAGAGCATCGTCCAAAATACACGTAATGTGATTGCAATTGAAGGATTGAGTGGTGCATTAGCTGTTGAGTACCGTGGTGTAGAAGGATTATCTCCTGCTTCAACCAAGCTATATCAATGGATTCGAGAAGAGGTACCAACATTAGCTGAGGATAGAGTGTTATCAAAGGATATCGCGGCATTAAGTAAAAAAATGAAAAATGAATCATAAAGTATGCTCAAACCTTTACGAAACCTCATAAAAAGTGTACGATAATTAATAGTCGTTTTATTTAGAAAAATTTGTATAAGTGAATTGGGGGAAGGAATCTCATGTCGATTAAAGCACAGGACAAGCTAGCAGAATATAAAAACATTTTAAAAAAGATAAAGTCATATAATGAGGCTGTTAATGTCATGTATTGGGATCTAAGGAGTGGTGCCCCTAAGAAATCGATAGAAGGTCGTTCAGAGGTTATTGGCATGCTTTCTTCTGAAGTATTTAAGCTAATGACATCTGATGAAATGGGAGAACTAACAGAACTATTACTATCACCAAAATATAAGAAACAACTAGATAAGCTGTCTGTAAAATCCATACTAGAAAGTAAAAAGGAATACGACCGTAATAAGATGATCCCACAGGATATGTATCAGGAATATGTCGTACTAGTATCGAAAGCTGAAGCCGTTTGGGAGGAAGCTAGAGAAAAAGCAGATTATAAGCTATTTAAGCCTTATTTAAAGCAAATCATTACCTATAATCGTGAATTTACGGATTTATGGGGCTATACAGGTAACCGTTACAATGCCTTATTGGATCAATACGAAACAGGTATGACGGTGGAGCTTTTAGATCCAATCTTTGCAAATCTCAGTAAGTCATTAGTACCTTTATTAAAAAAGGTGATGGCTGCTGAACCAGTCAATTCCAAGTTTTTACGTAAGCAGTATGATGTAGAAAAGCAACGGGAATATAGCCTATTCCTATTAAAGCAAATGGGCTATGATTTTAATGCTGGTCGACTCGATAGTACCGTTCATCCCTTTCAAACGACATTGAATCATGGCGATGTTAGGGTATTAACCAGATTTGAAGAGACGGATCTATCGATGTCCATCTTTAGTACGTTACATGAGGGTGGCCATGCCCAGTACGAGCAGAATATGGACGAGGAGCTTGAGGCGCTATTATTACATGAAGGGTCATCTATGGGAATCCATGAATCACAATCACGCTTCTGGGAAAATATCATCGGTAGAAGCGCAGCATTTTGGGAGTTCTATTATAAGGACTTAGTTGCACTTTTCCCTGAACAGTTAGGTAATGTCTCCAAAATGGATTTTTATCGCGGTGTTAACGAGATTAAGCCATCACCAATTCGAATTGAAGCAGATGAGCTGACCTATAACTTCCATATTATCTTAAGATATGAGCTGGAAAAGGCACTGATCAATGATGAGTTAACAGTAGACGATCTACCAGCAGCTTGGAATGAAAAAATGATGGAATACTTAGGAATTGAACCTAGGGATGATCGTGAGGGAGTTTTACAGGATGTTCATTGGTCAGATGGATTATTTGGCTATTTTCCTACCTATGCATTAGGTAATATCTATTCTGCACAGTTCTATCATAAAATGAAGGAAGAGCTTCCTGAAATCAAGGATATGCTGAAGCATGGCAATCTCATTCCAATCAAAGCATGGCTAAACGAAAAGATACATCAGTATGGCAAAACAAAAACGCCAAACCAATTGCTGAAAGAAGTAACTGGTGAAAAGCTTAATGCAAAATATCTAATTCAATATTTTAACGAAAAGATTAAGGACATATATGAAATTTAGATTTATTAAATTTAATCTCTAAAAAACATAAATGACATCGGTCGAATGTGCACCGGTGTCATTTTTTTTTAAGAAATTAGTTTAAACGATTGCAAAAAATATTCTCAATCTTAGCTAAGAGCATATCATTATCTTAAAGAGGCGTATGCCATTAGCAGGTACTCAGGATCTGAAAATGGCAATCAAAATAATATTGGACCTTAGTAAATAAGTATGTAAAAGGCTGTGGAGGAGTATAAATGATAGATATTCATAGTCATATATTACCTAGGATTGATGATGGTGCTAGGGATTGGGCTTCTTCTATTGAAATGGCGAAGGCTGCAGTAAAAAATGGAATTAAATCGGTAATAGCAACTCCCCATCATCAGAATGGTGTTTATATGAATCACTTAGACAAAGTGATAGAAGTAGTTTATCAATTTAATAGACTTTTAGAAGATGAAAAAATCCCTCTTATCATTTATCCTGGAAATGAAACAAGAATACATGCCGATTTTGTTAAAGGTCTTAGGAATAAGGAATTTCTTACCCTCAATCGAAACGGTCGATATGTGCTATTTGAGTTACCCTATGATATTGTTCCTCATTACACAGAACAGATTATCTTCAATATTCAGTTAGCAGGGTTTACTCCAATTATTCCACATCCAGAGCGAAATCTGGATATTAGAAGAAACCCGACAAAATTATATCAGCTTGTAAAAAGTGGTGCTTTAACTCAGATTACAAGTGGAAGTCTTCTTGGTTTATTTGGTAGGGACATATATAAATTTAGCCTGAAATTAATGGAGCATCATCTTACCCATTTTCTTGCAACAGATTCCCATAAAGCAGTTGGTAGCAGGGGAATGAATCTACTAGAAGGTTATGAGGAGTTAACAGATTTCGGCGGAAGAATGCTAGCAGATCGGTTTAAGGGTAATGCAGAAAAGGTATTAGAAGGAAAGGATATACATGTAGATCAGCCAA
Organism: uncultured Bacillaceae bacterium; assembly: GCA_964514395.1. GTDB lineage: Bacteria > Bacillota > Bacilli > Tepidibacillales > Tepidibacillaceae > CAZEQK01. The sequence continues at coordinate 24,970 of CAZEQK010000031.1, forward strand.
TCAAGATACTAAAAAGAAAAAAATGGTTTGGAATGTTTTAAATGGAGACACTAAATCATGCTGTGAGTAATTAACTTTAGACATCATTTGGCAGAGGCGTGATTTCATGGTGGCTTAAATTAAATATTTAGCTGTTATTAAAATCCCAAAAGGTGATTATAATGATAAATATATAGGATATAAATTGATTTATATCGATTCTTTCCGAATATAGCATAATGGAGGAAAATGATAATGGGGTTTCTAAATGAACAATCATACAACAAAAGTGAATACCTTTCTTAGAATCTGGTTGCCCATGATTCTTTGGGCTAGTCTCATCTTCAGCTTTTCCAGTCAACCCTATGAAAAACAAGATTTGCGATCCTTTATTAAAGGTCATATTAATGAACAGCGGGCAGAAAAATTTTTTGCTGATATCCATATCAATTATGCTGGGAAGGAAATTAATTTAAAGAATAAAGGTGTCGAAGGTGTATTTGAATTTTTTATTCGTAAAGGAGCCCATTTCATTGTCTATATGTTACTTGGGGTTTTGATACTAAGAGTTTTATTAAGATTGCATCTACCTTTCTATCAAAGGTACATCATTGCTATCATCACTGGTATACTCTATGCAATCTCTGATGAGTGGCATCAAAGCTTTACAATTCATCGTACTCCTTTGGTAGCAGATGTGATTCTAGATTCCATCGGTGTTCTGATTGGAATAACAATATTTATCATAATGAAACATTTGATAAAGGGAAAAAGTGGACTTTCCTAGGAGATGCTAATAAAATTGGACTTTGACGTCATTATGATTGTGTTATTAAGCTCATCTACATTTAAATATGGTAATTGAGCTTCCTGCTATATTAGCAGTTTTAAAAAGAACTCTTTTTATGGGTTCTTTTTTTTGTATAATATAATGGATAGAGTATAATACGGATCATAGTATAGATTGATTAATATGGGGTGATACAGGGTGAAGGATTTTCAAAATGAATATGAAAAATGGTTAACTTATCAAGGACTACATCCAGACTTGCTACAGGAGTTAAAGCATATTAAGGAAGAGACAAAGGAAATAGAGGAACGTTTCTATAAGGATCTTGAATTTGGAACGGGTGGTTTACGGGGTATCATTAGTGCTGGTACAAATCGAATGAACATTTATACGGTTCGTAAGACAACCTTAGGATTAGCAAATTATATCGTTTCACAGGGCGAAAAGGTTAAAAATCGTGGTGTTGTCATTGCTTATGATTCTAGAAAGTTTTCCTATGAGTTTGCGATGGAAGCAGCAAAGGTTTTGGTTCAACGAGGTGTACTTGTCTACCTATTTGAAGAACTAAGACCAACTCCTATCCTATCCTTTGCAGTGCGTTATTTAAAAGCATATGCAGGGATAGTGATAACAGCTAGCCATAATCCATCAGAATACAATGGTTACAAGGTCTACAATCAGGATGGCGGTCAAATTACGGAGGAATTAGCTGGAAATGTTTATCAAGAGATTGAAAAAGTAAGTAATATTCTTGAGATTGAGGTTGCTGATTTTGATGAAGCGATTGCTAAAGGCAAAATTGTGATGATTGGGGAGGAGGTTGATCAGGCTTATATTGAACAAGTGGAGAAGCTAATTCTAAATAAAGAGGTAACGAAGAAGTTAGGGCATGCACTTACCATTATCTATACCCCTTTACATGGAACAGGAAATAAACCAGTAAGGAGGATTTTAACAAAGCTAGGCTTTCAGAATCTACACATTGTCAAAGAGCAGGAGCTACCAGATCCAGCATTTTCTACAGTCAAAGCACCTAATCCTGAGGAGCCAGAGGTATTTGACTTAGCGATTAAGCTAGCAAAGGAGAAAAATGCGGATATTATCATGGCAACGGATCCAGACGCTGATCGACTTGGGGTATTGATAAATATCGCTGGAGAATACGAAGCGTTAAATGGTAATCAATTGGGAGCCTTAATTCTACATTATCTTGCGATTGAGAAAAGTGACAAAGGATTATTAGAGAGCAATGCAACGATTATAAAAACGATTGTTACCTCAGAATTAGGGAGTTTGATTGCCAAAAAGTATGGAATTGATACGGTCAATACGCTAACAGGCTTTAAATATATTGGTGAAAAGATTAAGGAGTTTAAGGAACGTGGGGATAGGACTTATTTATTTGGCTATGAGGAAAGTTATGGCTATCTAGCAGGTGATTTTGTAAGAGATAAGGATGCGGTTCAAATCACTGCCATTGTTGCAGAGATGGCTTTAATTTATAAGCAGCAGGGCAAAACTCTCTTTGATGTCTTGGAGGAGATTTATCAGGAGTTTGGTTATCATGTAGAGGATTTGGAAGCAATCACTCTAAAGGGAATTGAAGGTAATCAACAAATCAAGCAAATGGTGTCCATCTATAGAGAGCAGCCACCAAAGGAAATCAATGGTGTGAAGGTAGAATGGGTGGAGGATTACTTAACCCAGACTAAGTTAAACCTAATAGATGGAAGTAAACTTACCCTTGATTTGCCAAAATCCAATGTGATTAAAATGCATTTGTTGGATAAATCCTGGATTACGGTTCGCCCTTCAGGAACCGAACCAAAGATTAAATTCTATTTTGCTACTGTAGCAGATAGCTTTATTGAGGCTAGTAAGAAGCTAGATCAATTAAAAATAGCTATTCTTAAAAAGGCAGGTATAGCGGAGTAAACATACGATTGATATAAACTCAATGATAATAAAGTGAATACAAAGTAAAGAAGGAGGCTTATATCTTAAGAGGTATGTCTCCTTTTTTTAATACCAATCTGATAAATATGTATATTGTTTCAATCTATTAGAGATACGAGAGTTTTTTTTCTGTTTATAATATTTAGAGAACCCTATACAATAGACACATAGTAATGATGAAGGAGGGGCGATATGAGAATATTACATACTGCTGATTGGCATTTGGGGAAAACCCTTGAGGGCAGGGATCGGCAATCGGAGCAAATCCAGGTGATGGATGAAATATGTCAAATTGCAGAGGCAGAGGCAATTGACCTTGTACTCATTGCTGGGGACATCTATCAAACAGTGAATCCACCTGCTTGGGCGGAGCAGTTATTTTATGAAACCATCCATCGTCTAAGTCATCATGGGAAACGAGCTGTGGTTGTGATTTCTGGTAATCATGATCAGCCAGAACGAATCAAGGCAGCTAATCCCCTTGCCGATAAGCAGGGTATCTATTTGGTCGGTTTACCTAATGATCAATTACATAAAAGCTTGTTTAAGAATAATGGACAGGTCCATACGGTTAATGCTGGATTAGGGTGGCTAGAAATAGTACTTCCAACGGCGGAAGAAAGCGCATTTATATCAGTGCTACCTTATCCTTCTGAGGCAAGGCTACGACAATTATTTGTCGACAGTGAGGATATTCGGGAGATTAGGAAGGCTTATTCCAGCTACATATGGAAATGGTTTAATGCACAGAAGTCCTTTATCAGTAAAAATACAGTGAAGCTAGCCATGAGTCATCTATTTGTCAAAGGAGGAGAAGCTTCAGAATCTGAAGTGGAGATTCAGTTAGGTGGAGCTTATACAGTGGATCCTGCACATTTCCCTGATTTTTATCAATACGTGGCCTTAGGTCATTTACATCGTGCTCAAAATGTAAAAGGGACCAAAGCTTTCACTAGATATTCTGGATCCCCTTTAGCTTATAGTTTTTCAGAAGCAAATCATAAGAAATCAGTTACTATCGTTGATGTGAAACCTAACAGTACTGCGGAATGGACAGAGATTCCATTAACAAGTGGGAAAAAGCTAATTCAAAAAAGCATAGTAGAAGGTGGCATACCAGCATTAGAACGATGGATTGAGAGTGATGGAAATAATCCGATTTGGATTGATCTAGTATTACATGCACCCTACCCGTTGTCCATTGAAGAGATTCAGCGTATTCGAAAGATGCATGATGGATTTATCAATATTCGTGTGGTGACACCTAAGCTAGATCATATGGAGAAAAGGATAAGCCTATCGGAAAAGAAGCCAACAGAGCTCTTTACAATGTTCTATCAGCATCGGGCTGGTGCAACACCTAAACAGGAGGTCGTTGATCTTTTTCAAGAGCTTTTCTATGACCTAAATGAAGGGGAGGAGAACTAGCATGAGACCTATTTCATTAACCCTTTCAGGACTACATAGCTTTAGAAAAAAACAGGTGATAGATTTTACATTAATTGCTGACACCGGTGTGTTTGGTATATTCGGTCCAACAGGTAGTGGAAAGTCTACGATTCTCGATGCGATTACCCTTGCACTTTATGGTCGTGTGGAACGAAGTGATGGTAATCGACTTGGAATTTTAAATCTACAGGAGGATAAATTGCATGTTAAATTCAGCTTTGAATTAGCTTCAAGTCAGGAGTCCGAGCTTTATTATGTGGAGCGGGTGTATAAGGATAATAAGGAAAACCGAGTTCGATCAGACATAGCAAGACTAGTAAAGATAGAAGATGAGTCAGAAATTGTGCTAGCAGATAAGGAGAAGGAGGTCACAAAGGAGGTAGAGAATTTAATTGGGCTAACAGATGATGATTTTACACGAGCTGTCGTGTTACCACAGGGTAAGTTTGCGGAGTTTTTAACCCTAAAAGCAAGTAATCGTAGGGAAATGCTTGAGCGTCTCTTCAATCTCAACCAATATGGAACTAAGCTTCGGGAAAAAGCAAGTAATCGAAAGAAGGAGCTAGAAAGAAAGCGTGATCAAGTCATTGCAAAGCAGCAGGTTTTAGCGGAAGCCACAAAGGAAGCTTTAGAGCTATTAGCTGAAGAGGTAGAGAAGGTCACATTAGAAAAAGAAGCGGTGGATAAGCAACAAGCTAGCTTTCTCCAAGCCTATAAGCAATATGAAAAAATTTGGGAAGCCCAAAAGGAATTACAGGTCATCAAAGAACAGCTAGAAGCATTAAAAAATAAGGAAGAAGAGATCGAGCAGCATAGGGTGAAAAAGGAAAGGGCAATAAAGGCAAATATTGTTTATCCTATGGTGAAGCAATATAAAGAGCTGAGTCAGCAAATCGAACAATTAAAGAGTAAAGAGGAAGCTCTCTCTTTTACAAAGAACCAAAGTGAAAAAGAACAAATGCAGAAATCTGAAGCCTTAAAAGCCAATAAGAAAAAATTAGAGGAAGAAATACCAGCGCTAACAAAACGAAAAATCAATCTACAAAGTGCTCTGGAGCTAGAAGTGAAGAGAAATAAAATCACGGAAGTCATGAGACATATAGAGGGAAAAGAATCCTCACTAAAACCAATCAAGGAAGAGCTTGCTGCTTCAATCGAAACAATAGAGAAAAAGCAGAAGCAACAGAAAGATGAATTAGCATTGATCAATCAGCAAATCGAAGCCATGACAGTGACAACAGCAGTAAGAAGACAGATAGAAAATGCTGTTCAGGTGCGTCTTCGATTACTAGATTTAGATGAAGCACTGGATAATAAAAGGACAGACCTCATCAAGCAAGAGGACAAAATAGCTGATTTACAAAAAAAGATGGAAAAAAAAGAAGCGGAGCTAGAAATAGAAAAGGGACAGTTCCTTGAGCTTGAAGTACAAATAGAAAAGCAATTGTCAAATCGACCAATGTCAGAGGAAAAATGGCATCAAATAGAAAAGTCTCTATATGAAGCTGAATTAGGAATTCAAAAGCTTTCTGAGATAGCTGATGAAAGAGCTAGCTTTGAGCATGAGTATAGCTTGCTAGAACAACAACTCAAGAAAATGACAACCGATATCGATAAGGGCAAGGAATGGATAGAGAGAAAGCAGAAGGAATTGGACCAAAAAGTAGAGAGGTTGAATCGTTTAATCCAGCTTAAGCAAGCAAACATTGCAGCAGAGCTAGGCAGAGAGTTAGAAGATGGAAAGCCTTGTTTAGTTTGTGGCTCTACCCATCATCCCACACCTGCAAAGCCAGAAGAAAATCACGAGGTAGAGCAAGAAATCACTAGTATTACCGAGGAAATGAAGGATTTTGAGTCTTTACTAATGAATCGTAAAATAGAACAAAGGGGACTAGAAAATAGTTTAAGCTTTAAGCGGGAACAATTAGAAAAAGCGAAGCAACAGATAGAGGCAAAGCAAGCTGAAATGGTAGAAAAGCAGCAGCAATTACCTGAAAACTATCAGCAGAGTAATCAGGAAGAGCTAGCTATATTCATTGCGAAGGATAAAGCAGCACACCTTCAAAATAAAGAACAAATAATTATATGGAATAAGGAGCTAGATAATCTACATGAAAACAAACAAGAAGCAAAGGAGGTTCTAGCAAAGCTTGAACAGACGAATAGTATATTACTAGCGGAATTAAAAATGCTAAAAGAGGTAAAGAATCGGTTTCAACAGGAAGAAATGAAGCTACTTGCTGATAAGCAGAAGCTAGAGTCTGAATGGGAGCAGGTAAAGGGAGAGTATGATTTAGAAACAATCCTTGATCGAAAAAAAGAGGTTGAACGATTTGATGAAGAAAGAGAAGGACTACAGCAGCAAGCAAAGGCTGTTGAAGAAGTGCTCGCTGAACTAGAGCGCCATCAAAGGGAAAGTAATGAAAAGCTAACCTTAACAACTGAGCAATTAACAGCCATTACTTTAGAATATAAAAGTGAACAAAAAGGCTATCATGAGGTAGATCAAGAGCTTTTTGATCTTACAAAAGGTAGTTTGGCTAAGGATTTATTGATAGAGGTAGAAGCAGCCATCAAGAAAATCACAGATGACTATGAAACTAGTGAAAAGGAATATAAAGAAAAGAGTGAAGAGCTAACGAAGATAGTAATGGAGCTAGGCTCTGCTCAAGCGATTTTAGGGGAACTAAGTAGCCAGTACAAGACTAGTAAAGAGCAACTTGACACGCTATTAATAGCACATCAGTTCAATCATATGGAAGAGGTAGAAGAAAAGCTTGTTGATGCAGCAGAACTGGAGCAAATGGAACAAGCAATTAAAGCATATCATGAGAAGAAACATTATTTGAGCGAACAGGAAAAGCAGCTTAGAACAGAATTAAGTGGTCAAACGATGACTGTGGAAGAATGGCAAGGCTATAATCGACAAAGGCAAGAGCTAGAAGAGAGATTCGAGAGACTAAAAGAGACCTTTACTACATTAACTGTAAAATATAGTAAAATGAAGGAGGAATATGAGAATTGGAGGGCATTAGAGAAGGAACGGAAGAAAATACAGCATCAATTAGATGTAGCATCCGAGCTCTACGATGTCTTAAAGGGTAATTCGTTTGTGGATTATATTGCCCAAGAATATTTAAGAAATGTGGCATTTATTGCATCTAATAAATTAAGACAGCTTACAAGAAATCGTTATAGTATCGAAGTAGATCGAAATGGTGAGTTTTCTTTAATTGATGAATTAAATGGAAATCTAGCAAGACCAGTCAAGTCTTTATCAGGTGGAGAGACATTCCTTACCTCCTTGGCCTTAGCCTTAGCTTTGTCCTCACAAATACAATTAAAGGGTGGTAAGACCCTAGAGTTTTTCTTCCTTGATGAGGGATTTGGAAGTTTAGATAGTGAACTACTCGATACCGTTATGATGACCCTAGAGAAGCTGCATGCTGGTCATTTGACTATTGGCATCATCTCGCACGTGCCAGAATTACAAAGTAGAATTAGTCGCAAGTTGGTCATAACGCCAGCAGATGGGAAAGGAAATGGATCAAGGGTTCAGATAGAATATTCTTAGAAATTATTGCATAGTATACACGATCATAGAGGATTCTTATTGTCATTATGATAATAAGAATCTTTTTTTTTATAAAATAGATTGTATCAGAATATTTCCTATTTATACAAAATATTACTAAACAATTGAAACCTTCTTTTAGTTTTCTCGTATAAGATTATGACATTGATTTTCCAATTGAACTCTAAATAATCTAGTAATTTTCGTCGGGTATGATTTATATTTTCTAATCATAATACTAGTAGAGGTGATGTAAAATGCTTAATATATATTGGAGTTTTTTGATTTTTGGTATTATTTTTTCTCTTATCATTTTAATCTTTGATGATATCATGGGTCATTTTCTTGATGGTATTTTTGATCTATTTAATATTGACGGATTAGATTTTATTAATTCAATGGTCATTGTGGGCTTCGTAACAGTATTTGGTGCAGCTGGGGTAATGTTAACAAAGTATACTTTTTTCGCTCCGACTACGATTGCCATATTTTCAATTTTTATTGCGCTACTTGCTTCGATTGCTGTCTACTTTCTATATGTGAAGCCAATGAAAAACAGTGAGAATTCAATGGCTTATTCCATTCAAGAAACGATTGGGAAGATTGGAGAGGTGACAGTACCGGTACCAGCGACAGGATTTGGTGAAGTACTCGTAAAAATAGGGATTTTTAATACCTATCATATTGCTACTAGCTTTGATCAAGAGGATATCCAAACGGGAACAAAAGTGGTTGTGATTGACTTAAAAGATAATGCACTGCTAGTATCCCGTTTTGATGATATATAATATCCAGATTCTTATTTCCCACTTACTAAGTGGGAGCTTTAGAAGATTTTGGGAAAATTTATTAGGGGAGGTAAAAAAATGTTCAATTTAATTACTATTCCAGTATTTGTGATAGGTGTTCTTTTAGTACTGGGATTGGCTTTTTGGGCACGATATAAAACGGTTGGCCCTGATGAAGCGATGGTTGTAACTGGTTCATTCTTAGGAAGAAGAAATGTTCTAACGGATGAATCAGCAAGAAAAATCAAGATTATTCGTGGTGGAGGAGCTTTTATTCTACCAATCTTTCAGCAGTCAGAATTTATCTCACTAATGTCTCACAAATTAGATGTATCTACTCCAGAGGTATATACGGAGCAAGGGGTTCCCGTTATGGCTGATGGTGTTGCCATTATAAAAATCGGAAGCTCGATTGAAGATGTGGCGATTGCAGCTGAACAATTTATGGGTAAAAGTGTGGAAAACCTAAAGGAGGAAGCACAAGAGGTACTAGAGGGTCATTTGCGAGCGATCCTTGGTTCCATGACAGTGGAAGAGGTTTACCGTAATCGTGATAAATTCGCTCAAGAGGTTCAAGGTGTTGCAGCCAAGGACTTAAAGAAAATGGGTTTAAACATCGTTTCCTTTACGATTAAGGACTTAAGAGATAAGCATGGCTATTTAGATGCATTAGGTAAACCAAGAATAGCTGCTGTAAAACGAGATGCGGAAATAGCAGAAGCACAGGCAGTCCGTGATGCTAGGATTCAGAAGGCCAATGCCGAAGAGCAAGGGCAAAAGGCAGAGCTCGTTAGGGATACCAATATCGCGGAAGCATCTAAGGAGAATCAATTAAAGGTTGCATCCTTTAAAAAAGAACAGGATATGGCAAAGGCGGAAGCAGACCAGGCCTATGATATCCAAGAAGCTCGTTCAAAGCAAATTGCTGTTGAAGAGCAGATGAAGGTTGAGCTAGTAAGAAAGGATCGAGAGATTGATCTAGAAGAAAGAGAAATTAAACGTCGTGAGAAACAATATGACGCTGAAGTGAAAAAGAAGGCAGATGCCGATCGTTATTCTGTTGAGATTGCAGCAGAAGCGGATAAAGTGAAGCGTATGAGAGAGGCAGAGGCTACGCAGTTTAAAATCGAGGCAGAAGCAAAAGCAAATGCAGAACAGAAACGCTTAGAGGGTATAGCGATAGCTGACGCGGAACGAGCAAAGGGTACTGCCGATGCAGATGTTATTCGCTTACGTGGTTTAGCTGAAGCAGAAGCAAAGGAAAAATTAGCAGAGGCATTTGCTAAATTTGGTGAAGCTGCGGTTCTTGATATTATTGTTAAAATGCTTCCTGAATTAGCTGGTAAAATTGCTGAACCTATTAAGTCGATTGAGAAAATCACGGTGGTTGACACTGGAAATGGGCAAGGGGCTGCAAAGGTAAGCAATTATGTTACAGAATTAATGGCTACTGCTCCAGAAATGCTGAAAAATGTTTCAGGTATCGATGTCGAAGAGATTATAAAAGATTTAACAAAGAAAAAACAAAAACAAATTACAAAAGAAATAGAAGTAACGGATTCAAAGGAATAGGGTATAGAAAAATAGCACCTGCCTAAGACAGGTGCTATTTTTATTGTTCTATGCTATTCATATTTTTTCATCAGTTTAGCGAGCTCTGACTCCACTTCTTGATTACTGTTTAGCTTATCAAATTCCTCGTCGATTGATTTTTCCGATTCAATCATTTCCTGACTAATATCGGCTTGAGCTTCTAGCTCTCTCACCTTATCTTCCATTTTTTTAAAGTCATCAGCTGAAGTATGAAAGCCTATACCACTTTTTGCTTTATTAACCGCTTTTTTTGCTTTGGCTGATGTAGCTCTAGCTACCAATGTATCTCGCTTATTCTTTAAATCATGAATTTGCTTACGCATTTCTTCTAGCTTACTTCTTAATTGATCTGCTGCTTGTTTATTCTCTTCATACTGTTTTTTGTATTCTGCTTTTTTTATGCTCGAAACCCGTTTTTCTTCTAAAGCCCGTCTAGCAAGCTCAATGTTTTTTGCTTGAGCCGCTTGATTCGCTTGTTCATCACGTTTCTCAACAAGAGCTTCCTCATCTTCATAAAGTGCCTTGAATTTTTTTTCCAATGCTATTTGTGATGCAACGGCATTCTCTGCATCCTTTAAATCCTCCTGCATGTTTCTTAAATATTGGTCAGTCATTTGAATGGGATCCTCTGCTTTATCAATCATTGCATGTACGTTCGCTAGGGTTAGATTTTTTAGTCTTTTAAAAATAGACATGGTCATTCCTCCTTTTATGGAATTGGATAGATATTATGTCATTACGTAGTAATTTATGTTTGGTTTCATAAAATTACTATTATTGTTGACAAAATCTTGAAATACAACACCTATTAGTTAATACACCTGAATATTAATTGAAATTATCAAGGAGCTTAGTATTGCTTCATTTTATGGGAATATTCGGCAGTTGCTATTGGTCAAAGTGTTAAATTGATTTTCTAATTATTAAAAGTAGCTTATGATTATAGAATAAATACTTCATTACTACTAAATAGATCTATTAAATAAATTGGAGGGAAATGCTATGAGTGAAATGAAAGCTGTATTTCATATTAGTGATAAAGATAGGTGGAAGGTTGCTTTAGCTAATTTAGAAAATTTTTATAACGCAACGCTAGATAAAGTCGTTCAGATTGAGGTAGTAGCGAATGCAACGGCTGTACTTGTATTTTTTGAAGAAAGTGACTTTCTGAAAAAAATAGATTCCTTAGCAGGTAGGGGGATTAAATTCAGTGCTTGTCGTAACTCAATAAAAAAGCAAGAATTACACGAAGCTGTTCTACCTGCCTATATCACGATAGTATCTGCTGGGGTTGTTGCTGTGGTAGAGAAACAAATGGAAGGATATGCATATATAAAGCCTTAGGACTTAATTGGTGATAATAACAGGTGTTTGCAATGGAATATGACGAAATAGCCATTCAACATCACGATTATACATTCGAATACAACCAGAGCTTACTCGGTGACCGATGGACGCAGGGTTATTCGTACCATGAATACCGTATTTATAGCCACCTGTATTAGGTACACTAAGTCCAAGCCATCTCTTGCCAAGGGGATTATTTGCTGCACCACCAGGTATGTTTTTTGGTAGGTACCATGGATTTTTTACCTTTGTAATAATCTTAAAAGTACCCTCTGGAGTGAGGGCAGCAGTTTTACCTGTAGCAACTCGAAAGGTCTTGATGACATTCCCGTTTAAAAATACCTTTAAGGTATTACTCGTTTTATTTACTTCTATATATACACCCTCGTGCTTCTCAGGCAGATCTTGAATTTCTGGTTCCGCTTGGCTCCATACAGGATAAAGGAATGAAAGGATGATAGTGAAGGCCACTAAAATGGTTATGAGTTTATACTTATACATCGCTACGATTCCTTTCAAATAATTTTACTATGTATTAATATTTCATAAAAGCTTCCATTAAATACAATATATTTAGATATATAATAAAAACAGGCTGAATTCAACGGGTTACAGCCTGTTTTTTAACCTTTTCTGAATTTTTACTTTGTTAAATTGCACTATTCTTTCCAGAATTAGAATCGAGTAAATCAAAATCAAATACAATATCGATTGGTACAAATACTGGTGAAAAATCACCTATTTCCTCACCATATCCTGAATTTTTCTTTGTTGAAATAAAGACATCTACCTGTTGTACTGGACCATAGCTTATCGTTGAAGAATAGTCCATTAAATTGACTTTCAGGCCTATCATATTAACGACCATCGGAGCAAATATCATAATCAATGAAACACTCCTTATCTATTTAGTAAGAAACTGAGAGAGTCAAGCTTCTTTTCACATGGAGAAACATATATATAGATAATTGCAAGATAAATGCTGGGGCTTATCGATACAAATAGGTTTTTAGAATGGTCTAAACAGTTTGATTTAGAAAATAATATTGGAGAATTAGAGGTAAAAGAGCTTGGAGGAACACTTAATATTGGAGCTAATTATGGATTTAAAGGGGAGGATTTGCAATCGATATATAAGGATAAAATAAAGGAATTTAAGGAAGGATTTCAGGATAAAAGTAGTCATCATAACAGGAAGGAAGGCCCAAATATAAATATTAAAAGTAAGAAAGATAAATAGACCTAAACGAAAGGTCTATTTTACTTTTCTTGCATCAATCACCATTTGATAAAGTAGAATGATAACTTCGTTGATAAGTTGCCTTTTTTTCTCTTGTAAATCGATGTTTAAGTAACAAATTTTTTTAGTGTTTTCGTGATATTTACTAATTTTGTTTAGATGGTTGCTTTGAAAGGATTTTATCAATTCTTGTGATGTCTTTTCCTCCTGCCATTTTTTCTCTATATCCATTAATCCTAATTCTATAATGGATGATACCTTGTAATAGATTAAATCATTGCTGTCCTTCTCCTTTAGAGCATAATTGAATTGCAGTGTCATTCTTTGCCAGTTGCTTAAACAAATCTGAATCAAATGCTGTAATTTAACATTTGATATGGTTGGTAATTGGTAAGTTAAGATTTCATCGATTTCTTCAAGATAATGACCAATATTATGCTCAGATTTATTAATTAATTTATTGATACCTGGAATTCTAATATGTTTAATTAATAAAGAGATTAAGTTGTCTGGTATTGGAACCCCTAATAAGGTAAGGTTTTCTAAAATACTGATCACTTCAATGAGCATAAGATATCCAAAAAAAATATGAGATAGAATGGTTGTCTGGTAGATTGGGGCAATACCGACTTCTAGTAATCGAACGGTTAGTACCGATAGACTATATGTCACTATTTTTCTAGCTAGTTGACTAATTCCTCTACTACTGAATCGTTTATATTTTATTGCTGTAAAGATTCCTGTAATAGTATCAATCATGATGAAGAATACTAAAATAATGTAGGAAAGCTCAATAATTCCGTATGCTTCTGTAATTATCCCAATTAAACTTGAGACTATCCCCACCTCAATGATGCCTGATCTAAACATAGAAAAAACTCCTTCATACCTGTATGATGGTAATCATTTATTTAGTATATGTTTGTCGAACAATCCTGAAAACTGACAAGTAACTATCAGGTGCAAAATTGAGTGGATTGTACTGCAACATTTAAAAGGATTTCATAGTCTAAGATCATATAGTGTTCTTTTTTAATAGATAAAGAAGACTTATTTCAGATGGAGTTTTTTATCTACACCTGAACCATAGCACCCATAGGGCACAAGTCACACTAAATGCTAAAGCATTAAGTCGTGCTATGCCGCCCTTATTTCGAGGAATTGAAACAACTCCCTCTTACGGTGTTGAAGAGGGAGTCTTGTTGAAACCGAAGA
>CAZEQK010000032.1:0-24975 GCA_964514395.1 uncultured Bacillaceae bacterium
CAACCTGTGCCCCTCACTACTATCGCATCATTAGACAAAAGGCGAAGGAGCGGGGAGAGAAAATTACGTTCCAAAGCCATGGGATGGCAGCGATGACAAAGGGCTGTCTAGCTGGAACTGGCGTATTTTTTATATCTCATAAAGGAAAGGCCCAACCCTGTGGTTATTTGCCTGTTGAAGCAGGAGATGTAAAAAAACAGCATGTTAAAGAGGTATGGGATCATTCGCCTATTTTTCAAGTCTTAAGGGATGGTTTCAGGCTTGAGGGGAAATGTGGAGCTTGTGAATATCAAAATGTATGCTCTGGCTGTCGGGCGCGAGCATATTATGAAACAGGGAACTATATGGCAGAAGAGCCATACTGTATTTATCAGCCAAAAGAATATCAACAAGTCTAATCATAATTGGGTTGAAGCTTAAGTTACCAGTTCGTATATTTTGTCTACAGAATAAAAGCCTAACTTAGTGTTAGGCTTTTTTGAGTTTTAAGTATTTTTTATTTAGATAATACGTCTACCCAGTGATTTAAAAAAAGATCTTCTGTATGATTGCCAACTTGATCCTCCCAAAAAACTTTATAGGTTATGTCATGAAAATACCTGGCTAATTCCTCGTTTGACATACCATAGCTGATCTGAGCTTTTTTATCACTATTTGGGATACTTACAAATAGTTTCACCCATCCATCATGATTAAATTCTCTATTAAATATTGGGCCTTTCATATGATTAACAACATTACCATCAATAAGCAAATCGGTTGCATATAATAATAAATCTATGTTATTATCGTTTTTTTTTCTGAAGCATCCCTACTATTTCTATCTTAGCATCGTTTTTTAAGATTAACTTGTTATCATTACTAATAGGCTGAATCATTAGAACTCCATTCTATTAATCACTTGATCCTTCTAGATAATAGGCCTAATTCTGATAGCGCCATCTATCATAAATTAAATAGGAGATTGAAACGACAAGGAATAAAATAGAAATAGTAATGATAGTAAAACGTTTATTGATTAGATTCTTTTTCACATATATCCCACCTTTGTGTGCACCTATTCTTCTTAATACAATCTTATTTTTATTAATGTTAAATCATGCATATATGTTGGAAATGCAATAAAGACCGCATTACAATTTTCTTTCATTAAAAATTTTGATAAAATGAATGGAAATATGATGTGGAAAAAGAAGGTGTGCATTTGAATAATGTTGGTTTGGTATTAGAAGGTGGAGGGATGAGGGGCGTTTATACCGCTGGAGTTTTAGAATACTTTATGGAAAAAAATCTTTATTTTCCTTATGTCATAGGAGTTTCAGCAGGGGCATGTAATGCTTGCTCTTATATATCAAAGCAGCATGGTAGAAATAAGCGGGTAACGGTCGATTTTGTAGACGATTCAAGATATTTAAGCTATAAAAATCTAATAAAAGAAAAGAGTATGTTTGGGATGGATTTTATTTTTAATGA
Source organism: uncultured Bacillaceae bacterium (assembly GCA_964514395.1). Taxonomy (GTDB): domain Bacteria; phylum Bacillota; class Bacilli; order Tepidibacillales; family Tepidibacillaceae; genus CAZEQK01. The sequence continues at coordinate 1,474 of CAZEQK010000032.1, forward strand.
AATCCCTAATCATCTTGTTCCCTTTGATTTTGATGCTTTTTATAGCTCAGAACAAAGGTTTATCATTGGTACTACAGATTGTCATACAGGAAATCCTATTTATTTTACCAAGGACCCAAAGGAAGATATTTTATCAATTATTCGTGCTTCTAGTAGTATCCCTTTCATAGCAGACACAGTGGATTATAGTGATTACACGCTACTAGATGGTGGAATAGCTGATCCAATACCGATTAAAAAATCAATAGAGGATGGTAATGAAAAAAATGTTATTGTTCTAACTCAAAATATAGGCTATACGAAAAAACCGATGAAGCTAAAATGGCTGATAAAGAGAAAATATCCACAATATAAGGGCTTAATTGATACATTAAACAATCGCTATCAGCTATATAATGATACCTTAGCATATGCTGAGCAATTAGAAGCTGAAGGCAAAGCTATCATCATTAGGCCGAGTCAAGTCTTTAAAGTAAGTCGATTGGAAAAAAAACGAGAAAGATTAGAATTTCTTTATCAGATGGGTTATCAGGATGCCATGAAGCTATACGATAAAATAATAAATTGGAATAATTAAATACTAGATAGGTACTGGTGGTGAAGCAATGTTAAAGATTGGGGTAGGATCGAAGAATCCAGCTAAGATTGAAGCAGTGAAAAGTGCTTTTATCAAAATGGGATTTGATATAGAGGCTTATAGTATAGAAGTGGATTCAGGGGTTTCAGATCAACCTTTTTCTGACGAGGAAACGATAGAAGGTGCTATTCACCGAGCAAAGAATGTGTTGTCTCACTCAAATGATGCATTCGATTATGGGATTGGGCTAGAGGGTGGAGTAATTGAAACGGAATATGGTGCCTTTGTTTGTAATTGGGGTGCAATCATAGATAGAGATGGCAAGGTTGGTATTGGTGGTGGTAATAGAATTCTATTACCACAAAACATTATTGAACGATTAAAGATAGGCTATGAGCTTGGAGATGTTATTGATCAAGTAACGGGAAAGCATGATATAAAGAAAAATGAGGGTACCATTGGCATTTTAACCCAAGGAAATATCACAAGGTCTGAAGTTTTTCAGGATGTCGTCATTACTGCCTTTTCACGGTTTTTAAGTCCTGATTTATATGAGGAGAATAATAATAAAGAGGTAAGGTAAAAAAATTGCACATGGCTAAAAAAATTCTCATATGATAATGATGAATGAATAAGAAGTAAGGTGATTATTGATGATTCATCCTCATCATAAGGAAAATGTAGATATGGGAGGTCTAAATGCTGCCTTTTGGTTAACCTTCGTTCTCTTTATAGCTGAAATTATTGGTGGTATTGCAACAAATAGTTTAGCCATTTTAAGTGATGCTTGGCATCTTTTAAGTGATCTATTGGCGTTGGGGATAAGCTGGTTTGCATTATGGCAAGCAAAAAAGCCAGCAAACAACAGATTGACCTTTGGCTATCATCGCTTTGGTATTTTTGCGGCGTTGATTAATAACCTGACCCTCATTGGTATCTCTGTGTACATTTTTTACAAAGCTATCTATCGATTTACCCATCCAGAGCAAATAAAATCCTTAGGTATGATTTTCTTAGCTGTTTTAGGTGTCGTCATCACAGCAATGGTCGTTCTTTTTTTGCGAAAAGGAGAGCAAGAATTACATGTGAAAAGCACTATTCTGCATTTTGTAGGAGATGTTTTCTCCTACACAGGTGTGATTATCGGTGGAATATTATTATATTTGACCAATTGGTTGTGGATTGACTCCGTCATAAGCATTGTCTTTGCTAGTATTATCCTACGTAATACGTTTAAAATGCTCAAAGAAACGATAAGGATACTATTAGAAGCAGTTCCAGATGGTTATAATATTGATGATATTAAAGGGAAAATAGAACAAATTCCAGGTGTGTTTTCCACTCACGATATTCATGTATGGGGTATATCAACAGATGAAGTTATGTTTACGGCTCATGTAGTCGTAGATAATATTTCTATTGAACAAAGCCATATCCTATTACATGAGATTAAGAAGGAATTAAAAACATCCTTTAATATATGGCATTCTATTTTTCAATTAGAGACATACCAATATATGAAAAACAGAATAAGCTCATAATGTCATGCGTATAGCATACAAAAGTATGACGAAATGAGATACTTTATAAAGAGATATAAAAAAAATCCTGTGCATGAGCAGGATTTTTTTTATATAATGGAGAATAATGAAACAGAAGTGGTGTAAAGTGGAGTAAAGTGGTTTATTGTGGTTTAAAAATGGAGTGGATAACTATGTTTATGGGAGAATATAAACATAATATTGATGATAAGGGTAGAATTATTATTCCCGTTAAGTATAGAGATGAGTTGGGGAATGGCTTTATCATTACTAGAGGATTGGACAAATCCTTATTCGCCTATCCAATGGATGAATGGCGTCAAATTGAACAAAAATTGAAATCACTCCCTTTCACAAGAGCTGATGCTCGTAAATTTACAAGATTCTTTTTTTCTGGTGCAACTGAATGTGAAATAGATAAGCAGGGAAGAGTAAGTATACCTAATCATTTAAAAATCTATGCTAATCTTGATAAAGAATGCGTCATTATTGGTGTGTCTAATAGAGTAGAAATATGGAGCAAAGAGGATTGGGAAAATTATTATCAAGAATCTGAAGCATCCTTTAATGAAATTGCTGAAAAAATTGTAGACTTTGATTTACTGTAGCTTTTACCAACAGATGATGGAGGAAAGTCAATGTTTGAGCATACAACGGTTTTATTAAACGAAGCAGTACATGGGTTAAATGTGAAAGAGGATGGAACCTACGTTGACTGTACTTTAGGTGGAGCAGGACATTCCAGTTTAATTGCCTCGAAGCTTGGCAATGAGGGAAGACTAATTAGTTTCGATCAAGATAGTTCTGCTATTGAAACTGCTCGGGAAAGGCTGAACCAATATAGAGATAAGGTGACACTAGTAAAATCGAATTTTTTATATATAAAGGATGTTTTAAGTGAGCGAGGGATATCAAAGGTGGATGGCATCGTTTTTGACCTTGGTGTATCATCCCCTCAGCTTGATGAAGAGGATAGAGGATTTAGCTATCGATTTGATTCGCTATTAGATATGCGAATGGATATGGATAGTGATTTAACTGCAGAAATCTTGATAAATACCTGGTCAGAGGAAGAGTTAGCAAAAATAATCTTTACCTATGGTGAAGAAAAGTTTGCAAGAAGGATTGCTAAAAAAATTGTGGAACGTCGAACGTTGAAGCCAGTGGAAACAACTGGTGAATTAGTAGAGATAATAAAGGATGCAATACCAGCCCCAGCTAGAAGAACAGGACCGCATCCAGCAAAAAGAACCTTTCAAGCAATAAGAATAGCAGTAAATGATGAACTGAATAGCTTTGAAGAAACCTTACATGATGCTATTCAGTTATTGAATCCTGGTGGGAGAATATCTGTTATTACTTTTCATTCACTAGAGGATCGGATATGTAAAAGAGTATACAGTGATTATGCCAAGGGGTGTATTTGTCCTCCAGATTTTCCGATTTGTACTTGTGGTAGAACGCCAAGTCTAAAGATCATCACAAAAAAACCGATTCTACCAAGTAATCAGGAATTAGAGGACAACTCTAGAGCTAGATCAGCTAAATTGAGAATTGCTGAAAAAATATAGGAGGAATAAATATGGCTTATTATACAAATGGTAATCTTGCCTATCAATATCAAGATAAGTTAAATAAACAAAATAAAAGTCATATAAAAATAAAAGGAATGCCTGCTGGAGAAAAATTATTTTACCTATCAGTCGTTATATTTGTTGTATTTCTAGCAAGTATCGTTATTTCTGGCTATGCGCAAATAGCAGAGTACAATTATAAAGAACAGAAATTAGAAAAATCAATTTCTAGCATTAATGAAGAGAATGAAACCCTTCAAAGAAAGATAGCAGAATTGAGTACTACTGATAGAATAATTGATATAGCAGAAAACAAATTAGGAATGACACTAGATGAAAGTAGAATTGTAGTTTTACCTAATAAATAGGTAGGGGATTATGATGGATACAAAAAAAAGAGTAAACAGACGTTCGTTAGCTATAGGGGTAATTGTTTCCCTATTGTTTTTTTTATTGGTTGCGAGAACCTTTTATATTCAGTCCGTTGAAGCGGTAATGCTAAAAGAAAAGGCAAGGAATATCTGGAATAGTTCAACGGTGATCGAACCAAAGAGAGGTACTATCTTTGACCGAAACGAAGAGAGATTGGCATATAATTCACCTGCATACACAGTTGTTGCTGTCTTATCAAAGACTTATTCTAACCACATCATCGATCCAGAAGATACAGCCACTAAATTATCACCACTTCTGCATATGGATAAAGACGCAATCGTTCCCCTGTTAACTAAAGATGCTTATCAAGTAGAGTTAAGACCTGGAGGGTGGAAGATAGATAAAAGTGTAGCAGATAAGATTAAAGAATTAAATATTCCAGGAATTATACTAAAGGATGGAACAAAAAGGTATTATCCAAATAATGTGTTAGGCTCCTATGTTCTCGGATTTGTCAATTATGATAACCAACCAGTTATGGGTGTTGAACGACAATATGATGATGTGCTAAGCGGAAAACCTGGAGAACTGAATGTAATGAAGGATCTTAAAGGGTATGAATTACCAGATAGTGAAGAGTTCTATCAGCCAGCAAAGGATGGAGAGAGTCTTGTATTAACCATCGATAAGACGATCCAACAATATGTGGAAAGTGCTTTGGACAAAACCTATGCGATGTATCATCCAAAAAGGATGGTTGCGGTAGTTGCTAATCCAAAAACAGGCGAAATATTAGCAATGTCAAGTAGACCGACCTATAATCCAAACGAATATTGGAATATTAAAGATTATCGAAATGCTGCAATTGGCTATGAGTTTGAGCCTGGCTCCACCTTTAAAATAGTAACACTAGCAGCAACAATAGAGGAAGGGATTTTTAAACCCTATGACACTTTTATGTCAGGTAAAATAGAAGTTCCTGGAGGAGAAGTACGTGATTATAACAACGGAGAAGGTTGGGGCAGAATATCATTTTTAAGAGGTGTGGAGAAATCTAGTAATGTTGCGTTTGTATTACTAGGCTATAAGTATTTAGGAAAAGAAAAACTATTTTCTTATATTAATAAATTTGGCTTTGGTGAAAAAACGGAGATAGACCTTCCTGGTGAAGTGAATGGATTTATGAAGAAAGCATCACAGGCTTATCCTCTTGATGTAGCAAATATTGCATTTGGGCAAGGGATTGCAGTAACTCCGATTCAACAAGTGATGGCAGTATCTGCTGTGGCAAATGGTGGAGACTTAATGAAGCCCTATATTGTTAAAAAAATAATAGATACAAAAACAGGTAAAACTATTCTTGAGAATAAGCCGACTGTAATAAGGAAGGTAATTTCGGAAGAAACAGCAAAAAAAACAACCAATGTATTAGAGCAGGTAGTAGAATATGGAAAACAACGAGATGGGTATATTGATGGGTATACCATAGCAGGAAAAACAGGTACCTCCCAAAAAATAGGGGAGGATGGGAAATATGTCAATGACAAAAGCATCGCTTCATTTATAGGATATGCACCTGCAAAAGATCCAAAACTACTGGTCTATGTCGTAGTTGATGAGCCAGATTTAAAAATCCCTTATTATGGTAGTACAATAGCCGTTCCAATCTTTAGAGATATCATGCAAAATAGTTTAAGATATCTAAAAGTACCTGTATTATCAACAAGCACGACCATTCAGAGTAATAGTCAGTTAATGGTATTACCTAACTATAAAGATAAAGCAATTGTTCAAAGCTCAACAGAGTTAAATGAAAATGGACTTGTACCAATTGTAGTAGGAAGTGGAAATAAAGTATTAAAGCAATACCCAAATCCAGGTACAAATGTTATAAAGGGAGCAAATGTATATCTGTTCACCGAAGATCATAGCAAGCTAAAAGTCCCTAATCTTTTAGGTAAATCATTAAGTGATGCTTTAGAATATTGCTCGGTTGTTGGTATAGATGTAGAATTTAATGGAAGTGGCTTTGTCATTAGGCAAAGCATACAACCTAACACACTATATAAAGGCCAGAAGCTAACGATAACATTAGCTGATCCAAAAGAAACAACTAAATAGTAGCACTACATCCCCGTTTGATGCTTGTTCTATTCGTTAAATCGTATGAATATGCTGATATTAAAAGATGAATAGCTTTTATTTTCATACGATATGTTTGATGGGCATTCATTAGAAGGGGGTAAAAAGGTGAAACGAGTCTCACAGGTAACAGTTAGAAAAAGAATTCTACTATCCCTTTTGGTTGGTAGTATCATATTTGTTTCTCTCATATTAAGACTTGGCTACATCCAAATAGTAAAAGGAAGCTGGTTTGCAGTATTAGCCGAAAATCTATTCAATAGAGATATACCAGTAGAGGCAAAAAGGGGTAAAATAATAGATCGAAACGGCGAATTATTAACCTATAATGTTAGTTCGCCCACAGTAATGGCAATACCTGTACAGGTAAAAGAAGCAGTACATACAGCAAAAGAGCTTGCAAATATATTAAATATGAACCAAGAAAAAATTTATAAATTGATTACAAAAAAAACGCTAATGGTTAAGGTGGCTAGAAAAATATCAGAAAAGGAAGCTACAGATATAAAGGCTTTAAAGCTACCAGGAATCGTGATAACTGAAGAGAGTAAACGATATTATCCTGAAAATAGCTTTGCTTCCCATGTTTTAGGGTTTGTAGGAATTGATAATCAAGGCTTAACAGGTATCGAAAAGGTATATGATCAATTATTAATGGGAACGAAGGGTGCTATTTCCTTTAGTGCAGATGCAAGCGGAAGAAAAATGCCAAATCAAGCAGAAACCTATACTCCACCTAAGGATGGGTATACCCTTGAATTGACGATTGACAAACAAATACAATCCTTTATTGAGAGCCAGTTGGATCAAGCCATGCTGACCTTAAATCCGGACCAAGCATTAGCGATTGCAATGGATCCAAATACAGGGGAAATACTTGGTATGGCTAATCGGCCTAATTATGATCCGGAGCATTATAACAATTATCCGAGTGAAATCTATAATAGAAATTTACCGATTTGGATGGCATATGAACCGGGTTCAACCTTTAAAATTATTACATTAGCTGCATCATTACAGGAAAAAACGATTGATTTAAGCGATAGCTTTTATGATCCTGGCTATATTGAAGTAGCTGGTCAGAAGCTCCATTGCTGGAAGTCTGGGGGCCATGGCAGTGAAACATTTCTTGAGGTCGTTGAAAACTCCTGTAACCCAGGCTTTGTGGCGATGGGTCAAAAATTAGGAAAAGATAGACTTTTTAACTATATTAAAAAATTTGGGTTTGGTGAAAAAACAGGTATTGATCTACTTGGAGAGCAAAAGGGTATTTTATTCGATATGAAGAATGTAGGCCCTGTAGAGCTTGCGACTACATCATTTGGTCAAGGAGTTGCAGTAACTCCTATTCAACAGGTAGCAGCAGTTGCAGCTGCAATAAATGGTGGGAAACTACTAAAGCCATATCTATTAAAAGAGATACATAATCCAAAAACAGATCAAGTCCTAAAGATTAATTCTCCAGAAGTGAAACGACAGGTAATCTCACCTGAGACGTCAAAAGAGGTTCGCGATGCTCTTGAAAGCGTGGTAGCAAATGGAACAGGAAGAAACGCATATATTGATGGCTTTAGAGTTGGTGGAAAGACAGGGACGGCGCAAAAAATAGGACCTAATGGTGGTTATTTGGTGAATAATTATATTGTTTCATTTATTGGCTTTGCTCCAGCGGATGATCCCCAAATTGTAATCTATGTTGCCATTGATAATCCAAAGGGTATTCAATTTGGTGGAGTAGTTGCAGCACCAATGGTAAAAAGTATATTAGATAGCTCGCTTCAATATTTAGAGGTACCAAAAAGAGATGGACAATTAGAAAAGAAGAATCGCTATGGGCTCGATGTTCCTTATGTTGAGGTACCTAATTTGATAGGACAATCGATTCAAAAAATCAGACAGAGTATCTATTATAATTTTAATTTAGAGGTAGATGGGAAGGGTAGTGTTGTTGTACAGCAAATCCCCAAATCTGGTACGAGAATAGAAAAAGGTTCAACGATTAGAATATATTTAGGTGACAAGCAGAAAAAAGGAGATTAAAATAAAGAGGTCATATATAAAATAGAAGGCTTCGCCACTGCTAATAGCTAGGTGTAAGCCTAGTTTAATTTATGCTAGAATAGAAAATATTCAGTCTGCTTTAATGCTTTTTTGTCTATAATGGAAGTAAGGCTAGAGGAGGAAATATCTGATGAATTTGAGTCAATTAATAAAACCATTATTAACAGCAAAAATTGTTGGAACTACTAATATTGAAATAAATGGAATAGAAGTTGATTCTAGAAAAGTGAATGAGGGGAATCTATTTGTTTGTCTCAAGGGTTATACGGTTGATGGACATCTATATGCTGAAAAAGCTGTAGAGCTGGGAGCAAAAGCCATTTTATGTGAAAAAGAGTTACCAGTAACAGTGACACAGATCATAATAAAGGATACTAGGCAAGCGATGGCAATGATTTCTGATATTTATTATCAACACCCAACTCATCGATTAAAGGTGATTGGGGTTACAGGTACGAACGGAAAAACAACGACTACACACTTGATTGAACGAATTTTAACAGACAAGGGACATATAGCGGGATTAATAGGCACTATAAAAATGAAAATTGGTGATGAAGTTTTTGATGTAAAAAATACAACACCTGATGCGTTGGATCTACAAAAAAGCTTTGCAAAAATGATTGAGGTTGGATCAGACTATGCAGTAATGGAAGCTTCATCCCATGCTTTGGATATGGGAAGAGTCAGAGGGATTGATTATCATATTGCTGTTTTTACAAATCTGACCCAGGATCATTTAGACTATCATGTAACCATGGAAAAATACCGTGATACAAAGGGTTTGTTGTTCTCACAGCTTGGTAATACCTATGCAGAAAATAAAGAAGATAACAAATTTGCTGTATTAAATATAGATGATGAAGCAAGTCATTATTATAGCAAAATCACAGCAGCTCAAGTTATCACCTATGGTATTGATCAGGTAGCTGATGTAATGGCAACAAACATAGAAATCTCTGCAATGGGAACTAAGTTTACATTAAATAGCTTTAATGGTTCAATAGATATAGATATGAAAATGATTGGTAAATTTAGTGTTTACAATGCCTTGGCAGCAACAACAGTTGCCCTTATTGAAGGTATTTCATTAGATGATATAAAGGCGAGCTTGGAAAGCGTGAATGGAGTAGATGGTAGGTTTGAAACAGTAGATGAGCAACAAGATTTTGCGGTAATCGTGGACTATGCCCATACGCCAGACAGCTTAGAAAATGTATTGAAAACGATTAGAGAATTTGTAAAGGGTAAAATTTACTGTGTGTTCGGAGCAGGTGGAGATCGTGATCGAATAAAACGACCTTTAATGGGTGGTATTGCAATGAAATACAGCGATATCGCAGTGATTACCTCTGATAATCCTAGAACAGAGGATCCAGAGCAAATCATAAAGGACATTCTTCCAGGTGTACAACAAGCAAACAGCCATGCTAAGTATGTTACGATTACGGATAGAAAAAAGGCAATTGAATATGCCATTGAGCATGCAAATAAAAATGATGTTATATTAATAGCGGGAAAGGGTCATGAAACCTATCAAATATTACAGGATAAGGTTATTCATTTTGACGATAGAGAAATTGCCCGGGAAGCAATTAGGAGAATGCAATCATGAAGCTTACGATAAATGAAGTGGTGAAGGCGGTAAAGGGTCAACTATTAGATGGCAATGAAGCGGATGTGATTCTTGGTATAAGCACCGATTCTCGTAGCATTGGTGAAGAAGAAATGTTCGTTCCACTCATTGGTGATAAATTTAATGGTCATGACTACATCAAGATGGTAAGAGAAAAAGGAGCAAAGGTAGCTTTTTGGCAGGCAAATCAACCTATTCCGAGTGGGTTAAATGTTTCGCTAATCGTAGTTGATGATACATTAGTTGCCCTACAGGACTTAGCCTTATATTATCGAAGGAAGATAAATCCATTAGTTGTTGGTGTCACTGGTAGCAATGGAAAAACAACAACAAAGGATTTGCTTGCATCTATTCTAAAGACAAAATATAAAATTCATAAAACAAAGGGTAATCTTAATAATCACATTGGGGTACCATTAACCATTCTTTCTATGGCAGAGGATGTCGAAGTTGCTATTATTGAGATGGGGATGAGTAATCTTGGTGAAATAGAAGTATTATCAAAAATAGCTCAACCAGATATAGCACTGATTACAAATATAGGGGAATCTCATCTGGAATTTTTAAGAACAAGAGAAAATATTGCGAAAGCAAAGTTAGAAATATTATCTGGAATGAATGCTGGAGGATGGGCTATTTTATTAGGAGATGAAACCCTTCTAAAAAATGGAATTGAACGACTATCTAATCGACCTAATATCATTTGGGTAGGAAAAGGGATAGAGAATGACTATTATTCGACCGAAGTAACAACAACAGAGACTGGACAGATATTATTTCATGATAATATGGGTGAATCCTACCAAATTTCACTCCTTGGTATTCACAATGTAGTGAATACATTAATGGCTATTAGGGTTGGGCAATTGTTGAAGCTATCTATAAATGATATTAAATCTGGATTATCAGATATTGAACTCACAGGAATGCGGATGGAGAAGATGGTCGCAAAGAGTGGGGCAGTGATATTAAATGATGCATATAACGCAAGCCCGACTTCCATGAAAGCAAGCCTTGAATTGTTAGGGGAATTAGAGGAATATACAAAAAAAATTGTAGTCTTAGGAGATATGCTTGAATTAGGAGAAATGACTGAATATTACCATCGAGAGATTGGTGGAATTTGTGCTAATCTAGTAATGGATAAGCTAATAGCAACAGGTAATCTTGGTAAATGGATTGCAGATGGAGCACTCGAAGCAGGTATGGATAATAGTAAAATTTTCTATACAGAAAACAAGGACGATATTATAAAATGTTTAAGAGATATTGCTGACCCTAACACCGTGATTCTAATAAAAGGCTCAAGAGGTGTGCGTTTAGAGAAAGTCGTAAACGAGCTACTATAACAGGGAATTTTTGAAAAGGGGATTTATTGATTATGGAAATACGAATCATCATTTATACTATCATCGCAGCTTTTCTAATTGCAACATTACTTGGTCCATTATTTATACCAATACTCAGAAGATTAAAATTTGGTCAATCAATAAGAGAAGATGGGCCTCAGTTACATAGAAAAAAAGAAGGAACACCTACAATGGGTGGAATCATTATTTATTTAGCACTTATTTTTACTGTTATAAAATTTTCTCCTCATAATTCTAATTTGTATTTGTTATTGTTTGTAACTTTAGGATTTGGATTCCTTGGATTTCTCGATGATTTTATCAAAATTATTAAAAAAAGAAATCTGGGTCTAACTGCAAAACAGAAGCTTTTAGGCCAAATATTTATCTCTTTAGTAATATTCTATGTGCTACAAAGGCAAGGACACAGTACAGTTGTTTATATTCCTGGACTATCCTGGGGTATTGATTTAAATTGGCTCTATCTACCCTTTGTTGTCATTGTAACAGTAGGGTCCTCTAATGCAGTGAATCTAACAGATGGTGTTGATGGGCTGTTAGCAGGAACAAGTGCTATCTCTTTTGGTGCCTTTTCCCTGATTGCCCTTAGTACCACTCAATTTGAAGTTGCAATTTTTGGTGCAGCGATGGTAGGAGCGGTCTTAGGATTCCTTGTAGTTAATGCACATCCTGCAAAGGTATTTATGGGGGATACCGGTTCATTAGGGATTGGGGGGGCATTAGCAACCATGGCTATATTAACCAAAACGGAACTACTGCTTGTCATAATCGGTGGTGTGTATGTGATTGAAGTATTATCGGTTATGATTCAGGTAACATCTTTTAAAACCCGTGGTGTACGAATATTTCGAATGAGTCCCATTCATCATCACTTTGAATTATCGGGCTGGTCAGAATGGAAGGTTGTCATGGTATTTTGGTTTATCGCTTTTATTTTTGCAGGCTTAGGTGTTTACTTGGAAGTTTTACAATAAAAGTGAGTGTGGTTATCTAATGATAGATTACCATTAGCGAAATTATAGCATGTAAAGAAAAAGAAGAGTTAGAACGTATCTTTAGGTGATGGTGAGCTACAATAAGGGTTTTTAGAAAAGGGGATGTAGTGAATATGGAAATACGAATGATCATTTATACTATCATCGCAGCTTTTCTAATTGCAACTTTACTTGGTTCATTATTTATACCTATACTCAGAAGATTAAAATTCGGTCAATCAATAAGAGAAGATGGGCCTTTGCTACATAGAAAAAAAGAAGGAACACCTACAATGGGTGGAATCATTATTTATTTAGCACTTATTTTTACTGTTATAAAATTTTCTCCTCATAATTCTAATTTGTATTTGTTATTGTTTGTAACTTTAGGATTTGGATTCCTTGGATTTCTCGATGATTTTATCAAAATTATGAAGAAAAGAAATCTGGGTTTAACTGCAAAACAGAAGCTTTTAGGTCAAATATTTATCTCCTTAGTATTATCCTATATGCTACAAAGGCAAGGACATGATACAGCTGTCTATATTCCTGGATTTTCCTGGGGTATTGATTTAAATTGGCTCTATCTACCCTTTGTTGTCATCTTAACAGTAGGATTCTCTAATGCAGTCAATCTAACGGATGGAGTGGATGGGCTTTTAGCAGGAACGAGTGCTATTTCCTTTGGTGCCTTCTCCCTGATTGCCCTTAGTACCACCCAATTTGAAGTAGCTATTTTTAGTGCAGCGATGGTAGGAGCTGTCTTAGGATTTTTAATATATAATGCGCATCCAGCGAAGGTGTTTATGGGAGATACTGGTTCATTAGGGATTGGTGGGGCATTGGCAACCATGGCTATCTTAACTAAAACGGAGCTTTTACTTGTAATAATCGGTGGTGTGTATGTGATTGAAGTATTATCAGATATTATTCAAATTACATCCTTCAAAACACGCGGTGTACGAATATTTCGGATGAGTCCCATTCATCATCACTTTGAATTATCGGGCTGGTCAGAATGGAAGGTTGTCCTGGTATTTTGGTTTGTTGCTATTATTTTTGCGGGATTAGGTGTTTACTTAGAAGTTTTATATTAAAAGTAGGTGGGGATATCTAATGATAGACTATCAGGGAAAGAATATTATCGTGTTAGGACTTGCAAAAAGTGGAACAACCATAGCGAAAATATTACATAGCTTTGGTGCGAACGTCATTGTAAATGATAAAAAGGATCAAGAAAAATGTACAGAAAAAGAAGAGCTAGAACGGATTGGAATTAAAGTAATCTGTGGTTATCATCCTTTAGACATTATCAATAAAGAAGTAGATTTAGTCATAAAGAATCCAGGTATACCTTATTCTATAGAACCAATAAAAAAAGCAGAAGCCTTAAAAATTCCTGTTATTACAGAGGTGGAACTAGCCTATAAATTTTCAAAAGCGCCATTTATAGGAGTAACAGGCTCTAATGGAAAAACAACGACAACAACATTGATTGGTGAGATATTGCAGGAGGCAGGGAAATCTCCTATTGTTGCGGGTAATATTGGAACAGTATTAAGCGAGCAGGCACTAATAATAAATGAAAACCAAGTGCTAGTTTCTGAATTAAGCTCCTTTCAGCTAAAAGGAACAAAAGTATTTAAGCCTTATATCGCAATCCTATTAAATATATATCCAGCCCATTTAGACTATCACAAAACGATTGAAGACTATATTCAATCAAAATTTAATATATTTAGAAATCAAGCTTCAAACGATTTTGCAATCATCAATGCTAATTGTGAAAAATGTATGGAATTAACCTCTACTATAGTAAGTAGTATCTATTATTTCTCAATAAAGGGGCCAGTCAGTCGAGGAGCATATATTGAAGATGAGAAGCTATATTGGGTAACAGAGAAAGGGCGCACTGAGCTAGTAGACACCAATGAGTTATTTTTAAAGGGTGCCCTTCTTGAAAATGCATTAGCCTCTATTATCGCTTCCCACTTATATGATGTAGATTTTGAAACCATTATTCGTGTATTAAAAAGCTTTAGAGGAGTAGAGCATCGCTTAGAATATGTTTTAACTACGGCTTCTGAAGTTACCTTTTATAACGATTCAAAAGCAACAAACCCTCAAGCGACGATAACCGCACTGAGCTCCTTTAAAAAACCAGTCATATTGATTGCGGGTGGATTAGACCGAGGAATCGATTTTGAAGAGCTATTAGAGCCGTTTAAAAAACATGTAAAAACACTGATAACCTATGGTCAGAGTGCTGAAAAATTAAATAAAATTGCTAAAATGGCAGGGATAGAACAAGCTATTACCGTCGATAATGTTATTAATGCAGTGAAACAAGCATATGAACAGGCAAAAGACAAGGATATCGTCCTTCTTTCGCCGGCATGTGCGAGCTGGGATATGTATTCATCTTTTGAAGAACGAGGACGCATTTTTAAAGAGGCTGTACATACACTTAAGTAAAGGCTATAAAAGGGACAGATAAAATGATAGGAATCTTATTTAAGCATGATAGCAATATTTGTCTAGCCTAAGAAATGACGGTAAAGAGGTGTTCTTTGTGACCCATAGTAGATCTAATCCTGATTGGTTTATTATTTTTTCAACAATGATGCTACTTGGAAGCGGAGTTATTATGGTTTATAGTGCAAGTGCAGTAATATCTTATCGTGAGGTTGGGGACTGGTATTTTTATGCTAAACGCCAATTATTATTTGCACTTTTGGGAATTGGCTCCATGTACTTCATGATGAATATTGACTATTGGATATGGAAAAAGTGGGCAAAAATTGTTTTAATCGTTACATTTCTTTTATTGGCAATCGTATTAATTCCCGGAGTTGGTATCATACGTGGCGGTGCTAGGAGCTGGTTGGGTGTCGGTACGTTTGGTATACAGCCTTCAGAATTTATAAAACTAGCAATCATCATCTTTTTAGCAAAAATGTTTTCGGAACGGCGAAAGGAAATGATATCTTTCAGGAAGGGACTTTTACCACCATTGACGATATTAACTATTGCTTTAGGATTAATCATGTTGCAGCCAGATTTAGGGACAGGTGCCGTATTAGCTGGTACAGTCATGTTATTGATTTATATATCTGGAGCAAAGATGAGGCATTTAGTTAGTTTAATGTTAGTAGGAGTTATTGCCTTTGCAGGTTTAGTATTAGCAGCACCATATCGAATCCTACGTATTTTAGCATTTTTAGATCCATGGAAGGATCCTTTAGGGGCAGGATATCAGCTTATTCAATCCTTGTATGCAATCGGTCCCGGACAGGTTATGGGGCTTGGATTAGGTATGAGTAGGCAAAAGCATCTTTATATTCCAGAACCCCATACAGATTTTATTTTTTCAATATTAGCGGAAGAATTAGGATTTATTGGTGGAGTAGTCGTATTGTTGCTTTTTTTAATCCTGCTATGGAGAGGGTTTAGAATCGCAATCACTGCACCTGATCTTTTTGGTAGTTTTTTAGCAGTTGGGATTGTTGGTATGATTGCTATTCAAGTAATCATAAATATTGGTGTTGTTACAGGAATGTTTCCTGTAACTGGTATTACATTACCGTTACTAAGTTATGGTGGGTCATCGCTAACTTTAACGTTAACGTCAATTGGAATATTATTAAACATATCGCGTTTTGCACGTTAATGTAATGACAAATATAATTAAAAAATAAAGATTAGGCTACTATCACATCATAGCGATTTAGGCATAATATATCCTAGACCTATGTAGGTAGGGTCTTTAGTTTGGGGGAATTTTGTTTGAAGGAATGGATAGAGCAGCTATTAGCAGAAGATATCGGAACAGTTGTATTAAATGAGCCATTGTCAAGGCATACCTCATGGAAGATTGGCGGACCTGTTGATGCGTATATTGAACCTAGAAATAAAGAGATACTGGGAGCTGTAATCAAACTTCTAGCTAACTATAAGATTCCATGGAAAATAATTGGTAAAGGTTCAAATCTCCTAGTCTTAGACGGCGGGTACAGAGGTGCTATTATTTCTTTAAAAGAGAAGCAGTTTCATCAAATCACATACCATGACTCTACTATACAGGTAGGAGCTGGTTTTTCCATTATAAGATTGGCTAATTTAGCAGCAAAACAAGGTCTTACAGGGTTAGAATTCGCTGGTGGAATACCTGGAACTGTTGGTGGAGCCATCTATATGAATGCAGGTGCACATGGTTCAGATGTATCTCGTGTTTTAAAAGAGGCAGAAGTTTTGTTAGAAAATGGAGAAGTCGAATTTTGGGATAATAAAGCCTTTCATTTTATGTACCGTACATCAGCTCTACAACAAAAAAAAGGAATCATTCTAACGGCGACTTTTCAGTTAGAACCAGGAAATCGAAAGGAAATTGCTACAGCTATGGCGAGCTATAAGGATCGTAGAATAAAATCTCAACCCTTTACCCTACCATGCTCTGGAAGTGTTTTTAGAAATCCCGAGGGGGATTACGCTGGCAGATTGATTGAAGAATTAGGACTAAAAGGATATAAAATAGGTGATGCACAAATTTCTACCATGCATGCTAATTTTATTGTGAACATGGGAAAAGCTAAAGCCCGTGATATCCTTGCAATCATTCAATATATTAAAGAAAAAGTGTATGAAAATTATCATATTGCATTAGAAACAGAAGTAGAGGTAATCGGTGAGCGATAACACGAAAAGGCTATGAAGGATTAAATAATCAATACCAAAAAGAAGTAATTGAAATTAATAATGACAATGGTATAATTATCGTGGGAAGAAATACTAATAAACAGTAAACGGATTAAATTTGTAAGTGCTCATTGATACTAGATTCATGGCTTTACTGATTTGAGTTTGAAAGGTAAAACAATTAGGTATCAAGACTACAAGGGAGAATATGAGTGTTAATTATTATTCTTTTGATGTTGATTAGGTAAATAAAGCGGCATATCATGCCGCTTTCATAATAATAACTGCATTTTTATTACTCAGGAAGGTTATTAAAAGGGAATGAGCAAAATGGAACCCGAACCATATTTACCGCAATTTCGAAGAAAAGTATATAAAAAAAAAGGTGAAAAATTATTATTTTTTATTTTTTTGTTTTTCTTATTGTTAGCTATTATTATTTATTTCAATTCATCTATTAGTAGAATTACAAATATTAAAGTAACAGGATTAACGCTATTATCTGAGAAAGAAATCTATTCTACTGCTGATATACATAAGAATATGCTTTATTTATTTACGAGTTCATCAAGCATCAAGAAAAAATTATTAGGTATAAAAGAAATAAAAGATGTTGAAATCATAAAAGAATTTCCCGGACAATTATTTATACATGTTACAGAGAATAAGCCTATTGCTTTTTTTCGTGATGCGAACGATAAATGGATTCCTATCTTAGAAAACGGCTTATTTTATAAGGGTGAAAATAAGTTTTATATTGATGGACCCTTAATTACTAAATGGGATGATGAGGACAAGCTTAACCAATTGGTTACTGAACTAATTAAAGTTAAGCCAAACGTTTTACATGAAGTTTCTGAAATACGAGAGCTACCAGTGAAAGAAGATCCAAATAGAGTGATCTTATATATGAAACAAGGCTATATCGTACATATTTCTTTAGTTGATTTTAGTAAAAGATTAAATTTATATCCTACCATTTTAGAAAATTTAATGAGTCGAAATACAAAAAAAGGGGATATATATCTATTAGAATCTATAAGATTTGAAGAATTTAAACAAAAAAAATAGTTAATTTGATAAAATAAAAGGGTACAGAGAAGATTTGTTGAATATCTAAGCAGTAGGTTTTTTTAAAATTTTACAAGTTTTACTACTTAAGGCTTGGCACAAGCCTAGTTTTCTATTATAGTTTATAATAAAGAGATTAGATTTTTTAAGGAGGTGCCAAGGGGTTGGGCAACAACGACGTTATTGTCAGTTTAGACATCGGTACGTCCAAGGTTCGAGTAATCATTGGCGAGATAAGCAACGGATCATTAAATATTATTGGGGTAGGCTCTGCTGATTCAGAAGGTATAAAAAAAGGGGCTATCGTTGATATAGACCAAACTGTTCAATCTATTCGTAATGCAATAGACCATGCTGAAAGAATGGTTGGCCTTACTATAGATGAAGTTTATGTTGGTATATCAGGTAATCATATTGCTTTACAGACAAGCCATGGTGTAGTAGCTGTATCAAGTGAGGACAAGGAAATTAGAGATACAGATATTGATAGGGCTATTCAGGCTTCAAAAGTGATTGCCTTACCTCCTGAAAGGGAAATTGTTGATGTAGTTCCTAAAGAGTTTATTGTTGATGGTTTAGGAGATATTAGAGATCCTAGAGGGATGATGGGAGTAAGGCTTGAGGTATCAGCTACCATTATTACTGGATCGAGGACGATTATACATAACCTAATTAGAACCATTGAAAAATCCGATCTTCATATCGCTGGTTTTATATTAATGCCACTCGCATCTAGCCAAATTGCTCTTTCAAAAGATGAAATGAATCTTGGTGCTGTGTTAGTTGATATAGGAAAAGGTACGACGACAATCTCTCTATTTGAGCATGGGGGATTAGTGAAGACTACTGTTATACCTTTGGGTGGCGAATATATTACAAATGATATTTCTATAGGTTTAAGAACTCAGTTGGATATTTCTGAAAAAGTAAAGCTTAAATATGGAATAGCTAACTTTAATGAATCTAGTGATAACGTAAAATTTAGGGTACCTAGGATTGGAAGTAATGTAGAAAAAGAATTTACCCAAAAGGATATCGCGCATATTATAGAACCTCGTGTTAGGGAAATGTTTCAAATTATAACCGAAGAGGTTTACCGTATTGGTTATACAAAAGAAATCCCAGGAGGCTACATCTTAACAGGTGGAGTGTTAGCTATGGAAGGAATATTGTCTATTGCCCAAGAAGAATTACTCCCCTCGGCTAGGATTGCAATGCCTGATTTTATTGGTGTGAAGGATACTTCTTTCACAAATGGTGTTGGCATTATCTTGTATGCATCAAAGAATTTCATTCGTCGTGGTGGTAAACAGGGAAGCACATCCAAGTCAAAACGTAAATCTGTTATTTCTTTCGAATGGTTTAAGAATTGGTTGAACGAGTTTATATAACATCTAGATTTACATTAGCATTGAAGTGAGGGGGATATGAATGTTGGAGTTTGATTTAGATATTGAGCAAGTAGCACAGATTAAAGTAATTGGAGTAGGCGGCGGTGGAAGTAATGCCGTAAATAGAATGATTGAAGCGGGTGTTAAGGGTGTTGAATTTATTGCCGTAAACACAGATGCACAAGCCCTTCATAAATCACTATCAGAAATAAAATCGCAAATAGGTGAAAAATTAACCAGAGGCTTGGGAGCAGGAGCTAATCCAGATGTTGGTAAGAAGGCTGCTGAAGAAAGCAAAGAAATGCTTGAAAATAGATTAAAAGGCTCCGATATGGTATTTGTAACTGCTGGAATGGGTGGTGGTACTGGAACAGGTGCAGCGCCTGTCATAGCGGAAATAGCAAAAAGTTTGGGAGCATTAACTGTTGGTGTAGTTACAAGACCCTTTAGCTTTGAAGGAAAGAAAAGAGCGATGCAAGCAGATCAGGGAATAGCTGATTTAAAAGAAAAAGTGGATACTTTAATCGTTATTCCAAATGATCGACTTTTAGAAATTGTAGAAAGAAATACACCGATGATAGAAGCCTTTAAACAAGCCGATAATGTGCTTAGACAAGGTGTGCAAGGCATTTCAGATTTAATTGCCGTACCAGGCCTTATAAATTTAGATTTTGCTGATGTAAAAACAATTATGACAGAAAAAGGATCTGCTCTAATGGGGATCGGAGTTGCAAATGGAGAAAATAGAGCAACAGAAGCCGCCAAAAAAGCAATATTCAGCCCACTTTTAGAGACATCTATTACTGGAGCAAAGGGAGTATTGATGAACATAACTGGTGGAACCAATCTTAGCCTTTATGAAGTGAATGAAGCCGCCGATATTGTAGCTTCTGCTTCTGATCCTGAAGTAAATATGATTTTTGGAGCAGTGATAAATGAAAATCTCAAGGATGAAATTATCGTCACGGTCATTGCAACAGGCTTTGATGATGAGGCTAAACAGCTAGGCTTAAGAGATAGCAAGAAAGCTCAGTCGTCAGAATCTAATAAGTTAAATATAAAACCTTTTAATTCTAACCAGCATGATAATTTAGATATTCCTACCTTTTTAAGAAATAAAAATACTGATAATAAGTAAAAAAGTATAAAGCTAGGAAATAAATTAGTGAAAACAGAAAAGCCCCCTTTAAAGTTGATATTATTCTATCACTTTAAAGGGGGCTCATTGTTGTTTCTTTATAAAACGATGCCACCATCGACACTAAGGACTGTACCTGTGATGAATCTAGCTTCATCAGAAGAGAGGTGAAAAGATGAAATCTGCAAAAATAATAGGGACTGGTAGATATGTACCTGATCATCTATACACTACTACAGACCTTGAGAAGCTATTAGGCGAACCTCTTAAACCTAGTATTGAACAAAAACTTTGATTGCTGGAAATTCTAGCAGTCATTTTTTTTATTTAAGAGAATTTTATTAGATAAAAAATAAGTTTTTATTCGACAAAAAAAACAACAGCTTGTCGGCAAGTTTAGACAGACTTCGAATATAGATATATTATATACTATTTTCACTTCCATCTAATTAAGGAGAATGAAGATGGTATTTTATCTTGATTTAATATTATTGCTCAATTTAGTAATCGATTATTTTATTTTAGTGGCAACAGCTAAGTTTCTCCATCTAGGTTACAAAAAATGGAGATTGATGATCGCATCCATATTTGGTGCAGTTTATACTCTAATCTTTTTTATTCCTAAGCTTAGTGTTTTTCATCTATTTATTTCAAAATTCCTGTTATCCATCATCATGGTAATTATCGCATACGGATTTATTCATCTTTATCATTTTATCCGTTCTTTGGCTACTTTTTATCTTGTTTCATTTATTACTGGTGGTGGAGTTTTAGCAATCCAGTATCTATTTAATATACAACATGACGTCATAAACGGCGTTTATATCAGTCATACATCAAGTCCAACTATGGTATTGTTCATTATTGTCATCGCTTTTTTTGGAATCTGGTTTTTTGCAGATAAAACCTTTCTTTCATTAAACAGGAGAAAAAACGTAGCTGATCAAATTGTGAAGGTAGAGATAATTATAAATAACGATAGCTATCATTGCAAAGGTCTCATTGATACGGGGAATCAATTATTTGATCCTATTTCTAGAAAGCCTGTCATCATTGTTGAAGCTGATGATATTCCTTTTCTCCCAGCTATTATAAAAAGTGCTTACTCTAATCAACAATTTAATTTGGATCTATTTCAGGTGATTTCAAAAGAGATTGACTTAATATGGCAATCAAGAATGCAAATCATTCCATTTAAAGGAATTACAAAAGGAATGCAATTTATTCTGGCACTTCGACCAGACAAGGTGGTGATTGAAACTAGTACTGGAGAAGAATCAACATCTACGAAGGTTTTAGTAGGCTTAGATTATGGACATCTATCAAATGACAAAGCTTATCAAGCAATAATTCACCCAGAATTATTAATGGGTTAATTACCTATAAAGGGGGTTGCAAATGCTAATAAAGTGGAAAATTCGATTAAAACTATTTTGGTTTAAAATTTTATTTGCGTTAGGGTTAAAATCTGATGAAATCTATTATATAGGGGGAAGCGAAACACTTCCACCTCCTTTATCAAAAGATGAGGAAGAGCAGCTACTTGAAAGACTACCTAAGGGTGATGAAGCAGTAAAAGGGATGTTAATTGAGCGGAACCTTCGTTTAGTCGTTTATATTGCTAGGAAATTTGATAATACAGGTATTAATATTGAGGATCTTGTTTCCATAGGTTCAATCGGGTTAATCAAGGCTGTCAATACATTTGATATTGATAAAAAGATAAAACTAGCTACCTATGCATCAAGATGTATAGAAAATGAAATATTAATGTATTTGCGAAGGAATAATAAAATCAAAACAGAGGTTTCTCTAGATGAACCATTAAACATTGATTGGGACGGAAATGAGCTATTACTATCAGATATTTTAGGAACCGAGAATGATACAATTTTTAAAAATCTCGAGGATGATGTAGACAAAAAATTACTAAAAAAAGCATTAGAAAAATTAAATGATAGAGAAAAAGTCATTATGAAATTACGTTTTGGATTGAATGATGGCATCGAGAAAACGCAAAAGGATGTTGCAGATATGCTTGGTATATCCCAATCCTACATATCACGTTTAGAAAAAAGAATAATCAAAAGATTGCGAAAAGAATTTAATAAAATGATATAGCATAAAATCCTCTCTCTAAGGAGATACTTTTACATGAAGTGCTCCTATAGGAGGGAGATAAATGTCAAAAAGTAAGGTAGAGATTTGTGGTGTTGATACATCCAAATTACCAGTGCTAAAAAGCGATAAGATGAGAGAACTATTTGTAGAATTACAAAACGGTGATTATTCAGCACGTGAAAAGCTCGTAAATGGTAATTTAAGACTAGTATTAAGTGTCATTCAACGTTTTAATAATCGTGGAGAATTTGTGGATGATTTATTTCAAGTAGGGTGTATCGGACTGATGAAAGCAATTGATAATTTTGACTTAAGTCAAAATGTAAAGTTCTCCACCTATGCAGTTCCTATGATTATAGGTGAAATAAGGCGCTATTTGAGGGATAACAACCCTATTCGAGTATCTCGCTCTCTAAGAGATATTGCCTATAAGGCATTGCAAATTAGAGATTCTCTTACTTATCAAAAATCACGCGAACCTACTATCTATGAAATTTCAGAAATGTTAAATGTTCCAAAGGAAAGTGTCGTATTTGCGTTAGATGCTATTCAAGACCCTGTATCATTGTTCGAACCGATTTACCATGACGGTGGAGATCCAATCTATGTGATGGATCAAATAAGTGATGAAAAGAACAAAGATATCCAGTGGGTTGAAGAAATTGCATTGAAGCAAGCATTAAATAGACTAAACGATCGTGAAAAAATGATTCTATCGATGCGGTTTTATGAAGGAAAGACTCAAATGGAGGTAGCTGATGAGATAGGTATATCTCAAGCGCAGGTATCTAGATTAGAAAAGGCAGCCATCCATCAGATGCAAAAGCATATAAAGT
>CAZEQK010000032.1:25075-38733 GCA_964514395.1 uncultured Bacillaceae bacterium
ATCGGGAAAAGTGAGACAAGTGAAGCAATAAAAGGTCGACCAAAAGGTTGACCTTTTTTATGTACATTTTTGCCCATCATTACATATATATATAGGAAAGAAGATTAAGAAACGGGTGGACAATATGGTGAAAATTTCTGAATTTCAAACAAAGGATGTCATCAATATTCTTGATGGGAAGAAATTAGGAACTGTGCATGACTTAGAAATTGATTTAAAGCAGGGAAGAATTGATGCAATGGTTGTTCCTGTTCAAGGTAAGTTGTTTGGTCTATTTGGTAATAGCACAGAATATGTTATACCATGGGAAAATATTATAAAAATTGGACTAGATGTTATACTAGTTAGATTAGAGGAGCATACATTTAGAGCTAATGATGCAAATAATGATTATGATTTGTTTAAGAAAAAAAATTAAGTAAAAAATGAAGTGTATAATAAGAAAATCCATAACCTTATGAATATTTCTTGTTAAATGTACAAGCTTCACTTATTGATATATGATCAAGATTCGTTTAACCTAAAGAATATATAGAAATTTATCAAGAATATAAAAAGGGGAATAAAATAAATGGAACCATTTATTTTAAAAAAAGATCCAATTGAACATTTGACTATTGAGAAATGGGGACAACTATTGCCTAATTTAAGTGTGGGCTTTACAACTAGAAATGGTGGATTTAGTAAGTACCCATATCACGCAAATAATATGGCGCTACATGTCAGTGATGATGATGTTACTGTAATAAAAAACAGAGTAAGATTAACCACAGCCCTAAATTTCTCCTTTCATACATTCACAGCGGCTGATCAAATTCATGGTAATCAAATCGCAATCATTACTGATAAGAACAAGGGGAAGGGGAGGGATAGCCTAGAGGATACTATTCAAAATACGGATGGCTTAGTAACAAATCAACCTGATATATTGCTCACTTCCTTTTATGCAGACTGTGTACCACTTTTTTTTCTCGATCCAATTAAAAAGGTGGTTGGACTTGCTCATGCTGGCTGGAAAGGTACCGTTTTAAAAATAGCAACGAATATGGTAGATGCAATGAAAGAAACCTTTCAGTCTAACGAGAAGGATATAAAAGTTGCAATAGGACCCTCAATTGGCCAGTGCTGCTATGAGGTAAATGATGTGGTCATAGAACCATTAATTACTTCAATGAACAAGATACCACAAGGGGCTATCATTAATAAAAATAATGGGCATTATGATTTGGATTTAAATAAAATTAATCAGCAAATACTGATTGATGCAGGAATTTTGCCTAATAATATCGAATTATCTTCATGGTGCACTAGCTGTAATTCCCAACTTTTTTATTCCCATCGTAAAGAACATGGCAAAACCGGAAGAATGGCTTCATGGATTGGTCTAAGGAAGGATGGTTAATTTGTCTTTAGTTGAAAATGTTAAGCAAGTAAAGGAAAAAATAAGACAGGCATGTTTAAATAGTGGTAGAGAGATGGAAGAAGTTCATCTAATAACAGTAACGAAATATGTTAATCTTGAACTGACAAAGGAAGCCTTAGATATAGGAATGCAGCATATTGGAGAAAATAGAGTAAAAGAGGGGACCCTCAAATATGAAGCTCTAGGAGACAGAGGTGTCTGGCACTTTATAGGTAGCCTCCAAACTAGAAAAGTTAAGGATATTATAGAAAAATTTGATTATATACATTCATTAGACAGGCTTTCACTAGCAAAAGAGATCGATAAGAGAGCAAGGGAGCATGGTATCAAGGTGAAATGCTTTATACAGGTCAATGTATCTGGAGAAGAAACAAAGTCAGGTATAACTCCAGAAGATCTATTTTCTTTTCTTCAAGAGATAAAAAATTTTGATTCGATACAACCTGTAGGACTAATGACAATGGCACCGCATACTGATGACAAGGAACTGATTCGTGGTGTGTTCCGAAAACTAAAGAACCTGCTTGAAGCAGTTAATCAAAAGCAGATATTACCGGAAATACTTCATGAATTATCGATGGGTATGTCAAATGACTTTGAGATTGCTATCGAGGAAGGGGCGACTCATGTCAGACTGGGTTCTATTTTATTTAAAAGCTAATCCTTATTATTTTCGGGGAGGGGATAGATATGATGGGTAAAATTATGGGTTTTTTTGGTTTAGAAGAGGAAGAGGTAGCGGAAGAAGTAGAATATGAATCGAATAAGGAAAAGTTTTTTAGTAGAAAAAATAAAGGCAATAATAGTAATATTGTAAGTTTGCATAGTCAGAAAAATGTCAAGCTCATCCTACAAGAGCCAGGCTCCTACGAAGAAACACAAAGGATAGCCGATCACTTACGGGAACACCGTGCTGTTATTGTTAATTTACAGAGAGTGAATGGTGATATTGCAAGAAGAATTGTTGACTTTCTTAGTGGTTGTGTATATGCACTAAATGGTGAAATAAAAAGACTCGGGACAAGTATATTTTTATGTGCCCCTGAAAATGTTGATGTGCAAGGAGAGATTACAGAAGCATTATTAGAACAACATGAAAAAGAATAGAGGTGAGTTCCATGTATTACTTAGATTCAATCATTAAAACCCTATTTAATATATATTACTTTATTATTATTATTTATATTTTTTCGTCTTGGGTTCCACAAGCAAGACAATCTCAGCTTGGTTTTGTATTAGGAAAAATAGTAGAACCCTATTTAAAAATTTTTAAACAATTCATCCCACCACTAGGTATGATTGATATATCGCCAATCATTGCATTGTTTGCTTTAAGTTTCATTGAAGAAGGAGTACTGATAGTTATTAGGTTAATTGGAGGATATTAATGGATTTCAATCACATCAAGGACCATTACCGCAAAGAAGAACTTCCCTTTGTAGAAAGAGTAATTGAATGGGTAGAAAGAGCAGAAATACAGCAAATACCAATTAGAACTGATTTCGTTGATCCTAGGCAATTACAGATTATCCAGCATATCGTCAATTCATTTATGGGCTTGACGATTTTTTTTGATGGTGGTTATCTAAATGCAGAGCGAGTTAGGGTAATGATAGCACCAGATTATCTGCTAGAATCGGAAGAGGAAATGGGATTAATCTATTTTAAATTACAGCATAATGATAAATATAATAAATTAAGCCATAAAGATTATCTTGGTGCACTCATGCATATTGGAATAAAACGCGAAAAATTTGGTGACATTATCCTAACAGATGATCTGGTTCAATTTATTGTTGCAGAGGAAATAGCTGATTATGTACGATTTGAGTTGAAGCAAATTGGCCGAACCAAGGTGGATCTAGAAGAAATAAAAAGAGAAGCATTACTTATTCCAAAAGAAAAGTACGAAACGAAAGATATTACCGTTACATCCTTAAGGGCTGATAATGTGATTGGACATGTTTATCCATTATCAAGATCTAACGTGACAGAATTAATAAAAAGCAATAGATTAAAGGTGAATTGGCAGGTCATTGATAAAAAGGATTATTCCTTAGAAGTAGGAGACACAATTTCAGTAAGAGGCTTTGGTAGATTCATACTTATAGAGGAAAACGGGGAGACAAAAAAAGGGAAAATAAAAATTAAAATTGGCAAGTTATTATAAAAAATTGAAGGATTTTAAAGAGTTTTGTCGAACTGTAATTAAGATGAAATATGATTACATATGAGGAGGTGCTTCCTGGTGCCATTAACACCATTGGATATCCATAATAAGGAATTTAGTAAGAGCTTTAGAGGATATGATGAAGATGAAGTAAATGAATTTTTAGATCAAATTATTAAGGATTATGAAGCTTTAATTCGTCAAAATAAAGAATTTGAAGATAGAATTGGGCAATTAAATGAAAAGCTAAACCATTTTTCTAATATTGAAGAAAGCTTAAGCAAATCAATTGTTGTAGCACAAGAAACGGCAGAAGAGGTAAAATCAAATGCTAAAAAAGAAGCACAGTTAATCATTAAAGAGTCGGAAAAAAATGCGGATCGAATCATTAATGATGCATTGATGAAATCCCGTAGTACTTCACTTGAAATTGAAGAATTAAAGAAAAGAGCTTCTATATTCCGTACCCGTTTTAAAACATTACTCCAAGCACAATTAGAAATGATTGATGAAAGATCATGGAATGAACTTGAAGACTTAGCTGATACAGATAATGATGACAATGAATATGAGGAAGTATAAATTATTGACTTTAAGCCAATAATTATATATACTTTCTAAATAATAAACACATATATAGTATTTGACATAATATGAATAAATGATATGTAAAAACTATGATTGGGACAGGTATGGTAGGAGTAATATTAAAAGCGAGCTAGGGTTGGTGTAAGCCTAGTAATATGATCTATCATTCATCACCCATGAGTTGCTTTTCCTGAACAATGACAAGTAAGGGAAGTCGGTTTATACCGTTATGAATGATAAGTGGCTTAATAAAATAGGCTATTAGGGTGGTACCGCGGGTAACCTTCTCGTCCCTTCAGGGAATGAGAAGGTTTTTTTATTTTATATTGTTTTATAGGGGTGAGAAAGATGGATTATGGCAAAACATTAAATTTACCAAAAACTGATTTCCCAATGAGAGGTAATTTACCTAATAGGGAACCTGATATGCAACAATGGTGGGAAGAAATTAATATCTATCAAAAGGTGCAGGAAAAGCAAAAAGGGAAACCAAAATTTATTCTGCATGACGGACCTCCTTATGCAAATGGAGATATTCATATCGGTCATGCCTTAAATAAGGTTTTAAAGGATATTATTATACGTTTTAAAACAATGCAGGGTTATGATGCTCCCTATGTACCTGGCTGGGATACCCATGGGATGCCAACTGAACATGCAGTCATCAAGAATGAAAAAGTAGATCGTCATAAGGTAGGGATTATTGAGTTTAGGAATCTTTGTAAAAACTATGCTTTAAAATATGTGGAGAAACAAAAAGAGCAGTTTAAACGACTTGGTGTTCGAGGAGATTTTGATAATCCATATATCACATTAAATCCAAAATATGAAGCTCAGCAGCTACAGGTGTTTGGAGAAATGGCCAAAAAAGGATTTATCTATAAAGGCTTAAAGCCTGTTTATTGGTCTCCTTCTTCTGAATCAGCACTAGCTGAAGCTGAAATCGAATATATGGAAAAAAAATCTCCGTCGATTTATGTAGCCTTTAAGGTAGCTGATGGTAAAGGAAAGCTACCAAATGACGCCAATGTCATTATTTGGACGACTACACCATGGACGATTCCTGCGAACCTAGCGATTTCTCTTAATGCTGATTTTGAATATGTACTATTTAAAGCAAATGATAAGCAGTACGTAATTGCAAAAGAGCTATTAGCTAGTGTAAAAGAGGCAGTTGGTTTTGAAACCACTGAAGTAATGAAGAGCTTTAAGGGTCAGGAACTGGAAGGGATTATAACAAAGCATCCGATTTATGATAGAGAATCACCATTAATTCTTGGTGACCATGTTACGCTAGAAGCAGGAACTGGATGTGTCCATACTGCTCCTGGTCATGGTGAAGATGACTTTTATGTTGGTCAAAAATATGGTTTAGATATCCTATCACCTATTGATGATCAAGGGAAGCTTACTGATGAAGCACCTGGCTTTGCTGGACTGTTTTATGACGATGCCAACAAGGAAATTACGAAAAAGCTAGATGAAAATGGCAGCCTATTAAAGCTTAGCTTTATCAAGCATCAGTATGCCCATGATTGGCGAACAAAGAAACCAGTTATTTACCGTGCGACTGAGCAATGGTTTGCATCTATTGATTCGATTCGTCAGGAATTGTTAGATGAGATTAAAAAAGTAAAGTGGATACCTAAGTGGGGAGAACAAAGGCTTCATAACATGGTCGCAGATCGTGGAGACTGGTGTATTTCACGACAAAGAGTTTGGGGAGTACCAATTCCAATCTTTTATTGTAATGATTGTGGAGAAACCCTTGTAAATGATGATACGATAAATCATCTCATCAAGCTAGTGGAAAAGGATAGTACCAATGTATGGTACGCGAAGGATGAAAAAGAATTAATGCCTGAGGGAACCACCTGCCCATCATGTAGCAGCAGTAGCTTTAGAAAAGAAACCGATACAATGGACGTTTGGTTTGATTCTGGCTCTAGTCATGTAGCAGTGTTAGAAACAAGAGATGACTTACATTCGCCTGCTGATTTATATTTAGAGGGATCTGACCAATATCGTGGTTGGTTTAACTCATCCCTTTCAACCAGTGTTGCCATTAAAGGGAGAGCACCATATAAAGCGATTATCAGTCATGGATTTACCCTAGATGGTGAAGGTAGAAAAATGTCTAAATCCTTAGGTAATGTAATTGTACCAAAGAAAGTGATGGATCAGCTAGGTGCCGATATCTTACGTCTATGGGTCGCTTCGGTCGATTATCAGGCAGATCAAAGAATTTCTGATAATATTATGAAGCAAATTTCTGAGGTTTATCGGAAAATCAGAAATACCCTAAGGTTCTTAGTAGGTAACCTAGAAGGATTTAATCCTGATACAGATGTCGTATCCTTGCCAGAAATGAGTGAATTGGAGCAATATACGATGATGAGAGGAAAACAGGTGATTGAAAAGGTGATAGATGCCTATGACCATTATGAATTCCATACGGTTTTTCAAACGATTCATAATTTCTGTACTGTAGATTTAAGCTCCTTCTATCTAGATATTATCAAGGATACCTTATATATTGAACCAGTACATTCTAATAAAAGAAAACAAGCTCAGACTGTATTATATGAATTGCTACAGGCATTAGTAAAATTAATTGCACCAATTTTACCACATACAGCTGATGAATTGTGGCAGCATATTCCTAATGTTGAAGAGAAGAGTGTGCAGCTATCTGATTTACCTGATTGGTCTCATGTGAAAATTAATGTAGACTTAATGAAGAAATGGGATAGCTTCCTTGATATCAGAGATGAGGTATTAAAGGCGCTTGAAGTAGCTCGTAAGGATAAGGTGATCGGTCATTCCTTAGCAGCATCTGTGACTATCTATCCTTCTGATGAAGCTGCTACAATATTAAGCCAATTTGAGAATTTAGATAAACTATTTATCGTCTCCCATGTGGAGATCCAAGCTAAGGAGCAACAGCCTGATGAAGTGATGGAGCTTGAAGGTTTAAGTGTTGCTGTAACACCAGCTGAAGGAGAAAAATGCCAACGTTGTTGGATTGTCACTCCAGAGGTGGGTAAAAAGCACAAGGAATTATGTCCTACATGTGCTGATATCGTGGAAGAGCACTATCCAGAAGCGTTAGAAGCAGAATAAAGCTAGGATTAATAAACAGTTTAGGAGTATTTATCCTAAGCTGTTTTTTTACCTAAATATTTATTTATAATCACTTTCCAACTTGGTAGGTAATTTTGTTTTATAATTATTTGAGATATAAAAAATCTTTACAAATGACAGAAAATGTTTTATAGTTTTTCCCAACATAGAAAAGGGAAGGAAGATTTTATGAATATCCAATATGCTGATACAATACATAGATTGCCGCAACAGTTTTTTGCTACACTTGTAAATAAAGTTCAAGCTTTAGTTAGTGATGGACATGATATTATCAATTTAGGACAGGGAAATCCTGATGGAAGCACACCAGACCATATTATTAAAAAGATGCAAGAAGCAGTAAATGATCCAATGCTACATCGTTATTCACCTTTTACCGGTTTTTCCTTTTTAAAGGAAGCAGCTAGTACTTTTTATAAACGTGAATACAATGTCGATATTGATCCAGAAACAGAAGTAGCTATACTATTTGGTGCAAAAACGGGATTAGTGGAAATTAGTCAGTGTCTATTAAACCCTGGAGATATTGTTCTTGTACCTGATCCTGGTTATCCAGATTATTTATCTGGTATATCCATAGCAGGTGCCAAAATGCATAGGATGCCCTTAACGATAGAAAATAATTTTTTGCCACGATATGATACCATTAATACCAACATATTAGATAAAGCGAAGATGATGTTTTTAAATTACCCTAATAATCCAACTGCTGCGACTGCAACAGAGGAATTTTATAAAGAAACGGTAGATATAGCAAATCGGTTTAATGTAGCCATTATTCACGATTTTGCTTATGGTGCACTTGGATTTGATGGAAAAAAGCCTATCAGTTTTATGCAAATTGACGGTGCAAAAGAAGTGGGAATTGAAATATACACCTTATCTAAAACTTATAATATGGCAGGTTGGAGGGTTGCCTTTGCAGTTGGTCATCCTGATATTATTCGTGTCATCAATTTAATACAGGAACATTATTATGTTTCCTTATTTGGAGCAGTTCAGGCTGCAGCAGCAGAAGCATTAACTGGCCCTCAAAACTCTGTCAAATCTTTGGTATCACGTTATGAATCTAGAAGAGATACTTTATATCAAGCTCTAAATCAAATTGGTTGGCAAGGAAAGCCTAGTCAAGGCACCTTTTTTGCTTGGTTGCCTGTTCCCAAGGGATACACATCTACCTCTTTTGCTGATCTACTTTTAGAACAGGCTCATATTGTCGTTGCTCCTGGTATCGGGTTTGGTCAATATGGAGATAAGTATATTCGCTTAGGCCTATTAGCAAATGAGGATAGACTCCTTACAGCGGTAGAACGCATTCATAAACTTCATCTATTTGATTAGTCTTATAAGTTCCATATTATTGGGGGGTGTCTAATGAAAAAAAGAATTGTTTCTATACAATTCCCTGTTAAACTTGGTGATATTACTCATAACCAAAAAAAGGTAAAATCACTTGTAGAGCAAGCGTTGAAAGAGTATAAGCCAGATATTATTCTATTACCAGAAACCTGGAATCTTGGTTTTTTTCCAGAAAATGTAGATGATTTGGCAGAAGATTATCATACCTCCTCGTCTATCTCTTTCATCAAAGAATTAGCAAAAGTAAACCAGGTAAATATGGTGGGAGGTTCAATCATAGTTAAAGAGAATGGATTAATAAGAAATCGGTCTATCGTCTATAACCGAAAAGGAGAATTAATCCATACATATGATAAGGGGCATCTTTTTTCACCATCTGAAGAAAATATATATTTTTCAGCAGGAGTTAAAAATCATGTTTTTTCTATAGATGGTATACAGGTAGCACATATTATTTGTTACGATTTAAGATTTCCAGAGTATATAAGAAAACTTACTCTAGAAGGAGCGAATATTTTATTTGTATCTGCAGAATGGCCACATCCAAGATTAAATCATTGGCAAGTTCTTAATCAAGCAAGGGCAATTGAAAACCAAATCTATGTAATCTCAGCCAATGGAAGTGGAAATGCAAATGATTTACATTTTTGCGGTCATTCAGCATTCATTGATCCATGGGGAGAGATCATACAAAAGGCTACAGAAGAAGAAATAATTCTTTTTTCAGAAATTGATCTCAATAAGATAGAAGAAGCTAGAAGTAAAATTCCAGTATTTAATGATCGTAATTATGAGCTATATTAAAAAATCCACCTTATCAACCAGCTACGATGGGATGGATAAAATACTAAGGAATATTACCTTGATGAAATAAATTGAAACATGTAAAATATTATGAAGTATTAGAAAAAATATCCTTACATATATGCTATTTAATATTAGGAGGTAATAAGATGGATAACGAAACAGTTACTGTGGAAAATACTCCTGTTCAAAAGGATAACAGTGGACTAGCAATTACATCACTTGTGCTTGGGATCGTAGGATTATTTGCATCTCCTCACCTTATAGGGTTCCCTATTCAAATAGTTGGTATTGTGATGGGAGTGCTAGGTAAAAAATCAACAAAACGAGGAATGGCTATAACTGGACTTATTCTTAGTATTATTGGTGTGGTATTTAGTATTATTAACATTATTTTTAGTGCTTTTATTATGATTAATTTTTTAAACGGTATGTAAACTTTAACATACGAACATATGTATGCTGAGGATATTTTTTATTTGTATTGTAAAAATTAAAGTTATTCATAAAAATGATATTTAAATGGTATGGAGGGGAAAAAGTGACAGATAACTTTGATCATGAACCTCAGGAACAAATAGATGAAACAGTTCGTTCTGAGATGAATTCCTATGATATAAATGGTAATAAAAAAAAGTATGATTTAACCTGGCCCAATTTCTTATTATTTATCTTGCTTTTTTTAGGGGTAAGTGTCGTAATAGGTGTTATTATAGGCATCTATGGTGCAATATATGGAGAAATGTATTTTGTGAAAATGTTAACCACAGGGTACATTGGTCTTATTCTTGATGCAGCTATATTTCTTATAGCTTTTCTAGTATTAAGACCAGTAAGAAAATTTACTGTAAAAGTACTTGATCTTTCACCTTTAGGTAAAATAAGTACATATGGCTATGTTCTTTTGGGATTTGTATTGTTTTTTCTTGCAAACTATATATTTATTGACATTTTTAAAGTGGAAAATCCTTCAGCCCAACAGCAGCAGCTTGGCTTAGCTAATGTAAAGACCGTGCTACAATATCTATTAATTTTTGCTTCCGTAGGAATTATTACTCCTATAAAGGAAGAGATATTGTATCGAGGCATTTTACATCGTTTCTTAGAAACAAGGCACAATTTTTGGATTGGCTTAATCATATCCTCCGCTATTTTTGGTTTAGCCCATTTAACAGGAGGTATATTTATTATTCCGACTATCATGGGGGTTATTTTTGTACTTCTCTACAAAAAAACAAACTCAATTATACCTGGTATGCTGCTTCATGCACTTTGGAACCTTTTTTCATTAGTATTAAGCTTTTTTATCTAATTTAAGATGATATAAGGCATGTATATCATTATTCTTTATCGAGCTGAACTTAGGTATAACCTAGGCTTTTTTTAATTTGCATCATTATTTTATCCTTCAATAAATAAGATAATAGGTGTATATCTAAATAATTTGTGCAAACTAAAAATAATGGATGTAGGAGGGAGTCTAGATGACTGATAAAAAAAATAAACAACATACACTAGAAACTATCGGGGGGAAGCTAGATGAGCTTGGTGTCCAATTAGAAAGGGTACAGATCGCAGATTATGTGCAATTACTGAATAATCCTAAGCGGCTACTTTTTTTAAATATTTTAACAGGAATTGCGCGGGGGGTCGGTATTGCAATTGGCTTTACTTTATTCGCTGCTACGATCATTTATGTATTGCAAAAACTTGGGGCATTAAACTTACCGATTATTGGCGATTATATTGCAGATATCGTAAAAATTGTCCAGGTTCAATTACGTATTAGATAGAAGGATAGGAGTGACATCTTGAATGAATAAAGAAGATTTTGAACCATTAAAGGAACAGTTACTTCGTGAAAAAGAAGCACTATTTCATCAAATGAAAAATAATAATAGCTTTGGCTTAGATGAAAGCATGAATGATTCCGTGGGAGAGCTATCTGGCTATGACAATCATCCTGGAGATTTGGGAACAGAACTATTTGAGCGGGAAAAGGATATTGGTCTTAGGGAAAACCAAATGCATATATTTGAACTTATAAAAGAGGCGCTTGAACGGTTGGAGGATGGTACTTATGGCTATTGTGCTGAATGCAATAGAGCGATACCGATTGAAAGACTAAGAGTAGTACCATATGCCAAATATTGTATAGAGCATCAACCCAATAATTCTGTCTCTCTACAACGACCAATTGAGGAACAATTCTTAATGCCACCATTTGGTCGAACTAGCTTTGATGGGAAGGATAATGAGACTGAAGTAGATGGGGAGGATACCTGGCAAGCAGTAGCGAAGTTTGGTACCTCGAATCCACCAGATTACTTTAGGGATGGTACGGACTATGAGCATCTATACATAGAAAGTAGAGAGCCAATTGGTTATGTTGGAGAACTAGAAGGATTTATTATTACAGATATCGATGGTAATCCAGTAGATGCTGATGTGACAAGAAATGATGCATATGAGGCTTATATTAAGAACAATGAGGGGGAAGAAGGAATTTCTGAGAACTCCTTTGATTAATATGATGTTGTAGAATGAAGAGAAAAGCTGTTAACATAGGTTGACAGCTTATTTCTATGCTGATGGTTAGCCATCTATCTCGGGGTACTTTTGTTTAGTTGTAGTTATAATTGGGACTGTGCTAAAATGAGCAAGAGAAGAAAGAATAGGGGGAGCGAGCTTGCTATATTATTTAATATCTCTTTTTATTATTTTGATAGATCAATGGAGTAAATGGGCGATTGTTCATAAAATGAATCTATATGAATCGGTTCCAATCATACAAGGATGGTTACATATTACCTCGATACGAAATACTGGGGCTGCTTTTAGCCTACTTCAAAATCAGAGATGGTTTTTTATCATTCTAACCTTGATTATCGTTGTCTTTATTGTGGTATTTATTCATAAAAACAGTAAGAAAAATAAGCTATTTAGCTTTGCTTTAGCCTTTATATTGGGTGGTGCAGTAGGAAATCTAATCGATAGAGTCATTACTGGTCAAGTAGTCGATTTTATTGATGTGCGAATTATCCATTTTGCGATTTTTAATATTGCGGATTCCGCGATCACGATAGGGGTCGGTTTATTAATAATCGATCTGCTTTTTAATAAAGAAGAAAAGACGAAAGAAATATAGGAGTGTATATGGTGGAGCAGCTTGAAGTATATGATTGGAGCATTGAAGAGGATGACGTTGGGATTCGTATCGACAAGTTTTTATCTGAACAGTCCTCTGAATGGTCAAGAACTCAGATTCAGCATTGGGTAAAAGATGGACATATAAGGGTAAATGGAAATCAGATAAAAGCCAATTATAAGCTATCTCTAGATGATGAGGTAATTTTAAAAATACCTCCGCAAAAGGAGCTAGCAGTTGAGCCAGAGCAAATCCCCATTGATATTGTCTTTGAAGATAAGGATGTCTTAGTAATAAATAAGCAACGAGGGATGGTCGTTCACCCTGCACCCGGTCATTATACTGGTACCCTGGTAAATGCATTGCTATATCATATCAAGGATTTATCAGGAATCAACGGGATATTAAGGCCTGGTATCGTTCATCGTATCGATAAAGACACATCTGGACTGCTGATGGTAGCAAAAAATGACATGGCTCATACTTCGCTAACTACACAGCTAAAAAATCATACAGTACATAGAATATACCAAGCGTTAGTTCATGGGAATATCCAGCATGAGAAGGGAACGATTGAAGCGCCGATTGGTAGGGATAGAGTGGATCGAAAGAAAATGACAGTTACTGATAAGAACAGTAAGGCAGCAATTACTCATTTTGTTGTACTAGAACGCTTTAAGGAATTTACTTTGATTGAATGTAAGCTAGAAACGGGTAGAACCCACCAAATCAGAGTGCATATGAAATACATTGGCTTTCCACTAGTTGGCGATCCATTATATGGACCAAAAAATACTCTAGACATAGAGGGGCAAGCCCTTCACGCAAAAACATTAGGCTTCAATCATCCTCGAACAAGGGAATATCTAGAGTTTGATTCTGATATACCAGATGATATGACGAATTTAATGAATAAGCTAAGAATAAATTAAAAAACAAATGACTTCTTTCACAGATTGAAAGAGGTCTTTTTATTTATTACAAAGAAAATACATTAAATACCAAAAAATAGGAATTAAGAT
>CAZEQK010000033.1:0-38418 GCA_964514395.1 uncultured Bacillaceae bacterium
TACTGCTACCACGTTTTATACAAAGTGATTTTTTACGGTGATTTCTTATAACGTTTAGCTATTCACGACGCAAGTGAGCTTACAGGTAAAGACTGAGCCTTAGCTTAGGCTCGGGCTTTGCCGTCTCGGTTAGCGAACGATGTGTGTCGCTGAATTTGCTACCCCGAATTATCTACTGCGACCAAGGCGCTCTTCAAATTGAGTTACTTCCCTGCACGCCGACGCGTGAACAGCATGTTATGCGTTGTAAAGGCGGTTGATATCCACATTTCTCCTTTATTCTGTTTATCCGTTTATTTGATTAACCTATGAGGATATCAATTTATAAGATTTCCGTAATGCTTATTATGATAGTATTTTTGAATTTTTTACTCAGTAGTTTCTCATATTTTATCAAACTAGTACAAATAAATGTAAAAAATATGAAAAACTACGATACATAGAAATATTTTAAGAGAACACACGTTCGTTGTGGAGTAACAGCCGAAAATTAACCAGCATAATGTTTGACACCTTTTTTCATTATGCTTACTATACTATCTAGGGGGATGCGTTACTAAAATATATTTTAATCCTCTTACCCCCTAGATAGTATAGTTCTAACAAGCTTTCTAACTAAAGCTTGTTTTTAATTTTCTTGGTTCATCATCTATTCTTCTAGTATCTTAAAATATTTTACCTTCTCAGCTAAAATTCAAAATTTCCTCTTTTCGTATTACAGGAGATCATTTCGATAATCCTACAGGACGGATTAACGATGTATATCGGAGAAATCTTATGAAAGCCTTTATTGCGCCATAACTAAGGTATTCGCGAACGATTTCGGTAAAACCTCATTTTTTGGGGGATTACCGTAGTGGTTCGGTAATTCTTCTTATATATGAAACTGAAAAATTTTTTATAATGTACTATCTTTTTAAATTTCGACTATGTTTGACATAATCCCTTCTAAAAAATGTAAAAATAATTATAATATAAAACTGGAAATAATTAAAATCATGATAAACTAAAAAAAGTGAAATCTCTGATTTTACCAATAGTTTAATACTCTAAATATTATTGAGTTATGTTAAGGTCATAGCGTACCAATAATATTTAGGGACGCACCAATAATTCTTAGGTACAGTCACAATTATTAAGGGACCCACACGATAACCCCGTTTTCTCCCAAACCGAATATATATTATGTTAACTAGAGTGGGATAATAACTCTAGGTTTTTTTATTTAAAAAAATAAAATCCGCACAATTTACCTTGTAAAGATGGTATTTTAATATATATAAAAAATTACTGTCTTATTATTCCAGCTATTAATAATTCCTATAATCGTCAAAACCCATAACATTACACATTATCCTGCATTTAAAAATGCGAAAATACCATGTATATCCCATTCATCAGCATAATACCAATATTCATCTTCTTTATCAATTATGTGCATATGATTTTTGTAGACGTTCATTTCAATCTTTTCTCCAAAATAGTAAAAGACGAGTCGATTTCTTAATTCTAGTGGTTCAGGTGGTTTTTTTGTTTCTTGTTTTTCTATTCTTAAAAATGTAGATACTGCGCCTTGTATGCGATATCTGGACAAATAAGCCACACCTTTATTGCTATTTTCGTAAGACATAAGTAAGCCAGAATCATACATTTTGGCTA
The DNA here is from genome assembly GCA_964514395.1 of uncultured Bacillaceae bacterium. Lineage (GTDB taxonomy): Bacteria > Bacillota > Bacilli > Tepidibacillales > Tepidibacillaceae > CAZEQK01. The sequence goes on from CAZEQK010000033.1 coordinate 1,660, forward strand.
ATATAGGCTCATCAGGAATATAATCCGGTTTTTTGATAAAGGCTTTACCTAATAGATAGCTGTCAGGGCTGGATTGAAAGAAATACTCTTTGCCATCTTCACGGTTAACCTGAACGACACCGTTGTACAATATATTTAATGATAGAATTTTATCCCCTGAATGAATATCATAATAACAAGAAGTTTCATCACCTTTGATTCCCCCCGGAAATGGATCGCTTTCAAGCTTGTGCATAACTAATATCGAACGTAAAGCACTTACAATCGATGAGTCTTTGATTTCAACAGACTGTGGATCATCTTTATATTCTGAAACAATGACTTTATCTAATCCTCCTTCAAGAAATTCCTTGATTTCTTTCTCTACCGGATCATCTTCGATGATTTTGTTATTCGCATCTATAATTATATTTTGTAATTGATAATTTTCTTCATTTAATTTATTGAGTTGGGTTTCTAATAACTTTATTTCATCATTGGGATTTTTATCATTAGAACATCCTGCCAGTAGCAATACAATCAACAAAAAAAACATAAACCACTTTTTCATTTCTAACACCCCATTTTTATTTTAATACTAAATGTAAAAGGAACTCATTACCTGCCTTAATCTGAATCATTCCTCGCATCTCACTTTGTGTTGATTGGTAGATATAAGAATATAAACCTGGTTCAATACCCCATATCCGAAACATTCCTGCGGAATCTAATTCAACTTGTTTATTATCAATTAAAAAATACCCATCTAATAAAGGATGCATGTCTGAATCAGTAACTTGGCCGTATATACCACCTTTCGTAAACTTATATATTTTCTCAGATTTTGATGGAATTCTATCTATAAAGCCAAATCCGATTTTTGATGACCATCCTTCTATATTCTTATATACAGGAAAAGATAATAAATTTTGATAAATTTGTTTATTAGTTAAAGAAGGGTTTTCTGACCAATATTTACCTATTAATCCAGCCAAATAAGCAGATGCTTGTGAAGTACCATTCATTACATCCTGCTCTAAGCTAAATCCATACTTATTAACATATACTTCAAAAGTTGGTAACGTAGAAAGAGATTCTTCTGGTGCTATATAGCTTATATGTCTCCCTGTATTAGAATATTTCCATAAACTTATTTTGCCATTTTCATTGACGTTACCAGCTGAAACACCTATGGCATAAAGGTTTCCTGCTGGGTATGTTACTTTCACTGCCCCATAGTTTCCGGTAGCGGAAATGACAATACTGCCTTTATTCCAAGCATAAACGACTGATTTTGCTAATTCTTCATTGTAAAAAGGAGTTCCAAGACTAACGATTGTAATCTTAGCACCATGATCAACTGCCCAACGTATACCGTTTGCAGTATCCTCAACTTTTCCTTGCCCTTGCTCATTAAGTACTTTTAATGGGAGAAGTCGTACTTTATCATCTGATTGCTTAATAATAATCCCAGCTACATGAGTACCATGCCCATTATCGTCCATTGGAGGTTTTTTATGGTTAATAAAATTATATCCTACTACTTTTTTATTTTCATTATAAAGTAGATAATCTTTCAGCTTAGGATGGGTTAAATCTATTCCTGAATCTAAAACCGCAACTATTATTTGATCTTTTGTATAAACTAAACTATCAACTTCTAAAAAAGCAGAGCTTGAGCTAAAAAACAGAAAAATAAGTAGCATCATTAAAAGTATTTTCCTCATTTAGATACTCCTTTTAAATAGTAAGAACCCAGGTAATTAATTACCTGGGGTAATTTTTATATACATTACCAACTTTTGGTAATTGTCATACTTGTATCAGAATATCCATAAACCATTATATAATAAGTAAAATCTGGTGATGCCGTCCAAGTAAAAGAATCACCTCCATAACTTGTAGCTTTCCCAATCAGATTAAATGAGGAATTATAAACGTATAAATCAGGATCACCATAAGATGGAGTAACTGTTACTGTTACACTGGTACTTGTAATACCGTTATATGGAAATTTAAAATGTTGACCATAGCCTTTCATAGTATAATAAGAACCTGTACTAGTATATGCCACATCCCAATCATTTCCGCTTGCCTTACTCCACCATGTGTTATGTTCATAGCCGGAGAAATTTGACCAAGGACGGAAATACCGTTTTGCACCTTGCATATTATCCCCTGAAACATTTGCTTTACCAACAGTAGATTCAACAGTGTAAACTCCAGTACCATCTAAAGCTCTATAATCATAATTGAAAACATGACTAGAACTTACAAAAAAGTCCATTGGTTGCATCCCACTATATGAGCTGAATGTAACATTATTTCCCACTTGATCATAAACATTAATGCCATCGCTATTTAATTGACTCGTACCTGGTTTAGAGCTGCTAAAACTATATGTATCTGCAGCAGCACTAACGAAACCAGAACAATCAATGCCTGTTCCTTTTCCTCCATAATATACTGGTCCAGCACCACTTGTATCACCAATTAATGGGCCTTTGTTAGAATAATACGTTAATGACGAAGAAAAGGTGGTCCAAGGAGAACCATCAGTTTTTGACCATAGGCTATCCCAACCGCCCCATAAATAAGGAATTCCTGTTGTTGAATGAGAAGAAGATGAGGATAATTGAGTAGGTCTAGGAGCATCTGAAGGACGATATGTTCCATTATTTAGATAATCAAACTTACTCGGATCCCAATTCCATGTTAAATCAGCCATTTGATATGCTCGATCACGTGTTGCACTTCGAGAATAAGGGTTGCCCACAAAAGTTCCATATGAGTTCATTCCCTTTTCTAGCATGTATTTTTGGACTGCATCTTCCCTTCTCTGTTCTAAATTGTTAACATAGCTATGGCTTAATTTTGTTTCATAAATCTTTACTTCTTTTTTTGAAGGAACAAGCAGATATACTTTTCCACTAGGTGTTATATCAACTGGACGGTATGGATAGGAAACCATTTCTTCAGTTGGATATTTCACTATACCTGTCATTTCACCTTTTTTGTTATAACGACGAATCGTTACTTCTGTAAGCACGACTGGAGACGGATCAGCAAGTTCTTCCACAACAGCATAGATATTATTTGCTTGGTCATACGATGTGATAGTCACTGAACCAAAGGCTTGATTCATTTCAATAGGAATCTTTACTTTGTCATCGTTTGAGGAAATCTCTCCTCTCTTCCAATCAATAAATGATCCTGAAAACCGCTGACCATTTGTGTTAGCAACTCCATTTTTATTAGATTTCTTTTCTAAATCTTCTAAAGTAAGCTTTTCTGGCATATTATCTAAAGAAATTTCATGATAATTAAGTGTCCATAACACAACATGCCCATTGCTGACTGCTAGTCGATGAACAAGAAGACTTCCCATACCTTCTGGTAAAGGATATTCCTTAACTATTTGACCTTCTAACGTTGTTTCATATACCACAGGGTCGCTGTCTAATAGAAAGATATGATTTTTAAAAACAAGAATATCTAGAGGATTTGTAACAAAAGGAAGTGAAATAGTTTTTTGAACTTTGCCATCTTTGACAACGAGAATTTGATTTTGAATACTGTCTAATACGTAAATATCCCCATTTGGTGAAACTGCTAAACTTTCTGGTCCTTGTGACGTAGAACCTTCAATTTCTGAAAGTACTTGAGCTTTTGCAATACCTTCCCCAACAGGAATAGAAGCAACCAATGTTAGGTTTGGATCGTTTTGAGGAAAAGCAAAAGCAACACCTGTAGTGATTAGGACAAAAATCAAAATCAACGATAATAAATAAATTGTAAACTTTCTCAATTAATGCCCTCCTTAAATTAACATTTTTTGTATATTTCTTAGTTGATTATATATGATTTCACATGTAAGATGTTGTCATAATCTGTAATCTATAAAAATATTTTTATTATATGAAAAGACGATAAAAATTACTGTTAATTCAGACACTAAATATGGGAAACTATTAACAATAATATGATTTTCGTTACATAAATTTTTATATAACGACTCAAGTATCTTGGTGTAGGTTATGTCAATAATGATAACTATACCCCTTATAGATTCTCCATTCCTTAGGTGATGTGTTTTTTACAAACATTATTTTCCCATGAATTTCACTTTTTTCATTTATAAAATGTTGAAGCGCTTTTAAAATCAGGTTAAATTAATTAATATTAACTAATATTTCATAAGAAAAAGCCAGATAACTTTAGTAATAGTAATTCTGGCTTTTTTTACTATATTTGCGTACGAAATCCGCGTTTTGTTGGCGATACCCCTTTAACGTATTGATAATACAATGTTACGTTCAATAATTACTTGTGACGGTAAATAATCTATGGAGACGGCCTGATAATATATAATCTTAGCTTAATTTGTCGAGGAAAAATTCATAAAATCAGTACTTTGTTGGATTTTGCGATGTCATTGGAAATAATGTATTCATCTCTATTATTACTTATCGATCATTCTATTTTCTCCTCTGGAAACTCTTTCAAGTACTCTCATATATCTAGTATAGTCGAAGATTTATTACCTTATGATACACAGCAATCATATCTGCCCATAATTGTACTTAGGTAATAGAATTGAAATCAATACTTTTGAAAGTTTATTTACGTCAATAAGAGTTTAATTTTATCCTTGAAAAACAGGTGGCCCAAGTGAATTCCAATACATATTCCCAGTTGAATCTCGTTCACAGCGTAACGTATTAACAACGACAACGATTTTATCGCCTTCTTTAAATGTTTGTCCGCCCCAAAAACAAACGTCACAGCAACCACGCAGTTTATAAAGTAATGGATAAGACAGAAACAGATAATAACCATATGATTGAATATACATAGTTTTCATTCCTTTCTCGTTACTTTGAAAGATTATCCCAAACCATTTTTCCTTGAGAATTCTCTATACAGCGTAGTAAATCTTTACCAACAGTAATTAATGCTCCCCTTGTATACTTTATTCCTTCATATATACACACCTTGCAGCAACCAGATCGTTGATAAGAATATGGATAGAGTTCTCTTGGTCGCATAGGAATTGGATAATAATAGTAATATTGATACATCGCCATCATTCCTTTCTGTTTTGTACACGATATACTATTCTCCGTTTAAGAAGAAGTAAATTTGTCCATGTGAAAAGGCCAAATAATTAAAGAAAAGTTTAGAAGTATAGCCTATTTAGGAATAGCAAAAGCACCTATATACAAATTAGCCATATCTTATATTGACAAATTTTTTAGGAGTGAAAAAATGAGATACTTCTACAGAAATACAGTTCCTTGTGGATACCTAAATTATTATAGAGGACCATTTCCTATACACAGCAATGTAAATCGCAATTGGATTTTTGGTAGTTATACTTTTAACAACAGTAGTACAATTCCTTTTGCGAGTAATTTAAATACTTTCCCAACTAAATCAAGAGGAACTTGTCTTTACGCAGGTCAAACATACAATGATGGTTCATTAGTTGTTGTTGCTCCTGAATGTGATTTTTGTCAAATATGTAATAATGGAGAATGGGTAGGTGTAGACTGTACAGAAAGAACACGTGGAACATGCTTATACGGAGGCCTAACGTATCATAATGGAGCAAAAATCTCGCTTGGCAATTGCCAATGCCTAGAATGTAACAATGGTAACTGGGTTAAAAAATCGTGTAAATAAGTAACTCAAAGATGGCGATTGCTAGATAAGTAATCGCCTTTTTTTATCTTTAGCTAATTATCTTTAAAAGTCCATATAATCTTTATTTTTTATAAATAAAGTATTTTTATTGAATTATGGGAAACAAAATTAATAGAATATTAATATTCTATTATAGTCGTAAATTTTTACACTACATACTTGATCCCCCTTGTAACTGCTAGACTAAAAATGATATTTATTATGATGACTTTCTTAATTTAAGGTTTAGCACATTTATATATAATAATTAAATTGGAAATATTTAAATCGTGATGTTTAAACTAAAAAAAGTGAAATCTCAGATTTCACCAATGGTTTATCACTCTAGATATTATTGAGTTATGTTAAGGTCTCAGCGTACTAATAATATTTAGGGACGTACAATAATTATAGGACCCACCCTATAACTCCGATATTATCCAAACCGAATATATGTTATGTAAACTAGAACAGAAAATTATAAGGACGGAAACATAAATTATTGGTATCCTCCTTTGTAGTTATATGCCGTCTCCTATAGTTATTGTATAGGTCATCTTCTGAATTTTAAATAAGTAGATTTTGATAACATAAATAAATATGTTTTGTCCAAATAAACATCTATTTAATTGTGAATGCAATATCGTATCTGACTTTCAACTAGATTGCCCCCATTCTAACCGTACAAAAAAAGCCATCCTGATGGGATGACTTAAAAATATATTTAGTTATTTTTATACTTTGCTTCTTTTTTACTGCTTAATTTGACAGATGTCACTTACACAAGTTTACTTTTAATTTTAATGAAGTTATTTTAAATTAGTTTTGGGATAATTCAGGTTTTCGACAAATCAAACAAAATATGCGGTGTGGTATCAGCATTGGTTCATCTTTAAAATATATTTTTAATAATTCCTCAAGCGCCTTGTCAAATTGTTCTACTTCTTTGTCTGAAAGACTTGCTCCCACTCCAGCGCTAGCACGTATTCTGCCACGCCAGCCTTCGTGGTTGTAAGAAACCGAAGCATCAAACGTAAATGTTTCTATATCTTCAAATCCTCCAACAGCCACATCAGTGAGCCATTGGGGGTACATACCCATTCCATTTGCTCCTGCCCATTCCGGATTAAATTTCAGTATCAATTCTTCTGTCCGTGCCACAACGTTTTGCTCAAGTGGTATCCAGTCAAAATGAACAATAATCAACTTCCCACCTTTTTTAATCACACGATAAACTTCATGTACTGCTTTTTTACGATCAAACCAGTGCCAACACTGTCCTGCGGTGACGACATCAAAAGAATTATCTTTAAATGGAAGGTTTTCCGCCTGTCCTGTCACATATCTTACAGAAACGTTATTTTCCTGATCTAACTTTTTTGCCTGTTCCAATAATTTATCTGACGGATCAAGTCCGACCAGATGACTTCCTTGTTTCGCTAAAGGACGTGCTAAATATCCAGTTCCAGTACCGATGTCTAAAATCTTTTGTTCCGGTAAACCAACGTCGAACTGTTTCAGTCGTTCAAAAAGCTCTGAAGGATACCCAAATCTAAACTTACTATAATCATTGGCAGTTAATCCGAATTGAATTTTCATGTAGTACTCTCACACCCCTCTATTATTAAGACTTTGGCTGCAGAGTCAATTTTCAACTTAATTTGTTCTATGTACAACCTTTATCTAAATTTTATCACTTTTCTCTAATAAACAAAAAAGCTTTCGAACTTATCCATTCTGAAATTTCTGCATAAGAAATGAACAGCAACGATAGATAGCTGATGAAACATAGCAATCTAATAGTTTTCACTCTTTAATCATCAACAATTTCATTATCAAAATAATTACTTAATTCCACTACTTCTGAAATTTTAGGAATTTACCACAAAAAGAAATAGAATGATAATGATATTAATCATTGGTAATAAACTAAATAGCAATGCTAATTTAAATTTCTTAAATTTTAACAACAATAATAATGATGTGATGATAGATATTAATATACCTCCTGGAATGGAGAAAGCAAATATAAAGAAAATCCAATTAGAAAGGATTTCCGTTGAACCTGGTGCATCAAACGCCATTGGTGAAACCATTGCTGCTACAGCGCTTATAGGAAATAGTAAACCAAAGATCACATTAATAATAATAACTACGGTCTTCATAACTGAATGTTTATTCAAGTTCATATAGTTCACTCTCCAAAGAGCTATTATTTGATGGTCCTCCTTAAATTAAGTCTTATTAAAACATTTTTTTATATTTTTCTAAATATATTGCTACATCATTAAAAAGACCACTTTGATTAGAATACTTTACATAATTCTTAATAGTCTTTAACCACTCTATTGTCGATGGCTTAGTATTTTTAATTGCATTTAACAAATCTTCCATTTTAATAGGTCTTTCTAGTTCAGAAGACATAATTTCTGAAATCACATTTTCCGTAGCGACCTCTACTACATTTTCTATATCTGCTCCTGAGTATAGCTCAGTGCTTAAAGAAAGTTTTTGTATGTCAATTGTTTCAACGGGTCGATCTTTTAATTTTAGTTGAAAAATACGTTCTCTTGCCTTTTTATCAGGTGGTGGTACAAAAATTACTCTGTCAAATCTTCCTGGCCGTAAAAATGCAGGATCAATATCCCATGGCATGTTAGTGGCTCCAATAATTAAAATCTGATCGGTACTAGAATCGATACCTTCCATTTCAGATAAGAGTTGATCAACCATAGGTCTCAGCATATGAGATGAAGATTTTGCCCTATTATATCCTAAAGAGTCAATCTCATCAAAGAATAAAACGGTTGGATTATTAGCATGCGCAGTGGTAAAAATGTCTTTAATGTTTTGCTCACTGACACCTAAAAAAGGGTCTAAAATATCTGTTATATGAACCGCTGAAAAATTAGCTTTTACTTCACCAGCAGTTGCTCTAGCAATAAAGGTTTTGCCACATCCTGGTGGACCAAATAATAAGATACCACCTCCAGATTTCTTTCGATATTTAGCAAATAAACCTGGATTTGTAAAGGGTTTAATAATTTTCATTCGAATAGTGTTTTTTAATTCCTCTAGTCCACCTACATCCTCAAATTTTATTCTATTTCTTTTAAATTCAACGATATGTTGGTTGTCCTCTTTTCCTCCATTGATTACTCTTAATGCAGCCTTTTCCTTAAACTTTTGTTCTATATCTATATGTTCTTCAAAATTATCTTCTATCCATTCTTCTTCAGAAGAAGTAGAGTCATGCTTAACACCCTCATTAACTTCTTTAGATGAAATGTTATTTAGTTGCAAAATCACTTTCTCTCTTAATTGCTCATCTGCGTATTTTAATGCTTCTGCAAATGCCGAGAGAGATTTATTTGTCTGTTCTAACTCTTGGTATTCAATTCCTAATAAGAACCATGCCGTTGCATTATCTTGATTTTCTTCAATCATTTTTTTTAATAGTTCTATTTTGTTCATTTGTTCATACCTCACTTAAAGAAAATCTTATAAATTAGTGGGTTAAACCACGTAGACAAGGCAAATATAATGTAGAAGGAAGCAACAAATACTAATAAACCATTCATTTTTAAATAATAAAGTAACAATATAATAAGCATAAAAATGATATATATTGTAGCTGCCCCACCTAATTTATTAACAATACGATGAGGGAAAAATAAGAAATGTGATTTCCTGTCTACGTCATTCAGTAATCTTAAAATATCTTCATTTGTTGGGTCAAGTAAATAGGCTTGTCTCAAGTGCTCTCTAGCTGATTTGTATTTACCTTTGAATATCTCTGTTATCCCAATTTTCATTAATTTACTTATCTCTTGATCTGATGAATGCATATATTTCTCTAATGTCTCTAACTGTTGCATTTTTTTTCCTTTTGCTAAATAGTAGTAAAAAATATAGTGGAGAACAACTTCATTTTCTGGACTAATTCTAACTGCCTCGTTCAAAAGTTGATGTCCCTTATCTTCGTTTCCTGTAATAAACATTAAATACCCATATGAAGCTAAAACTTCTGGATTATTTGGTTTCAAACTTAAAGATTCTAGATAAGCCGTCTCAGCTTTTTCATATTGATTGGTTTTAAAATAAACATCTCCAAGTAAACCATGAACATATTCTGCTGTATATCCATTATTTAATGCATCAAAACAGTTATCGATTGCTTCCTTGTATTCATTAAGATGATAATTAGTATGTGCTATCATAAAAAGTAATTTCTCATTATTTGGACAATGAGATAAATTAGAAAGTATAAGTTCTTTGGCTTTTTGGTATCTATTAATTTGTAAATAATGAGTGATTTGTTCTAAGTTTGCTAGATCTTTACAATCAGTAAATTGTTCCAATTAAAAGTACTCCTCCCGTAATAATAACTAATTCAATTATTCCTCCAAAGAAAATCCAAATGATGGCTTTTTTTATTAATGGCTGTACTACTCCAAACGTATGTATATGTTGTATATATTTTTTTTTCATCATAAGATAGAAAATATAATAAATACCAACTGCTATAAAACGAAAAACATATCTAAGCTCTCTTTTTTCATTTAAAACAGTCAAAGTATGTTTTGAAATTTCCCAATCTATAGCAGTACCAAGAATAATAATTTTTAATATAATACCTAGCGAACCTATTAATAAGATCAAACGAGTATATGTTTTTTTTAGAAAAAGCATTTTAGCATTCTGATAAGATAAAATGATTGTCGGAAGTAATCCTCCAAAAAAAGCTACATAGAACAGTTTTTTAATGTTATAAGAACTTGTCAATTTAAGGTCTTGCAATGTTGGCTTCAATAATTCTTCAATATCCAATAATTTTCACTCCAGTCTGTTGAATGTCTAACATAAAGTCTTATTTTCGACAAAATATATATATTTCCTTCTATATTTTTACAAAATATTTAAGTAATATAAATTGTCGTAGATTAAATCAACTTTAAGATGAAGTAATAGTCCTTATTGATATATTAGACTAAAATCTCTTCTATCCTCTTTTTAGTATACATCTACGGTCAGTACAATAGATTGCCTAAAATGCAGTTGACTAAAGTAAATAGAAGTAGACCTCCTCATTCATGAGTTCAAGGGAAGGTCTACTTCTTTTTTCTATACATTTTTACATTCTGTGAAACGAAAATCATAACCATTATATATTCTCTCTACTATGATATACTTTCTCTTACGTCTCTTAATGATGTACGTTACAGGGCGAAGTTCCTCTTCCTTTTCCCATTCGAAACCTAATTTCGTATGAATAATATAACAATTTCTACAAAATTGGTTTATCTGAATATCTCTAAATCCTGGTGTTGGACCAATATCTCCCTCTATTACATACAATTTATGATTTATTTCTTTTGTTTTTAAATTACAGAGCATTATTTTAGCATAGGATGAAGACCAATATTCTGTAAAATAATTATATATTTTTTTACGTGTATTAAATGCTTCAGGAAGTAATCTCCATTTATCTCCATGATCTGAAGCAGATCGAAAAACATTTGCAAATTGTTCCTCAGCTTTTACAAGAAATACTCTCCAATACTCAACATTTCGTAACACTTTATGCACCACCTATTCTCAACTTATACCTTATAGTATGAAGTGGGCATTCTTATAGCGACTTTTTCTTATAATAAAAAATCATGAATTATAAATTCTACAATTTATTCATGTATATAGTTAGCATCCTTGATTTAGTTTTCCTTTCAAGTCGAATTCTCTTTACAAGGCGATAATTTTTTTTAGCTTGATAGGGACATACATCCAATCATCAGACTTAACAGATTCGTATAATAAAGAAAATCTGTTTACTTGGAGGTTTGTTTGTGAGTAAATCCATCAATGGAAATATAAAGAGTCGCCCGATATCGAATTCTTTGGCTGAGCCTCTTTTATCATCAAGGGCTTTTATTGGAGGAGTAATAGTTACATCTAACGCATTAAAAGAAATGCGCCCGAATTCCAAGGATATATTGTCACAGAAAGTAGAAGGTCAGCTTTGTCTGGCAAACAGTATAATAAGAAGAACGCTTAGAATATCGAACCGTATAATAGCAAGAGAAATTTCACGTAATGTTTTTTCCTTTCGTAATATGTCAGATACAATTCCGACATGGGCAAGACCTTCCATGTTTTCGGCACTCATATTACTACAAAGTGTACTTAATGACAAAAAGACTCCAAAATGGGCAAGACCAGTTTTGATTAGAGCCCAAAAACAACTTATATTAGCCTCAAGGCGATAATGGGTGTTTTCTATGCACAAGAAAAAGAACTTGTCTTCTGTGCTAGTTCTTCAGTGCCTTCCTTCTGGATAGGTTCTTTTTCTTGCATTCTCAAACTAATCTATGCCATATGACAGACGTCTTGCTAATTTTCCTATCCAATTCATTAACCCTAATCTAGTTAGTTTCGAGGTAATATTACCAAATTTTCTATAACCAAAATTGAATAACAGATAAGATATCCTTTGTTTTTTTTGTTCCGGGAGTCTTTTAAAAATATTTTTAAAAGAATAAAATTCTTTATATATCCAGATGTATCCCTTGTACAACTCCTCTCTGCTCATTTGTTTAGGATTAAACACTACGTGAGAGGTATTATAATGACTCCAATTGAAATCTATTATTCTACCTTCTGCTTTAAACTTTTTATATAACTCTGTCCCAGGATAAGGAGTTAATATATGAGCAGTCATCGTTTCAATCTTATTTTTAACTAACCATTCAAGGGTATTGTTGAAAACAGATTTATTATCATAATCAAAGCCGAAAGCTAAACTAGCATTAATCATTATTCCTCTTTTATGTATCTCTTCTATCAATTTTTCATAAATAGCTATATTGTTTTATCGCTTTTCCACACTTTTAATTGATTCACTGTTAATCGTCTCAAATCCAATAAAAAGGCTTTGGCAGCCTGTTTCTTTCATTTTATCTAACAGATCAAGATGATGAACTAAATTAGTAGATACTGCAGCGTTCCACTTTAAATGGAGAGGCTTCATTTTATCTAGAAAATCCTTTGTCCAAGAAATATTACCAATAAAATTATCGTCTATAAACATAACATGCTTGGTATCCAATCTATTAATCTCTTCAATAACCTTTTCAACTGGTCTATTCCTATATTTATGATGGACATAATCGCAGCTATTGTAGCAAAAACTGCATGTAAAAGGGCATCCCCTACTAGAAGATATTATATTCGTATAAAGATATGATGAATGATCGATTAAGTCCCATCTAGGTCTTGGAACTTTATTTAAATCACTAGGTTTATTAAAATAATACTTAGATTTTAGTTCTCCTCTTTCAGCATCTAATAGCATTTCTTCCCAAATTTCTTCTGCTTCCCCTATACAGACGGCATCAGCGTAATTTAATGCTTCATCAGGCTCAGCACTCACATGAATTCCGCCAAGTATAACAGGTATACCCTGTTTGCGATAATAAGAGGCAATTTCATAAGCTCGCTTAGATGTGTCTACATTAACTGTAATTCCGACTATATCAGGCAAGTCATCAAAATTAATCTCTTGAACATTTTCATCTGCTATAGATACTTCATATTTATCTGGAGTAAGTGATGCTAATGTCAATAATGATAATGATGGAGATAACCTTCTCTTATATTCTGAATCCATTGGACGTAAACTCATCTTAGGGGAAATTAACTTTATTTTCATTTGTTTATCTCCTATCAGCTTCGAATATTTCTAAAAGGCTCTATAAAATAAAAAAACACCATAGTAAATTTACTCATGATGTTGTTTCTATGCCAAAGATGGGTTGTAAAAGAATCTCTTTTATTCCCCTTTTAAGTTATTATACACAATTAATGTGAAGTTTTATAGATAACTAAAATACATATATATTTCAGTTATAAAATGGGCATATAGAAAACATTAGATAAGGACAAATTCCTAATGATCCCTCATTACAATATAATTCAATAAATGCTTCAGAAAAGTGGTATTGAGAGGTATGTCTTGTAATGTATCCATTGCAAGGCAGTAATGTTCCCACATCTCTTTTCTAGCACCTTCCTGCCCTAGTATGGATACCATCGTAGTATTGTTGTTTTCAGCATCTTTTCCAATTGGTTTTCCGATTAACATCAGATTTCCTTCAACATCCAGCAGGTCATCCTTAATTTGAAAAGCTATACCAGCATGATGGGCAAATTTTTTCAAAGCTTTCATTTCCGATTCCTTTGCATTGGCGATAATTGCAGGCATGATGAGGGAAGCCTCAAATGCAATCCCAGTTTTATAGAAATACAGCATATTCAATTGTTCTATTGTCAAATGTTTCCCTTTTGAATTCAAATCCATTGCTTGCCCTTTACACATATTTTGTGTCATTTGGGCTGAATACTGAATCAAACGAAGAACCGTTTTAGCATCGAACGGTTCGAGTGATGCTTGTTCCTCAATAGCCTTCTGGGTCAAAAAGAGACCGGTTAATTCCGCTGTGGCAATGTTATATACCTGATGCAGGGTTGGATGTCCCCTACGGGCGGCAGCATTATCCTGGGATGGTAGATCATCAAAGATTAGGGATGCGGTATGCATATATTCTAATGATTTTAGAAGTGGAACAATTGCCGATTTATTTAATCCATATTCGTTAACACCCATGACCCAAGTCAATATTGGCCTCAATCGTTTTCCTCCGCCTTCTAGACTGTAATTGGCAGCATCGATTATTGGTTCTTTTATCAGAGAAGTAGTCTCGTCTTTAGGAATATTTAAGATATTGTTAATCTGATCGCGTACGGCTTCTATCGTTTCTAAAAAGTCTTCCTGCTCCTCCCTTTCGTTTTTCAGAATAGTAATGATATGGTCCCTAATCAATTTATCAAAGAAATCTACGTCATCCGCTTTTTGAACCATATGTTGAATGATATGATTAAATTTCGGATTTCCAGATGCAAATAATTCCATCATTTCGTTGTATTTTTTGGTATCTATTCGTTCGTTAAATCGTCTCAAACCGTTTATTGCTCGAGACAGTATGACCTCACATGTCTTGATATCGGACTGATACACGTCGTGAATCAAATAAGAGATGACCGTCCAGTATAATTCAAAGGGATTGATAAGATCTAAACGTTTCTCATGATATTTCATATAATAGGTATAGGGAGTAACCGCCCCTTCCTTCATATCATCAAACATATCTGCAAAATCATCTGCTAATTGGTTGTAAATGCCATAATAGAAAGTACGATTGTCAAAGCCCTCATTCTCAGGAGCACTGATGACGGAACGGACAATTAATCGGGAATAAGCGGATTTTAAAATAATCGGTATATAAAGCTCTTCATTGGTGTAATTAGGATTGGATAAATCCTTTTCACGGTCCACTTCCTGAGCATGAAAAAATACATAGGATTGCGCTAAAAACGATTTCATTGTCTCTAGATGTTGATGGTTCTTCATATATTCCAAGGCATCTCTTAGTTCTGTATGAATGTATCGGATTAGTTCCTTGTTATTTCCTATCCATTCACCCAATTCAGGCACAGATCCTGTAATAAGTGTGGTACGTATCAAATCGGAATATTGTTTTTTCTCTTTAGTAGATAAGATGTTGGAATCTAGTAGATCGTCAATGAAGGGATAGGTAAGCCCATAGTAATAGCCAAGTCTAATAGCTTCATCAAGCTTCTTCGTTCGTTCTTCAGGAGCTATCTCGTCATCCATTTCTTCAACCTGATGCATCAATACCCCCGCTATGATTTTAATAAGCTTTCGCTTAGCCTGTTCAGCATCCATTCCTTTTGGAATATTGGTGGATACAGTCTGTAGTTTGTTCATCACCCAAATCATAGTAGTTTCTATGCCTTCCTTCTGGGCCTTCTGGTACAATCCCGTCAAGCTAATCGTCTCAGTTTTGTCTCTTTGGTCTGTTGAGGTGGATTGAATCAGATGATTCTTTAAACGGTCAACTACACGTCGAACTCTGGTCTGTGTATCAAGTGAGCCAAGGGATTTACCTAAATCTCTCATGAAAATATAGGAGATGCTTCGATCTAGGTAATGATCTAGTTTACCTGTCTCATTCAGCCATTGGATATAGTTATGGTATTCTTTAGGATTAGCTTTTCTTTTTCCACGGAAAAAAAGGGATAATAAGGCATGATGATGAATATGGTTCTGTTTCCATGATTCAATATCTTTTGTTAGGGTAGATACATAAGTCTTTTGTGTGATCTGTTCATAAAGGGTTTGAAAATAATGAACAGCCCTCTGCTCAGCCAGTTGATAAGATGCATTAGGATTTTTTATTAACTCTTCAGTCATCATATACGTTACCTCTACTCTTATGTTCTTTTATATATGTTTTGTAGAACCTGTTAAACTCAAAAATCATACTAACAGTATATGTTCTGCCTGTAATTATACCAGTATTTTTGATTAAAACTATTAAAAAATATTTACATATAAGCCTAAAATAATATATTTATATTGAAAATCCCCTCAAACTGTCGTCTGAGGGAAAATTAAACATGCTTTAGATTTAAACAAAACTCACTAGACCTGTAATATTAGCTATGAATATTTTATTGAAAGGTTAGGTCAATCCTCTGTTCAATGCCACTAAAGGCATGTCTTTAAATCCAGATTCCTTTGATCAACACAAAAACCAGTGAATTTATTCATCAGTAGAAATTATTTGATCAAAGTGAGCTAAGACCTTATAAGTATCATCCTTTTTGTTGTATATATATCGATAATTAGAAAATGACATGGTCATATATAATCCATTTATCTTTGTGTCGTCTATAGGTGAATTTTTATTAACTGTCAGTATGCCATATAAATTAAAACTACCTCTAAAATTTACTGTCTTGGTATCCTCATCCTCAATTACACTTTTTACTATTATTCTAGCTATAACATCACCAGGTTTTACATTATTGAAATCAAGATACTTAAAAAGTGAAGAATCTGCATCTACTTTTGAATTATTATCTTTAATGCCGCTATTATCTTCATCCACATTTTGTATTTGTTGTTTAGGAAAAGTAAATCTACTAAGTATGTCTTCTTGATTGATTTTTAACAAGCCTGAATTGTCAGTTGTTTCTTCATTAAATTTAAGCGCATCCTGTGAAAAGGTTATTTGCAGCACTTCCTTCTCATTTTCTCCTACAAAATATTTAACATAAGAATTACTAGTATTCTTTAAAGTATTATATTTTTCGATTGGAATTACTTTAACTGTAAATAGTACCTGATCTTTTGGAAATTTACTGGAATCATAAGTATCTCCACTTGAAATTGTTATTTCATTCAACTCTCCTGAATTAATTTTATCTTATTCAATTGGTTTATAGCTAAATATAGTTAATTTATCAAGTTTATATTCATTTATAAATATAGGTTTTTATTGTTTCCCCTTTTTTACTAATTTCAATAATATTGTAGTCATTCGATGTTGGTGTCTTATTTTCTTCTAATTCTTTACTATTATCTTTAGACGTTACATCTTTTTGTATCGTATTTATGTTTTTATTATTTACTAGATGATTTAAATATAAAAAACCGATGATTATAGCTATAAATAATATGGAAAAAATAAATATCACTTTTACTTTATTTCTCAATTATTTTTCACCTCATTTAGCAATTATTACTACCTTATTCTATCTCTCCCGATGATCTAACAATCTCATCAAGTACTTGAACAAGTTTTTCCTTTTCCCCACTTTCATTAGTAGAAATCCTTAGAAGCGAAAGTTTGTTTTGTTCTAATATTCTATTTTTCAACTGATCCCTCTTAAATTGCTGTTCATTATTTTGGTGATATTCTACTCCATCCACTTCTACTGCTAGAACTGGCTCTTTATCTAATTTATTGTAGATTAGAAAATCAACATGGGTCCAAGGATTTTCAGCATATCTCTTCTCTTCCTCATTTAGATTATGAAAATCTTTAATAATGGAATGAAGAGGAACATGAATAACACATTTGAATGAGTTGAATTTTGGAAAAGCCAAGACCTCTTCAATAATGCTATACATCAGGTTTTCTGATTTATATTCAGATACATGCATATTTGAATTCATTATTTTTAACAGTTTGCTTGAATACTCGCTATATAATAGATCAAAAACAGATATCTTTTGGCTTTCTCTAATATCACTTGATAATGAGTTATATTCCATATATCTGATTAAATCACCTATATAGGTTCCATGCTGTTTGAACAGTTTATCTGAAGTAACTAGTATTAATTCATTTATTGCCCTTGATACTGCCACATTTATTAAGTTGGCATCATTAATAAAAAGTGTCATTTTATTTGCTACGGTTGTAAAAATGATAGTGCCTTTTTCTCTTCCTTGATATTTATGAATGGTATCCACTTCTAACTCTGAGTGTTGAATAAGTTTCTTCGTTTCTGTTACATGCCTTCGATATGGTGAAATGATTCCTACATTATTAATATCATTATCATGATAAGTTGCTAAAATTTCATCTCTAATTACTTCGATTTGTCTTATATTGTACAAGCTCTTTTTATTAATGATTTTATCTTCACGTGCATGATTTCCAGGTGCCGTTTTATAAAGAATTAAAGGTTTATCCTCTGGTTTTTCTTCAGTCATTACAACCAGTTGATTATCATAGAACTTTTCATTACAAAAACCAATGATTTTTGGATGGCAACGATAATGCTCACTTAATAAGGTTTTTGGTAAATCTTCCTTATATATTTCAATATACGATGCTATGATGCTATATTTACTATAGTTATAAGCTTCTTTTTTATTAAGATTATAGAATAGTTCATCACTTTTCTGTTTAATATTAGTTGGGACTATTTGAGGTAATTGTTTTACATCACCAACAATCACCACATTTCTACTACAGGATAGTGCTAATGAGGCTGTCACCAAATCTACCTGAGACGCCTCATCAATAATCAAATAGTCAAATAAGTAGTTCACAGAGATACTATTTAATATGGAATGTGTTGTGCTTAATATAACTGGATAATCATCAATAAAGTCCCGGAAATTACGCTTATAATCATGGATATTATAACTCTCTCTTGAACGCTTTGTATATTTTTCATGTAAGGATGCTTTGAACAAAGCTGCAGATACTTCAGAATATTGCTCCATTAGATCTTCATAGCTTTTTTTTTCTAGCTTAGCTTTTAAAGAAGTTATTTCCTTTTCTCTCTCCTCCATTCCTCTGTGATAATAATCCTTTTTAAGAGAGGAAATAATATCATTTTGGTGTTCAATTATTTGTTTTTGTCTATAAATGCCATACTTAAATAATAGATACGTTTTTGCTGTAAGTTTGTTAATTTTTAAAACAAATCTTTCATAGTGAGTCATAAATTCTAATATAGAATCATAAGACCATTTTTTATAAAACGAGTATTGCTTGATAGGTATATATGTTCCTTTAAAATATTTTTCAAAATACGTTTGTTCTACTTTTAATTTAGCAACTTCTTCTTGCAGATTAGCTATTTTATTCTTATCTGCTAATAATTTCTCTAGATTCTCTGAGGTTTTTTGAAGCTCTTCTGATAATGTATTTCTCTCTTCTGGTTCTTTTCCCCACTCTGTTATATCTGGTATTTCTTGCTGTTTAGAATTAAAAAAATCTTTTTGGTTTTCTCTATTACCTAAAAAAGCTGTAATAAATCCGTATCCATTCTTTTCAAGTTTCTCCTGTACATTTAAAGTAGCAGAATTGTTCCCAGCAACGACACCTACTGTTTGCCCTTGTGACACTACATTAGCTATTATATTTAAAATCGTTTGTGTTTTTCCTGTCCCAGGAGGTCCTTCAATGATACTAGTTGAATTTTCTAAAGCGGTTTTAACAGCTTTCTTTTGACTTAGATTAATACCAAATGGGAATATTGGTATGTGATTAAACCTTTCTGCTTTTATCGATTTACCAGATAAATAAGTAGCTAAAACGCTATTTTCATTTATCTTGGTGATCTTTTCATATAGCTTGAATAATATAGTTTTTCCATCGTCAGTTACACTGACATATTTAGAAAGATCCTTAAAGTAATTAAAAATAGCTTTTGGTTTTTGAGCATTAAGAATTGAATTTTGGTAAGAAACTCTAGATTTATGGTAGGAAGTTGGCCTATTATTTTTATCGAAGATTCTAATATATTCTCCGAAATCTAGTATTGTTGAATAGTCTTCTCTAGGGAAATTATCTATACTAACAATCACATCTTCAGCATTGATTTTCTTGGGATTTTCAAGAAAACGTATATTTACAGCTTTGTAATTATAGGTTTTGTGATTGTCTGAAAAAGTGACCGAAACTAGGTGATTATTTTGATATGTAATCCAGCTTATTTCAGAAGTTTTGTCTACAAATTTGTAGGTTTTGTTATCTTTAAGTAATACCATTTTTTTAAATAGGTCCATTATTTTCTCCTTCAGAAGAGTTACCTCTAAAAATCATAAGTAGTATAAAAAATAAGATATACTGGATAGTATAAAATATCTTGGTTGGTATAGAACAAATACCTGTAAGCTTTTTAAAGATTTTTTCTTGTTCATCAGTATAGACTAATCCAGCTTCCTTTGCCGTTGGTGGTGATATAGTTAATTCTCTTTTAGTGTAGACTGAATCGTAACCTACTCCCATCCCACAATAGTAGGTATAATCATTCGTATCTAGTGCAATATCATGATTATCATCCAATGAAAATCTCAATTTTGTGTTATTCTCCCCTTTATAAATAGCGACATCATTTTTAATCATAGCTAATGATGAGAATCGTTCCACTGTAAGCAGAGATATCGAAGCTTACAAGGTTGTTAAAGATTGGTTTGATGGATAGATCTGCACTAGAATAATAACCAGAGTGTATTCCCTGCCAATCTCCCTTCCACTTCATAAGCTTGGCATCAGGTTTTTGGGGGGTAGATGTATTGCTTCCCTCTTTGATAACGTAAAAAGGGTATGTATGATTGTCATCATTCCAAATTCCTTCAATCATATCTTTTGATACGATTATGGCAGTTATGATCCCGTTTGAACCTTTTTCAGAAATGGTTAAAATATTATCACTGATATCCCCACTTAGATTTATATTTCTTTTATATTTATCATAATAGTAGAATCCAGAAACCTTATTATCGGTTATATCTAATTTCATATGAATGTTAAGTGAATCATTAATAGCGCCTATATACCATGAAGTTTCTTTACTTTCTTCTGGTGACGAATTTTCATTTGATGAGGATGAATTGTCGTTCGTAGATTTGGATAAACCAATCTCCTGTTGATCTATGGATTTAGCCGTATTATTACTTTTTATTGGGTTGGAAGTATTATTCACCCGTAACGAACAGCCTGTAAATATTAAAAGTACTAGGATTGTTAACATTATTTTTCTTTTCATCTTATCGATTAACCTCTCATTTTTTATTGTGTCTTTTAAAAATAGAAAAGGAATAAAAGAATTTTTTTTATATCCTATTAATTCCGTCTTTTTTTCCTAATATAAAAGATAAGTCCTACTATACTTAGTACTATTAGAATAAAACCAAATATTATTCCTAATATTTTTAGAGCAAAAAATAAAATATCTTCTCCTAAGGTACCTATCGTGTCTTCTTCCTTGTTAACCTGCTTTCTAAACTCAGCATCTTTATTTTTATAGATAGAATACAATTTGAACTCTTTATCATTGATTGGCTTAAAAATTAACCTTTGACCATGTCCGTAAAAAAAGTAGATAAGATTCATATTCTTTATCTGCATAAGTGGATGGTTTATGTTAACGGAGCTATTAAACTCTTTTTCAGTAATCATCCTCCTATTTTCTGCTTGAAACTCTTTAATGACTTCTCTTAGTTTTGTTATAGATAAATTTGTAATATCCATTGCTTTAATTAGATAAGTGTCTTCGACTGCTACATCTGAAAAACCAGAACCGCCACGATAATCATCATTAAAGTGATCGAAGGTACCTCCTACCACTCGATAAATATTACTTTCATCATCATTATCATCCACAATAGCATAGCTACCATCTTTACCGTATTTATCAATATAAAGCGTCGTTTTTAATGCTGGGATATGAATTCATTGCAATTTTTCTTTATTGTCATAAGCATATATTTTTACGATTTCTCCACTGGAATTTTCTTTAATGACAGCACTTTCTTTAGCTAAATGTGATTTTTCGTAAGGATAAGTTAGGTATTTCTCGTCATCTTTTATATTCAAGCTAACACTTTGTCCTTCTGCTAAAACATATCGAATTTGTAAAAGTGAATAAGAATATAAAAATTGCAATAAATTTATTTCTTACTGTCGAAACACCTAGCTATCATATCTTTTAGCTTTATAGCTTATCGATTATATCAATCTCTCCTTATTCAAAACATATTATTCTTTCAATTTACTTGACATTGCGGACCAGTTATTTAAGTCAATGTATTCAACAACTGTACTTTTCAGTTCATTATTTTCATTACTCTCATCTTTTATTATTGCTAATAAATTATTATCATAAGTTGACGTTTCTAAAAACCATATATAATTGTCTTTTGCTTCTTTATATAGTATCCTCTCATTTGTTTTTAGATTGTATAACTCAATATCACACAATTCGTCAATAGGCATATTTTCTATATCGTTATCTGTTGGGGTAGAATAAATAATCCAATCTGTTCCTGTGAAATTATAAACTCTATCCATTAAAATATTGAAACCATGGGAGAAACTATTATCTGAAATATCTAAAGAAAGATTATAAATTGATTTACCTCTTATGGTCCATGTACCACTATCAACTACTAAATATTTATCTTCAAGCAATTTTTCGATTCCACAATTCATTCCTTGAATAATATGCCCACCAGACGGGTTGCCTTTTTCCCAAAGGCCAACAAAAGAATCATTCACTTCTGTCGGAACTATCTCAGAAATTTGAAAAACAAAATATTTATTATTTTCATATTCATCTTTAATATCTATGATTAAATTGTCTGATACCTCAGGAAATTGTGAAATATATTTTTTTATATTCTCATCCGTTGGATTTCCGATTCTTTTTGAGAAATATTGTTCTATTTCTTCACCATAATCAAAATTATAATCATAATCATCACCCAACCAATTATTTAAATCCTTGATTTTGTTTACAGTTATACGACTATATTTCCCATCCCATTCTACCTTAATAATTCTTAATTTATTATCTTCATCTTTTTCTAATTTCCATCCGTAATTATTCTCGGCTTGTCTAAAAACCAAGTTTTCTTTGGAATATAGGTTATAAAGTAAGATATCTGTTGCTTTTTCTATTGGTATATTAATATTTGTATTAGAGGTAGGAAATTGATATATAATCCAACCAGTGTCCTTCATATTATAAAATTTAGTGGTTAATATAAAGTCACTCTTGATTTCCTCATTCGTATTAGAGTTTTTTAGATCATAGAAAGTTTTACTTGCTGTGAAATCGGCTTTATTATCAACTACTAAAAATCTATTATCGATAATGTCATTTATTAAGTAAAGTACGCTTTCTAGTTTTGCATTGTGTTTAGCATCCCATTCTTCTTTTATAATTTCTAATCTATTATCTTCATTAGAATCTATTTTCCAATCATAATTATTATTTGCTCTTTTATAAATAATTTGTTCTTTTGAATTTAAATTATATAAATCTATATCCATTGCTTTATCTGTGGGTAAAATAACATTTTTATTAGATGTAGGCCTTTGGTAAACAATCCAATTTGTATTATTAATATCATAAAATTTATCATATATTTTTATCTCACTCTTAAAATTTTGGTTATCTCTAGCACTTGAAAGGTCATAAATAGCTTCGTTTTTAAGGGCATCAGAAACGCTCTCAACAATTAAATATTTATCTTTTATAATTCCTTTTATTGAATACATATTATCATCATTAAGTATTTCCCCAGTTGAACTATTCTTTTCCCACAAGCATAACGCCTTACTATTGTCACCAATTACTTCAAAAACAACATAATTCCCGATATCTTTTTCTATTATTCTTTGTTTTACATTTTGAAATTTTTTATCAATATCATTTATGTATGTTACTATTTTCTCAACAGTGGGTCTCTTTATTCCAATTGAAAGATACTCAGCTAATTGGTTTGTTGTATATGTGTTCTTTTTGTTACTGTCGCTGGTCATATCATTTTCTACATTTGTTGTTGTAATACTTTGTTGATTTTCTGATGTTGAACTACTATTGCATGCAGATAAGATTAATATCCAGAAAATGATCAAAAATAATAAAACTATTTTTTTCATTAATTTCTTCCTTTCTAAAGTTAGGATAAATAGGTCATTCTGTTTATGACTTTGAGCCTCTTTTTATACTTGATTTACTTATTTATACTTTTGTATCCTTTGTTTCTACATACTAACATTTTCGACATTATGCGCATTTATCCTCCGTTATTTGATAAAAAATACCATGTTATTACATCAACACAAAAAAAAGTGAAATCAAATGATTTCACTATCTCAAAGCTAAAGCAACGAAAGCAGCTAACCTTAAGTTATTATTTCTGTGCATTGTACTAAAAAATTGCTAGAATAATGGTTTTTTCTGAAAATAAGGAATTATATTATTTAACTTATTTATATTGTTCAACAAAGACTCTCAATCTTTCCAATCCCTTATCGATGTTCTCTTTAGAAGTAGCAAAGGAAAAACGCAGATATTCTTCCCTTTCATCTGGATGCTTATCTCCAAATGCAGTTTGGGGAAGTACTGCAATATTAGCTTCAAGTAATAATTTTTCTTGTAATTCCTTTGAAGAGCTTACATTTACTTTTTTACATAGTTTTGTTACATTTGGATAGACATAAAATGCTCCCTTTGGTGGTTCACAAGAGATTCCCTCTAATTGATTCAAGCCAGTAACAATGATATTTCTCCTTTCCTGCAATTCTTGAAACATTTCCTTTACCCTATCATGGGGACCTGTTAGTGCTTCAATCGCTGCTATCTGTGTAAATGCAGCCGTACATGAATCACTATTTGTTACTAGTCTAGTTATCATTTCTGCCAGAGTGGGATTCATTACCCCATATCCAATCCGCCAGCCTGTCATCGCATAGGTTTTCGAAAATCCATTGACAATGATGGTCCTATCCAGCATACCGGGATAAGAAGATATACTCTTAAACTCCCCTTCATATATCATCTCAGAATAAATTTCATCAGATAAAATCCAAAGATCATGTATCCCCGCTATCTCAGCTAATCTCTTTAAATCTTTTTCATCAATCATTCCGCCAGTTGGATTATGGGGCGAATTAATGATAATCATTTTTGTTTTATCCGTAATCAATTTTTCAACTTCACTAGGATCTAAGGAGAATCCTCTTTCTTCTCGCAAATGAATCGGTACAGGCTTCCCACCGACAAAACGGATGACAGATTCATATATCGGAAAACCAGGATTTGGATAGATCACTTCATCACCTGGGTTAATGGTAGCTAAAAGCGAATGAAAAATAATTGGCTTTGCTCCTGGAGTGACTACTACATTTTCTGGCAGTACTTTGATGTTATTTAGATGATTTATGTATGTAGTAATTTCTTTTCTTAATTCAAGCAACCCAGAAGATGAAACATAATGGGTGTAGTTGTTGTCTATCGCCCATTTTCCCCTTTCTTTTATGTTTTCAGGTGTATCAAAATCTGGCTCGCCAATTGCAAAACTGATAATGTCCCTCCCCTCTTGCTCTAGCTTTTTTACTTTTGCTAATACTTCAAATGCATTTTCAGTGCTCAACATAGAAATTCTATCAGCATATTTCATACTCTAGCTCCTTTTTTAACACTTAATATTATGTATTATTTTAAGTCATTTTCTTTATTTTAACCATATCAGTTAGATAGATTTTTTTTATGCACTGATGATCTCTAAAAAAACAGACCTACCTTGTGTTTTAACAAGGAAGGTCTAGTCACATACCATTTCAAGTACAATTTTAAATATAGGTATTACTGTAATTATATATCTGTGTTTTTATCATCCCTACTTTTATGCTCTAACGGGTTTTCAAAATAGAGACTTGTACTTGGAAAAGCAATGGAAACTTGCTCATTTTCAAGGATCTCCATAATTTTTAGATTAATATCTTCTTTCACCCTTAACCATTCTGCCCAATTTGTCGTATTGGTGAAAAAATATAGAAAGAGATCTAAACTACTATCATTAAAGCGATCAAAATGAACAAATATCGTATCCTTATGAATTTCTTGATGGTTTTCTAACATGTGCTTTATCTGTGAAATAACATTTTTTATTTTTTCTCTCGTTGTAGAGTAAGTAATACCAAGATGAAAAGTAATCCTTCGTTTACCAATTTTGCTCCAATTGGTAATAGCCTCGTTTGCTAAAGTAGAATTTGGAATGGTCACTAAGCTTTGCGCAAAGGTTCTAATTTTCGTACTTCTAAAAGTGATATCTTCTACTGTCCCTTCTACACTTGGGGTTTCAATCCAATCCCCTAGTGTAAATGGTTTCTCTGTAATAATAACCACACCACCAAAAACGTTGCCGATGGAATCCTTTGCGGCCAAAGCAAAGGCTAGACCTCCTAAACCAAGTCCTGCAATTAAAGAATCAATGTTATAACCCCATTCACTTGCTACAATACTAATAGTAAAGGCAATGATGAGAAACCTTAATACTTTTGAAAAGAAGGGAATTAAAATTTTATCTAACTCAAATTTATATTTTTTCCCTACCCACTCAATCCATAGAAATGTAGAATTTGAGAGATTGGACAATCCCCATGCTATTAAGATAATAATGGTAGAACGAATAGAG
The DNA here is from genome assembly GCA_964514395.1 of uncultured Bacillaceae bacterium. Taxonomy (GTDB): domain Bacteria; phylum Bacillota; class Bacilli; order Tepidibacillales; family Tepidibacillaceae; genus CAZEQK01. The sequence continues at coordinate 28,199 of CAZEQK010000033.1, forward strand.
GAATGGGCAATCATTTCAATCCTAGGACTTAACGAAAGATATTGAAAGAAAAAATATAAACCTAATACAACAATAAATACCTGCATTGGTTTTTCAAAAGCTATTAAAATCTGTTCATCTATATCTGTTTTTGTCTTCTTTGATATTTTTAATAACAGATGAAAGATATACCTAGCAAATAACTTTCTAAATAAAAGAAAAGCTAAAAAGATTAGAGCGGCAACACCTATATCAATGAAATTATTTTGCATTGAAAGAATAAAGGATAATGCTTGGTTATAATAATACTCCATTATTTTCCTCCTTACTTAGTATAATGTGTCAATCTTTATTTAAAATCATATTTAAAATTTTCAACCTATATTAATAATAATATACCATGAATAAGAAAAAAACAGCCAGTAGCTTCCATCTAGTAATATCTTCAATAACTGAATAAACGAATAAAATAAGTAAAAAAGAATAGGGATGAATTCCCTACTCTTTAAAAAAATAGACTTTATTTAATTTCTTATACAGCCTTTTGAATGGCTTGAATAAATAAATCTTCAATTCTTTTACCTATTTCTTTGAATTCATCTGATTCCATTGTATTTAAGATAGCTGTTGGTTTTGGAAAGTTGATTTGTACGTTTTGGTTATCTTCCGTTACTACCACTTTACATGGCATAAAAGCAGATATCATGATATCTTTATGTAATAATTCATGTGCTTCTTTTGGGTTACAAATCTCTAATACAGTAGCCTTTTTTTTACAATCAAGCCCTGTGCTTTTTATATTTTCATGAATGTTAAGCTTTGCAACAATTCTAAAATTCTCTTTTTCAATCTCATTTTTAAAATCTTTAATTGTTGTAAGAAAGTCCTTCTTCGTAGTAAATGTGTATACAGAATCCATAAGTTCTCCTCCTTTAATTCATCCTGTTAAAATAGATTCTTATCTTGTAGTTAGTTCTGTTTTATTGGCTCTCTACAATCATATAAATAATTTACCATATTATTCTTTGAATGATAAGACGATAAATGTAAAAGGCCACTTTCAAGATTAATTAAAAGTGGCTCTTTTCTTAAACCATGATTTTACAGATATTATTTGTAAATTCGACTGGATCTTTGATTGGTAATCCCTCAATTAGAAGTGCTTGGTTATACAATAGGTCTGTATATAGATTTAGCTTCTCTTCATCTTTTTTATAGGCTTCCTTTAATGCCTTGAACACATCATGATTGATATTTATTTCTAATACTTTATCTGCCTTTATATTTTGATTATTAGGCAACGCGTTTAGTACTTTCTCCATCTCAATGGAAACCTCACCATCACTTGCTAGACAAACAGGATGGTGCTTTAATCTTTTTGAGATTCTAACATCATTCACCTTATCGGATAAAAGCTTCTTCATTTTTTCGAATAGTTCTTTATTATCCTTTTCATCAGCTTCTGTGTTTTCGTTTTCGTCGGCTTTGATACCTATATCCCCACTAGAAACTGATTTAAACTCCTTCTCCTTATACTTCATAATCATATTGATAGCAAATTCATCAACATCTTCTGTAAAGTATAAGATTTCAAATCCTTTATCCAATACAAGCTCTGTTTGAGGCATCTTTTCAATTCTATCATTTGACTCTCCAGAAGCATAATAGATGTATTTTTGATCGTCAGTCATCCTAGAAATATATTCATCTAAGGTGACCATCTTCTTCTCCTTTGATGAATAGAACATTAACAAGTCTTGTAGCACTTCTTTATTACTTCCAAAATCACTATAGATGCCATACTTCAATTGTCTTCCAAAGGATTCGTAGAGTTTTTCATACTTATCCCTTTCGTTTTTTAACATGCTTTCCATTTCATTTTTTATTTTGGTTTTAATGTTTTTAGCGATTAGCTTCAATTGTCGATCATGCTGCAGCATTTCTCGAGATATGTTAAGCGATAAATCCTCTGAATCTACCACACCTTTTACAAATCCAAAATAATCAGGTAATAAGTCTGCGCTTTTATTCATAATTAAAACGCCATTGGAATACAGTTCTAAGCCCTTTTCGTATTCCTTTGTGTAGAAATCATAGGGAGGTTTTTCTGGAATATATAAAATTGCTTTATAGCTTACCATCCCATCAACACTAAGGTGAATGTGTGCTAGTGGTTCGTCAAAGCCGTAATGCTTTTCAGAATAGAAGTTATCATAATCCTCTTTTGTTAATTCATCTTTATTCTTTCTCCAGATTGGGACCATACTATTGACAGTCTGCTCTTCTGTAATCTCTTCATATTCATCTTCACTGCCCTCTTTTTGCTTACTGGTTGTTATATCCATTCTTATTGGGTATCTAATAAAATCTGAATATTTTTTAATAATGGATTTTAGTCTATATTCCTCTAAGAACTCATCAAAGTTTTCATCTTCTGTGTTATCTTTTATGTTAAGAATAATATCTGTACCAACGGAAGCTTTTTCATATGGTTCAATGGTATACCCATCTATTCCTTTGGACTCCCATTTGTAGGCTTCATCACTGCCAAAAGCTTTACTTATCACAGTGACAGTATCAGCAACCATAAATGCGGAATAAAAGCCAACGCCAAATTGCCCAATAATGTCATGTCCATCCTTAAGTTCATTCTCACTCTTAAAATTAAAAGACCCACTTTTTGCGATAACCCCAAGATTATCGTCAAGTTCCTCTTTTGTCATCCCTATACCAGTATCAGAAATCTTCAATACTCTATTTTCCTTGTCAGCTACTACTTTTATAAAGTAGTTTTCTGGATCAAAGCTTAAAGAATCGTCAGTTAATGCTTTGTAATAAATTTTATCCATCGCATCACTGGCATTTGAAATGAGCTCCCGTAGGAAAATTTCCTTATTGGTATAAATAGAGTTAATCATAAGATCTAGCAGTCTTTTTGATTCTGCCTTAAACTGTTTTTTTGCCAAGTAAATCTCCCCTTTCATAATAAAACTACGCATACTTCATGTTAACGTAGAAATTCGATGACAATTTAGCACTCTCTACAATAGAGTGCTAATAGATATATAACATAATTTAAATTTTATGTCAATAATTCCATTCGATTTGAATCAATTGGTACCACAAGCTTTTATTAAATAAAGAAAACTTGGTTCAGATGGAGTTTTTTTATCTCCACCTGAACATTAACACCCATAGGGCACAAGTCACACTAAATGCTAAAGCATTAAGTCGTGCTATGCCGGCTTTATTTCGAGGATGGTAACAACTCCCTCTTTCAGTGTTGAAGAGGGAATCTTGTTGAAACTGAAGATAAATCAATATATTTACTAATTATGATAATATGAATATAAACAGTACTTACTTTAATAGATTAATAATAAGGAATTTTTTTTTATTGTTATTATTGAAAACTTTCATAAGACTTAAAGTTAAAAGGGAGGTATTTCTATGACAGCCTTAACAGACCCTGGGAATTTGGTTAAAACTATTATAATCGAATTAAAGAGGATATTGATAAGAAAGGTTTTGCCTATTGAATGGCAACGATCACGGGAAAATGAGCTATGTAGCGACCAAAGATATTGTATAGGTAGCGGTTGATGTACTAGATCATCCTCAAGGTCAAAATACTATCTTTGAAGTAGGTAATCCTAGTATGACCTATCTTAAGACTGTTCAGGTTTTTGAGAAAGTATTGAATAGGAAGTTAAAAATAAAAAAAACACCAGTTTTTATATTAAAATTAGTAAGCAATGTAATAGGCGTGCGGAATCCAGCTGGAAAGCATCTTTTAAAAGCAATTGCAGCATTAGCCACCATCGATACAAGCATAAATATGAATCACTTTAATGAGGTTTTTCCTGATTTTCATATTCAAACTCCTGAAGAGTTCCTCCTTGAACGACTAAAGCTTCTGAATGCTTAAAGTGTAAAATTACATGTACTAATAATATTTTTATATTAACGTTAGAAATAGATCTCCTAGGCTGCTAAGCTCAAGGGAGGTCTATTTTTTTTTATTGGACATCATCATAACTATCAAAGTTCAAAATCATTTACATACGAACAATATATCCTATTGACTTGAAATGAACAAAAAAAATGTTTATACCTATATTGTAATAAATGCCTTCGAACTATGCGGATACCGTGACTGTCTGTTGAATGCAATCATATGATAATTGTAGTAAATTTTTTGGAGTGGTTAAAATGAGAATGCTTAATAGTAAGGTGCCGATTAATGAAAGGAATCAAGCTAATTCTAATTTTCTTATAAGAACACAGTTTGCTTTTAGAGCGAACGATTATATTCTACATCTAATATTAGGATTTATCGCTGATAATGGAACCAGTATTACAGGTTATTTTCAAAATAAATACAAGAATATAAATATTGTCAAGCTTGTAGTAGGACCTCCCGGTTCAGTAAATCCAAATGATATTCGTATTGTACGAAAAATCCTAAGCTCTCTCGGAGTCAGGTTCAAAGAAGAGAAAGTCATTCAAATTATTAAAACAGTACCTGGAACACCCGGAGTAATAAGAAGTATTTTTAATTCCTTATGGCGTAAAGTTATTGTAAAATCTATCTACTTAGGTGAAGAGACTGCAATATTTGTGAATTCAACGAATATCGTAAAGGCTATATTAATCTTAAAACAGAATAATATTATTTAAATGAAAAAAAGCCCTTTCAATAACTGAAAGGGTATTAATATTTACTTTTCTATTATTGTTGTATAAAGAGATGAATCGATATCTTTTATTAATGGAGATTCCTCACCTGTAGAAAATAGCCAAAGCTCATGTAAAGCTCGAGTACATCCCACATATAAAAGCTTTGCATCCTGTTCAGTCTTTTCATAATGATCCTGATCCACATCCATTAGTATGACAGCATCAAATTCAAGTCCCTTTGTTAAATAAATTGGTAGAACTGATAATCCTCCCTTATATTCCTTTTGGTTCGAATCGATAAAGGTTGGATCTAGCCCTGCTGTTTGTAAATCGTCATATAGTTTTCTTGATGTCTCTAATGTACGACCAACAATTGCAAAAGTATTCATCTCTTCTTTTTTTATTTTCTTCATCACATTTATTAATATAGGTATTCGTTTTTCTCTCGATACCTTAACATGTTTTATGTTTTTACCACTTCGGAAAATGGGTTTAGCAAGTATTTTAGCGTGATAACCACTAGATAATACTTCATTTGCAAAACTTATGATTTCCATTGTGGAACGATAGCTTTGCTCAAGCTCAAAATACTCAGATTTTTCCTTGAAAATCTTTGAAAATTCGTTCCAGCTTAATATTCCTTGGAATGCAAAAATTCCTTGTGATAAATCTCCCAAAATAGTAAATGAATTTTCACGTGTTTGTTCTTTTAATAGTGCGATCTGAAAAGGAGAAAAATCCTGTGCTTCATCGATGACCACATGGTCAAAGGTATTTTTCTTATCTACACCATAAAATTTTTGGTGAATAAATATGAGTGCAGCTAAATCTTCATTTTCTACTTCTTTCTTTTTTAATACTTGGTTTGTATGCTTTACTATTTTATTAGGAATATCATCTATGAATGCTTGAGGTAAAAAATCGGGGCCGTTATTGCTTCTACTAAAGAGTAATTTATAAAAGGTATATGGAGTATGGTTAGGCCATTTTTTAAGATAAGCACGTAATCGTTGAATTGCTTTTTTTCTTCGTTCCTTCTTTAGATTTCTCTCTATTCCTTTATCTAATTCTATTTCTATCCAACGCTTTATTCTAGCTGTTACTCTCTCTTTTCGTTTAGCAATAGGATAATGTTTATATTCTGTATAAAACCATTGTTTGATTGTATCGGTATCTAACCTTATATTTTCCCATGCTTCAAAATCGATATCTGGCACAAAGGATTCCTCGTAAAACGTAATGGATTTGTCTAAATACTTCATAAAATGAAGAGAACCTTTATATCTACCAGGAATTTCATCATCAATCTTTAGTCGATTGGAATCAATAGCAAACCACTGTTCAAGCACTTCAGACTGATCCTTTAATTTTATGTCTTCATTTAAAATATTTAATGCCCAATCTGTATAGGTTGTTTGCTGAATACCACCAACACCTAGTTCAGGAAGGACATTTGAAATGTAGTCTAAAAACATATTATTTGGAGCAAAAATAATTAACTTTTCTGAGCGAATATTTTCTCGATATTGATAAAGTAGATAGGCTAAACGATGCAATGCAACAGTTGTTTTTCCGCTTCCAGCAACTCCTTGAATGATAATTGGTGTATTGATATTTGAACGAATAATTTTATCCTGCTCAGACTGGATACTAGATACGATATCTCTTAGTCGGTTGTCTTTATTATCGCTTAAACGGTATAAAAGAAACTCATCATTTACAGATATATCCGTGCTTCCCCTTACAAAAGTATCTACAACTCTTTGAAGAATGAGATCACGAATCACGATATTTCTTTTTAAATAGACCTTTCCTTCAATTAAACCATCAGGAGAATCGTATGAAGAAATCTCTTCATCACTATTTATCGAATAAAACATACTAGCAATAGGTGCTCGCCAATCAATGACAAGTAAATGGCCAGTTTTCTCATCCTCTATACCAACTTTACCAATATAAAGCGGTGTTATCTTCTCTCTGTTATTTTCTTGAAAGTCTAACCGGCCAAAATAAGGTTCCTTTAATGAAATTTCGAGATTTTGCCTTTTAACCTCACGGACATTTTCTAATGCCTGTTCCGTAAAATCATTACCATAGTACTTAGGGATAGATTTTAATTTTTTGAATTGGTGATCTATCTCTGCAGCAGTTTTAGTGAGTTGCTGCGACTCTACCTGGTAGGCACTTTGAATCTTAGAATTTTGGTTCAATTCAGTTACCTCCTTATGAGATTTTATTCACCTAAAAAAACAGGTTTCACTAATATATCATAAGGATTAGTTTCCTTCAAGGATAAATTAACTATATTATCAAAATATCTGAAATTAACTTTATTTTAACCACTTTGATGAATATAACTAATTAAACCTCAAAAATAAGAACTTGTTAAAATCAATGAGTAAAAAATTCATCTTTTTTTCCAATATGGTTCAGATTGATTTATTGAACTTGCCTTAAAATTATAAATCGGTTTAATAATTTTATTAATTTTAACGGTACCTGTAATTTTTTCTAATATTTCACTCATCGACTTATATGCAAAGGGAGATTCATCAATAGTTGAAGAATTTACACTTGTAGTATAGATACCTTCCATTGATTTCTTAAAATCTTCTAGGTTGATCACTTCTTTTGCTTTAGATCGACTCATTAGTCTACCTGCACCATGTGGAGCAGAATAATTCCAATCCGAATTTCCTAGACCTGTAGCAATAATACTTCCGTCTCTCATATTTATTGGAATTAACACACGCTCCTTTTTTTGTGCACTAATTGCTCCTTTACGTAGAATCATGTGTTCTAAATCAATATAGTTATGAATAGTAGTAAATTGTTCTTCTATAGTCAAGTCCATAGCTTTAATAATTTCATCGACCATGGCTTTCCTGTTATAGATTGCGAATTGCTGTGTAATCCGCATATCGTGAATATAATCTTCAAAGCCTTGACCTTCAAGATAAGCTAAATCTTTTTTTATTTTTGGTTTCTGTAATTTTTTTAATGCAGACGAAATTTCTTTTTCTTTTCCTTGAGCTTTCAATTCAGCAATGATTTCATGACGTTTATCATTCATACTTGTTATTTCTTGATAAGCTTTGTCTTGATAATATTCTGCAACTTGTTTTCCTAGATTGCGACTACCCGAATGAATGACAATATAAATATTATCTTGATCGTCGATATTTGCCTCAATGAAGTGATTTCCCCCACCTAATGTTCCGATTGATAGATTAGCCCTATTAATATTTAATTTACCTTTACTCCTTAATCGATTAAGATTGATAAATTTAGTGTATAGATGTTCTTTTGTTCTTGTTTCAAATCCTGCTGGTATAACTTCGTTTATGATTTTATCTAGTTTCACTGGATCAATCTCTTTTTCTTTTATTTTAATTGTCTCCATCCCACAGCCTATATCTACTCCAACTAGATTTGGAACTACTTTATCTTTAATCGTCATTGTAGTACCAATTACACAACCTGCACCAGCATGTGTATCAGGCATGATTCTTATTTTGCTATTTTGTATAAAGGATTGATTTAAGACTTCTATTACTTGTGATTGTGCCATACCTTCCATATTATTAGTAAAAATTTTTGCTTTTCCATATTTACCATTTAGTTCAAACACCTATGTCACTCCTTTGTTAAGTATCTAGATAATAGTTCTACTTAAATAAATGATTACCTTTAATTGGTATAAAAAAATGTGCCTAATAAAATCATCTTCTTAACCATACTTAGCATTTTTTATATAATAACTTTCCTAACTAATACAAAAAACTGCCCTTTGGACAGTTTTTTGTATTAGCTATATTTCTAGTTATCTCTTCATTTGATGATTACATTCGCTATTTCACCAGCTCAAATACCTTTTGTATTGCTTTATCACCTCTAAATGATCGCTCTTTTGTGGATCTATCTTTATATCTGGTTCTGTTTTAAATTCATCATTGCAGGTTCCTTTCATATGGAAGAAGTATGAGCATATAAGAGCATCTTACAGGGATTCTATATCTCCCTTTATTAAGTTCATGGTAAAATATATCTGGCTATGTTAGGACATTTAAGACTGATTATCGCTGTTTTCTTTTATCATCCATAAAAGATATACTTAATCACAGATAAAACAAAGGAGTGATTAAGCCTAGACATGGCAATACAAAACGTATTAGAAAGAAAAAACCGAATTTTAAAGAAAGATTTTATGAAATTAGCAATGAAAAAAAATAGTGTTGGTTTATCGAAGCAAGAAAATAGGTTAATGCACCATTTTATAAAAGAGTATCATCAAAACTCATATGAATTAAAATAAGGAACCTTTTAAATAGGAATAAAAAAATCCCCTAATAAGGGGATTTTTTTATTCCTATTTAAATATTACGTTGCTTTTAGTTTTGTTCGTAAGGTTTCTCCAAGTTTTAATATGGATAATCTTTTGGAGTCAAGCCTATTATCTATCCATGCTTTCTCCAAACGGAGCAAAGCTTCAGGCCCTGTATCATCAGCTAAATGAAAGGTACCATAATGCATTGGAATAAAATGTGCTGCGCCCAATTCGAGAAATGCATTTACAGCATCCTCTGGATTGATATGAGAGACTTCCATAAACCATTCAGGTTCATATGCTCCTATCGGCATTAGCACATAATTAATCTCATATTTGCTACCAATCTCTTTAAAGCCATCAAAGTAACCAGTATCCCCAACAAAATAAATAGTTTTGATATTATCAAATCCTTTGATGACCCAACCACCCCAATGAGAGGTATTCATATCGAATAATCCTCTTCGTGTCCAATGTCTTGCTGGAACAAAAATAAATTCTAATGCTTTATAAGAGAAAGTATCCCACCAATTAAATTCTTCAGTATGATAAAAGCCCTTTTTATTAAATAGGCGCTTCAAACCCATCGGAACTAAAAAAAACGGATCTCCTTTTAATCCTCTTAAGGAGGGGAAATCTAAATGATCATAATGGCCATGAGAGATAACAACAACTTGTATAGGTGGTAGTTCGTTTAAATCAATTCCAGGTGCTGTCAGCCTTGGTTGAAACCCCATGCGTTTTGCAAAAACGGGATCAGTTAGTATATTAATCCCATTTATTTGTATGAGAAAGGATGAGTGACCAATCCACGTTATCGTAGATTCATTAAGATTCGTTTTTAGAAAATCGACTTCCTTTAAATCTGTGTGAGATATGATATCAGCAAGGTTTTTTGTTTTTTGCTTTCGTTCCTTTCTCCATCTCATCATATCTTTAAATGTCTTATCATGTGCAATCCCATCTAAATTCTTATATTTTTTTCGCTTAAACATCTTCCTATCTCCCTATGTTATCATTATCTGTTTTAGTTGCCATTAGAGGAATATTCTGTGTTTGATTGTTAGCATTGGTTTGCTAATTACAACCACTTAATAATAAACTGAGTATTAAAATCGATCCAATCATTGTTATTTTAGCTTTCGATATAACCAAATATTCGATTTCATAAGCTGTATCCCTCGTATAATAAGATTTGCAAGGAAATTTTATAGTTATTTTTAAGGAGAATAGC
>CAZEQK010000034.1:0-37984 GCA_964514395.1 uncultured Bacillaceae bacterium
CTTGTTCTCTGAGAGCATTAGCGGCGGTTGGCTGTCGGGCAAAGTGGAACTTCATATTTACACAGTGCATTAACGGTGTTGGTTTTCGGTAAACTAAACTTGTTTCCACTTTTAAAAATTAATTTACAATTTCAGTTGCCTTTTTGTGACATACTATTTATAATGTTTTTTATATAGTATGTCACTTTAAAGGGTGAATAGTATATCTTATTTACTTATTTTGCTAAAATGATTGATACAGATGGGGGAGGAATTTAACAATGAGTACTACTTTAAAGCATGTAAATCATGAGAGCCTATTAGATGTAACAGAGGTTCATTATAATTTATCTGTAACAGAATTAGTAGAATATGCACTAAGACGTGAAGAGGGGGTATTGACGCCAACAGGTGCCCTTCGAACCACAACTGGAAAGTATACTGGTCGTTCACCAAAGGATCGTTTTATTGTAGATGAACAAGAAAATCATGACATGATTGCTTGGGGAAATGTCAATAGGCCAATAAGCGAAAAAGCCTTTAACAATTTATATAAAAAAGTAGTCCATTATTTATCCGAACAAGAGTTATTTGTATTTGATGGATATGCAGGTGCAGACACAAACTATCGTTTACCGATACGTGTCATTAATCAATATGCATGGCAAAATATCTTTGTACATCAGTTATTTATACGACCAACTGAAACAGAATTATCAAATCATAAGGCTGAGTTTACTGTTATTTCTGCCCCAGGTTTTCAAGCTGATCCTGCTGTAGATGGCACAAATTCAGAAGCATTTGTTATCATAAATCTTAAAGAAAAAATTGTTTTGATAGGTGGTACAAGATACGCAGGGGAAATGAAAAAATCTATTTTTAGTGTCATGAATTTCCTTTTGCCTCAAAAAAATGTACTATCGATGCACTGTTCAGCAAACGTGGGAAAAGATAAAGACGTGGCTCTATTTTTTGGACTATCTGGCACAGGTAAAACAACCCTATCTGCTGACCCTAATCGTTACTTGATTGGTGATGATGAACATGGTTGGTCTGATAATGGCGTTTTTAATATTGAAGGTGGTTGCTATGCAAAATGTATTCGTCTTTCTGAAAAAAACGAACCCCAAATATGGAATGCGATTAAATTCGGAAGTGTTTTAGAAAATGTTGCAATGGATGAAGAAAGAGTTCTGGATTTTGATAGTGACGAGTTTACAGAAAACACTCGTGCAGCCTATCCACTTCATTATATACCTGGTGCTATCATTCCTAGTAAAGCAGGACATCCAGAAGTAGTTATCTTTTTGACCGCTGATGCATTTGGAGTACTTCCTCCAATTGCAAAGCTAAATAAAGAACAGGCGATGTATCACTTTTTATCTGGATATACTAGTAAGCTTGCCGGTACAGAACGTGGCATCACAGAACCAGAAGCTACTTTCTCTACTTGCTTTGGTGAACCCTTCTTACCATTAGATCCCACAAAATATGCTGAAATGTTGGGTGAGAAGATTACAAAGCACAATGCTAGAGTTTATCTTGTCAACACTGGTTGGTCAGGTGGACCTTATGGAGTAGGTAAAAGGATGAAAATAGCTTATACAAGAGCAATGGTAACTGCGGCAATCAATGGAAGCATTGAAAAAGTTTCCTTTACTAAAGACCCAATTTTCGGTCTTGATATCCCAACTAGTATAGACGGTGTACCAAGAGAAGTATTAATTCCTAAGAATACTTGGGAGGATAAAGAAGCATATGATCACCATGCTAAAGATTTAGCAGATCGTTTTATTAAAAACTTTGAAAAATTTCCGAATGTAACTACTGAGATTAAATCAGCTCAGCCAAAAACAAATTAATTAAGACTTGGTAACCATCTATTGGCATACCATCTTCCCCAAGGTGCTCTATGAGCACCTTTCCTTATTTTAGATAGAAAAAATTGTTTTAACTATCATAGATGTTGATAACCTAATAATCATTCCTTATTTGGAGATACTAAATAAAGAGGGGTGATATGGTGATGGCAGAAAACCGCCAACAACAAGGTGGCTTAACCAAAAATACCACAGAACGTGGAAGAAAAAAAAATATGTCAAAGCAGAACGACCACGGACGTAATCGTGGTAAAAATGGAAAGTAAAAGAGCAGGTTCGCTGCTCTTTAATCTTTTTTCTCCCACTTTACTTGAGCATCCTTTATACAATCTATATCAGGAGAGTATACTTTCATATCAAGTAAAGGAGTCCCATCTAACGCATCTAGACCTGTTACCTTTATCTTGTTTCCATCAACACTTAAAACTTCTGCAATGGAGAAAGCAATCGGGTTAGGGCGGTTAGGAGATCTTGTCATAAATACTCCTTTGATTTTATTACTGATAGGTGGCTTCCCCTTTAATTTATTTCTATCGGCTTGATGTAGCCAATACAAAATAATCAAATGTGTAATCTCTTTGATACCCTGAAGACCCTCAATAAATTCAGGGAATACTTCAATTATTTGAACCTCATTAGACAATCTTCCTTGTCTTGGTGCCTCTTCCCTTGTTTTAAAGCTACTATGAATGATACCAATTTGTTTTAATTCCATTCTATCCGCACTCCTTTATAAGTCTATATCTTATCTTCGTTGCATTATTATCTTAATTTTTATGCATATTATTTTATTCTTGTATCTTTTATTGTAGCACGAATCTGCTAGCCCTTTGATTCTCCTAACTCACTGCTAATTGCTACAAAGAATCTAATTTTTTTATTTTTAAAAAAATTATGGTAGATTTGTACAGTAATTTGTTTTACTATTATTAAGTGTAAAGACATCTATTTTTACATATGAATAGTGGGGTGGAGAATATGAGTAATAAGGTTTATAAAAAGCTGATTGGTTTAGCAGGTATTGGCTGGGCCTTTGATGCTTTAGACGTTGGGTTATTATCATTTATCATGGTTGCATTATCAAAGCAATGGGGATTAACTGCAATGGAAAAAGGGTGGTTAGGAACCATTAATCTAATTGGTATGGCTATTGGTGCAACCATTGGTGGAATACTTGCAGATCGTTTTGGAAGAAGACCAATCTTCCTTTATACTTTATTGTTATTTGGGATCGCAACTGCAGGAAGTGCATTAGCAACCACGTTTGCAATCATGTTAATTTTTAGATTTTTTATCGGTTTAGGAATTGGAGCCGAGCTACCAGTTGCTTCAACATTAGTAAATGAACATGCGCCAGCACATATTCGTGGTCGAGCAGTTGTGTTATTAGAAAGCTTTTGGGCACTTGGCTGGATTATAGCAGCACTTATGGCCTATTTTGTCATACCAACCTATGAATATGGATGGCGAATTGCATTACTCATTGGAGGCCTTCCAGCAATCTATGCTGCTATCATTCGAAAAAAAGTACCAGAATCTCCTGTATATTTAGAGGCAAGGAAGTTAGATAATCAAGAAAATAGTAAACCTAAGAATATGAAAAAGGACTTATTTACAAGTTATAAAAAAGAAACCATCACACTTTGGACACTTTGGTTTGTCATCGCCTTTTCCTATTATGGTATGTTTTTATGGATTCCATCAGTTCTATATGCAAAGGGATTTGACATCGTAAAGTCCTTTGAATATGTACTTATCATGACATTTGCTCAGTTACCTGGTTATTTTACAGCTGCATACCTTGTCGAAAAGTGGGGTAGAAAACCAGTTCTCATTACTTTCTTATCTGGTACTGCAATCAGTGCTTATTTCTTTGGTGGAAGTGATATGCTTAGTGGAATACTAATTTGGGGATCGTTGTTATCCTTCTTTAATCTAGGTGCATGGGGAGGTCTATATGCCTATACTCCAGAAAATTATCCAACAACCATTCGTGGCACTGGAGCAGGTGCTGCTGCTGCGTTTGGTCGAATAGGGAGTATCATTTCACCTTGGATGGTTGGTGCATTAATTTCACAAAACGTTCCCTATGGTCGAATATTTTCTATTTTTACCATAGCTATTTTCCTTGGGGTCCTTGTTCTTTGGACAATTGGAAAAGAAACAAAACAAGCATAATGTAACGATTTTAAATCCATTCAATAAAATAAGAGTATGATAAAAGCCCACCTTAAAGGTGGGCTTTGTATGTAGACAAAGTCTACATACTAATAACTTTGGATTAGATTTGCTTTAAAAGATTGGCCATTTCGATTGCTGTAACTCCAGCCTCGAAGCCTTTATTGCCCGCCTTTGTACCAGCACGTTCTATTGCCTGTTCAATTGAATCAGTTGTAAGTACTCCAAATATTACTGGAGTATCTGCTTGTAGGCTTACTGAAGCAACACCTTTTGCTACCTCAGATGAAACATAATCAAAATGAGGAGTCGCACCACGAATAACAGCTCCTAATGTGATAACAGCATCATACTTTTTACTGTTTGCCATTCGTTTGGCCCCTAATGGAATTTCAAATGCTCCTGGAACCCACATGATTTCTATATCGTTTTCATCCACGCCATGACGTAATAAAGCATCTTTCGCACCGCCCAATAATTTGCTTGTAATAAACTCATTAAAACGGGCATTTACGATACCAATCTTTAGCCCCGAACCAATTAATTTTCCTTCATAACTTTTTGCCATACCTATCCCTCTCTCTTTATATAGTGTAAATAGACATCCTGTATATTTTGTCTATTTTATAAATTAAGTAAATGACCTAATTTGCTTTTCTTCGTCTTTAAATATTTAATATTATTATTGTTTGGCTCAATCAATAAAGGTACGCGCTCCATAACTTCAAGTCCATAGCCTTCTAATCCTTTAATTTTTCGAGGATTATTAGTTAGTAGCTTGATTTTACGTATGCCCAAATCCTTTAAGATTTGTGCTCCTATCCCATAATCACGTAGGTCTGCAGGAAATCCTAATTTATGATTTGCCTCTACAGTATCAAAACCTTCATCCTGTAAGGAATAAGCACGAAGCTTATTTACTAGGCCAATTCCCCTACCTTCTTGACGCATATAGAGTAAGATACCACTACCCGCTTCCTCAATCTGATTTAATGCGGCATGTAGCTGAGGGCCACAATCACACCTAAAGGAACCAAATATATCCCCTGTTAAACATTCAGAGTGAACACGAACCAAGGTTGGTTTATCCCCAGATATTTCTCCTTTTACTAATGCAAGATGCTCCTTATGATCGACATCGTTTGAATAGGCTACCACTTTAAAATCGCCAAATTCCGTTGGTAGCTTCACTTCCACCTCACGGTTTACTAGCTTCTCTGTTTGGTTACGATAATTGATTAAATCTGCAATAGTGATTATTTTTAAATGGTGCTTTTCTGCTATTACTTTTAAATCAGGTACACGAGCCATCGTTCCATCTTCTTTTATTACTTCACAGATGACACCTGAAGGATAGGAACCAGATAGCTTAGCTAGATCAACAGCAGCCTCTGTATGTCCTGCCCTTCTTAGGACTCCACCTTTTTTTGCAATTAATGGGAAGATATGACCCGGTCTTCGGAAATCTAACGGATTAGCGGATTGATCAATGATTGCCTGAATGGTTAAGGAACGCTCATGGGCAGATATTCCAGTAGTCGTATCTTTATAATCAATCGATACCGTAAAGGCTGTTTCGTGATTATCTGTATTTTTTTCAACCATAGGTGGTAGTTCTAATTGCTTTGCCCTCTCCTCTGTAATTGGGGTACAGACTAATCCTCTTCCCTCTTTAATCATAAAATTAATTACTTCTGGAGTTACTTTGTCTGCTAAGGCAATAAAATCTCCCTCATTCTCTCTATCCTCGTCATCCACTACAATCACAATTTTACCTTGTTTTAAATCCGCTATCGCTTCTTCAATTGTGTTAAACATTTGAACTCCTCCTTTGTCTCAGTCACTCTTTACCTTTAATAAAAGCCATTTTCCTTAAGGAAGTCCGCAGAAAGATTTGATTCCTTTACCCTTTGATTTGGACCTTTTTCATGAAGCAATATATTTCGTACTGCTTTTTCTACAAATTTACCTATCATATCTACTTCTATGTTCACAAGATCCCCTATTTTTTTATATTTTAAATTCGTTTGTTCTATTGTATGGGGAATAATGGACACGGAGAAGCCATCTTTGTGCACATCGACTAAGGTTAGGCTTATTCCATCAATCGAAATGGAGCCTTTTGGTATCATATAATTCGTTACAGATGGATCAATTTTAAAGGTAAAATAAATGGCATTATCTACTGCTTTTTTATCTATTAGCTGAGCAACACCATCGACATGCCCAGCGACGAAATGACCCCCAAAGCGACGATTTGGGGTCATTGCCCTTTCTAGGTTTACATGACTACCAACATTTAAATCCTTTAGACTTGTCTTATGCATGGTTTCTGGCATTACATCGACTGTAAACGAAGTGTTATTTATTGAAGTAACCGTTAAACAAATCCCATTTACTGCAATACTATCACCTATTACAGCATCACCAAGTATATTAGCTGCTTCTAAGCTTAAAACCATGGAATCCCCTGTTTTTTTAAAGCTTTTTATCTTCCCAACTTCCTCAATAAGACCTGTAAACATAATTTCACCTCCATTAATGTAATACTCTACCCCTTAACTTCTATTTCATAAATATACAAACTACCCCATTTTTAATATGTGCTAGCTATTTTATACCCTCTTTATCAAATATAGGGTAACCAGAAATGCATATATCATCATCGAAGGTCTCAACTGTTCTCTTCGTTAAATAAACCGCTTTACCCATGTCCTTTAATCCATTCCCAGCTACCACAGAGGGAGCATCCTTACCTCCGATTAGCTTAGGTGCAATAAATCCTATATATTTGTCTACTAATTGTTCATCTAATAGGCTACCAATTATGGTTGGACCACCCTCCACTAGTACGGATGTAATCTGCTTTTCCCCTAAATATTTGAACACTTCTTTTAGTGGAACATTCCCTGTTCCTGACGTAACTATAATTTCTACGCCTTTATTTCTTAATTCTATAGTTTTTTCCTTAGGAGCACCCTCAGTTGTAAAAATCCATGTTGGCGCTTGTTTATCCTGTATTACGTTTGCTTGATTGGAAATGTTTAATTGGCTATCTATAATAACTCGTATTGGGTTAATTCCCATCTGCTCGGTCCTTACAGTTAATGAAGGATTATCCTTTAGAACAGTACCGATGCCAATCATAATGGCATCATGCTCATGTCTCAGCTTATGAACATAAGCCCGTGATTTTTCACCAGTGACCCATCTACTGCTCCCTGAATACGTTGCTATTTTCCCATCTAAAGTCATTGCTGTTTTAACGGTAATAAAGGGTAATCTTGTAGTAATGTATTTATTAAAGCTTTCGTTTAGCAGTTTGGCTTGCTCTTCTAAAACACCAACCGTAATTTCTATACCTGCTTTTTCAATAATATCCATCCCACTACCTGATACTAATGGATTTGGATCTAAAGTTGCAACGACCACTCGCTTAACTTTTTCCTTTACAATTCTTTCTGCACAAGGCGGTGTTTTCCCAAAATGGCTACAAGGCTCTAATGTCACATATACCGTGCTGTTCTTTGCTAATGACCCTGCCATATTTAATGCCTGCACCTCAGCATGTGCTTCTCCAGCTTTTAAATGTGCTCCCATTCCAACAATTTCTCCATTATTTACAACAACTGCTCCCACGATAGGATTGGGGGAGGTTTGCCCTTTTGTTTTTTTGGCTAAATCGATTGCTAATTCCATGTAGAACTTATCATCCATAGAAAACTTCCTTCTCTTTTAAAGTAAATATCGCATTAAAAAAACCCTAAAGCTAAGCTTCAGGGTTATTTGATGAAATGAGTATAGCATCACAGACATGGCTTAATAAGGCATTTTTTTAGAAGCAAATAAAACTAAGACTGTGCCCCATTGAACAAACTTGTAGACAGCCATATCTACCTATTCTCCTTCTCCCATCCAGACTTTAACTGTCGGTTTCGGAATTGCACCGAATCAGCCAGCTTTATCTAAAATAAAGCTGGTTCGCGGACTACAAGCTACCTTGATTACCGCCGGTTGGGAATTTCACCCGACCCCGAAGGACTCTTATTCTATATTGTTCATATTTAATTTTGAGTCAATAATTATTATACACGAACGAAAACAAAATTTCCATTTAAAAATATATTTAAGATAGGGGGAGAAACACAGAACCTCTCCCCTTATTTTTTTATTTTAGCTTTTAATTTACATTGAAATTGTTAATAATATATAATTAATATAATTAGTGTATTAATATTCATATAAAAAAGGGGTCGATATTATGAAATTACCTTCTCTATCTTTAGGAGAATTAGTTGCCTCTATACCAATTATTCAAGGAGGCATGGGCGTAGGAGTTTCAAGATCAAGATTAGCATCAGCTGTTGCAAATGAAGGAGGTATTGGAGTAATATCTGGAGTTCAAATAGGCTTCAATGAACCTGACTTCGAATCAAATAATTTAGCTGCTAACTTGAGAGCGTTGCGTAAGGAAATAAGAAAAGCAAAGGAATTAAGTCCAAAAGGAATTATCGGAGTTAATTTTTTAGTTGCA
The DNA here is from genome assembly GCA_964514395.1 of uncultured Bacillaceae bacterium. GTDB lineage: Bacteria > Bacillota > Bacilli > Tepidibacillales > Tepidibacillaceae > CAZEQK01. Next base: position 8,572 of record CAZEQK010000034.1, read on the forward strand.
ATGAACCACTATAAAGAAATGGTTGTTACTGCGGTTGAGGAAAAAATTGACTTAATCATTTCTGGTGCAGGCTTACCTAAGGAATTACCCGATATTGTGAAAGGAACAAAAACTAAAATAGCTCCCATTGTTTCTTCTGGTAAAGCAGCAAACTTAATTACAAAATTATGGGACAGGAAGTATAACTATGTACCAGATTTAGTCATAGTTGAGGGCCCAGATGCTGGGGGGCATTTAGGATTTTCTTTAGAGCAATTAACTTCTTTTCCAAAAATTGAACTATCTGAAATATTGAAAGATGTAAAGGAAGCCTTAAGCTCATTTCAGGAGAAGTACAAAAAAATAATTCCAATTATTGTAGCAGGTGGGATATTTGATGGTTTTGATATAGCTAAGTATTTGAAATTAGGTGCATCAGGTGTACAAATGGGCACAAGATTTGTAACAACTGAAGAATGTGATGCGGATGAAAGCTTCAAAATGGCTTACTTGAACTCGAAAGAAGAAGATATTCAGTTTGTAAAAAGTCCAGTTGGTTTACCTGGAAGAGCAATTATCAACGAATTTATGAAAAAGGTAGAATTAGGAAATGTGCCTGTGAAAAAATGTTATGATTGCTTAATACCATGTAATCCAAAAACTACACCTTATTGCATATCAAAAGCACTTATCGAAGCGGTAAAAGGTAAAATAAACGATGGGCTAATTTTTTCAGGAAGTAACTCACACAGACTAAAAGAAATTGTACCTGTCAAACAGCTTATTCAACAATTATTAAACGAAGCAGAAACAGAATTTGCTTAAAACATTTTGCTGGGTTAAATAACAACAATGAAAAAGCTCTCACCATGGTGGGAGCTTTTACTATTACTACATATTCTACATATTCCTGCGGTACTGACCACCAACTTCATATAGAGCATTGGTTATTTGACCTAAAGAGGCGACTCGAACGGTATTCATCAGCTCTGCAAAGATGTTACCTCCACTGATTGCCACTTCCTTCAGTCGCTTTAAGGCGATTTCAGCATCATTACGATGCTTTTCTTGAAAGTCCCTTAAATTCTTAATTTGCATCTCTTTCTCTTCCTTGGTTGCCCTTGCAAGCTCGATTGTTTCCATTCCATCGTTCCCTTCATCCGCCTTTGGATTCAGGAATGTATTAACCCCAATGATTGGAAGCTCCCCAGAATGTTTTTTATGTTCATATAGCATCGATTCTTCTTGAATTTTGCTACGTTGATAGACGGTTTCCATTGCACCTAATACACCACCACGACTACTTAATCTTTCAAATTCCTTCATGACAGCTTCTTCTACTAAATCGGTCAACTCGTCCATGATAAAAGAACCCTGAATGGAATTTTCATTTTTGGCTAATCCTAATTCTTTTGAAATAATAAGCTGAATGGCCATTGCTCTGCGAACTGAATGTTCAGTTGGTGTCGTAATTGCTTCATCATAGGCATTAGTATGAAGTGAGTTACAATTATCATACAAAGCCATTAATGCCTGTAATGTCGTTCTAATATCATTAAAGTCAATCTCCATAGCATGTAGTGAACGACCAGAGGTCTGAATATGATATTTCAATTTTTGCGAGCGTTCATTCGCTCCATATTTATATCTCATCACAACAGACCATATGCGTCTTGCTACTCTTCCAAGTACTGAATATTCTGCATCTAAACCATTACTAAAGAAGAAGGATAGATTAGGGGCAAAATCATCGATTTTCATCCCGCGGCTTAAATAATATTCCACATAAGTGAAGCCATTGGCTAAGGTGAAGGCTAGCTGGGTAATCGGATTTGCTCCTGCCTCAGCAATATGATAGCCACTGATGCTAACAGAATAATAATTTCTAACCTTTTTATCGATAAAGTATTGCTGAATATCTCCCATCATTCTCAAAGCAAATTCAGTAGAGAAGATACAAGTGTTCTGTCCTTGATCCTCCTTTAGAATATCTGCTTGAACGGTACCACGAACGGTCTGTAGAGTATCATCTTTTATTTCTTGTAGCTCCTGTTCATTAGGTTCACGATTGTTTATCTCTTTGAACTTTTTAATTTGCTGATCGATGGCGGTATTCATATACATGGCTAACATAATAGGTGCAGGGCCATTAATTGTCATCGATACACTTGTATTTGGTGAACATAAATCAAAGCCTGCATATAATTTTTTTATATCCTCTAGTGTAGCAATGCTAACACCACTTTCGCCAACCTTACCGTAAATATCTGGACGATAATCAGGATCTTCACCATATAGAGTAACACTATCAAAAGCAGTACTTAACCGTTTTGCATGGTCATCCTTCGATAAATAGTGGAATCTACGATTTGTTCTTTCTGGTGATCCTTCTCCTGCAAATTGACGTTTAGGGTCTTCTTCCTTTCTCTTAAATGGAAAAACACCAGCAGTATATGGAAAAGCTCCAGGTACATTTTCCTTCATACACCATTTAATGATTTCTCCCCAGTCTTCATACTTTGGTAAAGCAATTTTTGGAATTCTAGTTCCCGATAAGGTTACTGTATATAATTCGTTTACTAATTCCTTATCTCTTATTTTTACAATATACTTATCCCTACTATAATTTTCCTTCAGAGTAGGCCAATAATCCAATTTTTTCTTTGTATCCTGGTGTAACATACCCTCTAATTCTTCTATCTCACTTTTTATAGACATTATCGATGGATGATCAGCCCCATATTTATCCGCCAGAATGTCTACCGTACCATTTAATTGATATAGCTTACGTACTAATTTCACTTGCTCTTCAGTAAGATGACGATAACCCTTTAACGTATTGGCTATCTCATAAAGGTACTGCTCTTTTTCTGGTGGGATGATTTGAGTTTTTTTGCTTTCCTTTAAATGTACATAGAATTGAGGTTCCCAGGTTGTATTCTTTATATCTCTAATTTTATCTAATAAAGCACCATAGAAATGGTTTGTTCCTTCATCATTAAATTGACTTGCAATCGTTCCGTAGATTGGTAATGCATCATTATCAAGCTCAAACAGATTGTGATTACGTCGATATTGTTTTCTAACATCTCTTAATGCGTCTTCCGATCCCTTTCGATCAAATTTATTGATTACGATAAAATCAGCAAAATCAAGCATATCAATTTTTTCAAGTTGAGTAGGCGCACCAAATTCACTAGTCATCACATATAGGGAAATATCAACGATGTCTACAATTCTTTTATCACCCTGACCGATACCACTTGTTTCTATAATAATCAGATCGTATTCAGCAGCTCTAACGACATCGATAGCTTCTGTAATCGCAAGACTTAATTCCGATTGGGACTCCCTTGTTGCTAAGCTTCGCATATAAACATTTTCTCTATTTATTGCGTTCATCCGTATTCTGTCACCTAATAGAGCTCCACCCGTTTTCTTTTTTGAAGGGTCAACGGAAAGAATCGCAACATGCATATCAGGGAAGTCATTGATAAAACGTCGAACCAATTCATCTGTTAAAGAGCTTTTCCCCGCTCCTCCAGTACCTGTTATTCCAATGATGGGGGGAGCACTTTTAACCTGCGTTAACTCTCCCTTTATCTCCAAATATGCCTTATTTTCTTTATTTAAGGTTGTCCCTTCTTCTGCATAAGTAATTAACCTTGCTATATCTAGATGGGTTTTTTCTTTCAACTTATTGACGTATATATCAATTGGTTTATCTGTAAGAGAGTAATCTGATTCTCTTACCATCATATTAATAATACCTTGTAAACCAATTTTCCTCCCGTCTTCAGGAGAAAATATTTTTTTAATTCCATATTCTTCCAGTTCTTTAATTTCACTGGAGACGATAACACCACCGCCACCACCAAATATTTTAATATGTCCTGCTCCTCTTTCCTGAAGCATATCATATATATATTTAAAGTATTCCATATGACCACCTTGATAAGAGCTTAGAGCAATCCCTTGAACATCTTCATCAATGGCTGCATCTACTACCTCTTTCGAAGAGCGGTTGTGACCTAAATGAATCACCTCTACTCCTGATTGCTGCAATAAACGCCTAAAGATATTAATTGATGCATCATGACCATCAAATAAACTTGATGCGGTAACAAAACGAACCTTATTTTTAGGCTTATAAATTTCTGTTTCCATATATACACTCCTCTTACGCTTACGTTTTAAACAAGCTGTTCTATCTTTAATCCTTTAATAAATAATTGGCAATAACAATTCTTTGTATTTCATTCGTTCCTTCATAAATTTGAGTGATTTTAGCATCCCTCATCATTCTTTCTACAGGGTACTCCCTCGTATAACCGTATCCACCAAATACCTGTACGGCTTCTGTTGTAACTTCCATGGCAATATCACCTGCCATTAATTTAGCCATAGCAGAATATTTCCCATATGGTAAACCATTATCCTCTAGCCATGCTGCTTGATAGGTCAACAATCTAGCTGATTCAATTTTTGCTGCCATATCTGCTAATTTAAATTGGATTGCTTGTTGCTTTGCAATTGGTTTGCCAAATTGAGTTCTTTCCTTTGCATAGCTAATCGCTTCATCTAAAGCCCCTTGTGCAATTCCAACAGCCTGAGCAGCTATTCCATTTCTACCGCCATCAAGGGTCATCATTGCAATTTTAAATCCATCCCCTTCTGCTCCTAAAAGATTTTCCTCAGGAACACGAACCTGATCAAAGCGTAATTCTAAGGTTGTCGATGCGCGGATTCCTAATTTCTTTTCCTTTTTACCAAAGGTGAAGCCTTCCATTCCTTTTTCAACGATAAAAGCACTTATTCCCTTATGCTTCTTCTCTGGATCAGTGGCTGCGAAAACGATATAGATATCAGCAACCTCTCCATTTGTAATAAATATTTTGCCGCCGTCAATAATGTAATCGCTACCATCTTTGACAGCCTTTGTTTTTATGCTACCTGCATCAGATCCAGCACTATTTTCTGTTAATCCGTATGCTCCTATTTTTGTGCCTTCTGCTAGAGGACGAAGATACTTCTGCTTTTGCTCTTCTGTTCCAAACTTATATAGCGGCCAGCTTGCTAAGGATACATGGGCAGATAGTGTAACACCTATGGATGCATCAACCCGAGATAGCTCTTCAACAGCGATTACATAGCTTAAGAAATCAGCCTCTGCACCACCATATTTTTCAGACCAAGGAATACCAGTAATCCCTAACTCAGCCATTTTTTTGAATATTTCCATATCAAAATATTCATTCTCATCTCGTTCAGCAGCAGTTGGTCGTAATTCATTTTCTGCAAAGTCTCTTACCATTTTTCGGATCATTTCTTGTTCTTCACTTAACTGAAAATTCATCGTTTCACACTCCCATATTTTTATATTCAATATCTTATAGCTTGAAAATTATTTATTTCTTTTCATCTTTTTCTATTGTAAATTGCCAAGCACAATAGTAGTTTCCATCCGGCTCATCTGGTGGACAGCTTACTACCTCTGTTTTAATACGAGGGTCAATTGTCTTAGCAAAGCCTGTATATTCAACAATTCCTACTGGCTTACATGGGAATGGCGGCATACCTTTTCTTTTTCTTGCTTGCTGCACCCTACATTCTGTCATTTTAAATAATAGTGTGTTCTCATTAACTCTTATGGCTTCCTGTTTATTTACGACAGCATATAAGCGAAACTTAAGAGCCTCCTCTAATGCATCAATTCCACCATTTTCAGGTAGATTCAAGAATTTTTTAATTCTTTTTGCTTCAATGGCAGTAAAACGGTCCCAAGCTTCGGTATCCTTCTCTATCGCTTCCTCCATTCCACGAGTTCCTTCAATTGCTTGAAACCAAAGTCCATCATGGGCTAACCATCTTTTACCAAAATCTTCAAGTAGATTTACTAATTGTTCCTTTGATAAATCCTTTATTTCCATTACTCCACTCCCCACCATTTTAACATTTTAACCATTAAATGTTAATCATTTACAAAAACATGGCCTCCCTTTTTAGTTAAAATGTTTTTTTCTTTTGAAAATATCCCAGATTCCTAATTTTCGTAATTTTATAAAATAATTATATCAAATTTTTCAAAAACTTGTATCATCAACTAATGATTTGACAATTTTTTCACTCTCTTTTATCTAACAACTGACCTTCATCTCTCCGAATAGAGTCTAACGGTAGTATTTTTATTGCAGGATGAATCCTTATGATATTGGCTAATTTTTTTCTAATCATTTCTGTATCAAGTATTGACTCTGCTTCTATATAAATAGTGAAATGATCACGATCATTTTTACGTTCGACTACACATTGATAATAATGTATTTCCCGATTCTCTTCGATGATAGGTGCTAATTGCTTTAGATGGACAAACATACCCTTTACCTTTACACCATCACCCACCCTTCCCATGATTCCAGACAAATAAGTGGCTCCCTGATAAGCATGCATCGTAGATAAATCCCCTGTACCAAAACGGATCAATGGATAGGTGGAATCAAAATGAGTAACTACTATCTCACCAATTTTCCCTTCCTCTACCTGCTGGCCTGTCGCTGGATCACAAATCTCAACGTATAGGTCTGATGCTACTTTTAAACCTCGATTTTGTCCATCTTCATAGGCGATACAGCCTACATCAGCAGTCCCATAGCCTTCAGCTACATTTACTCCTTTAGATAGCAAGCTTTCTTTAAGGGAATCAGTTAATTTCTCAGCAGTGAAAAAGGCTTTCTCAAGCTGTAGCTCCTTGCCTATTCTATATCCTAGCTCTTCTCCTTTTTCTAACAGTATGTTTAAAAAGCTAGGCGTACCAACATAACCATTCACCTTAACATCCTTCATGATCTGAAGCTGTAGCTCTGTATTACCCACACCCGCAGGAACCACTGTGATCCCGAGCTTTATTAAAGCAGCATCAAACATAAATCCAGCGGGTGATAAATGATAAGAAAATGTATTCTGAACAATATCCCCTTCTCTAAAGCCTGCCTGGTACAGCGCTTCAGAAAATCGCCAGTAATCCCCTTCGTTTCCTTGGGGATCATAAATTGGACCTGGAGACATAAAGATGCGCACTAGCTGCTGATGAGAATAAGTAGACAAATCACCAAATGGGGGAGTGTTTTTTTGGATTTCGATTAAATCTGTTTTTTTAAGCACAGGTATTTGATGAAATGCTTTATCCTGCACCCGTTCTCGCCAAAATGTGGATTTATGGCCACTACTTTCCATGAATTGCCTTAGTTTTCTCTCTATCAAGATAACCACCTCTTTCTCCTCTTATAGTGCTTTACATCTCGATAATTCTTTTTACCAAGATCGCTTAAACCGAGATAGAATTCTCTAACATCTTGATTTGCAATTAATGTATCCACTTCTCCTTCTAAGACGATTTTTCCATTTTCCATGATATAACCATAATCTGCGATAGATAGGGCAATATTTGCATTTTGCTCTACGATTAAAATTGTGGTCCCCGCTTCTTTATTAATCTGTTTTATAATAGAAAAAATTTCTCTTACCAATAAAGGTGCTAACCCTAGTGATGGCTCATCTAGAAGCATGACTTTAGGCTTTGCCATCAATGCTCTTCCAATTGCTAGCATCTGCTGTTCACCACCACTTAAATAGCCTGCAATTTTATTCTTAAGCATCTCTAGTTTTGGGAAATATTTATATACCACATCAATATCTTGTTTTAAATTCTTTCGATCCTCCCTCGTATGAGCTCCTGCTATCAGGTTTTCCTCAACCGTCAAATGTTCGAATACCCTTCTTCCCTCCATTACTTGAAAGATACCTTTTTTTACGATATTCTCAGGGGAAATACCATCAATTTTTTCTCCTTCAAATTCGATATAGCCATCTGTTACTTGACCATTTTCACTTTTTAACAGACCAGATATTGCCCTAAGTGTCGTTGTCTTCCCTGCTCCATTACTTCCTAGCAATGCTACAATATTTCCATTTGGTACTTTTAATGACATTCCTTTTAATACTAAAATAACTTTGTCATACATCACTTCCACATTATTTAATTGAAGCATGATAACACTCCTTTCCTTTAGGAAAAGAGAAGGGATACCCTTCTCTTTTCTCATTTAATAGATTCTATATAGGTCATTGATTGATTTTTAATAGCCAAAATAGTCAGTGAAAATCTCAAATCTATTATTTTTTACTTCCGCTAAACGTATTTGATTCGTTCCTCTGTGATTATCTGATTCATAAGTAACAGGTGCAGCTAGACCTCCCAAATCAAGGTTATTTAATTGTTCCAAGCCTTTTCTAACATTCTCTCCTGTCACTTCATCCCCAGCATTGCGTACCCCCTCTAACATAATTTGAGCACTTACCCAGCCTTGAATGAATTTTTGATTCACATCATCTAGACTTTTCCCATTCGCCTTTAGATATTCCTCAATTGCATTCATACCAGGTAGGTTCGTCTCATGGACAAATGCATGGGGGATAACACCAATAAATCCTTCCGCTGCATCACCAGCTAATTTTATTAAGCCTTCTCCAGCAGCCCAATTCAGACCAATAAATTTAGTGGTTATTCCCAGTTTTTTGGCATCCTTTAAAATGGTGGCTGTTGCACCCCAGGTTTCTTGAATAATCGCATAGGAAGGTTTTTCTTTATCCATATTAAGTAATTGAGAAGTAGCATCTAATGCTTTTAGATCAACAACCTCTTCATCTACAATATCTACACCAATTTTATTGGCAAATACCTTCGCATCCTCAATCGGAGATTTACCAAATGGGGTATCGTTATAAAGTAAAGCAACCTTTGGATTTCCTGCTTCCTTCCAATTATCCTTTATCCACTTTAATGCAGATCGAGCCTGATCTGAATAGGTCGCTGCACCTAAAAAGTTATATGGGGCTTTATTGATATCTACTAAATTTTCAGAGTAGGAGCCCGATATATATGGAATTTTATCTCTAGCAATCGACTCCTTCAATGCTTCGGTGTCTCCTGTACCCCAACCTAATATTGCTACTACCTTATCCTGCTGAGTCAATTTTTTATAGGCCTCTACTGCTTGTGGAGGCTTATAGGCATAGTCAATATCAATTAAATCTATTTTGGCTCCGTCAATTCCATCCTTCGAATTAATGTAGTTCACATATGCTTTTGCCCCTTCAGCATAAGGCTTCCCTACATCTGCTGTCGCACCTGTAATATCAAATATTCCCCCAAGCTTAATAACCTTCTTCCCCACGGATGTTTCATTACTACTACAGCCTACCATTGTACTCACTACCAAAATCGCAATTAAAGTAAAGATAAACCATTTACCAACTATTTTTTTCATAAGCTCCCCCTTTTAATATGTTAATATGAAAATGGCCACAGCTTGAAATAGTCCTTCAAGTTACGCCACATTTTCGCAATACCCTCTGGCTCATAAATCAAAAACAGGATAATAATCGTCCCAAAGATTAACTCATTTGCACCTGCAAACAAACCCGATAGACTTGGAAAGGAATTGGTAAACAGATTTATTAATCCCCTTAATAGTACAGGTAACAATGTAATAAATACGGCACCATAGATTGAACCCATGACACTTCCTAAGCCGCCAATTAAAATCATCGCTAGATATTGGATAGATATATCAATACCAAAATATTCTGGACTGATCACCAATGTATAGTGGCCCATCAAGCCTCCAGAAATACCAACAAAAAATGAACTTACTGCAAAAGCGATTATTTTATATTTAAAGAGATTAATACCCATTACCTCAGCAGCTAAATCTCTATCTCTCACTGCGACTAATGCCCTTCCTACCCTCGATCTAAATAAATTTAGAGTAAAAACGGTCGTGACGATTAGAAAAATAATCATGAGATAATAGTAGCTAAGCTCTGAATTAAAATAGAAGCTACCAATGGATGGTCTGTCAACGACTAATCCAGCAGTCCCACCAGTTAAAGAGTCCCATCTATTGATAACGAAGAGGATAATTACTTGAGCAGCTAAGGTAGCCATCGCCAAATACAACCCCTTTAATCGAAGGGAAGGTATACCAAAGAGTGCACCAATAGCAGCGGTCATTAATCCCGAAATCGGTAAGGCAATCCAAAAGGGAATACCAAGATTTGTTGTTAGCACTGCAGAGGTATAAGCGCCTACACCCAAAAACGCCCCAACACCAATTGAAATTTGCCCTGTAAAGCCAGTAAGTATATTTAAGCCTATCGCTCCTATTGCAGCTATACCTGCTAGAGTTGCTAAGCTAATATAATAATTAGGAGCCAATAAAGGATAGAGGAGAAACAAACCTATGATAACCAGTACCCTGTATCTTACCCTTGGAATTTTATAAATTGCCATATCCTGCTTATAATTTACTCGAAACTCTCCACAACCTAGTACAAATGGACTTTTCAATTGATCACACCCTTTCTATTTCTTCTTTTCCAAATAATCCATATGGTTTAAACATCAGGATAAACACTAAAATAATAAAGGGAATGACCTCCTTAACTCCCCCACCTACGAGTGGATCAATATATCCACCTGCTAAGCTTTCAACCACTCCTATGAAAAATCCACCTATTATTGCCCCGGGAATGCTATCTAACCCACCAAGCAGTGCAACAGGTAACACCTTTAATCCAATTGAGGCAAAGGAAGAATTGACTCCATTAATGTTACCTAAAAGTATTCCACCTACTGAAGACACGATGGCCGATATCGCCCAAGTCGCAGCAAAAACCTTTTTTACACTTATGCCCATGGATAGAGCTGCTTGTTGATCATCAGATGTTGCTCTCATCGCAATGCCTAGCTTAGAATATTTAAAAAACAAAGAGAAAACGATAAGAAGAACGATGACGATGATGAGAGACCATACATAAACTGGTGAAATTTTAATACCATGTAGATTTATTGGTGTCTCTGAAAATATTTGCGGAAAGACTCTCGTATCTGTTCCCCAAATGATATGGGCTATCCCACCTAATAGACTCGATAATCCTATCGTTGCCATAATCATCGAGATAACCGGCTCACCAATGAATGGCCGTAGTACCGCTCTTTCAACAAGTAGACCCAGCCCTGCACTAAATAATAGAGTGAGAAGAAAGGCAATAAAGAAAGGAATGTGATAGGTGGTGATTAGGGTCAACGAAATATATGTCCCAATAAGTAAGAATTCTCCTTGAGCAAAATTGATGGCATCGCTAGATTTATAGATAAGTACAAAGCCTAATGCTACCAAAGCATAAATGCTTCCTACGACAAAACCGCTTACAGCTAACTGCATAAAAAAGTTCATCAAGCCACCCCCTTTTCCATATCAATTACCTTCATATTCGTTTTAATTTCTAACTCTTTCCCATCCCTATATTTAATCTTGCCAACTACATGTATCTCTTCTGATTCCTCATATAACCCTTCAATCACAGGCAAATATTTTTCTGCTACAAAACCCCTTCGTACTTTTCTTGTACGTGTAAGCTCTTCATCATCTGCATCTAATTCTTTATAAAGAAGCACGAATTTTTTTATCCTTGCCTTTTCAGGTAAATCGAGATTTATTTTCTCAATTTCATCCCTAATTAGATTTAAGACTTCTTGTTTTTGAGATAAATCCGTATAGGTTGTATAAGGAATTTGATTTACTTCAGCATAACGACCTACATTATTCATATCTATATTAATCATGGCTACCACATAGGGTCTATCTTGACCGCTGGCTACGGCTTCCTTTATATATGGGCTAAATTTAAGCTTATTTTCAATAAATTGTGGTGAAAAAAGCTCTCCACTTGTTAAGCGAATGACATCCTTTAATCGATCAATCACTATGAGATGACCATCCTCGTCCAAGTATCCTGCATCGCCAGTTCGTAGCCATCCATTTTCTAAAGTTTCCTTTGTAGCTTCATCATTTTTGTAATAGCCTGAGAAGACACTGGGGCTTTTTAGTAAAATTTCTCCTTTATCCGAAATCTTAATCTCCGTACCAGGAATAGGTAGTCCTACCGTATTAAACTTTATTTGCCCATCTCGATGCACAATAGAAATACCTGCCACTTCTGTTTGACCATAGATTTGCTTTAAATTGACACCTAGGCTATGAAAAAATCTAAACACATCTGGCCCTAATGCTGCCCCACCTGTATATGCCCATTTGGTTCGTAAAAGTCCTAAATGATCCTTCATAGCAGAGAACACAAAATAGTCACCTAAGACATAAAGAAAATTATCCCAAAGTGATAAAGATTCCCCTCCAAAATTTTCATCCGCCTTTTTCACTCCATAAGAGCTTAACCATTCATACATTTTTCGTTTTAACCAGCTAGCATCCTGTATTTTCACTTGGATTGTAGAAACCATATCTTCCCATATACGTGGTGGTGAAAAAATAATATGTGGGCCTATTTCCCTAAGATTTTCTTGGACTGTCGTTGGTTCCTCTGGAAAGTTGACTGTAAAGCCAACAACTAAGGATGATGATAAGGCCATCATTTGTTCACCTATCCATGCTAAGGGAAGAAATGATAAAAATTCCTCTTCTGTATTTACTTGATCCATCGACATAAGGCTTTCACCCATATTGACAAGGTTTTGATGGGTTAACATTGCTCCCTTTGGAAAACCAGTGGTACCAGATGTGTAACAAAAGATAGCAATATCTTCGATTTTTCCAGCTTGAACCTGTTCTTCATAAAAGCTAGGGCTATCTAGATTTAATTGTTGACCTAGCCTTTGAACCTCCTTCATGTCCAATAGAAAGGAATGGGTATACTTTCGCATTCCCTTGGGATCATAAAAAATAATCCTTTGAATGTATGGAATTTCTTCTTTTATTTCTAATAATTTATCTACCTGTTCTTGGTCCTCCACCACAACAAATTTTGCATCAGAATGGTTTAATACATAACCAATTTCCTTGGGTAAAGCATCTTGATAAAGACCAACAGAAATACCTCCTAGGGATTGGGCGGCTAATTCAGACATGACCCATTCTGGGCGATTATCGCCAATAATCGCTAATTTATCCCCTCGTTCAAAGCCCATCGTTGCTAAACCTAGTGCAAGATATTTTACTTCTTTTAGATAATCACTCCAGGTCCATTCCTGCCATATTCCAAAGTCCTTTTCTCGTAGTGCAACCTTATTACCCATCCATTGTGATTTTTCAATTAACAATTGCGGTAATGTCTTTTCGATCATCACTTGCCCCCCTACCCTACAAGTTCTTCTCCTAAATAAGCATCAATGACATTTGGATTTTCTTGAATTTCATCGGGGGTTCCATAACCAATTAATTTGCCAAAATCTAGTACAGCGATATGATCGGATAAATCCATCACAACCCCCATGTCATGCTCAATTAAAACAATCGTCATCTCCCGTTCTTCATGTATATCTAAGATAAACCGTGCCATGTCCTCCTTTTCCTCTGCATTCATCCCAGCCATGGGTTCATCTAATAAAAGAATTTTAGGATCCAAGGCAAGCGCTCTCCCAACCTCTACCCTCTTTTGTAAACCATAGGACAAGGTCCCCACAGGGACATTTCTAACATGTTCAATTTCCAAGAAATCGATTATATCCTCAACCTTATAGCGATTCTCTTCCTCTTCCCTTTGGGCTTTTCCCCAAAATATACCTCCAGCTAAGATACCTGATTTCATTCTGACATGCCGACCTAATGTCATATTCTCTAACACCGTCATGTGCTTAAACAACTCAATATTTTGAAAAGCACGAGCAATGCCCATTTCTGTTCTTTTATAAGCTGGATACCTCGTTATTTCTTTATTATCGAAGGAGATCGAACCTTGATTTGGATGATATAAACCACTGATGCAATTTAACATACTAGTTTTCCCAGCACCATTTGGACCAATCAAAGCAAAAATCTCTCCCTTTTTTACAGAAAAGCTGACATCACTCAAGGCTGTAACTCCTCCAAAATGAAGGGATACATTCTCTACCTTTAACAAATTAGTTCACCCCCTTTTTTGTTCAAGCCTTCTATGTAAAAATATGTAGAAATATTTGATTATATACATAATTCTTATAATATTTTTAATTTTTAGAATTTGTATATATTATTAAATAAAGTTTCTTCTGAATTTACCAGCTATAAAAATAAAGGATTATAGAAATAAATAGCAAATTAGTATATATATTTATTTGATTATTCTGATAATAGCTGCCCGTTATATAGACATGTTTGGAATGCACAGAGAAATCGAAGGAGGTTTTTGAATGAAAAAATTTTTGAAGTGGATGTCTCTTTCCTTAATACTTGTTATCATTATTGTTTTCTTTAGTGGATATTGGTTTGTCCATAAAAGTATTTCTCCGACCTTTGGCACATTTGAAGAGAAATCTCTTAAAAATAGCGCTACGATTTACAGAGATGAATGGGGAATTCCTCATATTTATGCAAATTCATTAAATGACGTCTTTTTTGCACAGGGATATGCTCAAGCACAGGATCGCCTTTTTGAATTAGATTTATCGAGAAGGGCTGTCCGAGGGGAGCTTTCTCAAATCTTTGGAAAGGATTTAATCGACGCAGATAAGTTTTTCATATCTATTGGTTTTTATCGAGCTGCAGAAAAAGGGGAAAAGATACTTGCTCCTCAATCAAAGAAGTATTTACAAAGCTATGCAGATGGGGTTAATGCCTTTATAGATGAACATAAAAACAACCTACCTCCAGAATTCACATTATTAGGGTACAAACCAACTACTTGGAAGGTTACTGATTCCCTAGCCATAGGAAAATATATGTCTTGGACATTAGGCGGAAACATGCAAACAGAGCTATTGTTAATGGCTATTAGTGAAAAGCTAGATGAAAATAAAGTAAAAGAAATTTTTCCTTCTTATCCTAAAGATGGTATAACAATCATAAAAAATGCATGGAGAGAAGCTGGCGTATCATACCCTAAAGCAGAAAAGCTATTAGCATTAACTGATTTATCCGATCGAGACCGTATTGGGGTGCCTGGGATTGGGATTGGCAGTAATAACTGGGTTGTCAGTGGATCAATGACCAAATCAGGTAAACCTATTCTAGCAAATGATATGCATTTAGAAATAAAGTCTCCTTCTATCTGGTATCAAAACCACTTAAAGGTTCCTGGGGTAATGAATATTACTGGCGTTATCTTTCCAGGTATACCAGGTGTTATTGTAGGTCACAACGATTATATTGCATGGGGTGTAACGAACTTAAATCCAGATGTTCAAGATTTATATATTGAAAAGCGAAACCCTGATAACCCCTACCAGTTCGAATATAATGGGAAATGGGAGGATGCAAAGGTTGTAAAATACGATATAAAGGTAAAGGGAGAAAAGGATGTTCCTTATACAGTAGCAATCACTAGACATGGCCCAATCATCTCCGATGTTTTTGATCAACCTGATACGATACCCCTAGCATTGAAATGGACCAATCTGATGCCGACTAGTGAGCTTGATGCAGTCATCCAAATCGATCAAGCTAAGGATTGGGATTCCTTTAAAAAAGGCTTAGAAAACTTTAAAGTGCCAGCACAGAATTTTGTCTATGCTGACATTTATGGAAATATTGCATATAGAGGAAATGGGTTGATTCCTATCCGTTCTAAAGGGGATGGATTATTGCCTGTACCTGGCTGGAATGACCAATATGAATGGAAAGGTTTTATCCCCTATGATCAATTACCTACGGTAATGAATCCAAAACAGGGTTTTTTAGCAACTGCGAATAATAAAGTAGTCGATAATAGCTATCCCTATTTTCTGTCCTATGAATGGGCGCCACCATACCGAGCAACAAGCATCACGGAATCACTCAAGGGAAGAAAAAATTTAACATTACAGGACGTCATATCCATCCAAACAAATTGGAACAATTTACAAGCTAGGAAGCTAGCTCCCATTCTTGAAATTGCACTAAAAAGTGTAAATTTCGATAATCTGAATGAAAAAGTTAAGGAGCAATTCTTTGCATGGTTAGATAATAATCCAAAAGATGAACCAACCGAAGCAGGGCCAATGATATACCATACCTTGTATCTACATCTTTTAGAAAATACCTTTAAGGATGAGCTAGATGATGAGCTATTTACAAAATTTATCACCCATGGAAACGCAATCAATACCATGGATAAATTTTTAGTCAATGACTCTACCTGGTTTGACAATGTTACGACAAATGAAAAAGAAAATAGAGACCAAATCATCATTCAATCATTTAAAGACACTGTGATAGAGTTAAAGGATAAGCTTGGTGGTAATATTGATGCTTGGAAATGGGGTACTCTGCACACGATTACCTTTGATCATCCGCTGGGAAAACAAAAAGGATTAGATATCATTTTTAATGATGGTCCATATTCCTATGGTGGAAGTGCTGTGACAGTTGGAGCTGCCTCTTATCCCCTAGCAAATCCTTATCAGGTTACATCTGCTGGCCCATGGCGTTATGGTGTTGATCTAGCTGATATGAATCATGGAATGGATATTTTATTCGGCGGAAGCTCAGGACATCCATTTAGTGAGCATTATGATGATCAAATACAAAAATGGCTTCATGGTGAATACAAGCCCATGTGGTTTAGTGATGATGATATTAAAAAGGCGGCAAAGGACAACGTAATGATTATAAACCCTTAAAAGTGAATTTTGACTTAACCCTCTATAAAAAAAGAGGGTTATTTTTTTATATGAAGTTAAAAAATTTTACCCAAAAATTAGAAATAGACATATATATATAAAGATTAGAATATTGAAGAAGGAGTGATCTAATGGCAAGAAAGCTTTGGGGAGTGGACTCCGCTAATAAAGTTACAAATGAGCTATATACTTGCGTAGTAAATAATTATGGTAATCCGAAATTTTGGGGAAGATATTTAACAACCATCCCAAACGTAAATGACGGATTAACTCCACAGGAAATAAATTTTTTGCACCAAAAGGGTGTGAAGGTGTTACCTGTTTACAATGATTTTAAAGCGGCTCTTGGCTATAGACAAGGTAGAGTGGTAGCTAGAAATGCAATTTTTAATGCCCAACGTCTTGCATTTCCAAAGGGAACCTTTATTTTTGCTAATGTTGAAAAGTTTTTTAAGGTGAATGAAGGATGGATTCGAGGATATGTAGACGCCTTCTACCCAAGTAATTATAAACCAGGTATATATGCGAACCCTGTGGAAGGTGATTTTAGTAATGCTTATTGTGCCGCTATAAAAAAAGACGAACGGGTTAGAGTTCAAACGGTAATTTGGAGTGCAGAACCAGAAATTGGGGAAAGCAAACAAACAGAAGCTCCAGAATTCAAGCCTAGTATGCCACCATGTGCTAGCAATGTATGGCTGTGGCAATATGGTAGAAACGCAAAAACCTGCTCCATCGATACCAATCTAATGGATCAAAGAATCTACGATAGTATTTGGTAGTTTTATCAAAGATGGAAGAGATATTAAAGCTGAAGAAATATTAGAGACTATTTAATCCTTTGATATTTCTTTTTTTTATCTTCGGTTTTAACAAGACTCCATCTGAACCAAGTCTTCTTTATTATCACATACTTAAACTTGATTATAAACATAATGGAATAATTCTATTCACGGTGCTCCCAAATAAAAAAGTAGCCTATTTTTCATACATTAACTGAATTTGAGAATTTTGAAGTGGTAAAAATGTCCGTAGCGGACAACCTATGAATTTAGAACACGCTATTTAAAGCCCGTTGAAAGAAATGAAAAAATGATAACAATAGTTGATAATATTTTTTTGTAAATGATAGCATTATTTTATTTATTTATTTGTAATTAATGTAAGGAAATTTATATAAATAATTGATATACTTCTAGTTATGAATATCTTTACAACTAATTATAAATATTAGAGGAGGATAACAAATGGAACATTGGCAAGAGAACCCACACAGCTTTGGTGAGATATTAGATTTAACATTTCATTTTATAAAAGGGAATTTTGCTAAATTATTTTTAATTATGTTGATTATATTAGGTCCCTTTGCCCTAATACTAAATCTTTCACTATTATCAGGAACTGGTTTTTCATTTATTGGACAACCATTAAATTTTAATTTTGAAAATTTTTTAACCCAACAATCAAACTTAGCGTTGAATAATCTTGGAGTTAGCAGCCTCGTGATATATTTTCTTGCATTATTTTTAAGAATTGTATTGGCATCACCAATAGCTGCTATTTCGCTAATCTTGGCTACAGATTATATTAAAAGAAATGAAGATTTAAATATTAAAAAGATTATTAAACGTGCTTTTTCTAGGTATTGGCCAATTATGGGTGGGTATAGTATCTTTTTTCTAATTGTGTTTGGATTATACATAGCTTTGTCAATCATTGCAGTTATATTTGTTTCTATAACCTTAACAAAGTTAAATATTATTATCAAAATCATTCTAGGAATAATTATACTAGGGGCTGCTTTATCAGCGTTTATCTATTTTTTAACTAGATGGAGTTTTTTCTTTGTAGCCATAGTTTTTGAAAAGGTATCCCCTGGATTAAGTAAAAGTTTCAAACTAACAAAGGGGAGTTTTTGGCGATTATTAGGACTGTATTTTGTTATATCAATCCTAACAACCACTATTACCCTTGTATTATCATTTGGATTAGAACTCCTTTTGGGAGTAAGCATTCTATCAACATTATTGAATACCTTGCTAAGTTTTATTTCAACCATCATATTTATTGTGGCATATACTCTAGTATATTTTGACCTTCGTATTCGAAATGAAGCTACAGATTTAAAGCAAATGATCCATGATTATAATTATGATGAAACAGTTAATGAGCAAAAAAATGATCAAGAACCAGAAAATGAATTGTGATAAAGAATAAGTAACCAATTAGATAAGGAAGGGGATAATTTGGAACCCTTAAACTCAATTGAAGCAAGAGAAAAACTGGAACAAATTATGGCTAAAAATGAATATCAAGTTTATTATCAGACTCACAAAAATTTTTTGTTAGAATGGTTTAATCGTTTTAAAAATTGGTTAATTCACATTCTTAAAAAATTGTTTCCTAACTTACATGTAAACGATAAAACGTTAGAATGGGTAAGCTATGGAATCATGGCTGCTGTTGTAATTATTTTTTTATTTTTAGTTGTTAAAGTCATATTAAAATTGGTACAAGAACGTCGTTACTATACTAGACCTATTCATTCGAATGAAGATTTACATGTATCATCCCAAAATCATTTGAATGAAGCACATCATTTAGCACAAAAAGGAGATTTTCGTTTAGCTCTTCGTCATGTATTTTTAAGTTTTATCTTATACCTAGATGAAAATGAATTAATTACAGCAAAACCATGGAAAACAAACTGGGAGTATTATGACGAATTAAATGAACAAAATAAAGAATTAGCTGATGAATTTTATCTCCTTGCTTTAAAATTTGATGAGGCTATTTATGGTGGTCGAGTAATAAACATGGATGATTATTTATCCTATCGAGAATTTGTAGACATAAGAATGAAGGATACATCTCTATTAGGTGCTAATATGGATTATGACTCCGATAATTCTGATAGAAAGGGGTCATGAGAATGAACTTTAAAGACCAAAAAATCAATATTTGGATATGGGTGGCTCTAGGAATAACACTCTTCCTTGGTTTAGGCATGCTATATGGTGGTAATAAACCTATTCAATACCCTAATTATGTCGCGGCATCTCCTTCTCCAACAGGAGTTAAGGCTTTTTATACATTTTTAAGAAATGAATATCATCATGTCCAGGTTTGGAAAAAGCCCGTAACATCACTACCTACTATTGAAAATAATCAACTTATGATTACAATTAAGCCAAATGAACAATTTCAAGAAGGGGAAACCAATAAATGGATGAAATGGCTGAATACTGGTAATAAACTGTTGTTAATCAGTGATAATCCAAATGGGTACTTTAACATTGATACGTCCCCTATAAAAGATACTAACCAAAATGAAGTATTTATTTTTAGTACGTCTGATAATAAGTCTTATCGGGCAACAGTAAATTCAAATGTAAGGATAACTCCCAAATCTGAAGATAATATATTATTAAGAGATAATATAGGTATCATTGCTTTATCACGACCTTTTGAAAAGGGTAAATTAATAGTCCTATTAACACCTGAATGGGTATCAAATGGTGAAATTCTTAAGCAAAATAATCTAGAATTATTACTTCCGCTTATACAAAATGAAGCCCCTAGCGTTATATGGTTTAATGACTACATCCATGGTTATAAAACTGTTTTCACCTTATTTGAAGTATATCCAAAATGGTTTTTATTCTTATTTTTTCAAGCTATCATCACTCTACTCTTATGGGTATGGTATAAAGGGAAAAGGTTTGGACCTATTGAATTACCAAGAGAATGGACAGTAAGGTATGGTGATGAGCGAATACGGGCGATTGCTGCTTGGTATTTGCGAGGTAAATTTTATAAAGAATCATTAGATATCCAAATAGAGTATCTACAACATTTAGTAATGGAAAAATGGGGTATTCCATCACATTCAGATAGGATAAGCTGGATTAGTGAAGTAACACCTCGATTAGTAAATGATAAAAGGAAGCAATGGAAACAATATTGGCAGGAATTGATGGTATTAACTCAAAGAGAAAAAATAGCTTACAAGGATTTTCTCTTATGGTCGAAACGTTTAGATGAGATGTATAAAGAGGTGGAAAAGAAATGAACAATGAAATCAAAAAACTCCTAGATAACTACGAAGAAAAAATATTTGGTCAAAGAAATAATCTTAAACTTATCATTGCAGCAATTCTTTCAGGTGGACATGTATTATTAGAAGGTGTTCCTGGAATTGGTAAGACAAAGATGGTTCGAACACTTGCTCAATTGATAGGTGGTACTTTTCGTAGAATTCAGTTTACACCTGATTTATTACCAAGTGATATTACAGGTAGCACTATATTTAATATGAAAAATGGTCAATTTGAAACCCTAAAGGGACCTGTTTTTGCAAACATTTTACTTACAGATGAAATTAATCGAACTCCAGCAAAGACACAAGCTGCTTTATTAGAAGCAATGGAAGAAAAGCAAGTAACCATTCACGGTGAGACTTTTATGTTACCTGATCCTTTTTTTGTCGTTGCAACACAAAATCCAATTGAATTTGAGGGTACATATCCTCTTCCTGAAGCACAACAGGATAGGTTCTTATTTAAGCTTTTAATTGATTATCCAAATCTAGAGGCAGAAAAAAAAGTACTTCGACAATCAACATTATATCGTTTAAACGAAGAACCAAAGGAATCAATGATAGGACTTGAAACATTCAATAATCTTAGAAAACAGGTTAGTTCTGTAAATGTAGACGAATTAATCATCGATTATATTACAAAAATTGTACGTGGGACACGTGAATCTAATTTGACACAATTAGGAGCAAGTCCTAGAGCTGGGATCTCTATATTAGATTCTAGTAAAGCTTGGGCCTTTATAGAAGGTCGAGATTACGTTACACCTGATGATGTTAAAATAGTAGTACCGGCAGCATTAAGACACCGAATAATTCCAGCCCCACATGTAGAATTGGAGGGAGGAACTAGTGAGCAAATCATCCAAGACGTGGTTGCTACAACGGATGTTCCGAGATAATGGCATTATACCGTCACTTAAATTATTAGCTTTATTTGCAGTTCTAGCTATTCCTATTAATCTTTTATCACTGTTTAGTTTTGGTTGGAACTCATTTTTTATATTAAATTCGATACTACTTTTATTTAGTTTCATTGACCTAGTATTAAGTCCTCGAAGAAATGAGATAAAATGTACCCGAATACTTGAGGAAGAAGTTGAACGAAGGGAAAATTTTATTATTCAATATCAAATTAACAATAATTCTAATTTTCCTATTCGTTTTGAACTATTGGATGATATTCCAAGCTCTTTTATACACCCTATTCCTATAAAGGAAAAGATACATGGTAGGAAGAGTATCGTAGTAACAAATAAAACAGAAGCACAAATCAGGGGAGATTATGAGCTAAAAAAAATTTATTTTCGATATCAAACTATGTTGGGATTTTGGAAAAAGCAAATGGTTTTTGAGGTTTATAATAAAATAAGAGTTATACCAGATATGAGTCAAATAAAAGGTCATTATACAAAGGTACAGAAAATTTTATCATCCCATGGAAATAAATTAAAAAGATATCAAGTTGGGAGTGGAGAATTTGCTCAAGTTAGATCCTATGTTTTAGGAGATGACCCTAGAAAAATTAACTGGCAGCAAACTGCAAAGCTTTCAGAATTAATGACAAACGTCTATGAACCTGAACATGGGAAGCATATTACACTTTTGATTGATAGTGGTAGAGCCATGGGGGTAGAATTAACAGATGGGAATAGACTTGAACTAGCTTTCGAAGCAGCACTAACTGTTGCAGCAGTTGCATTAAAATTAGGAGATTATGTTTCCGTTATGGTTTTTTCAAATCAAGTGAAAAAGTATATTCCCTTTGGAAAAGGGTTACCCCATTTGCAGACGATTATTAAAGAGATATACAACATTCATAGTGAACCAATTGATTCTAATTATATGAAAGCATTTAATTATTTGGAATTGAAGCAAAAAAGACGTAGTCTCATTATACTTTTTAGTGATTTGGATCCGATATTATTCGAACAAACCCCTCTACAATATATTCAAAGACTAAAAAGAATACACCTATTCTTACTAATGAGTATTGCTGATCCTATGATTAGACAATGGATTAAAAAGAGTCCTGATGATGAAAAAGTAGCTATGATAAAAAGTATCGCCCAAAAACAAATTCTACGGAAAAAGGATGACACTAGGCGTCTATCACAAGTTGGCATTGAAATGATTGAAGCTCCTGAAGAGCATTTAGCAGTGGCTACTCTTTCACATTACATAGATGTTATTAATCGAGGGGTACTTTAATAGATTTGCGATTTTTACCCATTCGTTTACCAAGCCAGACGTAAAAAATCAAAGCTACTACTGTTAATATTGAGACTATATATTTTGCTTCTAACGAAATTGGTGCTGGAGTAATATATCCCTCAATGATCCCAGCAATAATAAATAAAGGTATTGTTCCTAAAAGAAGCTGTACCGAACGTATTGCCTGACGTTTCAATTGATAAGATCTTGGAAATTGGCCTGGAACCAAAATTTTATATCCCATTAATAATCCTGATCCAGTTGCAATAAAGATAGCAGTTAATTCGATGATACCGTGAGGTAAAATATAAGCCCAAAAAATATAAAATTTCCCATAGTTTAAAAATAACGCAGCAATGGCACCAAGAATAATCCCATTATATATCACTAAATATACAGATAATATACCTAAGGTTAACCCACCAGCAAATGCTAAGAATGCAACTTGAATATTGTTAGTCATAATCTCAGCGGAAATGGAAGGAGAATTATATAATAATTGATTAGAAGAAGGATCTTGCCCTAGCTTATTTGGATCTAGAGCATATGCAATTTTATCTGGTAAGATAGTGTATAAATGAAGTGGATCATTATAAACTGCTATAAATGCACCAATAGCTCCAATAAGAAACAGAATAAAGGCAATGAAAACAAAAGAACGCTGTTCATCTAACAATTGAATAAATGTTCTTGAAAAAAACTGCTTTATTTGAGAAATGCTACTGACCTGATCTTGATATAAAATATTATGTGCTTTGGAAACAAGTTCATTTAAATATATAGTGACATCTTCATTAGGAAAATATGTTTGAGCAAAGGAAAGATGATGTGCAGCTTTTTGGTAAAGAAATTGAAATTCCTCTATAATTTCTAAAGTTTTCTCAGTTTTTCTCTTCGTTACTTTTTTTAATATTTGTTCTAAAGATTTCCAATCATCACGATTTTGTTTAACAAACATCTTTTGGTCCAATTATCTTCACCTTCTCTATATTTTATATTACTTTAAAATCAATCAAAGATAGCATTATTTACAAAATAAACCTATAAAAATTTTACATTAAAAATGAGATAATTGCATTGTAATTGTATAAAAATATTTTAATATTTTCAACAAAGCGTCGCTATAAAATTTAACAGAAAAACTGGAAAGGAATTTCATGAAATGGAACATATCGATATTACGACTCCAGAGAATGTTAATTTAAGGTTTAAGGTTGCAGGATTAGGAAGTAGAACAACCGCACAAATTATTGATATTACTATTCTCACTATAACAATTATTATCTTTTCGTTAGGTCTATATTATTCTGGAATAGTTTCAGAAGATTCAACATGGACTGGATACCTAGTTGCATTATTTATTATTGTATTTTTTGTTTTATGGTGGGGTTATTTCGTCTTTTTTGAATTTTTTGATGCAGGGCGTACCATCGGCAAGAGGTTTATTGGAATCCGAGTGATACAAGATAATGGTCAATCTATTACCTTTATTTCTTCGATGGTTAGAAACTTGTTACGTTTAATAGATTTTTTACCAACATTTTATTTACTAGGAATCATAATGCTCTTTTTACACCCAAGGCATAAACGAATTGGGGATTTGGCGGCTGGTACTATTGTTGTTTATGAAAGAAATATTAGAGTAAAAAAGAAGGATAAACAATTTGAAAAAGAACTCACTAAAAGAAAAATTGATGCCAAGCGAATACAATTAGATGAATGGACTATTCAAAAGATAAAGTCTGATGAATGGAAGCTATTAAAAACCTATATTTCAAGACGTTCCTCCCTATCTAAAAAAGAAAGGGAAGAAATTGCTACAAAAGTAGCAAATATTATATTCCCTATGATTGGTTACGAGGAAAAATCTATATCATTACAGGATTTAGAAGATGATTTGTCAGCCTTATATTTGTTACTGAAGGATGAATGGCAATTTGAAATATAATTTTTCGTCCCATTTGCTGTATACAGGTAAGTATCATTTATTATAGTATTTGCAAGCCCATTTTCTTTCTTACCTTAGCAATCGTTTCATTAGCTGATTTTTTCGCCTTTTCCTTTCCAATTAATAAAACATCATGGATATAATCATCTGTTATATTTTTTCTTTTTTCTCTAATTGGTTCTACTACATTATTCATTGATTTAGCAAGGATTTGTTTACATGCTACACATCCAATTTCAGCTTTTTGACATCCTTGCTTTATCTCCTCAATCTTGTTCTCTTCTGTAAAAAAGGTATGCAAATGGAAAACATTACAGCCTTCTGCTGTTGGATGTCCTGGCTGATCCTTATATATCCTTAAGGGGTCTGAGTAAGCTTTCTTCATTTTACTTTGAATGTCCACAAGGCTTTCATCTAGGCCAATATAAGAGTTTTCATGATCAGATTTACTCATTTTACCCTTTCCCATAAGAGAAGGAATCCTAACCGCATTCCCCATAACAGGTTGAGGTTCTACAAATATCTCCCCATAAATATGATGAAATTTCCGAACGATGGTTCTTGCTATTTCAAGATGAACAAGCTGATCATCCCCAACTGGCACGATCCTAGCGTTATGAATGATAATATCTGCTGCCATTAATATAGGATACCCTACAAGTCCATAATTTACATTATTGGGATATTTTTTTGCTTTCTCCTTAAAAGTTGGACAACGCAGGAGATCGCCAAGTGGCATGACCATCCCTAAATAGGTAGAAAGCTCACTTACCTCTCCAGCTATTGATGATTGTAAATAAAATACCGCTTGTTCTGGAGCCAAGCCAGCAGCTAGGTAATCCTTTGCTACACTAAATACCCTTTCTTTCATTTCCTTTGGATTAGGATGGGTCGTTAAAGAATGGATATCTGCAATAAAATAAAACGCTTTATAGCTTTTTTGAAGCTCAATCAGTCCTTTTAATACCCCATAATAATTCCCTACGTGTAATTCCCCTGTGGAACGAATGCCTGTCACTAGTACTTCTTTATTCATTAAAATCCCTCCATTTGATTAAAATTAATCTTATCCTTTTCTTGTTATTTGATCTAAACCACCACCAGCCATCTTGCACTGAAACCACACTCCTTTTTTAGTTATTAAAAAAGGGTCCCCCGTCCAAAAGGACGGGAAACCCGTGGTACCACCTTCATTAGTTTGTTAATAAAACAGACAAACTCACTTGTTAGGTATCAAAACTACTAATACCTGCCCCTTTTATCGATAGGACACTTCGCCAAAGCCTACACCAAATGTTTCGGTTTGGATGCTCAAAAGCCCATTCAATCATACTTACACACTGATTCCCACCAACCATCAGCTCTCTTAAGATTAGTATGATTTACTCTTCTTTATCATCACAATTTATTCAATTTTTCAAATTATACCATACAACATATAGCTATTCAATCATGTGTCAAATACTCTCAACTGAACTTTTTGTATATGATTAATGTCTTTCATGTAATAGCCCTCTTTTAATAGGAAAAGCTATAATATTGATACTTACTTTTGCTATTATATTTCTATCATAATTACTATGATTAGAACGATGAATCCAGATCAGATTTGCTATTTTAATTGTAAAATATCATGCAATGTTGTTCTTTAGGAGGAGCTATTTTGAATTGGATAACAAACTACATCGATCATTACGGTTATATCGTATTATTATTCTCACTTATGCTTGAATTAATCGCTGTTCCTTTACCAACGGAGATTCTTATGAGTTATGCTGGCTATTTAGCATTTCAAGGTAAATTAAGCTTCTTTCTAAATATATTGATGGCAGGATTAGGCAGCAGTATCGGTATGACGATTGCATATTGGATAGGTTTTAAGCTAGGGACACCCTTCTTTTTCAAATTTGGCCATTATATTCATATGGGCCCAGATAGGTTGGAAAAGGTGTCGAATTGGTTTAAAAAGTATGGAAATAAAATGATTCTTTTCGCTTTTTTCATTCCTGGCGTGAGACATATTACAGGTTATTTTTCAGGTATCACGCGAATACCTTTTCGTAAATATAGTCTACTCGCATATACTGGTGCTTTTTTATGGGTGACTGTTTTCATTTCCATTGGCAGGATTTTAGGTCCTGAATGGTCCAAATTTCATCTCTATATTAAACAATATTTAATCATTACAGGTATATTCATCACCATTATATTATTCATCCTTTTCTTATATCGATACCATAAGGAAAATATTAAGCATGGCATCATTAACACTTTGCATTATTCCTTGGATATTTTTCATTCCTTAAGAAAAGTGAAATTAATCACTATTATTACCGCAGTAATATTTTTAGGGCTGACTATTTTCATGTTTGGTATGATTGAAGATTTCCTTAGTAATGACTTCATCCTTTTTAATGAAGTGACAGTATTTATTATATCCCTTATCTTTCATAATGAGTGGCTTCCCTTTATGCAAAAGGTTCAGTTTATCTCATCACTTCATATGATTCTACCTATTATTCTGTTCACCTTTATTTGGATTTGGATGAAGAGAACAGATTTAAAGCTTGAAACCGGCTTCTTATTTCTCATCATTATTGGTGGAGAATTGTTTAAACAGGTATTACAATATAGCTTCCAGTATATCGGTCATTTGAAAAATATAGCTGGAAGTACACAGCTTCATTTTCCAGGGGGGCAATCATTAATGGTACTCGTGGTCTATGGAGTTGCAACTTATTTCCTTATCATACATAGTAAGAACAGAGTAGCTAAAACATTTTCCCCAATCCTTTTCATTCTACTACTCGTGCTAGTTGGACTGAGCAAAATATATCTAGAAATCCAAACACCAAGTGATCTACTCGCTGGCTATGTTTTTGGAGGGGTATGGCTTAGTCTTAATACCATAATTATGGAAATTTTCCGTCTTATAAAAAATGAAGATTTTTAAAAAAAATATTCTAAATTCATTAAAAAAAGTAGAGAGGAATCAGCTTCCTCCCTACTATGATTGCAATAATCCTATTTTCAATTAGTAATTATCGACTTTTGATATGCTTCCTCTAACAGACTTTGGCCCGAATTCTCTCTTCTCTTTCATTCTTATAACGAAGGTGTATACCTTTCCCGCCATGTAGAACAAAATATCACCTATTACTATACCAGCAAATACATCCATTAGCGTGTGTTGTTTTACAAATAGAGTGGATATAATAACAGACATTGAAAGTATTCGGAAGAAAATTGAAGTCTTTCTCGATTCCCTTTTTAGACGGTTACTTGCTTTAAATATGGCATAGCTTGTTATGACATGAATACTAGGAAATGCATTATAGGGGTTATCCATGTGATAAACCATCCTCGTTAGCCTTGAAAAAATATCCTGTCCTAATACTTCAGGTCTTGGTACCGTTGTTTGAAATACAGAATAGACTACAAAGCTTATAAGCATACCGATAACCATTGTACTTATACTTGAAATATATAATTTATTGTCCTTAAATAGAAGCCAAAGTAAACCAGCAATGATTACAATATACCAAGTTAAATACGGTATGATAAAAAAGGATTCAAAGGGGATTTTATCATCGAGTACGGTTACAAGCGAATATACTTTTTCCGAGGCATGATTTATAGGTGCGTATGCTAATCCTATTAATGGAATGGTCAAAATATAGATACCTCTACTTAAAAATTGTTTCACCGTCATCGCAAATATCCTCCAGCATATATATTAATTTTAGCTTCATTATTTTATATCATCTAGTTTCATTTCGTCAAATGTAAAAAGTGATGTATACTACGTTTTTATTGATATATATTCGTTTTATTGAACATTTAGTTGTTCTGTACTGCGTGTTTTAAGCAATTTCAACGTAACATTCCACCGATTGCTTTAAAGGATCTTGGTCATTATTATAACTACCATGATTCATATGGTCAAAGGTTTCAGAAGAACTAACAGCAGAGGAAAAAATGAAACTTGAAATGAAGAAACTAAAGGCAGACAATGAGCGACTGAGAGCAGAAAATGAACTCCTAAAAAAGTTGGAGGAGTTAGAAAGGTGGCGGTTTTAAGTTGAGTTAGACAAGAAAATAAATACATTGCAATTAAACATGTCTACGATAAACAACAGTTCTTCATATCCCTGTTATGCGATATTATGAGTATTTCTCGCTCCGCTTACTATAAATAGCTAAATAGAAAAGAAACCGCACGAGAAGCAGAGAATAAGGCGTTGATAACTGAGATGATTAACCTTTATGAAGAGGTAGAAGGCATTTACGATTACCGTAGATTAATGATGAACTTAAATCTGAGATTACATAAAACATATAATCATAAGCGAATCTATCGCCTCATGAAACTCACAGGTTTACAATCTGTAATTCGAAAGAAAAAGAAACGTTATGTGAAATCTAGGGCATTCAAATAACAATCAACTTGTATTTAAACCCAGATATGGCTTTGGAGGCAACTCCAGGAGCAAATCCAATGATTCATTGTGATCGTGGGTTTCAG
>CAZEQK010000035.1:0-36799 GCA_964514395.1 uncultured Bacillaceae bacterium
TATAGGTATTTACGCAGTACTTCGTATATACTGCTCATTTGGTTGGGTTGCCGTATCGTTTCGGTAATGCTGACGAATCAGGGGTGTTACCGAAGTGGTTCGGGAAAATGAGTTATAGACCTATATAGTAAATTCTACTTCCACCAATTTATCCCTGCCAAAATGTGACATAATCTTTTAAAAATCCTCATAATGAAAAAACACTTCCCCAAACAGGGAAGTGTCCAGATTACCTTATCACTTTATAATGCTTCCATTCATAGGGTAATAACGATTGATATTTTTGCTGTAAAAAGCGGTCGTCTATTAGAACAATCGTGCCAGCATCGGTATCCGTTCGGATGAGTCTACCACCAGCCTGTAATACCTTATTCATTCCTGGAATAACATAGGCATAATCATAGCCAATCTTCCCAACACTATTGTAATAATCCTTGATTAGATCTCGTTCCAAACAGAGCTGAGGAAGGCCAACTCCAATGACAGCTACGCCATTTAGTCGATTTCCTCTTAGATCAATCCCTTCAGAGAAAATCCCTCCTAACACAGCAAAGCCTACTAATGTAGCTTGATTATCGTCCTTAAAGGCAGCTAAGAAGCTCTCTCGCTCCTGCTCTCCCATAACCTTATCCTGAACCATCACTTGAGCCTGTTGGTCTATCTGATGATATTCTTCATATACGATATTCATATATTGATAGGAAGGAAAAAAGAAAAGATAATTACCCGGTCTATTGGTCACAAGGCTATGCAACGTCGTCGCTATTTTCCCCTTCGTCGTCTCACGTTCACGATATCTAGTGGAAAGGGGTTGAATAAAGACCTCTGTCTGCTTTCTTTCAAAAGGAGAAGGCAGGCTTAGTGCATAGTCCTCTACCTTTCCCCCAAGCATATCCTGATAAAAGTCTAAGGGGGTTAGGGTTGCAGAAAAAAATATCTTTGCTCGGAACCTTTTCCCTTTTTCTTCTATAAGGTGGGACGGATCTAAACAAAACATTTTAAACCTTACTTCACTCTTCTCCACTTCAATATAGGTGATATAGCGTTCATCATAGAGCTTCGCAGTGGCGATAAAGTCTAAGGCTACGAAATAGGCATCAACTAATGTAGTATTATTCTCTACTAAACGCGGAGAGAACAGCTCCTCCTCAGCAGCAGTAATAAATCCCTCTATTAAAGCAATGAGCTCCTTTTGTATTTCTTTCAATACGAAGCTTCCTTGACTACTTTGCTTTTTCAATCGTAAAAAATATTCATTCACCCTTTTAGCTGCTTGATATATCTCCTTATTTACTTCTTTATATTCTCTAGTTAACTGTAAAAAGGTAGATTTATAGAGAGTTGCAGAGAACATTTCCCTCGCTCGATCGATTAAATTGTGTGCTTCATCAACCAACAAAACCGTTTGTCTCTTTTGCTCGTCAAAATATCGTCTCAAGGTAACACGAGGATCATAGACATAATTGTAATCACAAATGATCGCGTCTGCTGTGGTGTAAGCTACATCTAATGATAATTCAAATGGACAGACGGTATGCTTCATCGCATATTCCTCGATGACTTGCCGATTTAACCCCTGATGATGATCTGAAATGTCAAGTATAGCGTCGTTTACCCGATCATAATAACCATTGGCAAATTCACAATACTCCTTTTGGCATTGCATTTTTTCCTTGAAGCATATCTTTTCCTTTGCCGTAATGGTGACTACCTTTAACAATAACCCATTTTCATGCAACCGTTGAAATGTCTCCTCGGCTACCTGCCTTGTAATTGTTTTTGCCGTTAAATAAAGTATTCTCTGTGTGAAGCCTTCCTCTATCGCTTTTACCGTAGGGAAAATAGTAGAGATGGTTTTTCCGATACCAGTAGGTGCTTTTGCAAATAGGTTATTGCTTTCTAATATTGTTTTGTAAACAGCCCCTGCAAGCTTTCGTTGTCCTTCGCGATAGGAGTCAAAAGGAAAATTTAATTCCTTTATACTTTTATCTCTGTCTTTTTTATGTTGTAGCAGCATCGTAGCGTATGGAGTATAGACCTGTATCATATTTAGCATAAAATCTGCTAATTGTTGATGGGAAAATCTTTTTTTGAAATGGAGTTGCTCTCCTGTATCAGTCTGTACATAGGTCAATTGAACATCCACATCTATGTTTTCATGCTCTTTTGCATACATATAGGCATAGCACTTGGCCTGTGCCCAATGCTCTGGATAGGTTTCCTCTGTAATGAGACTTAAATCGTTTGATGTGGATTTAATCTCTTCTATTATTGGAACTTGAGTTGATAATAAGAGTCCGTCACATCTTCCATCGATGATATAAACGATTTCCTCATATTTCATTTTCGTTTTTAAATAAACCTCTTTTTGGTCAAACTCCTGATAGTTTCCTTGCACCTGTTGATGAACCTTTATACCCTCTGTTAATGCTTTACTCGATTTTATCTTAGCATCAATGCTACCTCTTCGAAAAACGTATTCGATTAATGTTCGAACCCCGATTTTAATTTCATTAGACATTCTATCACCTATAAAAAATACGTTTATTTACTATTCAATCTCAACATATAATCTTTTATTGATTTTCCCTTTGCTTTTATAATCTACAATTCTAATTTTCTCAATCTCTCCCGTATTTTTTACATGGGTTCCCCCATCTGCTTGAAGATCTACACCCTCTATCTCTATTGTTCTAATCTTCGTAATTCCTTCTGGTAATAGATTAATCTTCGTTCGAATGAGATCAGGAATTTTAAAAGCTTCTTCCCTATCAAGTATATTAATTACAATATTTCTTTTATTTTCTATTTCAAGGTTCACTTTTTCCTCGATCTCTTTAATTAACTCTTTATCAAAATTCTCAAATTCAAAGTCCATTCTTGCTTTCAGTGGCTCCATATTTCCACCTGTCACCTGTACATTATATTCCTTCCATACCACACCACTTAAAATATGCATCGCCGTATGGGTTTTCATTAGCTTATAGCGATGCTCCCAATCAATTTTTCCAACGCACTTTTCATCTATAGCTGGAAGCTCTCCTTCAATATAATGATATATTTTATCTCCTTTTTTCTTCACCTTACTGACGTTATAGGTAGTTGAGCTTGTTTCTAGCTTTCCAAAATCACAGGGCTGTCCCCCTCCACTAGGGTAAAAGGCAGTTCTATTTAACTCTACTGCATGCTCCTCCTCATCGACACCTATGATGACACAATCAAATTCCTTGACATAGCTATCTGTATGATATATTAATTCAGTCAATGTCAATTCTCCCTTCCTTTTCATAGAAAATAATATCATATATTTAGTTAGTTACTATTATAGACCTATTACATTTCCTTATCCAATGAAATAGAAAAAGCACTCATCTAACGGATGAGTGCTTTACAAATAACATCAGTCTTTTATATTAATGTACGACAATTGTTTTCCATTTGAACAGACCTTCTAAATCAATATGGTAGGTCTTATCCTTTTTTAGGATGAATGGATCACAGTAAACTGTAATATCGTCTTGTTCGATGACTTGAAAGAAGCCTTCATCATTTGGTTTCCCCACATGGGCACCGACAAAAATAAAGTTGGTGCAGCAGCCAGTTTGAGGGGCTTCTTCTAAGGTGAGGACTCCCCCATTATCCTTAATGAAGCTTAATACTCGATCTGTAAACTGCACTTTAATATCTATTTTCGGAATAATAGGTTTCATTGTCTCTCACCTTCGTCTTCATTAATTTTGCAAAGAGATGTCTCCATTTTTACTAGCTTTAATCGCTTTTACTGCAAATAGTGCGACAATACCTATTGTAATTGCTAAGCCAAGTGGGTAAGAAATAGATGTTGCTAATCCTAAGCCCTCTGGTGCTTGTAATATATAAGTGAAGGTTACAGCTGTCATAAATGTAGCAGGGATTGTTGCAACCCAGTGATTTTTTCCTTCTTGAACCAAGTACATCGCTGCTGTCCAAAGCATAATCATCGCTGTTGTTTGGTTCGCCCATGAGAAATATCTCCATAAGAAGTTAAAATCGATTAGTGTTAAAAGATAAGATACAACGAACATTGGAATCGTAATAATTAAACGTGATACGATTGGACGTTGGTTGATTTTTAAGTAGTCAGCAATAAGTAAACGTGCACCACGGAATGCTGTATCGCCTGATGTGATTGGTAATACAATAACTCCGATAATGGCTAATGTACCACCAACAGCACCTAACATGGAGATAGATACCTGACGAACGATACCAGCAGGGCCACCGTATTGAACTAATGCATCCTGTAGACCGTCAACACCATGGAATACTGCCATTGCTGCTGCTGCCCATACCATAGCGATTGCTGATTCAGCAATCATCATGCCATAGAATACTTTACGTCCGTATTTTTCATTTTGTATGGTACGTGCAATAAGTGGAGATTGAGTTGCATGGAATCCACTAATCGCACCACATGCTATGGTAATGAATAGTAAAGGCCATATTGGTAATCCTTTTGGATGTAAATTACTTAAAGTTAATTCAGGTATATGGTAGCCACCAAAGATTAAGCCTCCACCAATACCAATTGCCATAACAATCAATAAAGCACCAAATACAGGATAAATCTTACCAATGATCTTATCAATTGGAAGTAATGTAGCTAAAATATAATAAACAAAGATAATTGCAACAACAATGCCTAATGTCATCCAGTTTGGAGCTAAGGCAACAATTAATTTTGCTGGTCCAGTTACGAATACTGTACCAACTAAGACAAGTAAAAGTAAAGAGAATATGTTAACGAATTGACGCATTCCTTTTCCAAGATATTTACCTACTAAATCAGGTACCTGTGCACCATTATTTCTAATAGATAACATACCAGAAAAATAGTCATGAACCGCTCCAGCAAAAATACCCCCAAGAACAATCCATATAAATGCTACTGGTCCCCATAGAGCACCAAGAATTGGTCCGAAAATTGGTCCTAATCCAGCAATGTTTAACAACTGTACTAAACTACCTTTTTTCCAGTCCAATGGTACATAGTCAACCCCATCGCCACTTGTGTAGGCTGGTGTTTGTCTTGATTCATTCACACCAAATACTTTCTCAATAAAGCGACCATAGGTCATGTAACCTACGACTAAAAGAACTAAAGATGCAATAAAAGTAATCATGATTGTCTCCCCTCTCGATTTAAATAAGTATGATGAAATCGTTTTCATGTCTATTTTAATAATTTGAGAAAGGCTGTGTTGCATTTATGTCTAAGATGCATTTATTTTTGTCCAAATCGACATTTTTCGAGTCTATCTGGACAATCTGACTGTACCTCTTTCTATTCATTTATCTAAAAAAAGACCTATTCTTAGGTCTCAGGGTGTAGGGAAACTAGTCGAGTTCTAGGTGTCAAATAATCTACGGGCTGAGTGTACGTGGTGGTACATGATGAACGTGGATTTTGAAGACAACAACGTAATCGGCAGTTTGTCATCAATCTAAGACCTATTACTATAATTCTAATAGGTCTTTTAATGGCTTGATATATTGTCTACTCACAGGAACCTTCGATTGTTTTTCATCCTTCATTAAAAGGTTATAGGTCCCATTAAACCAAGGAATCAACTCCTTGGCATAGTTCAGATTCACAAGATAGCTTCGATGAGTCCTGAAGAAATGATATTTTTCTAATTTTTCTTCAAGTACCTGTAAAGTATATTTCGTAGTATAGTTCGCTTGATTGGTGTGAATTAATACCTCCCGTCCCTCACGGTATCCATAGATCACATCAGTTGGGTCTAAAAGAATCACTCGATCTTCACTTTGCACAGCAAGTTTTGAGACAGATTTATTCTGCCTTTTTAAATCTTCTTCTGCCATTATTTGATAAAGAAATCGAGTAATTTTATCTCGTTCCGCATTTTTGTTATCTAATTTTTGATGAATTCGATCAATTGTCACCTTTAATCGTTCTTCGTCAAAGGGCTTTAAAAGATAGTCAATGGCATTGATTTCAAAGGCCTTAATTGCATGTTGGTCATATGCTGTTGCAAAAACAATCAAGGGGGCTACTCCTTGATCAGCAAGTTTTTTTGCAACCGTTAATCCATCCATATTTGGCATATGGATATCAAGAAATACGACATCTGGCTTATAGTCATGAACTTTTTTTATTGCCTCTTCTCCATCCTTTGCCTCTCCAATGATATCTACATCCTTCCACTGCTTTAACAAATAATTCAATTCATCTCGAGAAAGGCTTTCATCATCTACAATTAACGCCTTTATTGTCATGATTGCACTCCCTGCTGGCTCTTTATCTGAAACCATACCTTTGTTCCTTTGTTCCTTTCACTCTCAATATGAAGTCCAGCATCCTGTCCATATAAACCAATTAAGCGTTGATGAACATTATAGATACCAAAGCCTGTACCCTCTTCTGATGAAACACGATGATGTAATAGTTCTTTAATGCGATCTGGTGCAATTCCCACTCCATTATCCTCTATAGACACATAGATAGTATTCTCTTGATGGGTTGCTCGTATGATAATTTCGCCATGATGATTAATTCCTTTTAAGCCATGACGAATGGCATTTTCCACGATTGGCTGTAAGGTAAGTGGTGGTATGCTAAAATCTTCTGCTTCTTTATCTATATCTATTTCCACTTTTAATCGATCTGAAAACCTTGCTTGTTCAATGTCTAGATAAGATCTGGTATGAGCAATCTCTTCACTGATACCAACTAGCTCATGCAATGAAGCATTTAAATTTTGCCTGAAAAAGTTTCCTAATTGAATCAGTAGCTTCCTAGCTAGGTTTGGTTTTGTACGAATAAGTGCAACTATCGTATTTAAAGAGTTAAATAAAAAATGAGGGTTCACCTGTGCCTGTAGCGCTTTTATTTCCGCATTTGATACAAGCTTTGCTTGTTTTTCTGTTTCGACCACTTCTAGCTGATGTGATAATAGATTTCCCAATCCATTTGCTAGCTCTTGATCTACAAGACGAATCTGTTTTGGGTTTGAAAAATAAAATTTAAGGACGCCAATAACCTCAGTCGATTTTTTTAACGGAACAATAATAGCTGCTTGCAATGAGCATTTAGGCTTTTCACAATGAATTTCTTCATTTGATTTAGCGACATAGCCTATAGAGTCCTTCAGAACCTTTTTCGTTGCCTCTGTGAGTAATGAATGTCCCGATATATGATGATCATCTCCCAAACCAACATGGGATAGTATTTTAACCTTATCTGTAATGGAAACGGCTGAAACTCCAGTTGTCTTGAGTAGTAGTCTAGAGATTTCTGTTGCTGAATCCTCATCTA
Source organism: uncultured Bacillaceae bacterium (assembly GCA_964514395.1). GTDB lineage: Bacteria > Bacillota > Bacilli > Tepidibacillales > Tepidibacillaceae > CAZEQK01. Next base: position 7,319 of record CAZEQK010000035.1, read on the forward strand.
GTCCACGTCTTAGATGAAAGAGGGTTTGGTCTGCAATATGAAGGACCTTCTGTGCTTGATTTGCTTCGATACGATCCTCTTCATGCACCACACTACGAATAATCGCTATAAAGATTGCTATACCAATACTATTGGCCACAATCATTGGGACAGAGATGACTTCTACCAGTGCCAATGCTTTATCAAATGGCTTCGCAATAAGCAAAATAATAACCATTTGTAAGGTTTCAGCGACAAAGCCAGTTAAAAATGCAGTACCAGTAGATATCATCCTTCGATTTCCTAGCTTTTTATAGACAAAGCCAGCTAATAATCCTTCAGATACCGTAGATATCCCACAGGCTAAACCAGTAAAACCACCCAATAGCATCCGATGGATGGCAGCAATTAAGCCTGCGATTAAGCCAACACTAGGTCCACCTAATAAGCCAGCGATCACAACTCCAACCACCCTTGAATTAGCTATTGCTTCATTTAAGTTTAGATGAACTAAATTGGTTAACCAAATTCCCTGATTCTCAGGTCTAACGGCAATTCCTGTATAGGTACCGATAATACCAAAAACACCGAATAAAATGGCCAGCTTAATTCTTGCAGACTTGTCCATTTTATGATCGATGATATTGCGAAAGGAAACGGATCTAGTCAGAATAAAGGCAATAGTTACGATTAATCCTATCCTTTCAAGCATTAAAAGCAGTAAATGTAGCATCATGAAAACTCCCTAAACAAATAATATTTAATCAATGAGTTCAATGAACAATCAGGAGGAGTCTAAAACTCCATCGGAATGAAATTACACCTTATAATAAACTAACTGTTGAATAGTATACCGCTTATTTTTTTAAAATAAAATACCTTCAAGAAAGTTGTACCAAAGCTATAATAGATATTTTTCAATAACATAATGATCATTAAAAAAGGGCACTCGATCGAGTGCCCTCCAGTATGTAGACGAAGTCTACACAAGATTGATTAAAAGAAATCCGGCAAATAATATAATGCCATCATTTTACTGAACAACTATACTACCCATCATGTATCCATCATGTGCCATGGCCCAAGGATCACAAGGCTCATCACATAACCAGTTAAAGGTTCCTGCTTTTTCAGGAGTAAATTTAAAGGTATTAACTGTTGCTTCACCCTCTTTTGTACTACCTGGAGCATCAAAATCAAAGCCTAATTCTTCTGAAGTATAGGAATGCTTTGCATCATCGAAATTGTAGATAGTTAATTCTACTGGCTGTCCTTTTAATAAAGTAATATTACCTGGGATAAATGCATCGTGTAGCTCTCCATCTTCTCCAAGTACATAATCCGCGTTGATGACTAATGAAACATATTGTGTTTTATTGGTAGCTGGTAATACAGTAATATTTCCTTTCATATACCCATCATGTGCCATTGCCCATTGACCTGCTTCTTGATCACAAGGATCAGCGCAATACCAAGAATAAGTACCTGCTTTTTTAGGTGTAAAGGTATAGAGTGTTTCAGCAGCTTGCCCCTCTTTTACACTTGCCTTGATTTTAACATCCATACCAAGCTCATCAGAAGTATAGGTATGAGTCATCTCATCAAAATTATAAAAATGTATTGTAACTGGCTGTCCTTCTGTCACCTTTATATCCCCATTTATAAAGGCATCATGTAGCTTTCCATCTGGTCCTAACTTTGCACCTGGTTCCACCGTAACATAAAGATTTTGTACACTTTTTTGCTGGTCTGCAGATGTTTTTTGAGTTGCTGAACAACCTGCAAGGATACCGATCCCCAACATACCAATGGCTGCCATAAGCATTAATCTTATCATCCATTTTTTCATTTTTACGTACTCCCCTTTTTCTAATTAATTATTTTTTAGGATTTTCTTCCCCTAAAAACACTGTTATGTGTAAAACAACTTACAATGAAACTTTATATTGTTTTATTGCATCAATGAAAGCTTCTTCTGAGATCTTACCGTTTAGCGTTACTTCTTTATTTATTAGTACAACTGGAATAAGGCTGCGATATTTTTCTAATAATACTTGGTTATGTGATTTTTTGAGTAGATTTCTAATTTTATCAATAGTTAAACCTTCTTTTCCAAGATACCAAGAGGTTTTTTTACCTTGCCATTTTGTTTATCCTTGCTATATATTTCTCTTGCGACTCCTATCAAACCAATGACCGATCCAGCACTACCTAACCAAAAAATCCAATTCAATTCAGATATATATTGTCCAATAGCATTAAGCCCCCATGTCGCAATACCCAACCAAAAGAACATCTTTAGCATGATTCTCAACCTAACCACTCCCCTAAAAGAGATTATTCTAATAAAACCATAAAGGTAAATATGATCGCTACAACAAAAACCAGCGCAAAAATAGTACTAGAAATAGGTCTTTGTTGTGGACGCCTCTTATCACTTTTATCCAACCATGGTATTGCAAATAAGGCCAAAAAGACTAATACAGGTGCTAAGATACCTAATAGTTTTGGCAGCTTTTTCAACATTTCGTACATCCAAAGAAAATACCATTCTGGTAGTATATGGGCTGGTGTTTTTTGTGGATTAGCAGGTGCTCCTAATTCTCTAGGATACAAAGATGCTAATATGAAAATCACACCGACAAATACTAAGGCTAACGCTATTTCTGTCAAAATATGATTAGGAATAAAAGGGATGCTTTTCTTTTTAGAATTCATTTTTTCACCACCTAAAGTTCATCTGAAATACCCTGAACTCTGATCATAATAAAGTGAAATACCATGAGAATGACTATAATGATTGGTAAAATCACAACATGGCTAATAAAGAATCTTGTTAGTGTATGATCAGAAATCTTTAAACCTCCTCGTAATAAAACCATGACATATTTTCCAACGAAAGGCACACCACCAGCAATCTCGGTCCCCACTGTTGATGCCCAATATCCAACTTGATCCCAAGGAAGAATATATCCAGTAAAGCCAAAGCCTAATGTAACAATGAACAACAAAACACCTACGACCCAATTTAATTCACGGGGCTTTTTGAATGAACCTGTATAGAAAACCCGAATCATATGCACGATAATTAACACGATCATAAGATTAGCTGTCCAATGATGAATACTTCTAACTACCGCCCCAAATCGCACCTCATTCATAATGAACTCAACACTTGAGTGAGCAGTTGCAGGAGTAGGCTGATAATAGGTGGCTAAAAAGATCCCTGTAATTGCTAGGATAAGAAAGGACATAAATGTTAGTCCACCAAAGCAATATATTGGATTTAACGCATGCCTTGGAACCTGATGATTCGCAAATTTATCCCATTTTTCAGTAGTACCAAATCTCTCATCTAACCATTCCTTCACCTAAATCACTCCCTTCCCTTGTACCCAAATCTCCCCATTTTTTTGGGAAACATCTAATACATACAAATGCTTTGGAGGTGGCCCTGACACGACATTTCCATTCACATCGTATTTACCTCCATGACACGGACATTCAAAGAGCTTATCCTTTTCTGTCCAATGTACGATGCAGCCTAAATGAGTACATTTGAGATAAAAGGCTTTATATTTATTTTCAGATAAATGTAGTAAGGCAGCAGGTGTCCCATTGTATGGAAAGGTAACCACTTTTCCCACTGGAACATCCTTTACATCAGCTACCTTTAAAGGATCAGGTAATTTTGTCATCGATGCTGGTGGATAAATGTATTGAGCTGCAGCAAATAAGGTCATTCCAGCAATACCCACCGTAGTTAAACCAGTCATTTTAGTTAGAAACTTTCTACGTGTTATCTTTACATTCTTTAAATTGACATCCTTATTATTCATGATTCTCAACACCTTTGTCTGGAAACATCGTGTAGCGATAAGCAAAGATAATTAGTCCGAAGAGAACAAAGATAATACCTACATATAGCGCAACACTTCTATAATCACCTATAATCCAGTAGTTCGTTCCGATGGCAGCCATAAGTACGCTGACACCTATCAGAATGGAAACAATTATCAAACCCCTTTTTAATTCTTCCATCATATTAGCCACCCTTTCTGAAAATCATTTCCCCCAAAACGATTACTTCATTATGACTGAATCTGATTTCACCACCCTTCAAGCAATTTCTTTCAACTCGCTGCTTACTTTAATCATTATTTTTTTTCTGTGAATCATGCTGGTCACTATCAATCATCTCTCTTGCCGCACTTTTGAACTCCTTTAATGTCTTTCCCACTACTTTACCTAACTCAGGTAGTTTATTAGGGCCAAATACGATTAATGCGACAATCAAAATCAGTATCAAGCCTGGAATACCGATATTGGAAAACGGCATATTTTTCATCCCCAATCACGAGTTTGTGAATTACTGTATATAAATTGTGTTTATCTCTTTCGTTTAAATCTAAAATAACAAAAGATTATCACTAAATTATCAACAAATTGTAAACATTGTCATGAATATTTTGTGAACTAGTAATCAATCTTTCCACAGTGACAATAGGTTTAAATTGGGAAATTAAAAGGATCACTGTTATTAAACAGAGATCCTTTTTTGTAAGTCTACAAATAGGTACCTTCGAAAATTAGTCCTTTTCGATGCGTTGAAAAATTTGTTTCATTTAAATTGGCAATGTTATCATAAAGGTAGTTCCTTGATTCAGTTTAGAAGATACTTCAATTTCACCCTCGTGAGCCTTTACTAATTCTTTAACAATGGCTAAACCCAAACCTGTCCCACCTGGTCCAGGAGTTCGAACCTTATCCACTTTATAAAATCTGTCCCAAATAAAAGGTATATCCTGTTCTGATATGCCGCAGCCGGTATCTGAAATTAAAATGATTGCTTTATTTTTTTTCTTAATGGTTTTTGCTTTGATTTTTCCACCCATCTGTGTGAATTTCGTTGCATTATCTAATAAATTGGTAAATATCTGTTCCATTCGAAAGCTGTCTGCCATGATCCAGATAGGTTCATCGCTTATATCAACTATTATTTCAAAGTTCTTCTTTTCGAATATAGCAGCCATTTGAACAATCACTCTTCTTAATGTTTCATTGATATCTATTTTTGACTTATACAAGGTAAAGGTATTGGCTTCAATACTTGATAAATCCAGTAGCTCTTGAATTAAACGTGACATATTGCTTGTTTTATCTAATGCAGCTACAACATGCTCTTCCATCGCATCTAGATTTTGTATTTTTTTATCGTTGATACTTTCTAATAGCCCAGATATAAAGGTGATGGGAGATCGTAATTCATGGGATACATTGGATATAAAATCCCTACGTATCTGTTCTGTTTTTTTTAATTCATCCGCCATATAATTAAAGTTTTTTGCTAGCTGCGATATTTCATCCTCACCCTTCACCGTGATTTTTGTCGCAAACTCTCCCTTTGCTATTTTCAATGCTTCTTTATTGATCTGCTTTAAAGGGTTGGTAATATGCTTAGTTAAAAAATAGGTGAAAAAAGCAGCTATGATAATCGCGGTTATCGCTGCTACTAATATAAATTTTTGAATTTGTACCATGCTATTTTGAATATCATACACGGTCGAATGAAAGGAGACAGCTCCAATATATTTACCATTATATTGAATTGGTACGGCTACTGATAAAGTCGTATCACTATCAAGAATGAGAGATTTAGTATCTTTATATATAACTTGTCCAGCAATCACCTTCGTCCATTCTTCCTTTGTAAATGGGTCCTCTTCAGCAAAATGCTCATAGGGCCTCAGCTCACTATACTCTTCCCCCTTTGTATCTAATATAACGATTTCTGCATTTAAATAATTCTCTTTATCCTCTAGCTCCTTATTCATTGTCTTCCAGTCAATTTGTCCTTGAAGATAATCCGTTACAACCTTACTAACTTCATGCCCATGGGTGATTAAGGTCTTTACCTTTTCTTTATAGTAATAATCCTGAAAAATGTAATTTAACATGATCCCTAGTAGCATAATAACGACAATAATAATCGTTAAAAAGCTAAGCATCAATCTACTTGCTAGACTTTTAGGCATGGTCCCTATTCACCTCAAATTTATATCCTACTCCCCAAACCGTTTTGATTCTTATATGAATCTCATCACTACATATTTTCTTACGTATTCGATCAATATGGACATCAATGGTCCTTGTTGAGCCAGGAAAATCATATCCCCATACCTCATCAAGAAGCTGTTGCCTTGTAAAGACTTGGTTTGGATGAAAGGCTAAATAATATAAGACCTCTAATTCCTTTGGTGGAAGATGAAAAACCTTATCCCTTATTTTCACATAATATTCATTCATATTAATAACGAAATTTGGAAAGATAATTTGTTTATTTAGGATGGACTTTGGATTATAACGCCTTAATATTGCTCGCATACGTGCAATAAGTTCTCGAAAGTTAAACGGTTTTACGATATAATCATCAGCCCCAATTTCTAATCCAAGGATTTTATCAATCGGTTCTCCTTTTGCTGTTAGCATTAGGATTGGAACATCACTTATCCTACGAATTTCTTTACACACCTTCCACCCATCTTGCTTAGGAAGCATAATATCTAATAATACAAGATTTGGTGCATACTCTTTAAATTTTTCTAGTGCAGCTTCCCCATCATGGGCTAAGATGACTTCAAAATTTTCTTGTACTAAATAGGTCTTTATTAATTGGCATAAACTGTAATCATCATCTACAACCAAAACCATCTCTTTATTATTCGTTTCCACAAGGTTCCACCTCGAATAATATAGTGAAAGACTAGCCAATGAGTACTTTCATCTATATTTTAGTTATATACTTATTGTAAATCATTCATCTAACATATTGGTGAATTTTTACTAAAACTTGTTAATTTTGAATGAAAAATATGAATTATAGTGGTATGCCCTTGACTTTTTAACTAAAATGTTTATAATGTTAACCAATTACATCTATATAAAAGCTTTGACGGAACTAGTAAGAATGAAAGGCTTGTTTCAGAGAGAAGGAGATTTGGTGAGAATCCTTCCAATCCACATTCTGAACCCATCCCTGAGTATCTGTGATGAACAGTATCGTTTCCCTGACGTTATAAGGATTTAAGTGAACATGTATTTTACAATGAAATACATGTTAATAAAGGTGGTACCACGGAGTCTTCGTCCTTTTTGACAAAGACTCCTTTTTTATTTTCTTTTTTATCTACTGTTATTGGCCGTTTTTAATATTAAGCATATAAAGGAGTGTTGAAGCTTGGAAGAGAAAAAGTTTGTAAAGGAAATTCAAAGCAAAGAAGAAGATTATTCTCGCTGGTACTTAGATATCGTTAAAAAAGCAGACTTAATGGATTATGGCCCTGTAAAAGGTACGATGATTATTAAGCCATATGGCTATGCAATCTGGGAGAATATGCAAAAGGATTTAGATCAGAGAATTAAGGATACTGGTCATGAAAATGCCTATTTCCCTTTATTAATTCCTGAATCCTATCTTCAAAAGGAAATGAGCCATGTTGAAGGATTTGCCCCTGAGGTGGCTTGGGTTACTCAAGGTGGTAATGAAGTGCTTGAAGAACGTCTGGTTATTCGTCCTACGTCAGAAACAATCATCTGCCATTCAATGAGCCAGTGGATTCAATCCTATCGCGATCTACCATTATTATTAAATCAATGGGCCAATGTGATGCGTTGGGAAAAGGTAACGAAACCATTTTTACGTACTTCAGAATTTCTATGGCAGGAAGGACACACTGCCCATGCATCAAATGAAGAGGCTGAGGAAGAAACACTTAAAATGCTTGACGTCTATCGCCAATTTGTTGAGGAAACATTAGCTATGCCTGTCATGACGGGTAGAAAGACTGAAAACGAAAAATTTGCTGGTGCAGTTCATACCTATAGTATTGAAGGGCTTATGAGTGATGGAAAAGCATTACAGGCAGGGACCTCCCATAATTTAGGCCAAAATTTCTCAAAAGTTTTTGATATTCAATTTACAGATAAAGATAATAAACTGCAATATGTACATCAAACTTCTTGGGGCACTTCTACACGAATGATCGGTGGCTTAATTATGACCCATAGTGATGATCGTGGCTTGAAATTACCTCCAAAAATTGCTCCAATCCAAGTGGTAATGATTCCAATTTTACGTGGAGATAAGGAGCTTGTTAAATCTAAGGTTCAAGAGCTTGCTACACAGCTAAAACAATTAGGAATACGTGTGAAAATCGATGACCGTGAAGACATGTCACCTGGTTGGAAGTTTAATGAATATGAAATGCGTGGTGTTCCAATAAGAATTGAATTAGGTCCAAAGGATATCGAAAAGAAACAATTTGTCCTTGCAAGAAGGGATACAGGTGAGAAACAATTCTTACCTTTGGCTGATTTTACAGAAATTATCCCTAATATGCTAGACATCATTCAATCAGATATGTTTAATAAAGCGAAGGAATTTATGGAAAGTCACACTTATGAAATTAGCAGCTTAGAAGATATGAAAGAGCAATTAATAAAGGAAAAGGGTTTATTTAGAAGCTGGTGGTGCGAAGATATTGCTTGCTTAGATAAAATTAAAGAGGAAACAAGTGTAACTGCTAGAAATATTCCTTTTGAAAAGCGAGAAGGTCATGGTAAATGTGTCGCATGCGGGAACGAAAGTACAACAACTGTCATATTTGCTAGAGCATATTAATCTAAAGCTCCAACAAGTCCCCAATTTGTTGGAGTTTTTTTTCCTTGCAACATTTCGATTTCCTTTGTCGTCTAATAGATATAAAACAAATAAGTAATTAGGAGGTATAACGATGAGAAAGGGATTACTTATTATGCTTGCGCTTCTATTCACTATTTCTTTAGTCGGTTGTCAAGCAGCCACAAGTGAAAAGGCAGTGCAATCTGGAGCAATTGAAAATGGAAGTGGACCTAATCCACCTTCCCAGATGACACCAGTAAAGGGTAGCAAAGAAACAATCGGTAGTCAGCGAACAAAAGGAATAACCGTCAACCATATTGTGTATCGACAGCTAAAAGATAGTGAACTATCAGATATAATCAAGCAAACCATTGAAAAGCATAAGACAAAAAGAGGATACGATTATATCCTAGATGCAAATGGGGCATATACACTTATCGTTTATTCAGGACAAAAAAGTACTGGTGGCTATGATATACAGATTCAATCCATTGAGGATAATGAGGGAATGACAAATGTTGTAGTACAAGAAACAAAACCAAAGCAAGGTACAGTGGTAACAACCGCATTCACTTATCCTTATATTGCTGTTACCTTTACAGGTAGTACCGATCGATTTAGTATTGTAAATACAGATGGTGAATATTTTAAACAATTTAAATAGTCGCTTTTTAAATGGAGCTGATTCATTAACAATGAATCAACTCTTTTTTTATTGTTGAAAAAAAGAATCTAATACTTTTTTCAACAATAAAAAAAAACGCAAACCTATAAAGGTTTGCACACAACAAAATATAAACTCTCACCAAACTTGTTGGTGAATTTATCATAACATTGTATAGCAATAATGTGAATATATTTTAACAAAAAAAATTTTTGCTACTTTTAAAAAAAATGCATAAAAACCTTATAAACCTTGATATTATAGGCTTTTGAAAATGTAAAAAAAATTTGGCAAAAATAGAAATTTATTATGAAGTTTAGTTCCATACCAATTTATCGCGTATCTGTACTATTAATCAAGTAAGATGTGGATAATAGTTAGTGAGATACTTGTAATATTTATGATAATATGTAAATATAGATGTCAAGACAGCTATGCATGTTCAAAGAGGTGAGATGAATTTGGAGATACGAAAGACAGATGTTGTTATTGTAGGAAGTGGAGTTGCAGGTTTATATACTGGCATGCTATTATCCACCAATAAAGAAGTTACAGTAATCACTAAGGAAAATATTGAAAACAGTAATTCCTACTTAGCACAGGGTGGTATAGCTGCTGCTATCAATAAAAATGATAATTGGGAAAATCATTATAAAGATACAATTACCGCTGGAGCAAATCATAATATAGAGGTTTCTACTAAGGAGTTAGTACAAGCTGCCCCTAATATCATTAAGCAATTAATTGATCTCGGTGTGCCTTTTGATCGTGATAATAACCAGCTTCTTAATTTAGGTCGTGAAGGCGGTCATGGACAGCGTAGAATTGTCCATGCTGGGGGTGACTCGACGGGAAAAGAAATTACAACTAAATTAATTGAATTTGCAAGGAAAAATCTCATGATTTACGAACATGAAGTAGCCATTGATTTATTAGTAAGTAAGGGATTGTGCAATGGTATACTTACCAAAAATAGCAAGGGGGAAATCATTGCTTACCTTGCAGACCAAACCATCTTAGCAACGGGTGGCGTTGGAGGCCTGTATTCTGTCACCTCCAATGACAAGACAATTAGCGGTGATGGTATCGCTATGGCTTACCGAGCAGGCGCGGAACTAATCGATTTAGAATTTATTCAATTTCATCCAACCATGCTTACTAACAATGGTAAAACCTTTGGTTTGGTATCTGAAGCAGTTCGTGGTGAAGGTGCAAGACTAATTGATCAGAAGGGTAAGTTTATCATGGAGCATTCCCATCCATTAAAGGATTTGGCTCCTAGAGATGTTGTTGCTAGACGAATATACGAAGTGATGGAAAATGGTGATCAAGTATTCTTAGACATATCCTACATTAAAAATTTTGAACAGCGTTTCCCTACTATTTCAGCTAATTGTATAAATAGTGGTATTGACTTGAATACTAAGCTTCTACCAATTGCACCAGGAGCGCATTTCATCATGGGTGGTGTAAAAACTAATATTTATGGTGAAACAAGTATTAAGGCCCTCTATGCTGCTGGTGAAGTAGCATTTACGGGTGTACATGGTGCAAATAGATTAGCTAGTAATTCATTATTAGAAGGTATTGTTTTTGCAAATAAACTTGCTGATTGGATATTAGAACAACCAAAACAATTCTCAGAGCTTGTAGCTCAAAATATAATAACAGAAAACTTACAACTACCTACTATCAAACAGATACAGGAAATAATGATGACAAAGGTAGGCATTGTTCGTCATAAAGATGGTCTAACAGCTGCTACAAGTTGGTTTAAAAAGTCCATTCCTGATTTTAAAGTGAATACCATATTGGATTTACCAACTGATCAAATAACAAAATTGAATATGATCACAGTCGGCTGGCTTATCGCTTCATCGGCTCTTAAACGTACTGAGAGTCGTGGAGGACATTTTCGTATGGATTATCCTGTAGAAAATAATAACCAGTGGCTTAAAAGGTATATTGTACGAAGGAGAGATACTGATGAACAGGATAAAACTAAGAATATTGTTACAACAGCTATTTCTTGAGGATATAGGTGAAGGTGATGTGACGAGTCAAACAATATTTTCAGTAGATGATACAGGTTGTGGGCAATTTATTCTTAAAGAAGATGGTATTATTGCTGGATTAAATATGATAAAGGAAGGTTATCAGTTGTTCGACTCTTCCATCGAAGTAAAATTACATGTTAACGATGGTGACGATGTAAAAAAAGGGGATATCATTGCAACAGCTTGCGGTCCAATTAGTTACCTTTTAAGTGGCGAAAGGGTTATTTTAAATCTTTTACAAAGAATGAGTGGTATTGCCACGTTAACAAATAAAGCAGTTAATGTTTTAAACAGCAATCATACTAGAATCTGTGATACTCGTAAAACCACTCCTGGTCTCCGTATGCTAGAAAAGTATGCTGTCCGCTGTGGTGGCGGTTATAACCATCGTATAGGCCTATATGATGCTGTCATGCTAAAGGATAACCATATCGTCTATGCTGGTAGTATTACAAAGGCTGTTCAAACGATGAGAAGAAAATTAGGCCACATGATAAAAGTGGAAGTCGAAACCGAATCATTAGAAGAAGTGATGGAAGCTATCGAAGCAAAGGCTGATGTTATTTTATTTGATAACACGCCTCCTGACATGGTAAAAAAATATGTATCGATGGTTCCAGAAGGAATCATCACAGAAGCTTCAGGGGGAATTACTCTAGATAATTTGGTTCAATATCGTGACACTGGAGTCGACTATATATCTTTAGGAATGTTAACCCATTCAGTCACTGCCCTAGATATTAGTTTTAATTTAACAGGAGGTAAGAAAGCATGACTATTAAGGAAATGACCGTTCAGCAAATGCAGGAGCGGGTAAAGGAAATTAAAACAAAATTAGGTGATCGATTATATATGCCAGGCCACCATTATCAAAAGGATGAGGTTATCCAATTTGCTGACGATACAGGAGATTCTTTGCAGCTTGCACAATTGGCAGCGAATAATCAAAAGGCTGAATATATTGTCTTTTGTGGTGTTCACTTTATGGCTGAAACAGCAGATATGCTTACTACCCCTAAACAGAAGGTTTTTCTTCCAGATTTAGAAGCAGGCTGTTCTATGGCAGATATGGCTAATATACAGCAAACGGAAAAAGCTTGGAATTATCTGATGGATACCTTTGGGGATACCATTATACCACTAACCTATGTCAATTCCTCTGCTGCTATAAAAGCTTTTGTTGGAAGTAATGGTGGTTCTTCTTTAACTTCTTCTAATGCTAAGAAGGTACTGAAATGGGCATTATCACAGAAAGAACGAGTATTATTCTTACCAGATCAACATCTAGGTCGAAATACTGCTGTTGATATCGGAATAGAATTAAGTCAAATTGCAGTATGGGATCCGATACTTGGAAAATTGGAATATAATGGTGATTTAGATCATATAAAAATTATTCTTTGGAAGGGACACTGTTCTGTTCACCAAAATTTTAATGTACAGCATATAAAAAACTTACGTATTCAAGATCCTGACGTAAAGATCATTGTTCATCCAGAGTGCTCCTATGAGGTTGTCCAATTAGCAGATAAAAATGGCTCAACAAATAAAATTATTAAAACAATAGCAAATGCTCCTGCTGGCAGTAAGTGGGCAGTAGGAACTGAGAATAATTTAGTTAATCGGATAGCAAAGCAAAACCCAGACAAACAGATTACATCATTAAATCCATTTACATGTAATTGCTCTACCATGAATCGAATTGATTTAATAGATTTATTAAAAACACTAGAAAATATTGAAAATGGGAACTTTCAAAACCAAATAAAAGTGAATGAAAAAATTACTTCAGAAGCTAAGTTATCATTGGAACGAATGTTAGCTATCAGTTAATCTGAAGAATTAAAAGACTGCCTACGTTAAAAAGATGATTTCTGTATTGAACAGAAATCATCTTTTTAATATAACCAACCATAAAAAATTTAGATTTGAATAATTTAAAATATTTCAAAATTTTTTATTATTGCAAATATTTTAAGTTTGTTTTAATATAAAAGTATACTTTCTCTAATTAAATATTTAATAATATTATTTAACCCACTTTGAATCTCATACTGCTATTAAATTAGACTGATTTTAATTTTTCATTATAAAATAGTTAATTTATGTTAATAATGAGTGATAACACTAATTTCATAAAATTGTTATATTATCTAAACAATTTCTTACCAATCTTGTTATATAGTTAGATTAAGGAATACTAATACGAAAGGGAGCATACGTATGCGTAAAATAAACAGATTGTCCTATCAGGAACTAATTGAAAAAAACAAAGAAGAACTCCTAAGTGATAAAAAAGCATTGGATAAACTTACTGAGAAGCTAGAAGCCAAGCTTGAGAAAAACATGCTAAAAAACAGTTACTAATCTACCCCCATTTAGAAGAGTACAAGCGCTGGAATTAAACCAGGGCTTGTTTTTTTTATTAATCAGCTTTGTTAACGCAGATTACCTGAAGACTTTGATAAAATATTGATAGATATTCCTTTACGAAATCATAAAAAATTAGATGTATATGTATAAAAAATTTGATATAGTTTTCTATGTATTAGATTAGACGAAAGGATTGGTAAAACTATGCGTATACGTAATAAGTTAATTATGTATATCTCCTTATACATTGCCATTCCTTTTTTAATATTCGCCTCAATCGCTATCTTTTTAGTATATAACTCCTCATTAAGTAATGAAAAAGAGCATTTCTCTAATAATATTGAAAATATCACTATAAATATGAACCAATATTTCACCTATCTGTTGTCCACCGCTGATTTTCTAATTAGGAATGCCGAACAATTAAACATAAGTCCTAATGATTTTCCTAAAGCATTCAATTCACTGACCACTGATGGAAGTAATAATCTTAAGCATACCTATTTTACAAATGTAAATGGCCATATTATCTCAGCCTATCCTGAAATACAGGGAACACCTCCTGATTTCTCAGGATCATTCTGGAATCAGCTTAGTTCTAATCAGTTTTCCAATTCTTCAAGAATAATGATTAATAATAAAACACAACAACCAACCATCATAGTAGTAGATCCTATTTTTATTAACCAACGGATTTCTGGAGCGATAGCCGTTGAATTTAACTTTGAAATATTAAACAATCTCTTCAAAATAAAGGAGCATAAGCAATACTTATATTATTTGGTAGATAACAATGGCAATATGATATTTACTAATCAAACCTCTTCTACTTACCCATCAGTTATAAAAGAAATGCTCAATAAAAAACAATTTGATATTGATGAGATTAGCTTTAAAAACAAAAAATATTTCATCACTGCTTCTCATCTTAAATATGTGCCTTATACCCTTCTGGCTATGGTTCCGAAAAGTAATTTTTTATACTCTTATCAACAATTAATTGCAGAATTTCTAATTTGGATTCTATTCTCAATCATCAGCATCTATATTATTGGTTATTTTTCACGGCGTTCCCTTGTGGAACCGATTGAGAAGCTCGTCAGCTTAACAGAAAACGTAACCTCATCGACCCTTTCATCCATTAATAACACGCTAGAAATTCATAATAAGGGCGAATTAAGTGAACTAAATGAGCATTTTAAACAGATGATTATCAGCTTGAAGATACGAGAGGAACGGCTTTTTAAAAGAAGGACCAACCTTATACAAACCCTGGTTGAATTACTAGAAATTAATGATTCCTATACAGCAGGCCACTCCTATCGGGTCTATCGATATTCCTCCTGTATAGCAAAACAAATGGATTTATCAAATGAAATGATTATTCATATTGAAACAGCAGCATTATTACATGACATTGGTAAGATTGGTATTCCCCAAAATATTTTAAATAAAAAGAATAAATTAAGCTATCAAGAATATGAAATTATTAAAAATCATCCCTATATTGGTCATCATGCTCTTGAAAGAATTGATGATTTTGATAAAATAAGAAAGACTATTTTACACCATCATGAGCATTATAATGGCAATGGTTATCCATATGGTCTAAGGGGTGAAGAAATACCAATCGAATCAAGGATTATAAGTCTTGCTGATGCGTTTGATGCCATGACATCTAATCGCCCTTATCGATTAGGAATGAGTATGGAAAAATCCTTTTCCATCATATTAAAAGAATCAGGAAAACAATTTGACCCAAGGATAGTTTCAGTATTTAGAAATATTTATGAAACGAATATAGAATCATTATACGATATACAGTCAAAGAAATTTCAACAAATAGCTGTAGCAAACACCTAATATCTGTGTACCTGGAGGAAAATATATGAATAAGAGAATCATTGCTGATGTAAGCCTATTACTGGTTGCTTTTGTCTGGGGAACAACCTTTGTAATTGTTCAAAATGCGATTGATACATTGCCGCCACATAGCTTTAATGCGATTCGGTTTGGCTTGGCGTCTATTGCTTTATTCATTACTATTTTACTTACTGACAAGAAGAGATTAAAGACAATCGATAAAAAACTGCTTATGTCAGGTTCTGTTTTAGGAATCTTTCTATTCGGTGGTTATGCTTTTCAGACTGTTGGTCTCCTTTATACAACAGCATCAAAAGCTGGCTTCATCACTGGTCTGAATGTTGTCTTAGTTCCTATCATGTCTATTTTTTTACTTAAATTATTTCCTAAATGGCCTACATTACTAGGTGTCATTTTTGCTACTACTGGTCTTTATTTGCTTACAATGATTGGAGAAACAACCCTACAGATTGGTGATTTACTCGTCTTTTTTTGTGCTATTTTTTTTGCATTACAAATTGTATTTACCGGGAAATATGCACCAAATTATAATTTCATATTATTAGCTTGGGTTCAGGTGAGTGTCGTTTCTATATTAAGCTTTATCTTTGCTATAGTGAGAGAAAGTTTTTTAAGCACCATTAATATAAAAATATTAATGGATAAAGATGTGTTGATCGCATTACTTATTACGTCGATTTTTGCAACTGCTCTTGCTTTCTTAGCACAAACGGCCTTTCAACGTTATTCTACTCCAACTAGGGTAGCAATCATATTTGCAATGGAACCTGTTTTTGCTGCGCTCACATCTTTTATTGTCCAACACGAACGATTAAACAGTACTTCTTTATTAGGAGGTTTATTCATTTTTATCGGCATGATTCTTGCCGAAATTCCATCCGAATCATTTGCAACCTTCTTTCATGTCAAACATAAAAAAAAGACCGCGTGATATAAATCATTCAGTCAGATTACCCTATCAACCAAAAAAACCTTTAAAAGGAAGTAGAAGCTTCCATTTAAAGGTTTATTTTTACATCTTATAAGTTAATTCATTCCATAATTGATCTTTCCCGTAGCCTGTTTCTGATGAAAATAGAAATAATTTCCCATTATCTTTCATATTCAATGTTTCTTTTATGATTTTCCGATGCTTGTCCCATTTACCTTTAGGAATTTTATCTGCTTTTGTACCAACCACAATCACCGGAATATCATGATAGGTTAACCATTCAAACATCATTTGATCATTTTTCGTCGGTGGATGACGTAGGTCAACAATCTGCATCACCGTTTTTAAATTCGTTCTGGACAGGACATATTTTTCAACCATATTTCCCCATTTTTCTTTTTCCGTTTTTGGTACCTTTGCAAATCCATAGCCAGGTAAATCGACAAAATAGAAGCTCTTATTAATTAAATAAAAGTTCAATGTTTGGGTTTTTCCTGGTTTTGAACTTGTTCTTGCTAGTGATTTACGTTGTATTAATTTATTGATAAGTGACGATTTACCCACATTGGAACGCCCTGTCAGAGCAAACTCTGGTAGGGCATCCTTTGGATATTGCTCTGGTTGTACAGCACTTATTATTATTTCTGCATCAATTACTTTCATTACTTCACCAAGGCCTTTTCTAATACTTGATCTAAATGATCAACGGGAATAAATATTAAATCTCCCTTTACACTCTCTGGAATATCATCTAAATCTTTTTCATTGTCCTTAGGTATGATGATGGTTTTCAAACCTGCTCGATGAGCTGCCAACGTCTTTTCCTTCAGACCACCAATAGGTAAAACACGACCTCTTAAGGTAATCTCCCCAGTCATACCTACGGTTTTCGATACAGGCACACCTGATAATGCTGATATTAAAGCTGTTGCCATCGTTATACCAGCAGATGGTCCATCCTTCGGTATCGCTCCTTCAGGCACATGAATGTGAATATCATTCTTCTCTGTGAAGTCAGCATCTATATTTAGCTCTTTGGCCTTCGAACGTATATAGCTAAAGCCTGCTTGAGCAGATTCCTTCATTACGTCTCCAAGCTGTCCTGTAAGTGTCAATTTACCTTTGCCTGGAAATACCGATACCTCTACTGTAAGAGTATCCCCACCGACTGGTGTCCATGCCAATCCAGTAACAGCTCCAATCTGATCTTCACTTTCTGCCATACCGTAATGAAACTTAGGTTTACCTAGATATTGGTTCAAGTTTTTTGGTGTGACAACCACTTTCTTTTTCTCACCAGCTACAATAATCTTAGCTGTTTTCCTACATAAGGTAGCCATTTCTCTTTCAAGATTTCGAACGCCAGCTTCTCTGGTATAGAGTCTTACTACTTCAATAAGAGCCTCTTCCTGTACCTTCATCTTTTCCTTTGTCAGACCATGCTCCTTTATCTGCTTTGGTAGTAGGTATTTTTTCGCAATATGAAGTTTTTCTATTTCTGTGTATCCAGAAATATTGAGTATCTCCATTCGATCCAATAATGGTCTAGGTATGGTATGGGTTGAGTTTGCTGTTGTAATAAACATGACATTCGATAAGTCATATGGTAGTTCAATGTAATGATCACTAAATGAATTGTTTTGTTCTGGATCCAAAACCTCTAATAAAGCCGAGGCAGGATCACCACGAAAATCAGATGCCATTTTATCAATTTCATCCAAAACAAATACCGGGTTTATTGTACCAGCTGTCTTCATCCCTTGAATAATTCTTCCTGGTAAGGCTCCAACGTAGGTTCTGCGATGTCCTCTTATCTCCGATTCATCTCGAACACCACCTAAAGAAATTCGTACAACTTTACGGCCTAATGCTCTTGCAATAGATTTTGCCAAAGAGGTTTTACCAACACCAGGTGGGCCAACAAAACAAAGAATTGGACCTTTTAATTTTTCAACCAATTTATGTACAGCTAAATATTCTAATACTCGTTCTTTAGCCTTATCTAATCCATAATGGTCTTCGTCCAATATATGTTCCGCATGACTAATATTTAAATCATCTTCCGTTTTATTTGTCCATGGTATATCTAATAGCCAATCTACATATGTACGAATAACTCCACCCTCCGCAGATGCAGTTGGTATTTTTTCTAATCGGTCAATCTCTTTTTTAATTTTTTCTTTTGCATTGTCAGGTGCTTCAAGTTTTTCTAATTTCTCCCGTAATTCCTCTACTTCACCTGCACGTCCTTCTTTTTCTCCTAATTCTTTTTGGATTGCTTTCATTTGTTCGCGCAAATAATATTCTTTTTGTGTTTTTTCCATCTGCTTCTTGACACGTTGACTTATTTTTCGTTCAAGCTCAAGTACCTCGCGTTCATTATTTAATATTTTTAAAATACTTTCCAAACGTTTTTTCACAGAGATGACTTCTAGGATGTTTTGTTTTTCTTTTATTTTTAGCGGTAAATGGGATGCAATCACATCCGCAAGTCTTCCAGGTTCATCAATATCTGATACCGCAGCTAAAGTCTCTGGAGTCACCTTTTTTGAATAGTTTACATATTGTTCGAATTGTTCAACGACTGTCCTTGTCAGAGCACTTATTTCATTATCTTCAGTATCCGTTTCTTCTAGCTTTTCATATATCACTTCATAATACTTTTCTTCATTTATGTACTCAACTATTTTTGCTCTATACAAACCCTCCACTAGGACTCTAATGGTACCGTTTGGAAGCTTTAGCATTTGCCTCACCTTCGATATCGTACCAATGCTATATATATCATCCTTCATTGGGTCTTCAATTTGTACATCTTCCTGAGAAGATAATAAAATAAGTGAATCTTCTTTTACCATCGCATGATCCAATGCTTTTACAGATTTTTCTCTACCCACGTCTAAATGCAAAACCATGCTTGGGTAAACTAGTAAACCTCTTAATGGTAAAAGGGGAATTTTATTTTTCTCATGTTCGTCGCTCATTCCTCTACACCTCCATACATTCCAAAGTGATTTTATCTAAAACATATTAAAATAAAAAGTTTGTCACAAAGCTTAGAATATAGATGAACCCCCTTGATAAACAATCTACCCATTAGGTTGAACTGAGTTTTGAACTTTGGACGTATACTCATATAACACTCATGCTATACAAAAGAAATTTTAACCTATTATAAAAGTTTTGTCTAATTTATAGGTTTAAATTTTGTGAAGCTGGTGTAGCTGAAAAAATTTCTGTAGAAGGAATATAGGAATTTTGGTTTCCCTTATCTAAGGCCAAGCTCAATACATCAGAGAAATTCTCAACCTTTAATATTTCAATATCCTTTATATCCTCAAATAATTTTTGCCAATTTTCCTTTGGTATTATTACTTTTCTCGCTCCAGCTTCCCTAGCTGCCTCTATCTTTGCTACAACACCACCGATTGGTTTCACCTTTCCAAAAATACTTAATTCGCCTGTCATTGCGAATTGAGGAAGGATAGGTATCTTTTTGATTGCTGAATAGATAGCTGTTGCAATGGTGATTCCTGCTGAAGGTCCATCTATAGGTGTACCGCCTGGAAAATTAACATGGATTTGATAAAGATAGGGATTTATATCGGTTATATTATTTAATACGGTCAGTACATTTTCTAGAGAGCTTAATACCATACTTTTTCTTTTAATTTTCTTTTGATGATTCCCTATCTCTTCCTCTTCTACAACACCTGTTATTTTAATAGTTCCTTCACCCTGTTGAACTTTTTTAGCTGTCACTTCAACCTCTAATAATGTTCCCATGTTAGGCCCATACACAGCAAGTCCATTTACTACACCTATTTCCGCTTTTGTTGAAACTTTGCGATCTGCTCTTGGGGTCAATTGACTATTATTAATGACCCACTCAATATCCTTCGTAAGAATTTTATCTCTCTGCTCTGATAGAGCAATACCTGAAGCTATTTGAACAAGGTTGACTGCTTCTCTTCCGTTTTGGCTATATCTTTTTCCAACTTCAATGACTTCTTTTTCATAATTCAAATCAACCTTCTCTAGTGAATTTTTGATAATGTTTCCTATATCATCAGCATTTAAAGGTTTGAAAAATATTTCTAAGCATCTAGAACGAATCGCTGGTGGTATATCCTGAGGCTGTCTAGTGGTTGCTCCGACTAGTCTAAAATCAGCAGGTAAACCATTTTGAAAAATATCATGTATATGCTTAGGGATATTGGAGTCCTCTGAATTATAATATGCACTTTCTAAGATTACTTTTCGATCTTCTAAAACCTTTAATAGCTTGTTAATTTGTATAGGATGTAATTCACCAATTTCATCAATAAAGAGAATGCCTCCATGAGCCTTTGTAGCAGCTCCACTCTTTGGTTGTGGTATCCCTGCCATTCCCATTGCCCCAGCGCCTTGATATATAGGATCATGGACTGAACCAATTAATGGATCTGCAATACCTCTTTCATCAAACCTTGCCGTTGTAGCATCTACTTCAATAAACTTCGACTCAGCATTAAATGGAGAATAGGATAATCTTTTTGCCTCATCTAATACTAATCTAGCCGCAGCTGTCTTCCCTATTCCTGGTGAACCATAGATTAGCACATGCTGTGGATTAGGACTACATAGTGCCGCCCTTAGTGCTTTTAATCCTTCCTCCTGCCCAATTATTTCTTCAAATGTTTTTGGTCTTGTCTTTTCTGCTAAAGGCTCTGTCAAGGATATTTGTCTTAGCTTCTGAAGCTTTTCCAATTCTTTTCTTGATTCTTTCTCCACTGAGTTTTTATTGGAATATTGATTTCTTAATAGATTCCAAAAATATAAACCAATGACCACTCCAAAAAAAAGTTGAATACCAATAACCAATGTTGTTAACTCCATATGTACCTCCCAAAAGCTATCATTATTTTCAAGTATAAAAATACTTCATATCATATTATTGCCTTTGAGTCCTTTACATAATCAACTATTTTAATAAGAAATAAAAAACCACCAAATTTATTGGTGATTTCATAAGATATCATTATTTTATTGAATTTAAATGCTTATGCACTTTCCCCTTTTGGTTCAAAGTTTACCAGTTCTCCATTATGTCCATATAATGTAGGAGGAAGTTTTTTCACAATAGTATCTTCAGTAATAACACATTTAGATACGTCGGTTCTTGATGGTAACTCATACATTACGTTAAGGAGTACCCCTTCGATAATAGAACGAAGTCCCCTTGCACCTGTATTTCTCTTCATCGCTTCTTTTGCAATAGCTACCAATGCACTTTGCTCGAATTCTAACTCTACATTATCCATTTCAAGTATCTTTTGGTACTGTTTCACTAAAGCATTTTTTGGTTTTGTTAAAATTTCAATTAAAGCTTCCGTATCTAATTGCTGTAAGGTTGCTAATACTGGTAAACGACCAACAAATTCAGGAATCAAGCCAAATTTCAGTAAATCCTCTGGTAATATTCTTGATAAGATATCATCTTTTTTCACTTCAGCTATGGATTCTGTACCAAAACCAATAACCTTTTTCCCAACTCTGCGCTTAATAATGTTATCGATTCCATCAAAGGCACCACCAACAATAAACAGGATACTTGTTGTATCAATCTGAATAAATTCCTGATGTGGATGCTTACGTCCACCTTGTGGAGGAACACTTGCTGTCGTTCCTTCAAGAATTTTTAATAGTGCTTGTTGCACCCCTTCTCCTGATACATCACGAGTAATAGATGGATTTTCGGATTTTCTCGCTATTTTATCAATCTCATCTATATAAATGATTCCGCGTTCTGCTCGCTCAATATCATAATCAGCTGCTTGAATTAATTTTAAAAGTATATTTTCAACATCTTCCCCAACATATCCAGCCTCTGTTAGTGAGGTAGCATCAGCAATTGCAAATGGAACGTTTAGTATTCTTGCTAGGGTTTGGGCAAGTAATGTTTTTCCACTACCTGTAGGACCTAATAGTGAAATATTACTCTTTTGTAATTCTACATCATCAAATTTATCTTGAGTATTAATTCTTTTATAGTGATTGTAAACAGCAACGGACAGGGTTTTCTTTGCACTATCTTGACCAATAACGTATTGATCTAAGGTTTCACGAATTTCTTGTGGCTTTGGAATATCCTGAAGGTTTATATCTTCTTCATTCCCAATTTCCTCTTCGATGATTTCATTGCACAGCTCTATACACTCATCACAAATGTAAACACCAGGTCCAGCAACAAGTTTACGGACTTGTTCTTGGGTTTTCCCACAAAAGGAACATTTTAATGTGCCCTTTTCATCACTAAATTTAAACATTCTATCACTTCACCCCTTTTAAGGTTGTCTTTCACAAAGTTAATTATTACCCTTTTATATATTTTATCACATAATTATTTAAAAGCATCTATTGGAATATAGATGAGTGTGGATGTTTTAAAAAAGGCACGGCAAATGCAAATACCGTACCTTATCTTATTATGATTTATTCTAGCTCCATTATTTACTATTCTCCACTAAATAATCAATGCTCTTACGAATTTGAATATCTGCTTTTAAACCCGTTAGTTCTGGATCTTGTGCAATGAATAAATTGCGTATTTCCTCAACATCTCTCTGGTATTGTTCTGCTAATTTGTTAAGATCCTCATCAACCTCTTCATCAGTAACTTCGATGTCCAACTCTTTAGCTATCGCTTCTAGGACTAAGTTTGTTTTTACTCTTCCATTTGCATCCTTTTTAAACTGTTCCTTTAAAGTTACTTCGTCTTGACCAGAGAATTGATAATATAAATCAAGGTTCATTCCTTGATAGGATAATTGTTGTTCAAACTCTTTAACCATCCTGTCAATTTCTTGATCTATCATAGCTTCTGGAATATCAACAGTAGCATTTTCTGCTGCTAATTGAATAACCGAATCCTTACGATAATGCTCCTCATCATGCTTCGCTTTTTCTTCTAAATTCTTTTTAATATCAGCTTTTAATTCCTCTAAGGTTTCAAAATCAACATCCTTAGCGAATTCATCATTTAACTCTGGCAAATTCTTACGTTTAATATCATGTACTTTAACTTTAAAAGTTGCTTCTTTTCCTGCTAAATCTTTACTATGATAGCTTTCTGGAAAAGTAACAACCACATCATTTTCATCGCCTTTCTTCATACCTATCATTTGATCTTCAAATCCAGGGATGAATGAACCAGAACCAATTTCTAGAGTGTGATTTTCACCTTTACCACCTTCAAAAGCAACTCCATCAATAAATCCTTCAAAATCAATAACAGTAGTATCTCCTTGCTCAACAGCTCCATCCTCAACTATTTCTAATTCAGCATGACGCTCTTGTAGCTGCTTTAATTGATTTTCTATATCTTCTTCTTTTACAGAAAAGTCTTTTTCAGGTATTTCTAAACCTTTATATTCACCAAGTTCTACCTCAGGTTTTATCGTTACAGTTGCTTTAAAGATAAATGGTTTCCCATTTTCTATTTGCTCGATCTCTATTTCAGGCTTATCAACAGGCTCAATACCTGTATCCTTTACTGCTTCATCATAAGCAGCAGGTAATAAGATGTCTACAGCATCGTTATATAAAGTTTCCACTCCGAAACGACTTTCAAAAATTTTTCTAGGTACTTTACCCTTCCTAAAACCTGGTACATTTATTTGCTTTACTACTTTTGAAAATGCTTGATCTAAGGCCTTTGTAACCTGTTCTGCATCAACTTCTACTTGAAGAATTCCTTGATTCTTCTCTAGTTTTCCCCAACTTGCTTTCATTATATGCTTCCTCCTTAAAAAACTCTTTAAAACCTTACCCTTATTGAGGTTACTATGTACTGAATATCACTATATTCGACAATATAACCATTACATTATAACATAAACGCAACTGTTTTCAAGCACTGTGAAGAAACAAGTGTTTTATGTGTGAATCAAGGTATTTTCATAAACTATTTATTTCTATATTCAGTTTATTATATACCTAAAATATTCTATGTTTACAATTAATCATGATTTTCTTAAAAAAACTTCGTATATAATAGTAGGGAAATTTTTGGTGAATTTTTTTTCTAGAAGGTACCCCTATTTAAATTGGATGAGATACGTAAAGTATAACGAAAAAAACACAAAGCTTTATGAAACATGCTATATAAAACTAAGGAGTGAACAAAATGATTATCAAACTGAAGAAAACTCTACCTTTTATTACAATGGCTGGACTTCTATTCCTGAACGTCCCTGCTTATGCAAACACAACTACACCACCGACAAATGTACAAACTACAACTACTCAGTCAACTGATACTACTACTCAAACTACTACTGACACGACTCAGTCTACTGATACTACTGCTCAGACAACTACTGACACGACTCAGTCTACTGATGCTACTGCTCAGACAACTACTGACACGACTCAGTCTACTGATGCTACTGCTCAGACAACTACTGACACGACTCAGTCTACTGATGCTACAGTTGCAGCTGACCAGCAGGATGCAGGAGTCACACCTGATAGTGCTTTATATGTATTAGACCGTTTACTTGAAAAGATTCAAGTTACGTTTACTTTTAATGATGTCAACAGAGCTGCACTCCTCACTTCTATCTCCCAGGAGCGTTTAGCGGAAGCAAATTATTTAATTGATAAATCAAAAACAGATGAAGTTAGTTCGGATCAATGGGATAAGCTTTTACAAGGAGTTATTTCTGATTATAAGGATACTTTAGAAAGTGCCCTAAACAATGTTGAAGCTGCTGCTGTAAATATAAGTGATGATCAAAAACAAGCATTAGATAATGTATTAACTAAAATTGAAGAAAGTGCCGTAGATGCTAATGATCAATTACAACAAGATAATCAAGAGATATCAGATGTCATGGATAAAGCAATTTTAGTTGCAAATGTTGTTAAGGACTTAGACAAAGAAAAGGTGAAAGAATTACGTGACAGCGGATTAGGTTTAGGTCAAATCTCTCAAGTATTTGCACTTGCTAAGGAAAGTGGTACAGATATTGAAGCTGTTGCAAAACTATATACAGATCAAAAATTAGGATTCGGTCAAGCAGCAAAGGAATTAGGTATCAATCCTTCTGAAATTGCGAAGAAAAAGATTGAAGAGAAAAAGGCTAAAAAGAAACATAATTCTGTGATGAACAAAGAAAACGAGGATCAGAATAATCAAGATTCTGCAATGGATAAAAATGCAGATGGAAAGAATGATATAAACGCTAATGCAACTATTGATGCACAAAGTTCAACTAAAATTGATGATGAATCAAATGATCAGAATAATAATGAAAGTATTAGTATTAATACTCAAGGAAATACACATGTAGACATGAATAAAATAGATGAAAAGAAACAAGAGGTTCAGAAAAAGGCAGAAGAAATGAAGCAAGAACATGGTAAAAGTAATGAAAATAAGAGTGGCAATGCAAAACATCCTTCAAATTTAAAATCAAAGGGTAATAAAGGTCATTATACTATTGAAAATGATGGAGATACCGAGAATTAATTTGTAGCTAATTGTTAACATACCCTTCTTTAATCAGAAGGGTATTGTTATATCACAACCCCCAGTTTATAGCACAGCGATACGTATATATTTTAGTAGAGCAATTATTATATTTTTTATTAAGTAGTACTATGTTTTAGCATTTTTTTATTAAGCTATATTCATCTTGAATTTGTTATAATTAGCTTAATGGAAAGATGAGGGGTGTGAAATTAGTGATAATAGAAGACAAAATAATACATGCAAAAACTAATAGTCACGCACTTAATGATCTGTTGTCAGAGTATAGACCATTTATTCAAAAAGTGGTTTATGATACCTGTCGTCGTTATGTTGAATGGGGCCGAGATGAGGAACTTTCCATTGGT
This sequence comes from uncultured Bacillaceae bacterium, assembly GCA_964514395.1. Taxonomy (GTDB): domain Bacteria; phylum Bacillota; class Bacilli; order Tepidibacillales; family Tepidibacillaceae; genus CAZEQK01. The sequence continues at coordinate 33,769 of CAZEQK010000035.1, forward strand.
TTACTTGCGTTTGAAGAAGCGGTTAACCGTTATGAAGCTGATAAAGGAAGTTTTATGTCACTCGCTAGACAAATCATTAAAAGCCGTGTTATTGACTATTTAAGAAAAGAAAATAGACATAATCACTATGATATAGATGAGGTAAATGACTCAGTTATTGCTATTGATTATACCAATTTAATCGCTGAGGAAATTGCTGAATTACAGACACATTTATCAGGTTATGATATTTCCTTTCAAGATTTACCAGAAGTTAGCCCTGTAAAAAGAAAGCTTCGGGAAGAATTGAAGCAGGCTGCAGTTATAACGGCGAAGGATGAAGAGTTAATAAATACACTACTAGATAAAAGACTGGTTCCAGTAAAAGCTATTGCAAAGAAATCAGGCATATCCTATAAAAAAATTGAAAGAAATAGATTATATCTAATTACAATGGCATTAATTTGGCATTTAGACTTACCTTTACTTCAAGGGTATATAAAGTGAGGTGTAACAGATGAAAGAAGGAATAGTGTTAGAACTTGAAAAAAATAAAGCTGTTATTATCACTAATAATGGTGAGTTTTTATCTGTACCTGCAAAATCCGACTGGCAGGTTGGTATAACCGTTTCGGTTTCTGACTTTGAAATGAAGGCAAACCAAACGAAGAAGAAAGATACAAAAAAGTACTCCTTTTATAGGAAAAGAAGTGTCTTGATTGCTATTGTTGCCAGTTTATTATTCTTCATCATACCCTTATCTAGCATTACAAAAGCACAATCCATTGTAACATTAGATATAAATCCAAGTATTGAAATGGTATTAAAAAATGGGAATGTTATTGATACTCATCCCCTAAATAAAGATGGAGAAAATGTAATATCTCATCTAAATAACGAGCAAAAAACGGGAGCTTTGTACAAGGTAACATCAGAAATTTTAAATGAAGCTGAACAGCTTGGATACTTAAAACAGCAGGACAATAATGTCATCATGGTTGGCGTCTTAAATAATGATCATTCAGTACAATCAAATGAACTTAAAACCTATATTAAGGATCAATTGACTGAGAAAAAATTAAATGCAGATGTTCTTGTGTTACAAGCAACGAAAACAGAAAAGAAACAAGCAGATCAAAAGGGCGTATCACTAGGAAAATATCTATTACAATCAAAAGAGAAAAAAGATGGGATTATCATTAGTGATGAAGAGCTTCAAAAGACAAGTATTAAGGATATCGTACAGCAGGTAAATGAAGAGAAGAAAAAAAAGCAGAACGAAAGAAATAGTAAAGAAGATAAAAACACAAACAAAAATAAACAGAATAATGCAGAAAAGAATAATTCTGAAAAGAAAAGTAACAATGAAAATAATTCATCTATTAAACAACATGAGCATTTGCAGAATATAAAAGATCGTATGAAGGAAAAAATAAAACGTGGTTTAAACTTTAGAAATAAAACCACCAGTAAAGAAAAAAATAAGCAAAACCAAACGGATAATGAAAACAGTAAAAACAAGTCAGAACAAAAGAAGAAAACAGAATCGAATGATGAACAGGATAATGACAATTCAATAAAGACTGGAACAAATAACCAAGGACAAGATAAGTCTAATAATAACGACAAAACTCAAGAAAAAAATCATACTGTACAAAATCAGGAGAACGACAAATCAGATACCAATAATGAGGTTAAACAGCAAACAGAGGTTCACAATCAAGAAAATAACCAAGTTAATATCAAAAGCGAAGACAAAAAGGATAGTGAAGATAGCGAAGAAAAAGATGAAACTGATTTGAACAAAATGGTTCAAAATAACATTTTCTTCAATAACAATAATTAATTTAGCGACAGGAAGCATTTTTTATTAAAAATGTTTCCCTTTTTTTGTGTGCAAAATAAAAACGCCTTATCGGCGTTCATTACTAATATAATGGCGTCCCAGGAGGACGTATAAAATAGCCTTAATATATTGATATAAGAATGTTTTATACCTTTCATGTGTAAAATTTGTGTAAAAAATTCCTTCATTAATATATCTATTCTGGATAATGTTCACCTAATCTTCGATTGACCGACAAATTAATCCTTTATTGGTTGACAAAAAGTTGTCTTTGGTATCTCAGATGTTCCTTCAAATTGCATACCAAAACGGTTTTCTAGTACTTGAGGATTATGGACAGGTGTTTCTTCAGCTTTTGAGATGTTTGGTATCATTGCTATAAATGAAACAACTAAAAAAGCAGTTAAAATAATAAATAATTTCATTCTATTTAGTTTCATTAAATAAAACCTCCTTAATAAGTAGAATCATATCTAGTGTCCCCAATGTGGAACTGTAATTTGAACTATCAATCCCACTATATTGACCTGAGTCCCAAGTAAGTACTGGTAGAATTCATTGTTAAAAGTTACTCCTTTTAGTTATACATATTTTAGAAATTCGACATACTTTTAACATATCCTTCTATCAATTTTTTAGGTGGTTTTTTTACGTAATAAAAAGCAAAATAAGGGAACTATATTAGGTAGAAAGGAGTTGAAAGAATGTTAGATATAAGAGGGCCTGTCTCAAAAAAATAAAGCAAAGCAAACAATAACAAAATCTGATGATTTAAGATACCCTAATGCCGATGATATTTACGAATAATAATCAAATAATCTCTGGACAAAAAATACCGCCCTTATGATTAGGGGCGGTATTTTGTAATAGTCAATATTAAAGCTATTTCTAAACTCATCTAATAAGACATGATTAATTCTTAAAAAAACTAATATAAAAAACTTCTACATTTTTTAGTATTTATTTCCTATTTTTGGATTTTTATCATGTAAAAAAGGATTTATAAGATATATATAGAAATTAATATTATGGATAATAAATCCAAATATATAAATAAGAGGTATGTTTGAATGTTAAAAAAGCTTAGTATTACTTCATTAGTTTTATTATTCACATTAATAATATTTAGCAGTTCGGTATTTGCTATCACTCCTTTTTCATAAATATAACCATTCCTTTCGCTTCGCTCAAGGCACAAAACGTAAT
>CAZEQK010000036.1:0-36592 GCA_964514395.1 uncultured Bacillaceae bacterium
ATTTATGAAAATACTAGTGGTTGGTCAAGGTGGAAGAGAGCATGCCATTATCCGATCCTTAAAAAAAAGTCCAAAGGTAGATAAGATTTATTGTGCACCTGGAAATGGTGGAATTGAACAGGACGCAGTGTGCTTCCCTGTGAAGGAAATAGATTTTAAAGGTTTAGTACAAATAGCTAAAGATTATCATATCGATTTAACAGTAGTTGGCCCCGAGAATCCATTGTTAGCTGGCATCGTCGATTATTTTCAAGAAAATAATTTAGCTATTGTTGGTCCTAATAAAGAAGCTGCCCAAATAGAAGGAAGTAAATCATTTGCAAAGGAGCTTATGAAAAAGTACCAGATTCCTACCGGTGATTACCAAGTGTTTCTTACAATGGAAGCAGCGATAAGCTATGTTGAAGAAAAGGGAGCACCTATTGTCGTTAAGGCTGATGGTCTTGCAGCTGGGAAGGGTGTCGTGGTGGCCTATGAGGTGGAAGAGGCAAAACAAGCGATTCATAATATGATGGGCGACAAGGTTTTTGGCGAATCTGGAAGTAAGGTGGTCATAGAGGAATATTTAGAGGGAGAAGAACTAACCGTGATGGCCTTTGTAGATGGCAAAACCATTATACCAATGGAACCAGCCCAGGATCATAAGCCTGTATTTGATGGTGATAAAGGACCTAATACTGGTGGTATGGGTAGCTACTCTCCTGTTCCACAAATGAGTAAAGAGCTATTACGGGAAGTAGAAGAGCAAATTTTAAAGCCAACAGTTGAAGCAATGGAACATGAGGGTAAAATATTTAGTGGTATCCTATATGCAGGATTAATGATTACAAATGAAGGGATAAAGGTCATTGAATTTAATGCTAGATTTGGTGATCCTGAAACCCAAGTCGTTTTACCACGGCTAAAAACAGATTTAGCAGATATTTTTATAGCGATGGTAACCAACACCCTAGATAGAATCAATATAGAATGGAATGAAAAGAGTGCTGTCTGTGTCATCATGTCCTCGAAAGGATATCCTGAAGAATATCCAAAAGGAGTTCCTATTTCTATAGAAGAGCTTCCAAATGATGTTGAAGTGATAATAGCTGGCGCAAAAACTGATGGGAATCAGCTAGTCACAACAGGTGGAAGAGTATTAGGAGTGACTGCCCTTGGTGCAAATATTAAAGAAGCTAGGGACAAAGCTTATCAAGGTATCGACCATATTCATTTTAATGGTGCTCATTATCGTAAGGATATTGCAATGAAAGCACTAAATAAGTAAAAGATTAAAAGGCTTCGTTTGAAGCCTTTTAATCTGATTTTTCCTTTTCTTTTTTTGAATCTTTGTCCCTCATTAGTATAAATGCTAAAACTACAACAGATCCTAGCACTAAAAGAAGGACGAAGGCACGATCAGAAATCCATTCATATAATGTTGGAAAATACAATGCTTATCCACTCCTATTCCACTTAAATTTCTGTTTGTTCTTCAGTAATAAAACCATTAGTGTCTGCTGTATTTCCTAATTTCTTTTCAACTGTACTAATACCTAACATATCAAGCAAGGGGCACCACCGAGTCACACCCTCAGCTACCTTCATAGCAGATAAAAAGCTGACGAGTAACGGCATACTTTTATGTGGAAAGCGAACCATTCTTGAAATCCCCCAACCAAGGCCAAATAGTCCCCATGAAATTCTTAACACTGCGTCTAATGTTCCAACGTTTTTTTTCATCACTTGCCTCCCTAGAAGTAATTTCTCTATTAGTATGCCAAGAAATTAAAAATAAATGCTCCCAAAAAAACTGATATTGATATTCATTTAAGTTTTGGCTTCATAATTGCTGGCGAAATTGTCGAATAAGATAATATAGAGACATCAAAAAGATCACAGCTAATATCCATATAGAAGAAAATGATAATATTATTGAAAAACTTAGTACTAGGATTAATGAAATAATTCGTATAGACCAATCGGGAATAAGTCGCATGGCAGCAAGAACCCCAATAAGAATGTTAGCTAGAAAAAAAGCGTTAGCAATTACGACGATTTGTTCAAGCTGAAGTAAATTAAAGTACAATAATATGACAACGAGTATATGAATGATAATCAAAGTAATAATCCCAATCAAGGGAACATTCTTTTTTGAACGGAAGGTTAGCATTTTAGGAAGGGCACCTTCTGTTGCTTGTGAAGCTATAAGCCGGGCTACCCCACCAACCACCAACAAATAGGTGCTAACACATAAAGCTGTGGTGACAAATGTGATGAGGAACGTTGATAGTGAGCCAAACAGTGGAATTAAAATCACTGCTAATTTTAAATCGGAATTCCCATTAAAACCTATTTTTGTAGGGTCAATCCACTGTATTGCAGCCACAACAGTTAAACACACAATAGCGATTACTATTGCACTGTAAAAAACTGCTTTAGGAATTGTTTTTATCGGATTTTTAACCTCCAAGCTATAGTTTCCAATAATTTCCCAACCAACAAGGGTCCAAAAAAGTAATAGAACACTATAACCAAATGATTTGAATTCAAAAGATGTAGTAAATACCATTTCTCCCCGAAAAAAAAGAATAGTGGTCACCCCACCAGCAAGAAGGATTAGAGCAGAAAGAGTAGATAGAATTAGTGAGACTTTCCCTACCGATGATATGTTTCTAAATAAAACAATTCCACAAAATATCATTAAACTAAGAGCATACCATTCAAGTTTGATATCATTATTCCCAATCCATATTTTCAAATATTGACTGGCAGTCATTAATACTGCTACTGGTCCCAAACATGCGGCAAGGATCAAAAAATTTGCTGTTAAATGTCGTATATATTTTCCAAATGCTTGTTCAACCGCATTTGCAATACCAGAATCTCCTGGGAATAAAATGCTTAACCTTCCAAATAAGCTAGCTATAAGGAAGCTTAATCCTATGATAATCATCCAAGCGAATATTGCAAAATTACCTATTACTTGATGAACCATAGGAGGTAATAGTATAATTCCCGACCCTAGAATAGGCCCGACGATTAATCCACTTAAAAGGAAGGGTCCCATTTTTCTTGATTCCATCTCATCACCTCTTTTATAAGCTGCGAAAAAATATGCTTTTAAATATATGTTGATTATATATATCATTCATTAATCAGTAAAATAGATTATATTGATTAAAATCATCAGTATTTTTGATACTTAACCATCCTATTCATGTTATAATATCATTTAAACATGCTATAGCTTTTTTCTAGCATTTAGCAGTGTAAGTCTTTGAATGAATATATAAGGGGAAGGAGTGGGTGTCTTGGAGCTTCGCCATTTAAAAACGTTTAAGGTTATAGCAGATGTTGGAGGATTTACACGTGCAGCAGAACATTTAGGTTATGCTCAATCAACGATTACTTCTCACATTCAGGCACTTGAAGAGGAGTTAGGCTCTCCAATATTTGATAGGCTTGGTAAAAAGGTTGTTCTCACACAGACAGGCAAGTATTTAATGCCTTATGCTATAGAAATATTAAACTTACATGGTAATGCTAAAAAAATTTCCACTGTAAATGATGAGATTTCTGGGAGTCTAATAATTGGTGCTACTGAATCTCTAACTGTATATCGCCTACCGGAAATCATCCATGAGTATAAAAAACAGTATCCACATGTTCATATATCATTAAAACCAGCAATCTGTAACGAATTACGGAATAATCTCCGAAATGGCGAAATAGACATAGCCTTCTTATTAGAATCTGAAAGATTAGATCCTGATTTATACATTGAAAAGTTAATTGATGAGCCAATGGTATTAGTTGTTCAGGATAACCATCTTTTTACGAATTACTCCTTTGATTTACCAGAAACAGCAATAAACAAGACTATTTTGTATACAGAACAAGGATGTAGTTATCGAGACCATTTTGATATATTTTTACGAAATCAGGGGATATCAACAGAAACTGCGCTAGAGTTTGGAAGTGTTGAAGCAATAAAACAATGTGTCATATCTGGTCTTGGAGTTTCTTTACTTCCCCTAATTACGGTACAATCAGAAATAAATGAAAGGAAATTAGTGGCGATACCTTGGAATAAAAAGGACGGGAATATAGTCACGTCAATGGCCTATCATAAAAATAAATGGATATCACCAGCATTAAAAATGTTTATTCAAATCGTTAGAAAGCATGCTTCAAGCTGGTCATAAAAAAAGAGAAATCTCCTATGATGATTTATCAAAAATTTTATTAATAATTTAGCTCTGCTCTTTTATATATCCCTCCGCTTTTTCTCTGATGATTCTATCAATCATTTCTTGAAGTGGTTCACTAAGCTCCTTATCCAATCCCTATTTTTAACATTTTTACATATCAGGCTCAAGAAATTGAATCTTTCCTCCGTTCTTATTAGAGACAAATCTTGCTACACTATTAAGGATTTCTTCTCCATTTGCCTGTACCGTATATCCTATGGCATAGAATGGATGATTAGCCTCTTCGATACGATTTGCCATTACTTTTATATTCAATGTAGTATCCTTCTTCATTTAAAAAACTATAATTTATTTCTACTATATATTGTATAACACGTTTAATAAGTAAAACAAAAAATAAGTAGAAACAAACACTATCGTCCACTATATGTGGACAATTTAGTGTTTTAAAGCGAAAACAAAGGTACTGGTATAACAATAATGTATCCGATTTCACTTTTTTGAATAAAAGTAAAAAAGTCTACTGGAATGACTATATTTTTTTTTCTATTTATGATATCTTAATTTTGAGAGGTGAAAAGAAAATGTCATTTGAAAAAATACAAAGTAAAGATGTTGATCAATTATTTAAATCTGTATTAAAGCTTGAAACATTGGAAGAAGCCTATAAATTCTTTGATGATTTAATGACTGTTAATGAAATTCAATCTTTAGCTCAGCGACTTGAGGTTGCTAGGATGCTAACAAAAGGATTTACTTATAATCAGATTGAAACAGAAACAGGTGCTAGTACAGCTACGATTTCAAGGGTGAAACGTTCCTTAAATTATGGAAATGATGGCTACAAATTAGCATTAGATAGAGTTGCAATAAGCAAATAGTATAGATTATATATTTTGAGTAGTGGAAGCTACTCTTTTTTTTTCTCTGAGAAATACTCCGACTTTCATTTCAACGTATTTTTTATTAATATAGATAATAATTATGTTTTTAAAAAGTGGGGGTTACGATGGCGAAACATAACATGTTATTATCATTAAGGCATGTTTTTAAATTAGATCCAGATCGTAGTATTACAGAGGAGCAGGTTTCAAAATTAGCCCAGTCAGGAACAGATGGGATAATCGTTGGTGGTACACTAGGAGTCACCTATGAAGGAACAGAGCAGCTATTAAGGGAAATTAGGAAGAATGGAGTATATCCAATCATTCAAGAAATTTCTAATATAGAAGCGATTGTACCTGGATTTGATTTTTATTTCATCCCCCTCGTTTTAAATGCACAGCATCCCAACTGGATATTACATATTCATCAACAAGCGTTAAAAAAATATGGAGAGCTTATCAACTGGGATCAAGTTATTGTTGAAGGATATATTGTGTTAAATGAGGAATCATCTGTTGCAAGACTAACAGAAAGTAAGACGGATATTGATCTAGATGATATATTAGCATACAGTAGAATGGGAGAAAAAATGTTACAGTTGCCCATTATATATATTGAATATAGTGGTCAATATGGTAATCCAGAAGTAGTAGAGGAAGTTAGAAATATAGTAGAACATGCAAGGGTAGTATATGGTGGAGGCATAAGGACGGTAGAACATGCTTCGCAAATGCTTCAATATGCTGATACGATTGTAATAGGAAATTTAATATACGAAAATTTTGACCTTGCTATTGAGACAGTGAATAGCAAAATGAGGGAAAATATAGAACAATGATTGAACGTAGTCTGTCTATTGTATATAATTTGGAGAGAATGACCGAACAGATGTGCTTATGAAGGGTGGATATTATGAATAATTTACAAGAAAGTGATATTTTAAAAGGATTAAACGCTGAACAAAAAAAGGCTGTTGAAACTATAAATGGCCCATTATTAATTCTTGCAGGTGCAGGTAGTGGAAAGACAAAAACATTGACTCATAGAATTGCAAATCTACTAGCCAATAATGTTACACCTTGGAATATTTTAGCTATTACCTTTACCAATAAAGCTGCCAAGGAAATGAAAGAAAGAGTTTATCAATTAGTGGGTAAAGATGCTGAGGACATATGGATCTCAACCTTCCATTCCATGTGTGTAAGAATTTTGAGAAAAGATATACACCATTTAGGTTATTCAAATCAATTTACGATATTAGATTCATTAGACCAATTGAACCTCATAAAGCAAGTGATGAGAGATTTAAATATAGATACAAAAAAAATGGAACCTAGAGCTATTTTAAGTGCAATAAGTAATGCTAAAAATGAGTTGATAACTCCAGAGAAATATGCCAATAATGTAGGCGATTATTTTATGCAGATCGTTGCAAGGGTATATGAAAGATATCAACAAAGACTGGTTGCTAATAACTCTTTGGATTTTGATGACTTAATTATGGTTACGGTGAATCTTTTTAGGAAAGTAGAAGATGTATTACATTATTATCAAAGAAAATTTCATTATATTCATATAGATGAGTATCAGGATACGAATCATGCTCAATATAGTTTAGTTACATTACTTGCGGACTATAGTAAAAATATATGTGTGGTTGGAGATACGGATCAATCTATCTATCGTTGGCGAGGAGCAGATGTCAGCAATATTTTGAATTTTGAAAAGGATTTCCAAGAAGCAAAAATAATCAAGCTTGAACAAAACTACCGCTCTACAAAGAATATTCTAGATGCCGCAAATGGAGTCATAAAAAACAATAGTACACGTAAAGAGAAGAACTTATGGACGGAAAAGGAAGAAGGAAATAAAATTTTTGTTTATCGGGCCAATCAAGAGCACGATGAAGCTTATTTTATTACTAGAATAGTACAGGAACAAACAGAAGCGAAAAGAAACTATAGCGATTTTGCGGTGCTTTATCGGACCAATGCACAAAGTCGTGTCATAGAAGAAATTTTTGTGAAATCGAATATTCCCTATCAAATGATAGGTGGAACGAAATTCTACGAAAGAAAAGAGATTAAAGACATTTTAGCTTATCTACGTGTGATTCTAAATCCAGATGATGACATAAGCTTCAGAAGAATTATCAATGTACCAAAGAGAGGTATAGGACAAGCAACTTTAGATAAAATAGCAATCTATGCAAATGAACACGATATATCGATATATAAAGCTATTCAGGTGATAGATTTTGTTGGATTAAGCCCCAAAATCGCTAATAAAATAAGTCTATTTGCAGAAATGATCAATGAATTTATCGAACTTTCGAAACAAATCGATGTAACTACTTTAACGGAAAAAGTGCTAGAAGTAACTAACTATATTCAAACACTAAAAAATGAAAAATCGATAGAGGCAGATAGTCGGATTGAAAACCTTGAAGAATTTTTATCAGTAACAAGGGAATTTGATAGCTCTGAGGATGAAATGAACTTAGAATATTTTCTTACAGAAATCGCACTTGTAAGTGATATCGATAAAATGGAAGAGGATGAGGAAAAGAGTGGCGTGATATTAATGACGTTACACAGTGCCAAGGGGTTAGAATTTCCTGTGGTATTTTTAGTAGGCTTAGAAGAGGGAATTTTCCCTCACAGTCGTTCCTTGATCGATGAGGATGAGATGGAAGAAGAAAGAAGACTTGCTTATGTAGGTATTACAAGAGCAGAAGAAGAATTATATATTTCTCATGCTGCTTCTCGTATGCTTTATGGCAGGCCACAAATGAATGCTCCATCTAGATTTATTGCTGAGATTCCTGAAAAGCTAATCTTAGATTTACGAAAAGAAGGAAGAGTTGGAATTCAACGAAAAACCTCCTTAGATATTAATCGCCCAACCCCACGTCAGGATTGGAGCGTTGGCGATAAAGTTGAACATAAAAAATGGGGTATAGGTACAGTCGTTTCTACAAAGAATGAAGGAGATGACCTAGAGCTTGTTATCGCATTTGGAACACAAACTGGCATTAAAAAGCTTTTAGCGAAATTTGCTCCAATAGAAAAAGTGGAGTAAGGAAGGTGAGCGAATGGATAAGCAAGAATCCAAGGATAAAATTGAAAGCTTGAAGAAGCTAATTAATCAATATAGCTATGAATATTACGTGTTAGATAATCCAACCATTACAGATTATGAATATGACAGACTTTTAAATGAACTTATTCAATTAGAAGAAGAGAATCCGGAATTAATTACATCTGATTCGCCAACAAGACGGGTTGGCGATGAACCCCTCTCACATTTTGAGAAGGTTCAACACACGATTCCTTTATTGAGCTTAGGAAATGCTTTTAATGATCAGGATTTAATTGAGTTTGATCGAAAAGTGAGACAGATAGCAGGTAATAGACCAGTTCAATATATGGTGGAACTGAAGATTGATGGATTAGCTGTTTCGTTAACTTATGAAAATGGTATTTTTGTTAGAGGGGCAACACGGGGAGATGGTACAGTTGGAGAGGATATCACTCAAAATCTCAAAACCATCCGGTCCCTTCCTTTACGATTAAATGAACCAGTAAGCATGGAGGTTAGAGGAGAAGCTTACTTACCCAAAAAAGAATTTGAGCGAATTAACTTAAAGCGTGAAGAAAATGAGGAACCATTGTTTGCAAATCCCCGTAATGCGGCAGCTGGATCATTAAGACAGTTAAATCCTAAAATTGCCTCTGAGCGAGCTTTAGATGTCTTCCTTTATGGTATTGGACAAGCAGATGGAATAGCTGTAGAAGCACATAGTGAAGGGTTAAATTATTTAGAAAGCTTAGGGTTAAAGGTAAATAAAGAAAGAAGGTTATTTCAGCATATCCATGATGTTATAAATTTTGTTAAGTCATGGACTGATAAACGTCCAACTCTCCCCTATGAGATTGATGGTATAGTGATAAAGGTAGATTCTATAGCACTTCAGAATGAATTAGGATTTACTGCGAAAAGCCCGAGATGGGCGATTGCTTATAAGTTTCCGGCAAAAGAAGCAGTTACAAAATTAGTAGATATTGAGGTGAATGTAGGTCGAACGGGTGTCGTTACACCTACAGCTGTATTAAATCCTGTTAGTTTAGCAGGGACGACGGTAAAAAGAGCCTCATTACATAACGAGGATATGATAAAAGAAAAAGGGATCATGCTAGGTGATTATGTATTAGTAAAAAAAGCAGGAGATATCATTCCTGAGGTTGTGGCTGTGTTACCAGAAAGACGTACAGGTGAAGAAAAGTCTTATTCCATGCCAAAGGATTGCCCTGCATGTGAAAGTGAATTAGTAAGGCTAGAGGGAGAAGTAGCTTTAAGATGTATCAATCCAAAATGCCCTGCTCAAATCCTTGAAGGAATTATCCATTTTGTTTCAAGGGATGCTATGAATATTGATGGTTTAGGTGAAAAGGTTGTTGAACAACTTTATGAGCATCAATTAATTAGAAGTGTTGCTGATTTATACTCTTTAAAAAAAGAGTCTCTCCTTCCATTAGAAAGAATGGGAGAAAAATCAGTTAATAATCTAATCCAAGCTATCGAAGAGAGTAAGAGAAATTCATTAGAAAAATTGTTATTTGGCTTAGGAATTAGATTAGTTGGAACCAAGGCGGCTAAAATAATAGCTCAGAAATATCAAACGATGGAAAACCTGAGCCAAGCAAAAGAAGAGGAATTAATGGCAATTGATGAAATTGGACCTAAGATGGCAAACAGTATTGTCACTTTCTTTAGTAAGGAGGAAGTAAGGGAGACAATAGACCGTTTAGTGGTACAGGGCATTAATATGGTATATTTAGGAATAAAAACTGGTAGGATTGAGTCCTATTTTTCAAATAAGACGATTGTTTTAACAGGAACGTTAACTACGATGACAAGAAATGAAGCTTCAGAAAGACTAGAACAGCTTGGAGCAAAGATAACCAATAGTGTAACCAAAAAAACAGACATGTTAATTTATGGTGAAAAGGCTGGTACAAAGCTTACGAAAGCTCAAGAGTTAGGGATACCCGTAGTAAATGAAGAAGAATTTAATAAACTAATAAATGGTGACTAAACATAGTGTTTCAACTACATTAGATCGTATGGATTAAATAAAATCTGTGCGATTTTTTTGAGACCAAAAAGACCAAAAAAAACAATATGGTCAAAATATTAACATTATACTAAATTTTCATATAATTAAGATATATCACAAAAAAAAGAAAAGATGTGATACTGCTGAATAAACATAAGTTAAAACCATTAGTACTACTAGTATTCATTTCAGTGATACTTCTTCTCTTAAATGGATGTCAAAATTATGCCAAGGATGATGAGCAATTTACCAATAGTAAAAAAATAGTGATACGTTTTTCTCACGTTGTTGGTGAAGATACTCCAAAGGGAGAAGCAGCAAGAAAATTTGCGGAATTAATTAAGGAAAAAAGCAATGGTAAGATGGAGGTACAGGTTTTTGCAAATGGCTCTTTATACCGTGATGGTGAAGAGTGGGATGCTTTGCAATCGGGCAAAATTCAGATGATTGCACCTGCTTTATCAAAAATGACATCGAAGGTACCAAAGCTTGAACTATTCGATTTACCATTTATCTTTAAAGATTTAGAGCAAGTACATAGGCTTACAGATGGAAAAATCGGAAATCTTATCTATCAATCTGCTAAAAGCTATCACGTTGAACCCTTAGCCATATGGGATAATGGCTTTAAGCAATTTACCAATAATAGAAACCAATTACATCTTCCAAAGGATTTTATTGGTTTAACCTTTCGAATTATGCCTAGTCAAATTCTACAGGAGCAATTTAATGTTCTTGGAGCGAAAGCGGAGGTTAGAAATTTTAACGATGTGTATAAAGCGCTTTCAACAGGTGAGATTGATGGACAGGAAAATACGATATCTAATATTTACACAAAAAGATTTCATGAGGTACAAAAATACCTGACAATAAGTAATCATGGTTACCTAGGTTATCTTGTCATGATAAATAAAGATTTTTGGAACAAATTATCTCCTAGAAATCAGCAGCTTATATTGACTACCATGAATGAGGTAACAAAATGGGAGAGGAATAAAGCAAAGGAAATTCAGGCTGAGCAGCTACAGGAGATTAAAAAAAGTAAAAGCATTAAAATTGAAACAATGACAGGGGAAGAGAGGCAAGCATTTAGAGAAAAATATGCTTCTCTGTACAGAAAGGTAGAAGCTGGTCTTGATAAAAGCATAGTGAAAGAAATGAAAACGCTTTTATCGGATTAAACCATTTTGTTGGTTATGTTCGCTGATTAAGTGAACTTAATTAAAAACATATAAAGGGAAGGGAGTCAAAAATGAAAAAAATATTAAAGGTGGCATTCTTAGGTGTTATTGCACTATCATTAATGGTTGGAGCTTTTGGTTGTACTAGAGGAGGGAGTACGGCTACCAACGCTGATGATAACGGTAAAATTATCGTTAAATTTTCACACGTTGTAGCGGAGAGTACTCCAAAGGGGCAAGCAGCAGATATGTTTAAAGAGCTTGCTGAAAAGTATACCAATGGAAAGGTTGAAGTACAGGTATTTCCTAATTCACAATTATACAATGACGATGATGTATTGAATGCAATAATGCAGAACAACGTACAGTTGGCTGCACCAGCGACATCAAAGGTATCTAAATTATTCCCTCAATGGCAGGTATTTGATTTACCATTTGCCTTCAAAGATTCAAAGCAGGTACAAGCTGCAATGGAAGGAGACGTTGGTAATAAATTATTTAGCTTATTAGCACAAAAGGATTTAAAAGGGTTAGCAATGTGGGATAATGGCTTTAAACAAATGTCCAGTGCGAAAAGTCCTTTAATCAAACCAGAGGATTTTACAGGACAAAGCTTTCGCGTTATGTCTAGTAAATTACTAGAGGCGCAATTTAAGGCAGTCGATGCAAATCCACAGCCAATGCCTTTTAGTGAAGTATATAGTGCTTTAGAGCAAGGTGTTATTGATGGGCAGGAAAATACATTATCTAATATTTATTCAAAGAAATTCTATGAAGTTCAAAAATATATGACGCTTAGTAACCATGGTTATTTAGGCTATGCTGTTATTACCAATAAAGAATTCTGGGATGGCTTACCAAATGATGTCCGCCAAGGATTAGAAAAGGCGATGAAGGAAGCTACTGCATGGCTTCGTCAGAACGCAGACAGAATCAACAATGAAAATCTAGATAAAATTAAACAGGAAAATCCAGATTTACAAATCCATGAATTAACAGATCAGGAGAAACAAGCATGGATGGATAAGATGGATGGGACCTATGATCAATTTAAAGATCAAATTGGTGAAGATTTAATCAATTCAGTAAAAGCTTTAAGAAAATAATAGATATAGTTTTTAAGGGGGCATATTGCCCCCCCCTGTTTATTCACCGAGGGAAAGGCTGTGAAAAAATGAAGTATATCAATATTTTTTTAAATAGAACAGAAGAAATTTTTGTATCCATTGCCTTGTCAATTGCTGTTATCATTACTTTTATCGGCGTAGTACTAAGGGCATTTGGAGAAAGTCTAGATTTTTCATATGAATTAGTCAATTATTTATTAATCTGGACTGGTTTAATTGGAGCCTCCATTGGTGTTAGGGAAAAAACACATTTAGGAGTAGATATTATTATTTCTTTTTTTCATCCAAAGTTACAGAAATTCATGATTATATTTACAATACTTGTCAGTGTAGCATTTTCAATCATCATTGCATTTTTAGGTTATCTACATGTCGTAAACATTTTTCATTTTGGGCAGATTACTCCTGAGATGGGAATACCGCTTTATATTCCAAGATTATTAATTCCAATTGCATTTGGCTTAATGGCTATACGATTTATACAAGAGGCATATAAGGTTTGGAAAACGAAAGCCGAGGAACTCCTTCAATCACCAGTAGATGAGTTACTTGAGAAGGAAGGTGTGAATGGTGAATAAATTAGCGATGGAAAAAGGGATACAAGTTGCTGAAATGAAAAAAACAGCGTCGAAAAAAATAGTTTCAATTCTATTAATAGTGCTAACAATAATAGGATTTTCTTACTCCTTTATCATAAATAGTATGGGGCTTGCCGTTTTTTCTTTATTATTTTTATTCTTATTCTTAGGGCTACCTATCGCCATAGCACTAGGATTGTCGGCATTTATAGCCATTTATTTTTTTACAACTGATCCATTACCTGATTTAGCTAGGCAAATTTTTTCCGGATTGGATACCTTTCCATTAATGGCTATTCCATTTTTTGTTCTAGCAGGTAATATTTTTACAAGTGGTGGTGTAGCAAAAAGACTTATTAACCTTACGAACACACTTGTTGGACATATACCTGGGGGATTGTCCATCGCTGGTGTTTTTGCAAGTGCATTGTTCGCTGCAATATCTGGTTCTAGTCCTGCTACCGTAGTTGCGATTGGAGGTATTATTATACCCGCCATGGTAGTGCATGGTTACAGTAAGGATTATGCTATTGGCTCAATGTCTACGGCTGGTTCCCTAGGAATATTGATTCCTCCTAGTATACCGATGATTGTCTATGCAGTATCAGTAGACCAATCAGTAGGTAAATTATTTTTAGCAGGTATTATTCCTGGTATCATGCTTGCTTCAATGATGGCTTTTGTTAGCTATTATATTGCAAAGAAAAAGGATTTTCCAATGATAGAAAAGACCACTCCTAGAGAGAAGGCTATCGCTTTCAAGGAATCTATATGGAGCTTAACGCTGCCTATTATTATTATTGGTGGTATATATTCCGGGAAATTCACTCCGACAGAATCGGCAGCAGTTGCTGTTATTGTTGGCTTAATCGTTGGTTTCTTCTTTCATAGGGATTTGAAGCTGAAAGCTATACCCAAAATATTAATTGATTCTGTTAAAACTACATCAATGTTATTTTTTATCATCACAATGGCAATGCTGTTTGCACATATTTTAACCTATGAGAGAATACCACATAAAATTGCTGAAATGATGGTGAACATCAATGCAAATGCAATCGTATTCTTATTGTTAGTAAATATTCTTCTATTTATTGCTGGTCAATTTATGGAGCCAACTGCGATATTAACCATTTTAGCTCCAATACTTTTTCCAGTGGCAATGGCTTTAAATATAGATCCCATACACCTTGGTGTTGTGATGGTAGTAAATATGGAAGTAGGAATGATTACTCCTCCAGTTGGGTTAAACCTATATGTTGCAAGTAGTATAACTGGCATGCCATTATTGGATGTTACAAAATCAGCATTACCATGGCTAATTGCAGTGATAGTTGGATTATTATTAATAACCTACATTCCTGAGATAAGTTTATGGCTACCAAATTTTTTGTATGGACTTAGGTAATAAAGAAGACTTGGTTTAGATGGAGGCTTGTTGAAACCGAAGATATAAAACAAAAAAGAGATTGAATCATACCTATTTTCCTTTTATATATTGGGAAAATAGGTATTTATATGAGGATATATTATATAATTAAAAATATGAATTATCTTGATAGATTTATAGATCTAATTTTAAAGGGGTATTATTATGCCTGAAAAAATAAAACGCTGGTTTTCGTTATTACCAATAAGAACAAGAATAACCATTGTAACATCTGTTATTATTCTGTTAGCCATTTTATCTGGAAGTATTCTATTGATTCTAAATGTCTACGATGCCTTAAAGCAAGAACAAGGCTATAGAGTATTAGCTATTGCAAGAACGGTTGCTCAGCTAGAGACGATAAAGAGCCAGGTTGGGATACCAGATGGATGGAAACAAATACAGCCGATTGCTGAGAGGATAAGATTGGCTACGGATGTTGATTATGTTATCATTTTTGATATGAATCGGCTTCGCTATTCTAGCCCAATCGAAGATCGAATTGGGACTGCCTTTAAGGGAGGGGATGAAGGACCTTCACTTGGACAGCATGAATATACTTCTTTAGCAAAAGGAGTACAGGGTGTTGCGATAAGAGCGTTTGTACCAATTTTAGATTCAGATGGTTTTAAACAGGTAGGCGTAGTCGTAGTTGGTAGTCTTCTGCCTACGACCTCTCAATTAATTCATGATCATAAGTATGATTTATTGATCCCTCTAGCTTTTGGCCTTAGTGTTGGGATTTTTGGTGCTTGGCTACTAACAAAGAGCATTAAAAAACAAATGTATAATTTAGAACCAGTAGAGATTGCCCGTTTATTAGAGGAGAGGGAGTCTCTCATTAATTCTATTGGTGAAGGTATCATTGCGATAGACCGGACAAAAAAGATTCGGGTGATCAATAAACATGCCGCAAGAATATTAGGTGTATCAGAAGAAATAATAGGGTATTCCATCGAATCAGTGATTCCCCATAGTAAGCTGCCATTAGTGCTTAATACAGACAAGGCTGAATACCATCAAATGATGGTGCTTAATAATACAATTGTTATGACGAATAGACTACCTATTATTGTGAAAGGAAAAACGATAGGAGCCGTAGCAACCTTTCAAGACCGTACAGAAATGGTACATTTAGCAGAAGAGCTTACTGGGATAAAAAAATTTAGTGATACATTACGGGCTCAAAACCATGAATATATGAACAAATTACACACCATAGCTGGTCTTATTCAACTAGAGCGTCATGAGGATGCTTTAGATCTTATTTATAGCTATACGGACAGCCAAGAAGAGCTAACTACATTTTTAATGAAAAATATTAAAAGCTATAGCTTAAACGGTTTAATATTAGGAAAAATAAGTCATGCGAAAGAGTTAGGCATTGAGCTGAAGTTGGACCAGGAAAGCTTTGTACCTTTTATACCAAAATTTTTAAATATCCAAGATCTAATCATCATCGTTGGCAATCTAATAGAGAATGCACTTGACGCGGTTTCTGCAAAGCAGGAAGGTGAGAAGTGTGTTTATTTAAAAATGAGATATGGAGATGATAGCCTAAATATTCTAGTAAAAGATAGTGGTATAGGGATGACAGAAGAAACCAAAGCCAAAATATTTAAACAAGGATTTACAACAAAAGGGATAAAAGGGCATGGAATTGGATTAACGTTGATAAGGCAATACGTTATAGCATATAATGGGAATATTAGAGTAGTTAGTGAGGTTGGAATGGGAACAGCATTTACTGTTACTATTCCAATAAAAAAATAATGTAATTGGAGAGATTAATGATGGAAGCGATTAGTCTCGTAATAGTAGAAGATGACGCGATGGTTTTAGATGTAAATAAACAATTCATTGGAAGATTACCAGAATTTAAAATTTTAGGGTGCGCAAAAACAGGCTATGAAGCCAAAAAACTAATTGAAGAACATAGACCTCAATTAGTTTTATTAGATTTTTATTTGCCTGATATGACTGGACTAGATTTAATCCAATATATTAGGACAAATAATATCGATATTGATTTTATTTTAGTAACCGCCGCAAGAGATGTTGAAACGATACAGCAAATCTTTCGATATGGGGCGATAGATTATATCATAAAACCTTTTAGATTTGATCGATTAAAAGCTTCCTTATTGCGCTATAAACAAATGATAAATATGATGGTAAAAAAAGATGAATTAGAACAAACAGATTTAGATAAGCTATCCATAAAATTAGAAGGTTCTAATCAAGAAAATAATTTACCTAAAGGATTAAATGAAGTAACATTAAAGCAGGTTTTAAATTTTATGATAAAAGGAAACAAACCTTTTTCTTCAGAAGAGGTAGCCAATGGTACGGGGCTCTCTAGAGTGACGGTTCGTAGGTACCTAGAGTATTTAGAAAAAACGAAAAGATTAAGATTAGAGGTCCAATACGGTTCAGTAGGTAGACCAATCAATCGTTATACGATATAAAGAGCACAGGTGTATTGTCGTTATTGAAGTTCACTATTATTGCGATATCGCTAAGTAGGAGAAAGATGAACCTACTTATTTTTTATCATGAACAAATAACCTGTCCTTTTTTTTCTTACATGGATTCAATATTTCTAATTTTAAAATAAAATTTAGAGTTAAATAATTATTATATTTTGATCTTAAAGCGTATTACCTTGGCTTTTACTAATGCATGATACAGAATGAAGAATAAAGGCCCCAGGAACACACCAGCTATCCCTAACACCTTATACCCAACCCAAATGCTGATTAGAGTAATTAAAGGACTTAAGCCTAATTTTTCACCTAATATTTTAGGTTCAATAATTCTTCTAACAACAAGGATTACGATAAATAGTATAATTAAACCGATGCTTAGAAAAGTCTCACCACGTGTAAAAGCAAGAATAGCCCAAGGGACGAGGGCAGAGCCAGATCCTAGTATCGGTAGTAAGTCTACAATAACAATAAAAAGAGCAATAGCTAAGGCATAATTGACTCCTAATATGACAAGACCAAGTAAACTAATTAAATAAGTTACTGTGCTTAATATTAGCTGGGCTTGGATGAAACCCACAGTAGCTTTTTTAATTTCCTTTAATACTACTGCTACTTTTGTTTTTGAGCTGACTTTAAAATAACTAAAAAACTTTTCGTTTATTTTAGGTAGATTTAAGCTTATTAGATAAGTTGAAATGAAGATAAGAAGTAGTAAAATAAAAATATTAGGAATCATAGCAGTAATATTGACAGTATGAGCACCAATATTTGAAATCAAATCCACACTTGTTAGTTTATTTATGAAATTAGTAGATGATTGTTTAATTTGATCACTTACCTCTTTGGGTAATAATTGAATATAATCTAATAGCTTTTGATTTAAGTTTAAAAACCAAGCTTTTATGATTGGTATATTTTTTTGAATAAGCTTAATTAAGCCAAGTGTTTCTGTTGTTATTTTTGTGATGATAAAGTATGCTAATAATAATAAAAAGCCTAGGAATATAAAATATGTAATATTTGCGGAAACATTTCTTTTGAATTTACTATACTTTACAATCCATTGATTAATAGGCTCTAGCATCAGCGCAAAAAAGTATGCAACGATAAATGGCATGAATTTTGGTAATATATAATAGATGGCCAAAGGTAAAAAGATAAACCCAAAGACGATAGCAACTGTAATTAATACTTTTTTTACAAAATCAATCATCCATATCCCTCACTACATTTTATTTGTTTATGTGCTTATTTATTAATGATACTTTAATCATTATAGTTTACATTTTATAATAAGTGCAAACATGCTTTTTTAGAAACAATATCATATGATCCTGAAGGGGGAGATTTATATACATAGTAAAAGAGCTTATCGTTTTATCGTGTTTGTTTTAATCAGTATTTTCATCACTAGTGGCTGTAGTTTAGGGTTTAAAAAAAATTCAGATCAAAATGATCAACAAAACACTTTACAAAAAAGTTCATTTATTTCCCCAAATGTAAAATTAAATGAACAATACTATCGTGGAGTGCTACCCTATAAATCTAGCCCTATTAACGGAATGCTTCGAGAGATTCCTAGTCGCTTAGATAATAAATACTTTGAATTTGGTCTTATTGATTTAGCGAAGACTGTTTATGATCCATCGACTTATATATTTCAAGAAGGTCAAATCCTTACGATGAATGAAATAGAGCCACTGCTAGATAAGGATCAATATCCTCAATTCGAAAATTTTGTTTATGCCGTTACTGAGCATGATTACTTGTTAGAGGATGGTAAACTAGGGGGAATGGCTGTAGGTATATTGGTCTCACCCAATTATAACCTAAAAAATAAAAACGGAGATTATGTCAGAGATTTTTATGGGAGAATTGTTTCAAAAGATTACAGTGAACAAATATTAAAGGAAAAGACAAAGGCCTTAATTGATGAATTAATTAAGATCATTAGAAAAAAGGTAAATACGTCTATTGTCTTTGGAGTGATGAAGGCACAATCCACAGATATAAAAATACCAGGAACTTTTATTCTTTCAGGATTTATAAAAGAAGGTAAGAATAAAGTTGAAGATTATAAAGATATTGATGAAAACTATATCTTTTTACCATCTTCACAGCAGCTTGACCCAGAGTATAATAATATTGAGAAGATTTTCGACTTATTTAAAGAGAAGATGGATGATTATTTACCTAATTTTTCTGGAATCACCGGATTGGCAAGGATTAAAGATGGTGAACTAATTGAGGTTACCATAAAGGTCAATTCAGAATTTGATTCAACGGTTGAAACGATACAATTCACCCAGTTTGCCGTATCAATGATAGCCAAGTATTTTCCGAAACAAATGCCAATTAATTTATACATTAATTCTATAAATAGACCAAGAGCCTTATATGTAAAAAAGGCTAATGGTGACGATTTTATGCATATTTACCGAGATTAAAATAAGTGTCCCATGAACAATTTGTTCATGGGACACTTTAAATTGTGAGTATAGGCTGCGCCTCTATTCATTATGACTTGAAGAAGCTTTTTATAATAAAGAGTGCATTTGCAGGTCTTTCAGCTATACGACGTGAGAAATAAGGATACCAATGTTGGCCATAAGGTGTATAAACTCTTACCTTGTACCCCTCTTTTACTAACTGACGCTGCAGACCAGTTCTAATCCCATATAACATTTGAAACTCAAATTGATCATACGGGATCTGATGCTCTTTTACAAAACGTTTAGTCTCCTCAATGATCTTTTCATCATGGGAGGCAATAGCTGTATAATTTCCGTTTGTTAAGTGTAATGCAACGATTTTATTATAGTTGTCATCTACATCTTTTTTTGCTGGAAATGCAACTTCCTTCGGCTCTTTGTATGCACCTTTAACAATTCGTAAATTTGCGCCTAGCTTTCCTAATTCCTGAACGTCTTCTTCCGTGCGATATAGATAAGATTGTACAACCAAACCAATATGCTCTTTTCCGTACTTTTTTAAAAGCCTTGTAAAAATATCAATGGTTATATCTACTACTGGTGAATCCTCGATATCAATTCTTACAAAGTTATGATGCTCTTTTGCAGCGGCGGCGATTTTGTCCATGTTCTCATAGCAAAAATCATGATCGATTCCTAAACCAAGCTGTGTAAGCTTAACGGATACATTTGAATTCAATTGGTATTGATCAATAAAATCAAATATTTTGATGGCTTCATCAGTGGCATTAATGGCCTCTTGCTTAGTAAAAACACTTTCACCTACATGATCAATTGTAACAACTAATCCGTCTGCATTTAATCCTTGCACATTTTTCGCAACATCCTTTAAATTTTCACCAGCGATAAAACGCTTTGCCCCTAATTTCATACCATGTTTATTAATAAAATTAGTGATTACACGATTGCCAGCAATTCCTAAAACAATTTTACGACCTAACCCCATCATCTTCACCTCTTCTATATTATAAGTAATCATTTCTCTAATTAACAAAATAATTGCAAAAAACATGCCAATAATAATAAAGAAAATATACGAAAAAAAGCTAGTTTTTTTACAAAGTGTATAGTCAGCCACAATAAAAATGTATAAAATGAAATTAATATATACAAAGTTGTATAATTCGGAGGAGGGACTTCATGTTAAAAAGGAATATGCCAATAAAAGAAATTGCTGAACCTTGGAACAAAGGGTTAGCATCTGAACACATGAAGGTTTATCCTGATCATTTAACCGTAGAGAATTTAGAAGATATTGATGACGGAAGAGATATTCTTTTAAAAAATGAGAAGGGTGACTATAGCGGATGGATTCCTTATCATAAGCTACTCAAGCATCTTATGCAATTATATAGATATAGTTCAGCCTATTATGATGCTCTTCTCTCAACCATAAAAGATGCAGTCACAGGTGTAGATATAAATGGACATATAGTTACCTGGAATAAGGTATCTGAACAATTTTATGGATTTAGTCTATCTGATGTGATTAATAAGCCGATAACAAATTTTTTTAATGATGAAGCAGTAATTATTACACAAAGCATAAAAAATAATAAATCTATAGAGAACAAATATAATCAACCAGCTCCAAATGCCCATGTCTTAATTAATACTACACCAGTTAAAGTCGATGGAAGAATAATCGGAGGAGTATCAATTGAGCGGGATATCAGTGATATCGTTCGATTGAATGAAGAATTATCAAATACTAGAGCTTATATTCATGATTTAGAAAATAAGTATGAAAAGACAAAGTTTCAGGATCCATTTCGAAAAATTAAGGGAAAAAGCTCAGTTATTCAAGAAACCATTACGATTGCAAAAAAAGTAGCAAAAACCGATGCTACTGTATTAATTACTGGAGAAAGTGGTGTTGGTAAGGAACTGTTTGCAGAAGCTATTTATAATGGAAGCAATCGAGCTGATAAACCTTTTGTTGCTATCAACTGTGGAGCAATACCGACATCATTATTTGAAAGTGAGTTATTTGGGTATGCAAAGGGGACCTTTACAGGTGGTAATAAAGAAGGGAAGAAAGGGAAAATAGATTTGGCTCAAGGAGGGACACTATTTCTTGATGAGATAGGAGAGCTACCACTTGATTTGCAGGTAAAGCTGTTAAGAGTACTACAGGAAAAGAGCTTTTATCGATTAGGAGGAGATGTTCCTGTTCCTGTAAATGTAAGAATTATTACAGCGACAAATCGTAATTTAGAAGAGATGATTGAAAATAATAAATTTAGAGAGGATCTGTTTTATCGATTGAATGTAATCTCTTTATATATCCCGCCAATAAGAGAGAGACAAGGGGATATACCAGAGCTATTATCCTTGTTTTTAAAGGAGTTTTCTTTGAAGTATGATAAATCAGCACCAAAAATATCTTCCCATGTGATGTCAATCTTGCTCCAAAATGAATGGCGGGGTAATATTAGACAATTACGTAATGTGGCTGAAAGATTAATTATCCTATCTAATGAAGAGGATATTATAGAATCAGAGCATCTATCTGTCATGCTAAATAAAGATAGAAAAAAGATAAAAGAAGAGATGGTGCCATCTGTAGCAAGTGTGAGTAATGAAGAAGAAAAAATAAGAAGGGCGTTACAAACGACTTATAATAATAAGAGTGCAGCAGCAAAATTATTAGGAATATCTAGGGCTACTTTGTATAATAAAATGCAGAGATATGGCATACATTAATGATGTTGAAATGATAACCTGTACAACTTTGTAAACATATTTAACAGATTTGTCTACCTGTAGCCATTTCACATTGAAATGAAAGTATTATAATATAGGTATTAGAATGGTTATTTAATTGGCACTATTCTTGCACTGTATAAGAAGTGGATGACCAGCATTTAAGAATAAGGGATGGATTACATATGCCATCACCCAATTCTAAAATAAAAATGTAGTGAAGGAGTTGTTTAGGCTTGATAAAAGAATATCTACCAGAACCGTTAACAGATTTTTCGAAGGAAGAAAACAAGAAAGCCTTTGAACAAGCACTAGAAAAAATGAAGGCTGAATTAGGTAGCGAGTATCCGCTTATTATTAATGGTGAAAAAATTACTACAGAACAAAAAATCATATCCTATAATCCTGCGAAAAAGGATGAAGTAGTGGGTGTTGTTTCTAAGGCATCACAAGAATTAGCTGATCGAGCAATAAAAGAAGCAGCTAATGTATTTGAAGAATGGAAAAATTGGGCACCAGATGCACGTGCACGATTATTATTTAAAGCGGCAGCAATTATGCGTCGTCGTAAGCATGAAGTTTCAGCAACCATGGTGTTAGAAGCAGGTAAAAGCTGGGTAGAAGCTGATGCTGATACTGCTGAAGCAATTGATTTTATGGAGTATTATGGTCGCCAAATGATACGTTTAGGTGGATCTGGAAATGTAACACCATTAGAGGGAGAGACAAATGATAATATCTATATTCCATTAGGAGTAGGCGTTGTTATCCCACCATGGAACTTCCCAATAGCAATTTTGACAGGAATGACAACTGGTGCAGTAGTTTCAGGTAACACTGTTATTTTAAAACCAGCTAGTGCAACACCTGTCATTGGGTATAGACTAATGGAGATTATGGAAGAAGCAGGTATGCCTAATGGTGTGATTAACTTCTTACCAGGAAGCGGAAGTGAAGTGGGAGACTTCTTAGTAGAACATCCATTAACAAGGTTCATTACTTTTACTGGATCAATGGAAGTTGGTTTAAGAATTAATGAAAAAGCAGCAAAATTAAGTCCTGGTCAAAAATGGATTAAGCGCGTCGTTGCTGAAATGGGAGGAAAAGATGCCATCTTAGTAAACAATGATGTTGATTTAGATGCCGCTTCAACAGCTATTGTTGCTTCTGCATTTGGTTTCCAAGGACAAAAATGTTCTGCAGGCTCTCGTGCAATCATTCATCAGGATGTATATGATGAGATGCTTGAATTAATTGTAGAAAAAACAAAAGCGATTAAAAAAGGAAATACAGTTGATCCTAGTATCTATTTAGGACCAGTAATCGATAAGAGTGCATTTAAAACAATTACAAACTACATTGAAATTGGTAAAAAAGAAGCTAGACTAATGTATGGTGGAAATAGTGATGATTCCGAAGGATATTACATTGATCCTACTATCTTTGCAGATGTGGAATCTCAGGCTGTAATTGGGCAAGAAGAAATTTTTGGTCCTGTCCTTTCTGTGATCAAGGCGAAGGATATCAATGATGGCTTCAGAATCTTCAATGATACATTGTATGGATTAACAGGCTCTCTTTATGCAAAAGATCGCGCAATCATCGAAAAAGGACGTAAGGAATTGCATGTAGGTAACCTTTACTTCAATCGTAAATCAACTGGAGCAATTGTTGGAGCTCACCCATTTGGTGGATTTAATATGTCTGGTACAGATTCAAAGACTGGTAGTGAGGATTACTTACTATTATTCATGCAGGCTAAATCAATGTCTGAATCACTTTAAAATACATGTTGAGAAAAAGGAAACCGTTCAACGGTTTCCTTTTTTGGTTTGATAAAAAAAACATTCAATAAAGAAGACTTGGTTCAGATGGAGTTTTTTATCTCCGCCTGAACCTTAGCACCCATAGGGCACAAGTCACACTAAATGCTAAAGCATTAAGTCGTGCTATGCCGGCCTTATTTCGAGGATTTAAACAACTCCCTCTTATGGTGTTGAAGAGGGAGTCTTGTTGAAACCGAAGATAAATAATTTTTGGCACGAAAATAAAAAAAGTAGTAAAATATGGGTAGTATAATCGAGAACAAGAATTATTCTCAGCTTTTTTCTGTATATTCAAATAAATTGTGTAAGTTAGAGAATAGAATGGTTACTAGGATAGAGGAATAAATAACGAGGAGGATTATGTGATGAACCCATATGAAATTCAAATTGTTGAAAAGCCCGCCTATCACGCGGTTGGTATGAAATGGAAAGGAACGTTTCAGGAAGCAGGAGAAGGTGGGGTAAGAAAGACTATTAATTTAATGAAGGGAAGGATGGATGAAATTCTTCAGATTACCCATCCTGATATCCTATTAGGCCTCTCCTATCACGATATACCCGGCGGATTTTCCCATTATTCTGTATTCGAAGTGAGCAAGGTAAATCAAATTCCCGAGGGAATGATTTCGAAAACAGTGCCAAGCTTTACATACCTTCGTGTAAAGCATCATAGCAAACAAAGTATTAATCAAACCTATAGAAATATAGCTGCTTGGTTAAAAAACAGTGATTATGTATCCTATAGAGATCCTAATATCATTTACTATGACGATTTCCTACCTATCAAGCATGAAGCATATAATTTAGAAAATATAGATAGCAATGACCATGAATATGATATCATGATTCCAGTTGTGAAGGGGAAATAAATGTTGATTTTATTTCATTATCATCACCATACACCAGAAGTGAAGGAAATGGAGAAATTTTATATTGAAAATGGTTATAAGCTTATTCTAAGAGTCGGTAAATATAAAGGTATCCTTCATAGCTATAGTCCACCAGTAACATGGGATGAAATAGAGAACAAAGAGATTGATTTAAGCATTATCGAGGTTCGACAAGGGAAGGTAAATGTAACCTTTGGCTATGGTACAGAAACTAGATTTGATCATCTAGGAATACTTACAACAAAAGAAGAACATGATGAGATTTGTAGAAGAGCGGAAGCAAGTGATTGGAAGGTTAGCAATGGGGAGAGAAGAACTTTTCTTGCAAACCATCATTTACCCTTTAGAATAGAGCTACAGACTAGAGTGGAGGTCATTGATTCTTTACTTGAAACAGATGAACTTAGTATTCAGCAAATGAAAATTATGATAAAGGATTTAAGTATGATTGAAGAAATAGCAAGGGTGCTTGGACTAAACATGATTAGTGAGAATGAGATAGGTACAGATGATTGGTCTATCCTGTTTTCAGAGGGGAAAAAGTATCAGTTGAAGGAAGTTAAATTTAATATAAAGAAGTATTTCCATGCCGTAGACCCAACAGATGTTTTGCTGAAAGGGCAGTTGAAATATCGAGAGGGGTAATATCTCACGTATTAGACTTGGTTTGGATGTAGTTTTTTATCTCCACCTGAACCTTAGCACCCATAGGGCACAAGTCACACTAAATGCTAAAGCATTAAGTCGTGCTATGCCGGCCTTATTTCGAGGGATTGAAACAACTTCCTCTTACGGTGTTGAAGAGGGAGTCTTATTGAAACCGAAGATAAATTTAAAGTATTTGAGAAAATATTATAGGATAAGGTGGCTTTGTGTATGACATCTGAGAGAATAAATGCAACCGGCTTTCATCAAGAACAGGTACCAAATATATATATGAACAACGATAGTAGTGTACTGGCAATCTTCTTACCTGGAATGGCTTATTCTAATGATAATCCTTTATTGTATTATCCAGCTCAGTATGCAATGAGTAAAAAAATGAATCTACTAAGAATTGATTATAATTATGTGGGAAACGACGCTTTCATGCAGGCTACGGGGACTGCAAGAAAAGCCTGGCTTGTAGCAGATATTCTTTCTGTTATGGATGTGGTACTTTCAAGACAAATATTTGAACGTATCATTTTAATTGGGAAGTCTATAGGAACCTTGGCCATGGGAGAGATTTTAACAAAGTATGAAAAATTAAAGCATGCAGATGTGGTATGGTTAACCCCATTATTAAACCAGGAAACACTCGTTGAACAAATGATGAAGTTAAAGAATCGTTCTTTAATGATTGCAGGAACTGCTGATCCAATGTATGTAGAAAAAAATGCAAAAAAAATTATTGAAAATACAAATACCGAGCTTCTAGCCATTCCTAATGCCGACCATAGTATGGAAATAGAAGGAAATGTCATTGAGTCGATACAGGTGATGAAAAAAATATTAGAGTCTATTAAAGCTTTTATCGATTAATCTTCTCCTTAGTTACAAAAAATACAGCTTGATTTATAGTAGGTTACTTTTAATAGGCAGTATTTAAGTATATAATAATGTGAAAAGTGTATCTATTGGAAGGGAAGATTTATGTGAGAATAGCTATTATTGGAGCAATGGATGAGGAAGTTAATATATTAAAGGAAAAGATAGAAAACATAAATACAGATATAATAGCAGGCTGTGAATTTCACACAGGAAGGATTGAAAATAGAGATATCGTGCTATTAAAATCAGGAATTGGGAAAGTAAATGCCGCAATGGCTACAACCTTACTGATACAATTGTACCAGCCTGACTACATCATCAATACAGGTTCAGCGGGAGGCTTTCATTCTGAATTAAAGGTTGGCGATATTGTTATTTCAGAGGAGCTGCGTTATCATGATGTGGATGCTACGGTATTTGGCTATGAATATGGTCAAGTTCCTGGCATGGTAGCATCCTATTTACCTGATAATAATTTAATAGAAATAGCGGAGAGGGCAGCAAAAAAAATAGATATCCATGTTGCAAAGGGACTTATTACCTCAGGGGATTCATTCTTATCTGATGGGGATCGAGTAAATGAAATAAAAAAATTATTTCCTAGCTTATATGCGGCAGAAATGGAAGCTACTGCTATTGCACAGGTTTCTTCTCAATTTAAGACTCCTTTTGTTATCATCCGTTCACTTTCTGATATTGCTGGAGGAGACGCCAAAATGTCCTATGATCAATTTTTAGAAATGGCTTCTGTGAATTCAGCTCATTTAGTACTTTTAATGTTAAAGGAGATGGCTAGCATTGACTAAAAAAATGAATGTTGAAAGCTTTAATTTAGATCACACCAAAGTAAAAGCACCATATATACGTTTAGTAGGAGTTATTCATGGGGAGCATGGTGATAACATTTACAAATACGATATCCGATTCTGTCAACCAAATAAAGGTGCTATGGAGATGCCAGCATTGCATTCATTAGAACATTTATTAGCTGAATGGATGCGAAATCATTTGCTTAATATCATCGATATCAGCCCAATGGGATGTCAAACCGGTTTTTATCTAACGGTTCTCAATCAATCTAATATTAATGAAATATATACTGCTCTTGAAAAAACATTACAAGATATATTAGCTGCTACAGAGGTTCCTGCTAGTAACGAAATACAGTGTGGGAATGCGAAGAGCCACAGTCTTATAGGTGCTCAGAAGTATGCTAAGTATATGTTAGATCATAAAGATGAATGGTCTGAAGTATTTTTTTCATAAGAGTGATAAAGATGGGCTAAACTATAAGCAAAACAATAAGGAGGAGTATGATGATTAACTATATACTTCCTTTTAGTTTTGCCTTTTTTTCTGTCATCATCTTGATACCCTTTATAAGGAAATTAGCCTTTAAATATCATTTTGTCGATATACCAAATAAAAGAAAGATTCATGCTAAACCAGTACCCTTACTGGGTGGTTTGGCTATTTATTTGGTTTATGTATTGAATGTTTTGATATTTATACCTTCCATAAGATTAAAAATTGTCATTTTACTTGCGGGTTCTTTAATAGTTGGTATTGGATTCATTGATGATTATTATAAGACGAGAAATCGAGATTTTTCAGCACTGCCTAAATTCATTGTTCAATTAATAGTCGGTTTGATATTATTTATTTTTGATATTAAAATTGAAGGAATCACGTCCATCTTTGGTGAAGGTATGATAAGATTTACACCAAGCATATCTTTACTTGTAACCCTTTTATGGGTTGTGGGCTTAATGAATATGATTAATTTTTTAGATGGTCTAGATGGGTTAGCAAGTGGGATCGCAATCATCTCATCCACGACCCTCTTTCTTATTGCCTTTGTAAAGGGGCAGGAGGTAACCTCTATTCTGTCGATTATCCTAATGGGGGTAAGCCTAGGCTTTTTGAAGTTTAATTTTTATCCTGCTAAAATTTTTATGGGTGATGCTGGCTCAGCCTTTTTAGGTTTAATTCTAGCGATTATTTCCATTGAGGGTGCAATTAAAAGTGCAACGATATTATCCATTACTATGGTGGTTTTAGCTTTAGGTGTGCCAATTTTTGATACTGCGCTGGTAGTATTCAATAGATATAGAAACCATCGACCCATTTATAAGGCAGACCAAACCCATGCACACCATCGATTGTTGAAAAGAGGCTATACGCAAAAACAAGCAGTCGCCTTGATTTATATTGTGAGTATTCTTTTTTCTATCGCATCAATAGCAGTCCTATTCTGGTTAGTAGGTTAACATATATCGTTATTCCATTATTATTGGGGGAGATTTAATGGCTAAGACAAAGAATAATCTGAATCCAACTCAAATCCTGGTAATCGGCTTTATCCTTACCATTTTTTTAGGAGCAGTCTTACTTAGTCTGCCTATTATGCATGATCCTGGCGCTCATATTACGTTTAAGGAATCATTATTTACTGCTACATCGGCCATTACAGTTACTGGTCTGAATGTTATCGACCCAGGTACTACCTTTAACATTTGGGGAGAAACAATCTTGATCATTCTTATTCAAATTGGTGGTTTAGGCTTTATGACCTTTGCAATTTGGATTTTTGTGTTATTGGGTAAGAAAATCAGCTTAAGACATAGATTGATCATGCAGGAAAATACGGGTCAAATTCATTTAGAAGGTATTGTGAAGCTAGCCATGCATCTCCTATGGATTACATTAGGGGTTGAACTACTAGGTGCCTTTCTTTTGGCGTTAAGCTTTCATAAAACAATGGATTGGTCTACTGCTATTTTCCAAGGAATATTTCATTCCGTATCAGCTTTTAATAACGCAGGCTTTAGTCTATTTCCAAATAGTTTAATGGAGTATGTCTCTAATCCATTAGTAAACCTTGTCGTCATTTCTTTAATTATTATTGGTGGCATCGGATTTGTTGTGATCCTTGATCTTATTAATCATAAGTTCTCCTTTAAGAATCTAGCATTACATAGTAAAGTTACTATTATAACGAATCTATTGCTTATTGGATTTGGTTTTATCTTTTTCTTCATTATTGAATTTACGAATCAAACTTCATTAGGAAGCTTATCATTTGGTAGCAAATTTATTTCTTCATTGTTCCAAGTAGTCACTACGAGAACAGCAGGTTTTAATACATTAAATATTGCTACATTAAATCAAGCCACTCTATTTATCTTTATTATTTATATGTTTATTGGTGCATCATCTGGTTCAACTGGAGGAGGTGTAAAAGTAACATCTGTGGCCATTATTGGTGTGGTAATAAAATCAGTCTTAAAAGGTAAAAAGAATGCAACGATTTATAAAAGAACCATACCGATTGAGTTTGTACTAAGAGCAATGGTCATTATCATGCTTTCATTACTGGTTATTATCGCATCAACTTTATTGCTTGATATTACAGAGAGAGGAACTCCATTTTTAGAAATTTTGTTTGAAGCTGCATCTGCATTTGGTACAGTGGGATTAAGTATGGGGTTGACTCCCCATTTATCTGAGGCAGGTCGCTGGGTTATCATGATTACGATGTTTTTTGGAAGGCTAGGGCCTTTAACCATTGGCTTCGCATTGGCTAGAAAGATGGAAAAAGAGCCTTATAAATTTCCAGAAGAAAAAATGTTAATAGGATAAATGGAGATTCACTTTAAGTATAAGGGATTTTATGATATTATTTTTACCATCTAAAATGTTAAAGCTTTAAGGAGGTGTAGTAGAAATGGCTATTTCAAAGGAAGAAGTCATCCATGTTGCTAATCTTAGCAGGTTAACTTTAACCGAAAATGAGGTAGGAACGTATACAGAGCAGCTTAACTCCATACTAGATTTTATGAAAAAACTAAACGAATTAGATACGACAGATATTAAACCAACTAGTCATGCCATCACAATTAATAATGCGTATAGAGATGATGAAGTAAGGGAGTCTATCCCTAAAGATACAGCTTTAAAAAATGCACCGCAAAAACAAAATGAACAATTTAAGGTTCCGCCAGCGATAGAATGATAAAAGGGGTGGTTTAGTTGCCATTATTTGATTTATCTATAACAGAAATTCAGGATCTCTTAAAAAAAGGAGAATTGACATCTACTGATTTAGTCAAGGAATCTATTACTAGGATTGATGAGGTAGAAAAGGATGTACAAGCCTTTTTATTAATAGATGAAGAACAAGCGCTAACGAAAGCAAAAGAAATAGATGAGGATATTAAAAATTCTGAAGATATCGGTATATTAGCTGGGCTACCAGCAGGAATTAAGGATAATATAGTAACAGAAAATATAAGAACGACATGTGGAAGTAAGATTTTAGAAAGCTATATTCCAATATATAGCTCTACGGTGTATAAACGAATTCTTGCAGGACAATCGATTATGATGGGGAAAATGAATATGGACGAATTTGCGATGGGCTCTTCAACAGAGCATTCTGCCTACCATCCTACATATAATCCTTGGAATTTAAACCATGTACCTGGTGGATCAAGTGGAGGCTCTGCTGCGGCGGTAGCTGCTGGAGAAGTCTACTATGCCTTAGGCTCAGATACAGGGGGTTCTATTCGTCAGCCTGCTTCTTTTAACGGAGTTGTTGGACTTAAACCAACCTATGGTTTAATATCTAGATTTGGTTTAGTTGCATTTGCTTCATCATTAGACCAAATAGGTCCTATAACCAAGAACGTAGAAGATGCTGCTTATGTATTACAGACCATTGCTGGATATGATGAATATGATTCAACCTCAGCCAATGTGAAGGTTCCTGATTATATATCTGCCCTTACTAGTGATATAAAAGGACTTAAAATAGGGGTTCCAAAGGAATATATGGGTGAAGGGATCGACCCACAAATAAAAGAAAAAATATTAGAAGCTTTAAAGGTGTTTGATGGCCTTGGAGCATCATGGGAAGAAGTATCATTACCACATACAGAATATGCGGTAGCAACCTATTATTTAATCGCACCATCTGAAGCATCCTCTAATTTAGCCAGATATGATGGTGTACGGTATGGGGTGAGAGCAGATTCTGCTGAAAATCTTATCGATATGTATAAGAAGACTCGGAGTAAAGGGTTTGGCTCTGAAGTAAAAAGAAGGATCATGTTAGGGACCTACGCGCTAAGCTCTGGTTATTATGATGCTTATTACTTGAAAGCGCAAAAGGTAAGAACATTAATCAAACAGGATTTTGAAAATGTTTTTCAACAATATGATCTAATACTAGGGCCTACTGTACCAACTACTGCATTTAAAATCGGAGAAAAAATCAACGATCCACTAACCATGTATCTCAATGATATATTGACTGTACCTGTCAATTTGGCTGGAGTTCCTGCAATAAGTATCCCTGCGGGACTAGTAAATGGATTACCTGTTGGCTTGCAGCTAATTGGGAAACAATTTGATGAAGCTACCATTCTTCGAGCTGCACATGCCTTTGAACAGCACACAGCATTCCATAAATTAAAACCACAATTTATAAGGGGGTAGGAAGATGGGATATGAAACAGTAATAGGCTTAGAGGTACACGCTGAGTTATCAACGAATACTAAAATTTTCTGTAATTGCTCTACAGCATTTGGTGCGCCACCCAATACCCATACCTGCCCAATTTGCTTAGGGCATCCTGGTGTTCTTCCTGTTACAAATAAAAAGGCGGTAGAATATGCGATTAAGGCTGCTTTAGCATTAAATTGTGACATTTCCTTGGAAACAAAATTTGACCGTAAGAATTATTTTTATCCAGACCTACCTAAAGCATATCAGATTTCACAATTTGATAAACCAATTGGTAAGAATGGCTGGATTGAGATTGATGTAAATGGCGAGAAGAAGATAATAAGAATTAATCGTTTGCACCTTGAAGAGGATGCTGGAAAACTAACTCATATTGGCGATGGAAAGGGTACCCTTGTTGATTTTAATCGAGTTGGTGTTCCATTGATTGAGATTGTTTCAGAGGCTGATATGAGGTCTCCAGATGAAGCAAGGGCATATTTAGAAAAATTAAAAGCAATCATTCAATATACAGGTGTATCCGATGTAAAAATGGAAGAGGGCTCCCTGCGTTGTGATGCGAATATAAGCTTAAGACCAATGGGGCAAGAGGAATTTGGAACAAAAACCGAATTGAAAAACATGAACTCATTCAAAGGGGTTCATCGTGGCTTAGAATATGAAGTGGAAAGACAAAGAGAGGTTCTCGAATCAGGTAATAAAATTAATCAAGAAACTTTACGATGGGATGAAGAACGTGGTGTCACGATCACAATGAGAAGTAAAGAAGAAGCCCATGATTATCGTTATTTTCCAGATCCTGATTTAGTGGATCTAATCATTAAAGAGGAATGGATTGAACGGATAAAGAGCGAGCTACCGGAATTGCCAGATGATCGTAAAAATAGGTATGTTTCTGTATTTGGTTTATCAAGCTATGACGCTGAAGTACTAACAGCTACAAAAGCGGTATCCGATTTCTTTGAAGAGACTTTATCCTATACAAAGGATGCAAAAGCCGTAGCCAATTGGATCATGGGAGATTTACTAAGGTATTTAAATGAAAATAGTATAGAGATAGGTGATAGTAAAGTAACCCCTAAGGCTTTTGGTGAGATGATTCAACTTATTGAAAAAGGAACGATAAGTGGGAAAATCGCCAAAAAAGTATTTAAAGAGATGCTAGACACGGGAAAAACACCAGAGGTCATAGTAAAGGAGCAGGGATTAGTTCAGATTAGTGATGAAGGTGAACTTGAAAAAATTGTTGAAGAGATTCTTAAAAAAAATCCACAATCGGTAGAAGACTATCATAATGGTAAAGAGAAAGCGATTGGTTTCCTCGTAGGTCAAATTATGAAGGAAACAAAAGGGAAGGCAAACCCTCAGTTGGTTAATAAATTGATCAAAGAAAAAATATAATAGAGATATTTCCTATCAATAAAAACAGTGGCGAAATATGTCACTGTTTTCTTATGAGTGCAACTTATTTCGATATTTTCTAACAAGGGGTCGATTATTGTGAAAATTGTAAGTAGAAAAATAGATTTTGTCGTTTCTATGTAATGATCGCTACTAAATTGACATTCATAGTTACTTTACTTAATATTATGGTACAAATAGATATTAAGGAATGAAGGAAATGAAGAAAGCTATATTACTGATAGGGCATGGCTCATCGAAGCAAAGTTGGGTAGATCGAATCGATCATTTAATACAAAATGTTGATAGTAAAGTACCGATCATCATCTCCTTTTTAGAAAAGGTTGAAGGCCGATTAATAAGGGATGGGATTAAAAGATTAAGAGAGATCGAAGCAACGGATTTATTGATTGTCCCCTTATTTGTATCATCAGGTAGCACTCATATGCTGGACATAAAAAATGAGCTTGCTCCATTTATAGATGAATTTCAATTCACCTATGCTTCGGCAATGGATGACAGCCCATATGTGGTAGACCATATCATTACTGAGGCAAAGCGCTTATCGATAGCTGAAAGGGATGAAGTGCTTTTATTAATTGGACACGGCAGTGACAAGGAAGGCTTTGATCAAAAGTGGCATGGGATATTAGAGAGCTTAAAGGATAAAATAAGTCAAATAACAGATTATAGACAAGTAGAATATGCAACCTTCCTTCCGAATACAATGATAACGAAGCTAGATAATTTAGTAGAAAAAAAGGATGATATCATTGTCATTCCACTCTTCCTTAGTGAAGGTATTTTTACCAATAGAAAAATTCCTAATATCTTAAAGAACTATCAGGTAAAATATAACGGGGTATCCTATATTGAAGGAAATTGGATCGCTGACTGGATTACGGATAACATAAAAAGCTATACTCAGAATGAAGACATGCTTAAATCATAACATATCATGAGTCATGTAAAAGAAAATACAAAGGATTTGGGTGATCATTGATGACTAGAGCCCGTTTCATTTATAATCCAACATCAGGAAGGGAACTCATTAAAAAAAATTTACACGATATATTAGATATTCTTGAAAGCTATGGAATAGAAACCTCTACCCATCAAACAAAGGGCTTTAAGGATGCGACAAAGGCAGCTAAGGAAGCTACAGAAAAAGGATTTGACATTGTCATTGCAGCTGGAGGTGACGGAACAATCTATGAGATAATAAATGGACTAAGCGAGTCTACCAATAGGCCAAAATTAGGCATTATTCCTGCTGGAACAACAAATGATTTTGCCAGAGCGTTAGGTATTCCTAGGGATTTGAAAAAAGCGGCAGCATTAATCGGTGAACAAGAAAGTATGGCGATTGATATTGGAAAATATAATCGTAGATATTTTATCAATATAGCAGGTGGTGGTAAGCTTACCGAGCTTACCTATGAAGTGCCAAGTAAATTAAAAACGGTCCTTGGACAGCTTGCTTATTATGCTCGTGGCATAGAGAAGCTACCATTTATAAAACCGATCAATGTGACCTTTGAAACCGATGAGAGGGTATTTACTGAAGAGGTTATGTTATTTTTAATTGCTAATAGTAATTCAGTTGGTGGGTTTGAAAAATTAGCTCCTCAAGCAGATTTAACCGATGGATTATTTGATGTCATCATCGTAAAGAAAACAAATCTAGCAGAGTTTATCCGTATTACATCATTAGCGTTAAAGGGTGAGCATTTATCAGATGAAAATGTCATTCATATCAAGACAAAGAGGATAAAGGTGCTTGCAAAGGATGGGAACAAGGTATTAATAAATCTTGATGGTGAGCTTGGTGGAAGTCTTCCAGGGGAATTTGAAGTCCTGCCACAGCATATAGAGGTTTTTATCAATAATAAGGATAGTAACTAGTGGAAGGAACAAATCGATGGCAAAAGCAGAAATTCAAGTACCAGTTAAAAAAAATGAATACATAGAGATGGAGTTTTCAGGGCTAGGTTATAGTGGAGAAGGAGTAGGAAAGTACCATGGTTATACTCTATTTGTCCCTGGTGCCTTACCTGAAGAAAAGGCAAAGGTAAAGGTAGTAAAAGTAAACAAGAATTATGGTTATGGTAGACTGATTAAAATAATAGAAGCGAGTGAAGAAAGGATAGAGCCTCATTGTACTATCTATAAAGAATGTGGTGGCTGCCAGCTTCAGCATCTGTCTTATCAAGGTCAATTGGAGCAAAAGCAAAAAGCAGTAGAGAATAATCTATTAAGAATTGGTAAGATAGATCACGTCACCGTCAATCCGACATTGGGAATGGAAGTTCCTTGGAATTATCGTAATAAATCACAGGTTCCTTTTGCAGAAAGAGAAGGTGGCCTTGTCGCTGGGTTTTATCAAAAAGGAACACATCAAGTGATTCCGATGGATCGTTGTGTGATTCAACAGGAAAATAGTGATGAAGTGATACAAGCGGTACGTAAAATTGCTGAAAAATTAGGGATTTCCGCATATGATGAAAGAACCCATCGAGGTGTGCTACGACATGTAATTGTCAGAGTAGGAGTGAATACAGGTGAATTGATGGTCATCATTGTAACCAATGGAGAGAATTTTCAGCAGAAGGACAGACTTATCCCTCAATTGATAGAGAGAATTCCTCATTTAACAAGTCTTGTTCAAAATGTTAACAAAGAGAAGACCAATGTGATTTTGGGATATAAATCGATCACATTATGGGGTAGGGATGTCATTTACGATACGATTGGTGATGTGAGATTTGCTATTTCACCACGCTCCTTTTATCAAGTAAATCCAGAACAAACAAAGGTACTATATGAGAAAGCGTTAGAATATGCAGAGTTGACTGGTAAGGAAACGGTAATCGATGCCTATTGTGGGA
The DNA here is from genome assembly GCA_964514395.1 of uncultured Bacillaceae bacterium. Lineage (GTDB taxonomy): Bacteria > Bacillota > Bacilli > Tepidibacillales > Tepidibacillaceae > CAZEQK01. The sequence continues at coordinate 36,265 of CAZEQK010000036.1, forward strand.
TTGGTACGATATCGCTATTTTTAGCTAAGAAAGCAAAGCAGGTCTATGGGGTAGAAATTATTCCTGAGGCAATAAAGGATGCAAAGAAAAATGCAGAATTAAATGGAATAACCAATGTGGAATTTACCGTTGGTGAAGCAGAAAATATCATTCCCGCATGGCACAAGCAAGGGATACAATCAGATGTCGTGGTCGTAGATCCACCAAGAAAGGGACTAACTGAAACACTAATTGAATCTATAGTAGCGATGAAACCAGAAAAGGTAGTCTATGTCTCCTGTAACCCAAGTACCCTAGCAAGGGATTTAAGGATTTTCGAGGATGGTGG
>CAZEQK010000037.1:0-30662 GCA_964514395.1 uncultured Bacillaceae bacterium
AGGGTTATGTACAAATTGGCTGCCAAAGTGTGTATTTTTTACTTGCCAAACACAACTAATACAGCTATTATCATCCAAAATAGATATTCACCATAATCTTCTGTTCTTTTTAACAACACATTATCTATTAAGTAAAACAATAATCCAGCAACTAGCGCTATTCCACTTATATACATATAATCTTTTAATGAAGCATTTGAATATCTAGACGATGAACTCATTATGCTATTAATAAATAAAGTGATGGATATTATATAAAAGCTATAGATATTTATTTTTTTATATTTTTCGGAAAATTGTTCACTTTTTCGTGAAATTCTCTTCATATTATTTGGATTAACCATAGACATGTATTTTTCATAATATCCTTTCTTAAACGAAAATAAAATAGCCATGATTAAAAATAAAATTGAAAAAATGATCATAGTCACATGAAGACCAAATAAGCTTGATAACAGCAAATATAGTGATAGTATAAATAAAAAAAATATAATAGTGATCATCATCCTACCCCTCTCTTCTCAATCCTTTTTTTTTGTTAAATTGGTTTTTATCCCTATCCTTGAATCCCCGGTACGATTGGATAAATAAAGAATAATATTGAAATAACTGTATCAAACATTCCATGTGCAAGGATGCTTCCACAAATGTTTTTTGATTTCCATACTATTATTCCAGCTATTAAACCAAAGAGAAAAACGATAACTGTCATATAATATAACTCATTAATGTAGTATCTAGGATGTAATAAAGTAAATAGAATTGCCTAAATTATTATAGGTTTCCAATAAGAAAAATGTTTATTTCTTCCCCTAATCCCGATAGCATATTCCCAGCGAATAATAGAATACAATTTAATAGAGTGAAATTCTTTAATTCTTGCATGACATAGAAATTACCTAGCTCACTGTATAAGACAATAATACTAATTAGTATCAAGAACGATCCTAAGATAATCCCATAAACAAGTGACTTGTTCAAATTCTTTTTTGTTATGTATATTTCTTTTAAAGATTTTTTTGAAAACTTAATAAACATGAGTGGAACGAAAGTTAATAAAATTAAAACAATGAAATGCCAATTATTGTCTCTCCAATACCACCTAGACAGATATGCAATAAGCAAGAAGATGAAAAAAAAAATATGTACGATTAGACTTCTTTTTAATCATTGGTTTCATCCCCTGCTAGAATTCAATATACTTTTAACAAAGTTTATTTACGCATATTCTATGTTATATGACACAACAATTATTTGGTTCTTTACCTCTTATGTATTTATTTTCACTATATAGCTTATTATAATCACTCAAATAAAATTCCTCCTAAGCTACTACCTAATCTTAAGTCTCATAGGTACATTGAAAACGTTCGATTCCTGGAAATCTCTCACCTAAACTTCTAATAATAAAACCAATATTTCTGTAAAATTCAACTGCTTCTTCATCCGTTTCAGCTATGATTATGTCTGGATTCATCAAAGTGATAACTTCTAAAATTAAGCCTCTACCATACCCAGTGCTTCTATATACTGGTTTAACTGCTATATGTTTAATTTCTAAATGATTCTCGCTATCTGTAATAAAGCCAATAATACCAATAACTTCATCCTCTACCTCAATGCCATATAAATGATGGCTTTCATCCATAATGTATTGATTAATGGTCATTTCTATTTTCTTGGGATCAGGAAAAACAGAGTAAATAATAAGCTCTTGTATTTCTTTTTCCTTTATTCTTGATTTTAAGTCTATGAACATATCCTTTGCACCCTTTAATTTATGTATTTTATATGTTATTAGATTTCTTTATCCAATTTTCTTTCATTAAAATATAATGAAATTCTTCATAGCTTTTATTATATTTTTCATATAATCTATCATATCTATCCACTAAGATAAAGCCTGCATTATCCATTGATTTACATGAATTAATATTGTTGCTCCAGGCATGTGCATGTATTTCATCTACCTTTAGGTTGTAAAATACATAATCATATACTAGTTTTCGTGCTTCCTTCGTGTATCCCTTTCTCCAAACTTTCTAGCGATTCTTTGTGCTTCATTTAAAATGACTAATTTGCCTTCTTCATATTGAGGTTTAACTATCCAATAGGTACCAATCATTTCTTTGTCTTCTTTTCCAATAATCGACCAAGCAATAATTTCCTTGTGATATTTATAGTTGGTTAATAAGTTATAAATTTCATGAATTCCTTGGGGTACCTTATTCCCCGTCCATACATGCATTTGTGGGTCACACATCACTTTAAACCACGTTTCAGCATTAATCTCTGGTTGAATTTCACTCAATATTATTTTATCACCCTTTAAAATAGGTACCATTTCCATTAAATTTTTCTCCTTTTATTGTCAGACAAAATATTAATTTATGGATATTACTTCCCCATTTAAAACCTTTACAGCATTGCCCAGTACCCTTATATCACTATTCTTTACAATTATTCCATCATTATCATTACATACATAACAAACTTTATTCTTATTTTTCTTTAAATAAGCTAAGATCTGTTTTAAATATTTTTCATCATTATTCCAATGTGGGAAAAATTCAAAGTCTACTAAACCCAACGCGTCCAAATCTTTGATTCCTATGATATTATCATTTTTATATTACTTAAAAGATTTATCTCTTCGTAAATAATTTTATGTCCATCCGTTAAGACACGTTCTGTTCCTGCATCTAAAGGTACAGCTGCCCAATCCGGGGTCGTAATTCCAAATTCAACCTCATAGCCATTTTTATACCAAACTCTTACCGAAGTCACTTTACCCCAGAATTCTTTTTCTATTTTGTCTACATCACCAAATAAGTTGGCAAAAGAATAATCATCTAAATATAGATTTGGATTTTTTGTCAATATCACAATATCAATGTCAGAATCCTGTCGAGCTTCATTTCTTGCGTATGATCCTACTAAAAGAATCCCAAAGATATCTTTATTTTTTTGACCCATTTTTTGTAGGTCTAATAGAAAGTTATTCAGTTGCATCAGATTTCCTCACCCTTCTTTTTCTAAAATAAATAGTAGTGTCAATGGACTATAGAGATTACACATTTTATTTAATTTTATCAATTAAATTAGGAATATGCTTTCGAAATATTCACCAATCTTCATTACTCTTTCTATTTTCTTTGATTCTAAAAACCAATCTTCTTTCCTTATCTCTCTGTCATCGATAATTGGTGAAACTATTATATCAACCGTAGATGGAAATATTGATTTATAGGTTAGATACGCTCTTCTAGCATGAAATATTTTACAGATTAGAATAGCTTTATTAATTTTTAAATCTAGTGCTAAATATAAACTTAGTTATACTATCTATTGGATTTCTCATGATCTACTCCATCTTTAAATAATTATTTTTTTTTTATCATTTACCACCAAATCCTTTTAAAAAATAAAAAATTAGGCACGACTAGTTAGTGCCTTTATTTGTCTTTTTATTTAAATTGATGTTATTAATATGAGTCCACTCAAGGTCCACATCATCAATGCAAATGTAAAAGTAATGATGACTTTCTCTGAACCAATATTCTCTTCTTTTCTACTGATCTTTTCTATATATGAGATAAGGGAAGAAGAAAATAATAAAGCATATATTGGCATAAAAAAGTATCCTGAAAATATTAAAAATTCTTTCATATTTAACCCTCCTATATTAATAAAAATCAATAGCTATAACGTATAGTTTTCACTTATCCAACAGCTGAACCATCATAGTAAGTATATTTTAAGGCTTGTTTCATTAATTCTGTTTTCGTTATATTTTTAGGTAATTCTATCCCTTTATCATAGTGAAAGATATTAGTTGCTACATGTGTAATTTTCCATCCTTTACCTGACTCGACGAATCGATATTGTCTGGCATCATAGAAATCACCTTCTTTTACCCATGATTATACATTACGTATGAGCTACTAAGAGTTTTCGCCTATGTTCTATATTTTTCAAATACTTCGTTGATAAGCAAGATTTTTTCTTCAGGTACATTTATTTCAAGATAGTCATAAGCACATCCAAAAAACTTTATATTTTTTTTAATATCTATATATAAGATATTACCCTTCCAGCCCCACTTTTTCATATCAGTCCAAGTGTATAATCTATCTTTAAATAAAACACCATATCTAGTTATTATTCTTAATTCCTTGTGTTTCAAAAATTCATAAATGGTTGAAAGGGTCAATACCAAAAAAAGGTATCCATAATATGATAAGTGGTATTCTTAAAGAAGAAGATATACATAAATATAAAAAATATGAATTAAAATGTTATATAGATGAGCCCAATTTTATTTCTTTTCTCCCAATTAATAATTTATCTAATTTCTTCAAAGCAACTCTTTTCATCAAAGTCTTAACTATTAATATAAAGAAAAAAACACTCCATATTATCACAATGAAATATGGAATAAATAATCTATCCATCTAAAGATTCCCCTTTTCACTTATTCTAAATCAAGTAATTTTATAAAGAATTTCCTTTATTTCATTAATATCCTTATAGTTCGCAATACTTTTGTCAATATATTTCTGATAGATCAATTCTACAAAGTTCGCACCAAATTCATGGATTAATGTACCAATGAAGAGCTTTTCAATAAAATCTTGATCATCTACCCCCTTCATAAATTCACGGATTAGCTTAAGATCAAAATTGAATAAATCAAATATGATTGTCGGAAATTCATATTCCCTAGGAGCAATGGTACTATCAGCAAAATCTATGATAAATAAACGTTCATCATTATCGATGATTATATTATCAGCAGTGATATCACCGTGAACGTATACAAATTCTGAAGGGTTATATTCATCTATTATTTTTCTAATCTGCATCCTAATTGGATTAGAAAATTTGTTCCATCTTTCATTATTCTTTGCTTTTTCAATGATTAAGAAATCTTTTACTTTCTCTACAGGTTTAGAATTAATTTTTATTAGGTTTTCCATAAGCTTTTGAACAAAATTTATTTTTTGTTGATGATTATAATGAATAAGCACATCACCAGCGTTATTTCCTTCTATGAACTCCATAATAAAATACCTAAATAGATATTTATCCTGGATACTTGATGATTTGATTATATTTGGTGTTGCTATATCAGCAGCAATAGCTCTTTGCATAACAATCATTTCAGCATCATAATCATGAAGAGAATCTACCCCTGCTTCATCAGGTGCAAATATTTTTATTACATAGTTGTCAGCCTTAAAAACAGCATTCGTCCCAGGTGTTAAATGAGATATACTTCGCGGTCTAGAAAGGTTTTCTTTATTAAATATTCCCTCAATAAGTTCTTGAAAATCATCGATGGATTGATAAATAGTTCCCCAAGCATTCCAATCGTAGATATCTTTCTTAAACAATTGTTTCATCTTAGTCCTCTAAAAATTTCTCCATGATCATGATATCGATATATTTACCATCAATGATTCCTTGATTCTTGTATACTCCTACTTCTCGATAACCACTTTTTCTATATAATTGCTGCCCTAATTTATTAAACGTAAAGGTACTTAAGACAATTTTATAAAAATCATTTTCTTTTGCTTTTATCTCTATTTCTTTTAATAAAAGCGTTCCTACACCTTTCCCGCGATAGTCCCTCTCAATATAGATTGACAAATCTGCTACACTATCGTAAACCTTTCTTTTGTTAAACTTATTTAAAGAGGCCCAACCAATACATTCCCCATTATGTTCAGCTACAATAACCTTATAGCGATATTCATGCTCTTGAAACCATGTTTCCATATATTCCTTATTTTTCGTATCAACTTCTAATGTAGCTATCCTATCTTCAATTCCTTGGTTATATATACGTAAAATAGAATCAATATCGTTAAAATTTGCTTCTCTGAAATTTACTTTTATGATAAACCCCCCTTTGTAATTTTTATTTACAAGCTTTAATTTTAACCGATAATCTGTAAATAATCTAAATTTCATTCCTAGCATATCACTCTTGTTTTTTAAGTATAATGTACTCCTTTTTATTTAACCATTTTATCTCCAAATTAATTTCTTCTGGAAAATCAATATTTATCATATCTGCATTTAGTTCCGACGCGGTATGAAAATTACCTATCCCTTTAAGCTGTTGAGGATAGCTACTTTGAATTGTTGTGTTGCCTGCATTTAATTTGTATTCAATTGTTCCTAAGTTTTTAGATGTTTGTTGTTGTTCATCTACAGAAGCTGTTCGATCATTAATATATTGGATATAAATCGAATCAAAATATGATGTTCTTACCTTTGATACTGTATAGGTTGCAAACCATTCCTTCCCTTCCCCGAAATAGTATACATTATCCTGAGCATTGTTTTTATTGATTACATTTTTATTGTTAATTAATGACTTTTTTTCATAGCTACAGCCCACTACTGCAATTAAAGAAAATATGAAAAGTATGACTACTATTTTTTTCAAATTAATTCCCCCAAAAATATTCTTTGTTAAAAGATATTACATTTTAACATCTTTATTAATAATATTTTATTTGCTTGTGGCTTTAATATTTTGAATATATTCTGCATTGATAAGCTCTTTTCCCTTTTTCGTTTCAACTTCAATCCAATTCTCATTAACATCTATTATTTTCCCAACTACGTTAATACCAAAAGTTCCAGTAGATAAACGACAATCTGTTCCAATATATTTTTTTAACATTTCATTCGTCATATTTATTACCTCTCTCCTCTTTTTTATTTTTTTTATAACTACCTCTCGTACAGCACGCTGCTGTGGTAAAACTACGAAAAATATAATAAATATAGGTATGTATACCGATATCCAAGTTGCTATATTCAACCATATCTCCCCTCACTTTAAAAGTACTTTTTTTCTATAGGGTTATTTGCATATAGATTAATCTCTATTTAAAATATTATCCAGATAAATAGAACCATTGAAAAATTTACCATTTAGAATCAAGTTCAGCACTTCATCCTTTGATGCCCATTTCACATCAGAAACCTCCTCTTCCTGAAGAACAATCTCAGAAAAATTTACCTCCGTGTTAAAAAGCCATATGTCCCCAAACCATGAATTATTCGCTTCTATCTTGAGTCTTTTTAAAAAAGTTCCTTCTTCTGCATTTAAATCAATTCCTAACTCTTCTTTCACTTCTCTTAAAGCAGCTTGTATACTTGTTTCGCCAATAATTGCCGAACCCCCTACCGTTTCCCATTTGTTGGCTCCAGCTTTATTCTCACTTCGTTTTGAGATAAGAAATTTACCATTGCTATTTTTTATCCAGACAAAAACAACTAAATGATATTCCCCCTTGCTCATCGATATTCCTCTTTCAACAACTCTTCCAGTTTTATTACCATTTTCATCTAATACATCCCACAGCTCCATCAATTTTTTCTCCTTATATAATTTTTTACCCTAAACCGATAGCTTTAATAAAAAGATTTAATTCTATAGTTTTCTTACCTTCATGATGAATGATGAAGGTACTTTTGTAGCTTTATCTAATGTATAGTATTTTCCTGATGTATTTACTTCACCAGTTTGATACTTTTTAGATAAATCCCCTTCAATTAGCCTCTCTATTTTAAAGCCTGCTTGAGATAGTTCATTTATATAGGTACTTAATCGTATTCTATTTAAATATATAGGTTCTCCTCTAAAAGATTCTACATATTCAAGACCCTCATTAAAATAAGACTTGTCGAAGACAATATCTTCTTCTTTTTTCTCGACACAAGGATATATTGGATGATCCCAACTAAAAACAAAAATTCCATCTTTTTTTAAATAGGTATAAATTAATTCTAAAGTTTTCTTAAGATCTGTTGTCCATCCAAGAGCATATATGGAATAAATAATATCAAAATAATTTTTAGGTAAATCTATTTCTTTTTCCATCGGGGCACAAAATAAGTGAGCATCTATATTTTTTTCTTTTAAAAAATCTTTTGCTGTCTCAATTTGAGAAGAGGACAAGTCTATTCCCCATAGCTCTTCAGCTCCTTTGCCCGCCATATACGCTAAAGAAGTCTTGTTGAAAAAGTAATAAAGATAATATTTTACCAAAATATTAATCTTATAGGTAAGCTTTGTTTGATATGCTATTTTTTCATTTTTTATTAATTATGACTTTTATGATTGAAATATTTCCTTACATTAATATGGATTAAAATGACAGCTAATAATAGTACGCCTTGCCAAGATAACGAAAAATGTATCAATTGATTCATGAATATAAAAAAGCCACTTATTATTTGTGAAAAAACTAGAGCCAGAATACGAATAATAGAAAACCCACCATTAAAAAAAGTTCTTGAATTCCCCATAACATTACCTTGTGAGATAGAGATAAGTATTACTCCTAAAACAACCATCCATTTTTTTATTTTCATTGTACACTCCTCATCGCTTATATTTTTTTATTTATAAATAAAATAATTTCTATATTCTTCATCCGGTTTATCTAATCTATTAAAGTTATGATCTATGATAGTGATATTCTTAAAGCCTACTTCTTTCAAAATACCAATTATCTTGCTTGAAGGAAAAGCAATTTCTGTAAATCTATCTTCAAAGCTGTCATACAGCCCATTTCCTTCTTTAGTAAATACCGTAAAGGTTGCCGTAGACATACCTTTGTCTTCAAAATGAATTGCCTTTTGAATCATATAATTCCCTTTACTATCTTTATTCATATGAATACTATTCCATCGTTCTCTTAAAGCCTTTAATGTATTACAATCAAAGATAAAAATACCATGTTCGTTTAAATGTTCCTTAGCTTGGGAAAAGGCTTGCTTCCACTCCTCAATGGTAAGAAGATGATTGATTGCATCATATGTACAGGTTATAAGATCGTACCTTTTATTCAATCGAAAGCTTCTCATATCATCATGATAAAAATCGATAGCCAACCCTTTAATTTTGCATTTTCTTTTGCTGTATTTACCATATCGATAGAAAAATCTATTCCTTCAGATTCTATCCTTTCTGAGGCTACTTTTATGATAGAACTCCAGTACCATAGGCTATATCAAGGTGATTGGATGGTTTGAAATCTATTTTTTTAAAATAAATTTTTAATTGCTCCCATAATTTTATTGGGAAATTACTCCAGCCAAGACGATCATAAAACTTGGCGATTTTTTCATACAATGATCTCACCCCATTTTTAATTTACCGTTTATGGTTATATCATTTGACGAATGCCTATTTTTTCTCTGCGACTATAAATACATAGTCACCAAAATTACTATGATAATTCTTTATACGTTGATCAAAAATATTATTATGTAAATCATCTTCTAGTTTTTTTAGACCTAAATGTATTTCTTCGTTATCTGCTAAAGAGGCAAATGATGATATCCCCTTTCTTACTTCTTCACTTAAATACATTTCTGGTTTATATTTACCACTATATAAGAAAAAATCCTGAAGATTTGGTTGTATTAAAAATGTTTCATTTCCAATTAAAGAAAAACCAACTTGTTCAAGTGTTTGATTCACCATTTCTATAGAAGGCATTTGGTTTAAGGAGTTTTTCATCATATTAGGAAAATACTCCATTAGCCAATATCTTTTCATCTGTTCTGGTGATGAGGTAAATATAACAAATCTCCTTTTTGAATCTAAGATTCTATAAATCTCGTAAAACTCTTTTTTAAATTTTTAAAATGATGAATAGCCAATACACAGACAGCACCTTTATATTCATCATTACCATACGGTAAACTTTCAACATCTCCAATTAACCATTCTATTTGTGATGATTTCTTGGAGGCTGCTGTAATCATTTCATGAGATACATCGATACCTGATATCTTTAACCCTAACTCATGAAGTGCTTTTGTATAATTTCCTGTACCGCATGCAATTTCAATAACTGGACTGCTATTATCAATTTGCAGGTGATGATATAATCTTCTAGTTATTTCAACATCTGCTTTACGAGTAGTATCATACTTTTTCCCTATTTCATCATATAAAACTGACATATAATCACTCCTTTTAATTGCTAAGTTAGTAATGTATAGTCCTCTTATATCTTTTTAGAAACTATTGCTAGATTCCATTCGTTTATCTTATAAGAATATAATTGGGATTTAATGATTGGATCATGATCTGCAATATATTTTGCTTCCTCTAAATCTCTTGCCTTATAGATGATCATTCCACCTTTTTCATGTTCAAAGCCCCCACCTATAAACAATCTATCCTCTGCAATTCCCTCTAGATATTCTATATGTTCTTTAAAAACATTAGGTTCTATTTCCATATCAGTATCATTTTTATAATCTATTCTAACGAATAATCTGTCTCCTTTTTTCAATATATTCTCTCCTTTCATTCTTCCTTATGTCTTCAGGGTATGGATTATGTATAGTAAACCCACATCCGCTAGAAAATAGTAGTAATAATAAAATAATATGTTTAAAAAACTGACTCATCTAATCTTCTTTCAAATATGAAAACTTAAAAGCTAAATAGATTTAAACACAATATTAATCGAGATAGCTTGTTTAACAGAAACAATTTAGAGTTTTTTTGATTCTTGTTCTAAATAGTTTAGCCATGTTTCCCTTTTCTTTAAGCTACTATTTTTAAGACCTGCAAACATCAATCTTCTAATTTTTCTAAACCCACAAAATTTTAAAATAGCACGTTTCATAATCATCCATTCAGCCTGATGACGGAAGAAAGTGACAAACCAGCTTGGTGAATCTAAGGTATAAACCACCCATGCTGTTTTCCCAGAGAGTAAACCTTTGGGCAAAAATCCTTCATATGTATAAGCAAATCCTTTTACTAACACACGATCAATAAATCCCTTTAAAATGGCTGGAGGGCCATACCACCATATAGGATAGATAAAAATAAGATGATTCGCTTCTTGAACTAAATCTCGATATTTTTTCATTTCGGGGTCGTTTACTAAATCTACCCGTCTTTTATTTTCGTTAAACGTTAATACTGGATTAAATTGTTCTTCATATAAGTCAACAATCTGATAAGTATGTTCTCCGCTCTGATCTAGTCCACTCTTGATATGCTCTAACTCAGCATGGTTAAAACTCTTTTTATTTGGATGTGCATAAACAATCAATATTTTCATAAAATAATCCACCCTTCATTGTTGTATTGGTTGGCCATAACATGTCCCATCATTTGTTTATAGTTTTTTATTAATCAATTTTCACAAATGTTGCTATTACATTTATTTGACGGGAATACGATAATAAATGTTGCCAATCATTTATTTCATATATCCGTTAACTCACTGCATCTGTAAACCCATTAATATTTCCTGTTTTTCATTAATACAGATTGCTGCAGAGCCATCCCACATATAAAAAACTCCTTTTAGTATTAAATTAAAATTTTATATTAAATCAGAGTTTTCTAAGTAAATTGTTTCTAATGGAATTTCTCTAACCTTATCTAACTCTCTATATACCCGATATGACTTCGCTTTTGGTCTAGAACTGACCACTCTATATAATTCATGATCAATAAAATGAATGGCAACACCATCATCAGCAGCATAGCCATCACTAAGTTCTCCTGTCCTTATTAAATGGTGATAGGCTGGTTTTCGATCTGCCTCTCCATCATAATGAGGACTATTACTACCCTTTAAAAATCCCAAGCATTCTAATTTTGATAATTTCCCTGGGTTTGAATCTGTTAACCCTTCTTCAAACCAGCATATAGAACCAGCACTTAATCCTGAAAGAACTACCCCTTCATTCCAAGATTTCTTTAATATGTTATCTAAACCCCATTCCTTCCAAAGAACTAATAAATTTCTAGTATTCCCTCCACCCACGTATATCACATCTTTATCTAATATAAAATCTTCAAGATCCTTTGTAGGTGGTTTAAATAAAGATAAATGGGAAGGAATAGAATCTAGTTTATGAAAAGATTCATAAAAACGTTCAATATAGCCCTCAGCGTCTCCACTTGCTGTTGGTATAAAACAAACCTTCGGTTTACTTTTACTAGCTTGTTTAAGAATATATTTATCTAACAAGAGATTTTCTGGCTCCATCGAAAATCCGCCGCCGCCCATTGCAATGATCTGTTTCAATACGATTCCTCCTTATCGTATCCATAATGGATTCTTTCATCTTCATTTATTTATGTAGCACTCATTCATTTTTTACACTTTTTATTTTCTTATATACTCCGTCAGTTGGTAAACAAATAATAAATATAATCAACTTCCCCCCATTTGGTAACTATTTCTTCCTAGTAAATCGTTAGTATCCTACTTCTTCATTAACGATGAACAATCTCATTCTCTCTTTATTTTCCTGGCCCTTTATTATAACTATGCTGTTACACACTTTCTCATTAGAATGGCAATCGATACATTTATTTAGCTTCACACATGGAGGATGGTGCCCAGCTCTTTTTGCATTTAGTGGTGCAGCTATGTTTTTGGCACGATTTATTGCTTCATCTAAAGACCCTACTATTTTATTTATTCCCACTACAATGATTACGTGATCTGGACCATAGAGCATCGCTGCTACTCGATTACCACTATGATCTATATTGACGATGTGCCCATCCGTCGAAATTGCATTTGTCCCACTTATGTACCAATCTGCTAACAAAGATTTTTTCTTTAATATTTTACTTTCGTCTGATGTTTTTGCTAAAGTTTTGTCATATACGATATTTCCTCTATCATTTAATATTTTTGATAGATTCATTTTCTTTAAAGTGATGGAATTCCCAATACCAATAGCAAGACTTGCAGGTATGACATCAAGAATTCTTTCCTTAGCATCCTCTAAACTATCAAAAACCTCTACATTTATATGGTTAGAACGAAAATTTTCAATTAATCTTTGTTTAGTAACTTCATCCATCATAGCCTCCACCATTTTAGTTGAAAGTGTAATAAAAAAATGCATCTTTAATCCTCAAACTCAACTAACTTATTCCAGAGTACTTATTTTTAATGTATCCTTCAAATGAAAAAAATTATAGGTTATTTTTTCCCAAGTCGGTTCAAGGATTATTTTTTCATGATAATTTATATTTTTATCGTTGATGATTATCGTTAACTTTTTAGGTAAAGACTGAGAATCATTCCATTTAAACCTCGCCTCATATTGAATGTTTTTTTCTCCATAAGAAAATATCTTATTATACATATCCAGTGATTGTTCTTTTTCATATAAAAGAATAGTCATTGTTTCATTGCTTAATTTTTTTCTGATATTCTGATCATCAGTTTTTATCATTGCTCTGATGATTAAGATATTATAATCTAATCGGTTGAAAGGTTTCGTAAAGAATTCACCTATTCTAAATAACTTACTGTCTATCGAATGATTCATAGTAAATTTCATGAGCCAATTTGTTTTTATATCATCTTTCTTATCACTATTTTTCATCGATAATTTTTCAAATTTTATCGTAGCATTCTCAAACTTTATATTTTTATTAATGTGATATTCATTAACTACCTGTTTGTGTTGGTTGTAAAAATAGATCGTCATAGCTATTCTTTCTTCATTTATTCCATGATTTCCTTGCCACTTAACTTGAATAAAAGATTTTTTTAAATAAGTTTTTAAAGTTTTATTATTAAGTTTTTTGAGATTATCTCCATCTCCACCACTTATTCTATATTTTTTATTATCTACAAAATTCTTAATTTTCCCTTCTATTCCAAATGTAGATATATCTGAATAATTAACATTAAAATCTATCTCATTAGGCGGATTATCTTTAAGATAAAATAGTGTACTATCGATACTGATACGTGCTTTTGAAATACTGTATGTACTTTCAACTCTCTAATGCTCACTACAGCTTACAGATTTAAAAGAACCGTATCTTTTAAATTCATCTAATGACGAGAGCATTACAAATGGAATTAGTAATACAATAATAAATATTGTTATAGTTTTTTTCATCTAATCAATCACAAACTTAATTTATGAAGTTTCTGGTTAATAGCACGGTTAATCCTTGTTATACGAAATATAGAAGTGAAAGGTTTCATTTTACAGAAGGGGAAGTATCTAACAAATCAATAATCCTTTTCTTTGTCCCTTTCGGAATATTTCTCTTAACAATCTCCTTTAATATATTAGGATTATGAATACCTGTATGTTTAAAATATTCTTCAATGATTTTTACCCTATGTTCTCTGTTTTGCATTAAGCTATATAAAACAAACCAATCCTCTAAAGAGGTTAGTGGGATTTCGATCCCATCTAATATTTTTATATCCGTAATCGATTGTTGATTAAATGTATAGTGATATTAGGAATCATCATGATTAATAATAAGCCCAGCCATGACATTAATTTCAATGTTCTCTATTTTATATTCATAAAAATAAGCAGTTGAAAATAAATCTGTTTTTTCTTTACCTTTTTTAATTCCCATATTTTTTAGTAGGTTATCTGCTCTTTCAATATCAGATAAATCTACTAAAATGTCTATATCCTTTGGATCTTTAATAAGCCCATAAAATCTTAATAAAACAGAAGTTCCAATACCCCAAGTAATCCCCTCTTCTTTTAATTTTTTTGCAACACGAACTAAAATCTTTTGTAGCATATAATAAACTACCTTTAATTTTTGTACTACGATCATTGCAATCAAGTTTTCTTTTTACATAACCTTGAGCCTACCTTTTAAAAATGATTATATACAAAATGAAAATAAATCCTATTGATAAAAAAGAAATGAAAGCATAATAGAATATTTTTAACCAATTAGGAAGTATATTTGTATTTACTCTCTTTGATGGAAAACCCATGATTTTAGTATAATGATCCGTTACACTATTAAAAGGAGTAGGATCACTTGTGAAATCATTATTATCCTTAATGTTCTCATTAGACAAATGATATCCATTCGTCTTATTACTGACACAATGCTCAAGTAAACTATAATTATCATAATGTGATAAAACATACTCTTCAGCGTCTCTTATGTTAGAAAAGTATAACCATCCACCATCTCGTTTTAATTCTCTTACTCCTTTATATTGCGTTTCTTCCATTTCTTTTAAGTACCTACAATTTGAATCCATATGAATAACACATTCTTTTGTAGGCTTGTCTATGTTCATCCAGACCATTTTTAAACCTCCAAAAAATTAAGCTCTTTCTCACCAATCCTACTGACTTAGCTGAATCCATTTGCCTCGATATGCTCTTCAGCCAATAATACTACTTCTGTATCATCAAACTTGTCTAAAACCAGTTCTGCCATACTCCTCACTCCAAATAATTCAATAAAGGTATGACTCCCGACTACCAAATTCATTTTTTGTAATTTAGCATACTCAACAGTATATAAAAGCTTCTCTCCAGTTACATATAGATCACACTTTTCATCAACAGCTTCTTTTATATCTGATGTCATATGACCAGCACCACATATTATACCTACACGCTTAATTTCATTATCATTAAACCTCCAGGATTGGACTTTCTCTCCTAACTTTTCTTCGAATAAGTGAACAAAATCATAAAAGGATTTTCTATCGTCATATTCTGCTATCACACCACACATATAGCCATCCTCGTTAAAAGCTTTCTTTATCTCCATAAGTCCCAATTCTTTTGCTAAACTACTATTTGTTCCAAATTCACTGTCATCTAAAGGTAGATGATTATAATAATGTGAAATACCATATTCTTTTAATAATTCCGCACATTCTTCCTTTAAACCATAAATAAAATCCCATGCATCATGATGTGTCATTATCAAATCAACCTGCTGATCCTTCGCTTTTTCGATCACTTCTAGAGTCAAATTTGTAGCATAACCAATTTTTTTAATGTTTTTATTCGCGTTAAAGGTGATTCCCGATTCTTCCTTATAGCTCTGGATATTTCTTGTCCTAAACTGAGAGTCGATGAACGCAATGATTTTTAATAAGTCTGCCATTTTAACAATCCTTTCCGTAAACAGGATATAAATTATATTTTTTCAAGATTTTCTACAGTTCTTTCGTTTTTTACGTTTCCAGTATTCAAGGTGGTTTTTGCCTCAATTAACATGACATGTACCTCTTCTTTAGTGACAGGCATATGTTCTGTTCCTTTAGGAATAATAATAAATTCACCCTCATTTAAAATATGATCCTTATCCCTAAACTTAATCATTAACTGTCCTTTAAGGACATAAAACATCTCATCTTCCTTTTCATGAAGGTGCCATAAAAATTTACCCTTAAGCTTTGCGATTTTCACTTGTGAATCATTAACCTCACTAAAAGTTTAGGATACCAATATTCATTAAATAGGTTTAGCTTCTCGTAAACATTAATTTTATCCATCCTCATACCTCGCTAATTTGAATTTTCCAACATGCTAATAGCCCATGACTGATGTTCCAACAGCATCATCCTTTTTGACACTATCATATCCATCCAAATTAATTCATGATCATCCTCATGCTTATTTTGATTGGTTCCATATAAGCTTACCTTGTAAAAATATCCAATCATCTCTAAATAACTTTTTAAACTTGGAGCATAATCGTACAAAATACCACATCCAATAAAATCTCCTACCTTTACACTATAACCCGTTTCCTCAATAAATTCTCTTTCAAGACATTCAATATGGCTTTCGTTATTTTCGATACCTCCACCCGGTAGAAAATAACCCCTATAGGTTCCATCATTAATATATCCTTTATTTTCTAAGTTTATTTTGTATACTACATTGATAGGTGTTTACTTATATTACTTCAAACCTTTATTTAACATCTCATATGCTTTTAGTATGCTTCTATTTCTGATAGATGGATCATCAATTAAACTATTCCCCATATTCTTCTCCACTTCATTTACATAGCTTTTATTAGTTAAAAGACATCACTAAAAGCGATATAAAAAAATTCCCAACATCAAATCAGTTGGTCTTTTAGCAGTGCTTGACCGTTTTGAGTCGGGATAAATCAAAGCTATTATAGTAATATTTTACCAAAAATGCTACTCACTCTGGTAGCTTTACTTTAATATTCTTTTTTTAATCTGATTAAACTTTTAATGAGTGTTCAAATTAATCCTCATAGATAGAACTTTTTAAAAATGAATCCCTTTGATGTCTCTCTATTGCTAGTTCAATTAATTTGTCTATTAATTTACTATACGAAATGCCACTTACTTCCCACAATTTAGGGTACATACTTATTTTAGTGAATCCTGGAATCGTATTTATTTCATTAATGATAACAGATTCGTTTTCTGTTAAGAAAACATCAACTCTTGCAAAACCTTCGCAATTTAAAGCTTTGAATGCATCTATAGCAGTTTTTTGAATAGTACGTACTGTCTCAGAGTTGATCTTTGCTGGGATTTCCAATACCGCACCATTTTCATCAATATACTTTGCTTCATAAGAATAGAAATCCCCTGTAGATATTACCTCACCAGGTATTGATGCTATGGGCTCATCGTTTCCTAATATAGAACATTCTATTTCTCTCCCAACAATGGCTTCTTCAATTAATATCTTATGATCATATTTAAAAGCTTTTTCAGTACCCATACTAAATTCTTCTTGAGTACTTATTTTACTTATACCAACAGATGACCCTTGATTAGCCGGTTTAATAAACAATGGCAAGCCTAATTCTCTTTTTATCTCTTCAAAATTAATATTATTTCTTGATGCTCTTGTATAAGTAAATGATTTAGCAACTTTCAGGCCAGCATCTCTCAATAAGCGTTTTGCTATATCTTTATCCATACTTACAGATGAGCCAAGCACACTGGAGCCAACAAAAGGGATATTTGCCATCCGCAGCATGCCTTGTAGACTACCATCCTCACCCAAAATACCATGAAGAATTGGAAATACTACATCTAATTGACCTAGACTATCTGCATTTTCTAGACTTAATAATTGATTATTATACTCACCTGGTACGATAGCTACACCTTTATTTGTTTTATTTAACTCTATTAATTTAGGATTTTCAGCTTTTAGTAGAAAATGCGAGGCATCATTCAAATGCCACTTTCCTTGCTTATCTATACCAATAAGAAGAACATCATATTTGGTCTTATCAATCGCTTCAAGAATATTCTTAGCAGATTGTAAAGAGACCTCATGCTCAGTAGATTTACCACCAAAAACTAATCCAACTTTTCTCTTTTTCAAAAATAACACCCCCAAACGTTCATCCACTTTGTAAGCTAAATTTTAGCTTTAACTATTGTTTTTAGCAATCTTTTTAATGCATTACAAGTATCAATCTACAACATCTAAATAATCAGATACTCTTGATTTCAATATATCTATCAGTTCTTCGTCCATAAATTTATATTCATCTGGAATATCAAGACATATTACCTGTTTATTTGAAAGTAAGCTATTGAATTTATCTCTTAATCTTCTAGTATGTTTCTTTTCCATAACAAAAATAATATCTGCCCATCCAATATGCCCTTCATTAACCTTGATCCTAGCATTATTTTCAGTACCAGCTGATCTAACATGATAATCATGATAACCATTAAAGATCTTTTCAGCAGTAAGACTCCTCCATTTATTTCTACTGCAAATAAATAATAATTTTATACTAATCACCAAGTTTCAATCCATATTTATCATTTAAGGTTACATTTTTTAACCCAATTAATATCATCTTTCTTATATAATATATAATTTAATAAGAATATATCTGCATTACAATTATTCTTGAGTATATTTTCAGAGGATAGGTTTTTGAAAGGCATACCACTTCAAATATTGATATAATAAGCATGAACCGAAAAAATCAATGTATCCCAAAATATTTAATGCTTACCAACCTTTAATTTTCTTTATTCCTTATTTTACGATAACGTCCTGAATTTTACTAATCTTGAATCAATAATATATATTGAAACTGCCCCAATGGTGTAAGCAATTAAATCATACGGGTCAAATACTGTTCCAAATACCAAGCTTGTTACTGTATTCTGTTCAAATCCAAAAAAGGTTGTGATATGTAAATACTGTATAAATTCTGTAGTAAATGCTATCACAAGAGTAAAAGTAGCAAGCTTTAGAGCATGAAAATTATAAAAAGTTTTAATAAAAAAATATATTAGCCAAATAATAATTACGTCACCAATGAATCCTCTAATAAAGTGATTGTTATTGAATAATTTTACAATTAAAATAATAGCTGCTAAGCAAAAGCTTGTTAAACTAAAATATATTAATCGTCTAACCAATGCCATCCCTCATTTTTCGTTTCTTTGGCTCTCTAAAGCACATCCAAGTTCAATTTATCCATTTCCCATAATTGTTTTCTACTCTCTATTCATCTATGTATAAATCTTCTCTATTAATTATTAGTAAAGCTTGATTGTAGTATGTTAGAAAATCTCTAGGATTTTTCAGTAATGCAAATAATTTTTTCCTTCCATAAATATCATGAATTAGTCCCCAAACATCTGCCCCTAAATGATATGCTACAGGTTGGATTAAGTAATTTTCATAAAGTTTACCATCTATTTCAACATCTCTGTAAAAATAGTGATCCATAAATATATTTTCGAGCTCTTTCATATTTTTAATGCTACCAGATTGTAGAGACTTAATATCACTCTTAAATATATGATAAATATCATCAAAGTTTGAACGGTAATAATCATATGAAACACGATTAATACTCATTTCTTCTTTTCCAAAAATCTTATTAGTTAATACTCCTTCAAAATTATTACAATATTTTATGGCTGTACCTTCACCACTTAAGTATAATATTAAAGTATGATCTATAGGTTTAGCCAGTTCTTTTTCATGGTACCTTTTAAATATTTTGTTATAACCCATGTGATGACATTCATGAGCAATTGTATTCAATAGTCCTTGTTTTGTTTTCTTGTCTACCACTACTTTTAAATCATAATGGGTGTAATTCTTATTAATCCATCCGCCAGACAAACCAAGACCAATAGAAAAAATAATGTTAATATTATTTAATAAAACATCATCAGGCAATCCAAATTTAGTTTTTTCTAGTGCCTTTAAAACAAACGATTCATCAAAATCTTCAATCTCTTTATAAACTTTACAATAATGATCCACATGATCAAGAATATACAACAAATCATCTATTCTATATTTCAAAGCCTTGAAAGGTATCGTATTTACATCAACATTTCTAATATTTAAAAAATATTCAATATAATCTTCTTTTGTAAATCCTAACCCTGCTGGATGCTTCTGATATCTTTCTAATTCAATCTGATAATCTTTATGATCTAAAAGTTTTCTTAACTTGCCTTACATCCTGACCAGCATTGAATTTCTCCATAATTTTTAGCATTGGTAAAATAGTACTCTTACTCACTTTTATTAATTAGTTCACCTCAAAAAACTGTCTACTCTTTATTAAACTGCTGTTACCTTTATTTTGTACAAAATTCAATTAGAAAAACTTTTAGCTGGCTTAAAATAAATCTTCATTTTTTAATATCCTCATCGTACGTATTATTGCATCCTCAATTTCCTTTATCCACCCAACTGGAACACGTTTCTTGTCTATTAATGCCAGCATACCTGCTATGTCCATAAGTTTGGCAAGTTTTATCCAATCATTAGATGCAGGTTGGTTGTTTTGCTAATTCATTATATCCACTAATAAAATGATCATATGTATTTATTGCTCTATATTTGTTCAAATCAATGCTATCTCTGAAGAATTTCCCAAGATCATAGTATATGGGTGCGGATAAACAGTATTCAAAATCTATAAACCAAACAGTCTCATTATTATCTATTAGAATATTGGACGAATTAAAATCTCCATGTGAATAAACAAATTTAGATTCTAATTTCTTTAACATAGCCCTATTATTTGAAATGAAATCAAGGACTTCATTTTTAATTTCATTTTTAATATGTGTGCCTGCGATGCCATTTAAATAATTTTCGTGTAACTTACTAACTGGAAGTAAATTCTTTTGTATATTTAAGTGATGATCTAATAATGCCATGTTTCTATATTCACGATTATGAAGAAGTGCTAAATTACCACCTATTTGATACGCTAATTTATCAGGAAACTTTTCATACTTCATAACATATTTTTTTAAACTAATGCCATCAATATAATTCATTATTAAATAGGGCCTATTGTAAACCTTTTTACTTTCGTCAAAAAAATATATATGAGGAACATTTATGTATTGCTTGGCATATAGGTATGATGACACTTCAAGTGCGCTATTACCACCTCCTTCAGGATAAATTTTAAGCAAATATTTTTTAGCTGTATTTTTAATATGTAATCTATAATTAGTCGTACTTAATCCTTCTGGTATTAATTCTAGATATTATAATTTTCCTTTTGAGTCATATTCTGAAAATAGTTTTTGTGCTGTTTTTCTATCTAGATTAATATAATCATATAACCTATCATTTTTGTTACTCATATAGCACTTCCTTCATTTATGTATAGACTATACATAAAATAAATACTTCTTTCATTCAAACCCAAAAACAAACGATGAAATTGCCTAATGTCATACCTCGCACCATGGGTAAGACGCTACTGTTATTTAATGCCTTGACTTTCACCTAATTTCAATCTTGCCTTGCAAATCCATTTCTAATTTTTCTAATACCTTT
This sequence comes from uncultured Bacillaceae bacterium, assembly GCA_964514395.1. Lineage (GTDB taxonomy): Bacteria > Bacillota > Bacilli > Tepidibacillales > Tepidibacillaceae > CAZEQK01. The sequence continues at coordinate 21,628 of CAZEQK010000037.1, forward strand.
ATAGATGGAGGTTATGACCAGTGTCTATCATATATATCAGCAAATCCTGAAAATCTTTCAACATTACAATTTATACTATCTTTTTGCATGATTGTATCCCTCCATCTTCTTAAATCTCATTTTTATCTTTACTGCAAAAATGATTACGCTTTACGTTTCAATGAAAATGCCAACAAATTTGTTAACCGTCGTTAATTAAATCTGTTTATATGATTTAAAGATTCCATGATTACCTCTTGATACTTTAATAGATTATTATCCTTATTTAATCGGAAGTATAAACTCCTTAAAAAACCCTTTATATTTATGATAAAGTTATGGTAATTTGGATTTTTATTAGGTAAAGTTAATTCCTTAAAGCTCTTTATCCACTCTATTACTTCTTGTTCTGTTAATACATTTCTCTTTAATATTTTAACTACTGCTGTAATAATCCTCTCATCTTCTTCATTCACATAAACATAATGATTAACGCTCATTTTTATTTTTATCGCTTCTAGAATTTCTATTAAATCTCCATGATCTATCATCTCATATTGCACAATGTCATCTATTGCATCAGCTGCATGTGCTATGGCATGTGCCCACCCTTTATCCTCTACATAGCCTCTTAAATCATTTTCATCAAGGAAATACTTGAGGATTTTATCTTTTATACCTTTTATCTCATCATCTTTAAGAAAAACTTCACTTCTATTTCTTATTAGAATTAAAGGAAGTATTAATACAGAAAAGGATCTTGTAAAAACTGAGTCATCACCATATGCTCCTAAATTGTAGTATAGGTGGTTTTCATTCAAGCTGTTTTTTAAAATGTAACGTAATTGGTCATCATGATAATACTTCTTTTCCAGTATCCATTGGTAAAACGTATAGTATATCAACTCATCTCGTAATAGAGAGTTTGTGCTACCTATGTAAGTCAGCATAACGTTTGTTAGTTCCATAAGATTATGCTTATCTGAAAGCTCATAATTGTTTTTAGATATAATTTCTAAATTTTCTAATAAATTTTGTTCAGTCATCTGTACATTACCTCCTCATATGAAAGTTGAAAAGATTATACCACATTATATGTATTTCTCCATTTTAACTAAATATGGATTTTTTGTATAAGCTCTATAAATAATATCTCCAGAAAACTCAAGCATATCTTTAGCTCGATCATAAATAAATGATTCTGTTATCCTATTTAGTACTTCTTCCTTAGGAACCTATACAACCTCTATACTTTCATCACTCGTTCTTAATTCACCAGAAATATACTCTCCTAAAAATCCAAACATTAATATAGTAGGAATCACTGAAAGACCATCATTTTGATTTTCCTTTTTTACGAATATACCCCTACTAATTTTCCAATTGAGCAATTAATTCCAGCCTCTTCTTTAACCTCTCTAATTAAAGCTGTAATGATATCTTCTCCCTCTTCCACTTATCCACCAGGAAATTCCCAACCTCTTTTTGGATGTTTTACTATTAAAATATGATCATCGTCATTTTTTATTTGATTTAATTACATCTATCTTATATTGATGAATAATCCTTTGTAATTATCAATTTACAGACCAAGCTCCTTTTTCATTGGCATAAATAGTATGCCGTCCTTTTCTTGCATATCAGTAGAAGCAAATCCCAATTTCTTATATATTTCTACTGCATAGGGTGAAGAGTTAACAGTAAGTTCTTTAACATTGGAATGATTAAGTAACAAATTATTAATACCTATTTTTAATAATTCTTTTGCAATACCCCTTTTATGATGACTTTTTCTTACAAATAATAATGATATATGCGTCAAATTTCGAAAGGCTATTACGCCTACCAGCTTTTTCTTTTCATAACAGCAATATATTTGCAATTGTTTTTATTTACTTCCTTTGCAATCTTCTACGGATGAATGAATTCTTTAAATGTTTGAATACCCTTATCAGAATAATCTGGGGCTTCAAATTCAGAAAAAACCACCCATATCATTTCTGAAATAATAATCTCTTGTCCAGCTTTAAAGGTTTTATACTCCAAAGTTTCAGTCATTTTACATACAACTCCTCTATATAATCAGGTTGGACACATTAATCCAAGTCAGAAAAGTTATATAAAAGTAAGTTATCTTAAATGGGTTTATGTATTCCAAGCTAAAATAATAGAAATATGGTACTTTGCAAATAGAAAGTGCGAAAATTATATTTATTTAGAAGCTGTACTAGAAATTTTAATTATTCTAATTATTCCATAAGAAATTAAAACAACACTCACCAAGATATTAGCTAATCTAACAGCTTTTAGAGGTATTGAAGCTTTTAAGATGGTAATAATCAACACCGAGCCACTAAGAAAAAGAAGTGTTGCGAACCCTGCAGATAATCCAAATACTAGTAATTCTTTTTTTGTAAAAGAATATTCAATGGATCTTGCAGCAAATACGCTTGTCCAAAAAACAATGGTTAAAGGACTTGATATTGTTAAGAAAAATGCAGAGATAAAACTTGCATATAAATTACGGGAATGATCAATCATGGTAACATTCATTTGAAATGAATTTGCAATACTTATAGCCATATAAATGCCAAAAAGTATAAGAACAATAGAGCTAATCGCCCCAAGTATTTTTTTTATTTTTTCTTTTTCTAACAATTTTCCAACTCCAGTAATAGCCAATAAAATATATAAGTAATCAACTATCGTTACAGCTAAAACTCCAAATAATCCGTCAATAAGAGTTCTTTGAAGTGCAATATTTATAAGGTAGAAGAAAACAGGACCTACTGCTATCTGTAGTATTAAACCAGTTGTTAACCCTTTAAAAAATACTTTTATCAAATTGTAAATCTCCTCTCAAGAAGCATAAATACTTAAGATGCTTGATTCTTTTTTAGCCAATCTATTATTCTATCAAATAATTCTAATTGTTCCTCTAATGACATAATCTGAATGGTAGCTAAATCATTTTTAATATTTTTTACATTTGCTAAAATTGATCTTGCTTCTATAAACGATACAAAATCAGGGTTTATTGAAGTTATATATTTAAAATACCTAGATTGAGGTTCAATAAATTTTAAATGCTTTTCAAAATTTCCTCTTTTATGTGATGGATCATTAGCTCTCCTCAAACTTAAGTCCTCTTTATTTGAGTGAAGTATATAATATTTATCTGGGAAAGCTATTGTACCTCTCTTTAAATGTTTCTATAAAATTCGTTTAAAAAATCTAATGATTGCCAACCTTCGAAATTATAACTCCAATTGTACCACAAAGGTTGAAAAGGATCTCCATCAAAAATCAATAATTTATTATCTTGTTTATTCGCAATAGACCATCTTTCAACCTGCTTATCAAAATACCAATTTTCTGGTTCTGGATTTGGCCTAATAAATAATTTATTTACTTCTTCTACCACAAATGCGTCGAATTTCTCTTTCATATATTTACTTGTTGTCGTCTTCCCTACAGCACTTGCTCCTTCAAGACATATATACGTCATGATTATCTCCTTTTAATTATTTCTCAATCGTTTTCTTAATTAATATCAATTGTAGAAAGATGCTTAATCATTGATATCTAATTCAAATAATATTTTATTTATACGTTCCTCTGTCGAGATATCCTCTTCTATTCTAATAACTGGACACTTTAATTTTGATAACCATTCTTCATGCAATTTTTTACTTCTCATATCTTTTCCAGCATCATCGTATTTTTCTGCCCAATTCATAAATTCTTTAAATTGATGATACCTACTTCCACCTGGCATAATCTCTGAACTATATCTCTTTTTTTCTCTCTCAAGAAGTCGTGCCATTCTAATTTCCTTAGGAATCCACAGATATATTACTGCATCAAAAAAAGGAATAAATATGTCCCCCCAACCAGTTAATGAGCCAGATAACACCCATTTATCCGAATCTTTTAAATCCTTCATTAATAATTGCTGACGTTCTGCCCTTTCTCTCGGTTGAGTAAAAGAAAGCTTTGGAAGAAGCCAAAAATAATCATCAGTGTCATAATGTTTAAATGAAAATCTACTTTCTAGCTCCTTACCTAAGGTTGTCGTTCCAGAACCAGCAGCTCCCAAAATATGTATTCTGTTAATCATAAAAACTCCTTTTTACTCCCTATTCTATAAATTTAAACGTTTCCATCCCTTCTAATGCTAATTGATTTTCAAAATCCCCATTTACCGTTATTCCCTTAATCACTTTTAATCCAAACTTAAAGGGTAAAAATAATAAAATAGAACCACTTATGTTCATTTATCAGCTTTTACAAAATAACCACTTTTATACCATTCAAGAATCTCTAATTCTACCTTCCATTTTCTTTTTTTTAATTCCTCTACTATATCAAATGGGTTTAAGCTATTTTTCATTCTTTTATTGTCTTTACTAAACCAAGCCATTTGTCTGATTCCTTTTCTAGCTATTCTTGTAATATCATCAAAATATTTTTTTGGGTCTTCTACAAAGATAAAGACATCTCTGCTAACGATATAATCAATACTTTTTCGGCCAAAGCTACTAGATATATCTTTGATATCTAATAAATTAAAAACAACACCCTTACCCATATCTATTAATTTTTTTATTTCATTTTTGCTGGAAGGATCTACATCAATCGCATAAACTTTATTTACATCTTGTTTTTCTATTAAAAATTGTGTTAGAAATCCACCCCCACAGCCTAAATCCATGACCGTACCTTTTACATCATTAAAATGAGTGTAAATCTTCTTATTATAAAAATCGCTTGCAGCTATCTGATCAATTTCAAGATTATCATTGCATTTTATACATTTCATTTTTAACTTAAATTCAGTCTGATTCCATGGATGATATTGATTTTGAAGAATATAATTGTCGCTACCACAGGTACATGTTGTTCCCCAAATCATATAGTGATGTTCATGGAACATAAAAATCCAGCTCCTTATATCTTCATATAACCTCTATATATAAAAAATCCCCAACGTCAAACATTGATCTCCTTTACTAGGCATAATCCTCTGTTTTCGAGTTAGGAAAATTCAAAGTTAGTGAATATAAAATTCGCAATAGTTATATTTTACCAAATTTTAATCTTTTTGAATAGATAAATATTCTCTTTTTACTCAACAGACTTCTCCATCAGGTCCCATACATTCTCAAAGGGATCAATAAATTGGCATACCCATGCCTTATCTATTCCAAAAATCGGTCCGCGAAATAAACGACATCCATGTAATTCAAAATGTGTAATGGTTTTACGTATATCTGATACCCGCCAACGTCACTTACCCTGCTACACCAGATGAAGTTTTCTCGTCACTTGGATGTATTCCAACTGTTACGTTAGCCAAAATGTATAGAATACTCTCGATCTAATAATAAGACATCAGTCATATATCATTTATAAACCTCAAAATCCTTGTGCTGATTTTTCTAATAAACGAGAATAAATCTTCTGTAGGAGTATCTCCAAATTTATTATTATCTTCAGTTATAATTTCAGAAAGGTTTCTCATTAACTCATAGTCATCTGATTCTAATTGAATTTCTATACTAATAATAGAGTCTAAAATCTTTATAAGAAAAAAATCATTTTTTTTATCATAAAATCCTTGCTTAATTAAATCAATTTGATTAATAAACGGTGCTTCTTGTAGCATTTGATAAAGATTTTCTTTGCTAAAATCAAATATGTCTCTATCAGAATAGAAAGTTTTAATATACATATATATCTCCTTAGGCGAACAAAGAGAAACTCTTTTGAGCTTTATCACGTTCTATAATTCAGTGATTCTTTGTTATACGATTATATTATTTCTTTGAGTATTTCACCGCGGGAATCTTTGATATACATTATAGCTTTTTATTTCATTTTTTATCTCATTTAACATTCACTAATCATGATTTCCAGTTCTACACGCTACATTTAAAATTGTTTTATACTTAGAATTAAACTTTAAAATATAGTTTTTTATGTCTTTAGAAGCTTTCTTGTAATCTTTGAAATTATTGATAGAATCATAGTATTGAACTGAATTTTTGAACATGGTGTAACTTCTTTTCATCGTTATTTTAGATAAATCTCTTTTTACCGATGTCCTTAAGTTTTCAGGCGTTTTTGACCTCTAGCTACATCAATCTTAAGTTTAGTAAATACCCTTTCTAATTATCAAAAAAGATGTGCCGCTGTAATTTGTTCCCCCACCCAGTCTTAAAGGGGATTTCGAATTCGAAAATCTTAATTACTATTTAGCTTTATATCTATCCTTTTGATTAAAGAAAGTTATGTCTGAATATCCTGCATATATTTTTGCAGAATGCTTAACTCCTTCAGGAATAAAATATCTATCTCCTTTTGTATATACTTTTTTTATTCCCTTAATAATTAATTCAATTCTACCTTCAAGAACTATTCCCCACTGGCTTTCATGAAAGTGTTCAGACACTTCAATATCTTCGTCAAACTCCATGAAAAGAATTTGATGATCACTAGCTTGAGATAAATAAGCTTTAAGGCCTTTCATAGGTATATCTGCTTTTGGTAAATTTAAAATTGGGTCAGGAAAAATATTTGACATTTTTTTAATCCCCCTCAATTATCTTTTTCTTGTATTCCAGTGAGAGTATGAATAGTAGATACTAAGCCCTATATTTTGACTGTGCTTCATATACAATAACCTGTCTAATTTCCTCATTTAATTTTAAAATCTTTAATAGCACGTCACGAGCCGTTTGTGCTATTTTTGACTTAATATCACTTTTATTTCCGAGGTTATATGAACCTTTACTTATGGCATAATTATCTCTTCCTTTTATTTAAATAGTGTATTTCATTTAAAAGTTCCGTATTTTTCATGAAATAGTATATTTTTAATTTCTTTAAAATTTTCGATATCTTTTTTGAGGATTAACATTCATTTTTTTTAATCCAATCTCGTATATTTCAGTTTGAGGTTTCATATATCCCGCTTCATAAGAGAATATTGCTTCATCAAATAGATTATTTAGAGGAGATTTATCCCAATGCATCACATCAATATATCTGCATTACTAATCAAACATATCTTCTTTCCACTTTTCTTTATATCTGAAAGAACGTCAAGAATTGTAAAATCAACGTCAATTAATGATTTTTTAAATCTCTTTCTCTTAATTTCAAAATTTCTTTTTTCTCACACTCACTTACATTTAATTTCATTTTGTCAATAATACCTTTAATTATCTTTTGTGGACTTTTTTCTTCCCCGGTTGATCTTCTTATGTATAATTCATTATCTTCTGTATATTTTTCCTATTCTGCTTTTGTTATTCTTAATACATCATTTTCATTTCTTAAATTATGATATTTTGGTGTTACCAGCGTAAAGAACAAATCAAAAAATACAACCTCTATATCATTCTTCACATTAAATCTGTTTTACCATCATAACATTAGTAGTTTGATAGCCTAATTTCTCATATAGACCTCTAGCCACTTGGTTATGACCAAAAACATGAAGCCCAATTTTCTTCATACCTAAGTTTTTTGCTATCTCTTCTATTTTCTTCATTGTTTCCTTACCATAGCCATGTCCTTGATATTCATCGAAGATATTAATATCATAAATAAATCCTTCTTCTATTGATTTTTGTGCAAGCCAAATCATTCCGATTGTCTGGTTGTCATGAAGAACCGTATATAAAAAATTACTTTCCGTTTTTTCATCTTTAGGAAGAAGTTTTGAATATTCCTCTCTTGCTCTATTCATTGACTCCTCCTTATTCCAGTTCCCTGATAAAACCTTATCATTTGCATAATTATCAATCGCCATAGTCATATAATTTTGGAATTCATCTGAGCTCATTAATTTTAACGTGACCATTTTTTCCCTCCTTCATATTTTTTTATACCATTTCAATGTCTAAATCATACAAAACTTGATTTTACATTTTTATATTAAAAGAGAAATTGAGGGCTTATTTATTCTAAATACTCACTAGCTAAATCTGAGTTTATGTATCTTGCCATTCCTGTTTTAATTCTTTTAAATCCAAGTATTTGATAAAACTCCTCATTTCCAGTTGTAGATATTAGATGTACGCAAGAAATATCGTTTAATTTATCAAGTAAGAACTCAATTATTCCTTTAGCTATCCCTTGTTTTTGAAATTCTGCATGCACTACCACATCATATATAGCAGCATTAAAAACACCATCAGAAATTGCTCTTCCAAACCCGACAATCCGATCATCTACTTCAACTAGTGCTATTACATTATTTGCATTGAAAATTTTGGAGATTACTTCATTCGTATGTTTTTTCCAATCACAGAACGATACACCTCCTTCATCTCATCTATATTAGCAGCAGAAAATTCACTATGGATTTTCATTTTCAATGATGTTCACCTCCATAATCCTTATTTTCTAACCTGTTTATCAGTTTATACTATTTCTACACCTATATTGACCCATTAATTAGGTGGGCTTGCAGTCTTGAGCTTGATTTCTCTAGTATACTAAAACTGAAATTCTCTGTTATATGGCATTAGATATTCATAAATTCACCTGATTTAAACTCAAGATTTTACCTCCGATTATTAAAGATTATACTGTTCCTATAGATTTCTAATTTATCGTACCTTTTTTTACTAAACCTAGTATTCCATCACTATATTCATAGTAAAAGTAGAAGGTTTTTTCATCATCCATAAATATAGTTATATGCTTATTGTTATCATCAAATCTTTCTTGCATAAAAGGGGTAATTCATTAACAACTAGAATTTTATTTTTTTTTATTATTAAAAGATATAACTAAGCAAATGACAATACTTAATACGATGAACCATTTTTTCAATTCTAATCCTCCATGTTACTTATCATTATTAGTCTTCATGAATTACTTTTTTGACGGTACTTAATAGAGTATCTTCGCTACTAATCCATTCAGATATTCTGTGTTATATGAGCAAAGATGTCATTTCTTAATTGGAGTAATTTCTAGTGAGCTGTTTGTTTTATAATTGAAATTTGTAGTTATATAAGGGGCTTCTCCTTCATACCCGT
>CAZEQK010000037.1:30762-36363 GCA_964514395.1 uncultured Bacillaceae bacterium
TTTGTTTTATAATTGAAATTTGTAGTTATATAAGGGGCTTCTCCTTCATACCCGTTATAAGGTTTATCTATACCAATTATAATCTTTGTCACTTTCAGTTATACTCGCCACACCAAATGCGTTATCGTACTCATAAAATATAATTGTTTCGCCTTCGTAATTTTCAATAGATAGAACAGTTTTTTTATCTTTCCCTCATGCTCTAAACCATATTTAATTGCCTTTTCTTTTGTATTAAACCAATGAAGATTATTATCTGATTGGTAGTAGGAATGGCTATAACCTACTAAAAGTATCATTAACAAACTAGTTATGAAAAAATTCTTTTTTAACCTCTCACCCCATTCTTAAAATAAATCTTTATGTAACTTGAAGACCTTGAGATTACATCCGTTATGTTCTCTCATCTAGTATTTACTTTTAGAATGCTGACTAGGTTTCACTATTTTTACTCTAACTTGCAATCAACCCTATAGAGACATATACAATATACCCTATCATTAATGCCCCATAATAGATATTTGTTATCTTTTTTCATTTCTCCTTTTTTTGAATTCAATCTATGACTTTCTAAAGTGCTAAGTAAATTTTGTTCGGATTGTGCAATATTTCTTTTTGTTGGCTTGTGTTCAAGTCTATGTGGTGTTTTATTTCTTTTAAGCCTTTCTTCTAACTCAGCTTCTAACTTAACGAAATAAATATCAGCACCTTGAGATCTAAAGATATCACAAACCTTTTCCACGTATTCCCAATCTTCTTTTTGATTAAACGCCTACACATAAGTAAAAATCATTCCATAATTATCACTTTTTGAAAATGACTTAAATATTTCCTCTCGAAACAAGCTTGATAATTTCCACATTTCTGCACTAAATCCGAAAAGTGGTTCTAGCAAATCAATTATCATGTGATTATGTAATAGTTTTAGATTCGTAATCTTTGCTAATTCTTATCCTACAGTCATTTTACCAACTGCGGGTCCAAATAATAGTACAAACTTCATTAGACTTCCTCCTAGAACTCAACTAACCAACAATCCCTCATTTTTCCTTCATGCCATTCATCTTTTGGTAAGTATTTTTTCTTAATAAATCCACATTTTTCATATGTTCTTATTGCTCGTTTATTCCATACCTGCGGGTCCATCACAATTTTAGTTATCCCTCAACTTATTAAATATGCCGTCGCTAGCTTAATAAATTTTGTACCAATTCCTTTGTTCCAATAATTAACTTCACCAATAAACTGGTCCATTTCATAAATTATCTCTTTAGTATCATCATATCCGTACTTTTTACGTTCTTCTTCAGTTATAGGATAAAACTGTATGAAACCAATATCTTCTTCATTATACGTAATAATACATTGTGTTATGTTTTCTCTGTTTTCATAATAATGTTTACGTACTTAAGCTTATCAAATCTTTCAAGTGTATAGCCATATATGTTACCTACTACTTTTCCTTCATGAACAGCAACGTACATTATATTGTTTTTATTTTTAAAAAAAGTCTCATTTATTTTACTCTTAACACCCTCAGTCCAATAAAATAATTGAACTACTTCTTTAGCGAAATTAATATTCTCTGCATTTACTCTTATTATCTCCACTATTAATTCACTCCTATATAGAAGATGACCATCCCATAAACCTTTTAACAAATAATAAGGTTATTCAACATTATAAATAAAATATATTAAATTTAAAGCAGCTTTTGAAATATTTCAATGGGACGATCCCCTGTATAAAAATCTCTCTTCACTGGAACGAGTACTTGTCCATCTAGTATTTTTACTAATGCTTGGTATATTTGTTTATATACTTCTTCTGGCTTTAAATGAATATCTATAAAAGGATAGCCAAGGTCATTTAGAATTGTGCTTGAGACACTGTATCGATCTCCCATACCAATAATCGGTTTCCCCATCCCAATATAATCAATTAGTTTTGAAGGGAGGAATATATTCCTTTGACTCTCTTTAAAAGTCGTATCAATTAATAGTAATATATCCGCACTGTTCATATATTCTATGCTATTTATGTAATCAATTCTATTAATGTAACTAAATTGTTCGTCTAAGCCATATTTTTTAATTTTCTCTCTATAAATTTCTCTTGTATTTCCCAAAAAGATGACTTCTAAGCTCTTGATTAAAGCCTCATTCATTTTGCTTTTAATATAATGAAGCGCCTCAATAAATAAATCAGGTGACCTGTAGGTTTTGTAAAACATACCAGCATGTACAATCCTAATCTTGGTTTGATCAGACTTAGTTTGTTTATGCTGAAGCTGCAACATAATATCCTTGTCAAACGTGTGCATGATAGTGATTACTTTATTATTTAGATTTCCAAATTTCTTCTTATATAGTAATTCCATTGCATAAGAAGGGGTAGTAATATAATCTGCATTATTAAATATTTGTTTCTCCCAGTGTTTATTTAAATTAGGAAGGAATTTAATAAAGCTACTAAATGGGTTGTTAATCCAAGGATCACTAAAATGTGCGATCCACTTTAACCTATATTTTTTTTTAATACATAGCCCGACTATATTGGATGTAAATGGCTGAGATCTCGTATAAATACATGAATAAGAATATTTTTCAATAAGTCGTTCACTCTTTTTTAATGCAAAAATATACCACCACCAATAACTATCTGGAAATAGGTGGTTAAATGGTCGAAGATGAAAGAGCCTCCTTATATATCGATTCTCTAATATTCTAATTTTTTTTGTCGTATATACCTTAACATTTGCTGAAGAACCATCACTTATATCAGTTTCTCCATGATCTACCGTTATAACATCTATTTGATATCCTTTTTTGGATAGCTTTTTTACAAATCTTCCAGTTTGAATAGCCTCTGGAGAAGAGGACGGTGGAAAATGATAGGAAATAATTAATATTCTTTTATCCACGTATATACCTACTTTCTTCTGATATACATTGTTATACGAAAACAATGTATATTATACAAATAACTTTTGTACAATTACTCCTTTTCTAAATAATACTTTTGAATCATGTTAAGAGTAAAGTAATATAGTTTCTTTCTAAAATCCCCCTCTAAAAGCATACTATTTTGTTCGTTCAAATAAAAATAATATAAATCTTCGATTAATTTTAAATCATCCGTATCTGAAATATGCTTCTTACAGAATAGAAAAATATCATTCTTTTTTAAGCAATATAATCCTTTTTCAATACATATACACCTAATTGTTTCCCAAGCATTTTTTATTTGAGTTATAGCCCCATAATTCAATTCGTAATCAGATATCCCATCTCCTATTTCTATTACAGATTTCAGTATTCTTTCAATACGGATAGGAACAAAATATCGAGGGTCAATTTTTGTATAAAAGCATGTGATATCTTGTCCATATATTACGATATGATATTTAATACTATCAAAGGCATATAATCATAGCTTAGGAAATCCTTTTGGAATATTATTTTGATTCCATTCATTTAATAATTTCCCCCAATTGAACCATGTCATTACTCCCGCAAATCGATAAGGGACAGGTTCTAGAAATCTAATTGGTAATTTCAAACCAGCTTCCCATACAAAGTCAGCACACCAAACAAACTCTCCATTCATATCATCTCTATTAAAGTACCCGAAGCCCTTTAGATAATCTTGGTTAGCGAACGTTAGTTTAATACTTCTTTTGGGACATCCCACAGATAATAATGCTTTGAATAATGTTTTGTCTCAATAACGATAACTTCTTCATTCTTCTGAAATACAAGTCCTGCACCCATTTGTTCCTTAAAATCCCATCCTTTTTCTTTCATAAATTCCATGGCTATACCATAAGGATATTTTTCCTTGTATTTGTATTCCGACACATATTTAAGTTCGTTATTTGTGTCTGATATTTTCTCATATCCGCTATTTAACAACTCAAGTTTCATAATTGAAGTTAGTATCGGAATTGGATTACCCTCTTGAGTTAAAGCCCTCCCATAACTTAATATAATAAATCCAAATGATAGCACGAGAAACAACATTACAACTAATAAAACTTTTTTCAAAAAATCACCCCTAAAACTCAAATTTACCAAGTATACTATTTTACTTTTTAACTAAATACCTCGTTAGATGAATAAGAAATTAATTTACCGACACCCTATAGCTTATAAAGAGCTGCTAATGCCTTACCAGACTTGGCAGTCTAGTGCAAGCGATTGGCTCGGTTAGTGAAAGGGAGTCACCTTTAATTTTATTTTAAAATTTATTTAAATCCATAATTTTTCTCAGCAGTAAATTCAATTTCACATAACGTTTGGGACTATACGAAGTTGGCGAAGCCAATTTGGGAAAGCGAAGTGCAACGAACTTTCCGTATAGTCGCTGTTATACGCCCCGAGACAAAGCGGAGAGAGTTCAAAAAATATTTTTCGTTCATATATCCAATAATAGGCTTTCACTATTACTTATAAATTTGATTTTTTTCGCTTTGAAAAATGAAGGAGGGGTTAGGGGTAAATTTCATTTTTCAAAAATTACCTTTTAATATGAAAGCGTAGGCTTGTAATCTCGCCTGTTGTGATTGATTCAATTCGTTCAAGCTCTAAATCTCTAATTTTTAGATTATTTGATTGAGTATTACCTGCGATCCAAAAAAAGAGTTTCTAATGAACGCAAAGTGAGGTAATATCTTAAAGTTTGATTAATTTATTTTCTTATCGAATTTACCGATCATTTAATCCCTTTCTATTGAGAATTTTTTGCATACATTTTTCAACCCTTGACTCCCGAGTTTTGGATTGTTTGGGTGCAGAAAAATAAATAACGTATGCTCTTTGCCGTCCCGGCGTCAATGCATCAAAAGCAGTTTTCAAGGCAGGATTTTCATCTAATTTATCTTGAAATTCTTCAGGAATTATGAGTTCTGTATTCTTTTTAAAATCCACTTTCAAACCGGCTTTTTCCACTTCAATGGCTTCATAAATATAGGCTTTCAAGATGGTTTCCATCTCAACTATTTCTCGAACATTGGTGAACCGAATCTGGCGCCCCGCCTGCGTATTCTTCCCAGGTTTGATTAGAATACCCTTGGCATCATTTAACAAGGCACCTTTGAAAAACATAAGCGCACAGTATTCTTTAAATCCTTGTATTATAACTATGTTACTTTTCTGAAACGGCTTATTGTTTTTACTCATAATGGTTTAGGTATATATAATATTTGTTTATAGAAAATCGTTTTCTGATACTAAGTGGAAGAAATCACGATATGATCCCCCTCTATAAATAAAGAAAAAATCAAATTTATTTCCCTTTGAAAGCCTACCTTCATTTCACCTCAAGAAAAATATTTTTTGAATTGCGTATAACGTTCCGTATCCCCGACGCCCTTGAGCTTACAAGGAGTTGCTAATGCCATGCCAGACTTGGCAGGCTAATGCAACGACTGACTCGGTTAGCGAAAGGGATGTGTCGCTGTCTCTACTTCTATGAAACACTTCTTGCGACCGAGGCGTACTTCAAATTGAGTTACTTCTTAGCTACGCCGAAGCGGGGATACATTGTTATGAGATGTCATTACCTTCTCTGGTTAACCCCAAAAAACACCTCTATTATCCT
>CAZEQK010000038.1:0-35582 GCA_964514395.1 uncultured Bacillaceae bacterium
ATTCAGGAAAAATGCACCTGAATGAAGTCTCACTAGCCCGATAGCTAACTGCCACTAAAACTCCTTTGTACGTAAAGTGGCGTTAAGCTCCTGGATAAGTGACACTAATCATTCAGGAAAAATGCACCTGAATGAAGTCTCACTAATGAATATTTTTGGATTGGTAAGAATATATAAAGAAGAAAGAAAGGGGGAGTCAATTTGCGGAAAAAATATTTACTTATTATTTTTATATTGGTACTTTTTATCACAGTTATAGGCTGTAGTATGAGTGGTCAAGATAATACGAATCAGTCGAATGCATCTAATTTAGTCGATAATAACCAAAATCCAGCAACGACAAATAATGATCAAAAAGTGGACAACAATCAAATTCAAGTAGTAAAAAATGATGCTTTTATTATTGAATATCCAACACCTAAATCAGTGATTGGAAAAAGCTTTACGATAATAGGAAAGGCTCATGGTATATTTGAAGGTGAATTTAATTATGAGTTAGAAGATGGACATAAAATGTTAAGCAAGGGAAATATCATGCTAGAGGGAATGAAGAGCCCAGCAGATTGGACTCCCTTTAAGCATAAAGTTACATTAGATGAAAATCCAACAAGTCCAGTTGGGACGCTTATATTATTTGATATAAGTGCAAAGGATGGATCGAGAATCAATGAATTAATTATTTCATTCCCGTTTGATACTTCCATTATCAGTCTTAAATAATTTTATAAAAAAATCCTAAAGCTTAGGTACTGCCTAAGCTTTAGGATTAATAAGTAAATATTTTTTCGATTTTGTCTTTTATTACGATAAATTGTGAAGTTTCCAACGTTCTAACATCTAGAATAAATAAATCATCTGATATTCTACCAATAATATTAGGCTTTGCTTTTCTTAATGCCGCTTCAAATTTATGGATTGGCAAGCTGTTAGGTTTTATTGTAATTAGCTTTGTTGGAAGCTGGACATCTGGTAGTGATCCTCCCCCAACCTCAGAATAGCCATCCATTATTTTTACGTCAGCCTTGTTGGTTAAAACAGGCTTTAGAATATGATATAATTCTTTGCTATATGATTCTATTGTAGCTTTGTCCATTAAAATCATATGTAGTGTTGGAATCTTCTCAACCGCTTCTTGTAACAGATAGTGTCTTAAGGTGGCCTCTAAAGCAGCTAATGTCATCTTATCTACTCTAAGCGACCTAGTTAACTGGTTTTTCTTAATTCTTTCAATCATCTTTCTTTTCCCAACAATTATACCAGTTTGTGGTCCACCAAGTAATTTATCACCACTAAAGGAAACAAGATCAGCACCAGAAGCAACCACTTCTTGTACAGTTGGTTCCTCTCCAATACCATGCTTTTTCAAGTCATATAGAACGCCGCTACCTAAATCTTCATATACCGGGATATTGATTTCTTTGCCGATTTCTACTAGAGTTTTGAGACATACTTCCTTGGTAAATCCTATCATTTTATAATTACTTGTATGTACCTTCATTAACAGACCTGTATTTTCTGTTATACCCTGTTCATAATCATAACGATGGGTTTTATTTGTTGTACCTACTTCCTTTAAGTATGCTCCGCTTTGTGCCATGATTTCCGAAATCCGAAATGATCCTCCAATCTCAACTAATTGACCTCTTGAGACAATGACCTCTTTGCCTTGTGCCATCTCTTTTAGAACTAGAATAACTGCTGCGGCATTATTATTCACTACCATTGCTGCTTCAGCACCTGTGATTTCAATTAAGAGATCTTCAACATGGTCATACCTCGACCCACGAATCCCTTCTTCGATTTCATATTCTAAATTCGAATAATCTGAGGCAGCCTGTTGAACAGCAAGAAGAGAATCTTGGGATAGTTTTGCTCTACCTAAATTAGTATGCAAGATAACACCTGTCCCATTTATGACAGAGTGTAAATGAGGAGTCGTTAATTTTTCATAATAATTTTTAATTCTTTTAATGATCTCATCATGTGTGATGATTATTGGTGTATCTGTTTCTATTATGTTTTTTCTTTCAGACTCAATAACCTTTGAGGTGATATTTGAAATCAACTCAAAACTTGCTTTGTTTATTAATTCCACAATAGAATCTAGCTGTAAAATATGATTGACTGCTGGTAAGCTTCTTAAAGCTTTTGCTTGATTTTCAGATATCATAGACATCTCCCTAACTAATCTCTTTAAAATGAAGCCCACACATCCTGTGTGGGCTCTTGATTTTACCTGATGACATAATCATTATATAACATTTATTTGACCGGGATATTTATCCGTAAATTCACCTATAATTTTAGCATCCTTCACACCTACATTATCCATTTTTCGAACTAACTCTTCTGCTATTTTCCCATTGATTGCAACGAGTAAGCCTCCAGATGTTACTGCATCAGCAAGTATTAATTGATCATGGCTATCTAATCGATGATGAAAGTGAACCTTCTCTGACACCCATTTCAGATTATCTCTGCTTCCTTTTGCAGCTCCATTCTTGATTAGCAGGTCTCTAGTTCCTTCGAGAACCGGTACTTGGGAGAAGTCGATCTCTATGCCGACATCCGTCTCATCGATCATCTCTAATGCATGACCCAGCAATCCAAAGCCTGTTACATCAGTAACCGCAGAAACGGTATAGTCTTTCATCGCTTCAGCAGCATATTTATTTAACTGTGCCATCACTTCTGTTACACGATTAATTTGCTCTTTGGTTACAACCGCATCCTTAATGCCTTTTGTTTGAATCCCAACCCCTATTGGTTTTGTTAGGATTAGTTTATCTCCTGGCTTTGCACCGATATTTGTTAAAATTTTATTAGGATGTGCACTACCTGTAACAGAAAGTCCTATGATGGGCTCTTTATTATCAATGGAATGGCCACCTATTAATGCAGCTCCAGATTCTTTTACCTTGTCTGCACTACCTCTAAGAATCTCTGTCAGCATTTCAGGACCTAATTTATCTATAGGGTAACCTACAATATTCATAACCGTCATTGGTACTCCACCCATAGCATAAATATCGCTTAAGGAATTAGCTGCAGCTATTTGTCCAAACATATATGGATCATCTACAATAGGAGTAAAGAAATCTAATGATTGAATTAAGGCTAAATCATCGGATATTTTATAAACACCAGCGTCATCAGGGGTTTCTAAACCTACTAGAACATTTGCATTTACTTCTTGCTTCGGTAATTGACGCAATACTTGCGCCAGGTCCTCTGGACCCATTTTGCATCCTCAGCCAGATTTAGTAGTTGTTTGAGTAAGACGAATTTTCTCTTTTTCATCTATAAATAGTTCCATAGTCAACCCCTCCTTTATTTAAAACTAATATTTAGTATAATATATTCTTAAAGAAAATGCATACTTTGAGTTAATAAATAAAATATGTTTTAATAATCTAAGGATGTTTGGCTACTCTTTTATTTTTTCCTATTCTTATTATCCTAGACATAAAAACATAAGAGAAAGGTGAATTTATATGGATTACGATTATATTTTGGTTAGATACGGTGAAATAGCTTTAAAGGGAAAGAATCGTTATAAATTTGAAGACCGATTAGTAAAGAACATAAGAAATGTATTGAAAGACCTAAGAAAAACAAGGATTACAAAATCATTTGGGAGAATCTTTATTGAATTAAATGGGGAAAAGTCAGAGGTTATTATTCCGCGTTTAAAAAAAGTTTTCGGTCTGGTTTCATTTAGTCCTGTGAAAAAGACAAACCTAGATTTTGATGATATAAAGGGAGTTGCATTGCAATTAATCAAGAAAATCACCCCTTTTCCAAAAACTTTCAAGGTAGAAACGAAAAGATCCTATAAAAACTTTCCATATAAATCTCCGGAAATAAGCTATGAAATAGGGGCTCATATCTTAAGAAATACCGATAGTTTAACGGTGGATGTGCACAATCCTGAAGCGACCGTAACGGTAGAAATTCGTGATACAGGGGCATATATTTTTTCGGAAGTGGTTAAAGGTATTGGTGGAATGCCTGGTGAATCAGGTGGAAAAGGGTTGGTTCTATTATCTGGAGGGATAGATAGTCCTGTCGCAGCATGGAGTGCCATGAAACGCGGATTATTATTAGAAGGTGTACATTTTCACACTTATCCTGTAACAACAGAAGAATCTATTCAAAAGGTCATCGATTTAGCAAAGGCTATCGCAAATTATTCTGGACAG
This sequence comes from uncultured Bacillaceae bacterium, assembly GCA_964514395.1. Taxonomy (GTDB): domain Bacteria; phylum Bacillota; class Bacilli; order Tepidibacillales; family Tepidibacillaceae; genus CAZEQK01. The sequence continues at coordinate 4,203 of CAZEQK010000038.1, forward strand.
TTTAAGGTTCATTTTGTACCTTTTTTAGAGATTCAAAAAGAGATTAAGGAGTACGCACCAGAAAGTCTTAATATCACAATTATGCGGAGAATGTTTCTACGTATAGCAGAGGGACTTTCAAAACAAAGAAATGCCCTTGCATTAGTTACCGGAGAAAGTATAGGTCAAGTCGCAAGTCAAACACTTGAAAGCATGCATACGATCAATCAAGTTACTAATTTCCCAATCATTAGACCATTAATTACGATGGATAAAGTAGAAATTATTAATCTTGCACAACAAATTGGTACTTATGAGGAATCCATCAGGCCTTTCGATGATTGCTGTTCTCTCTTTGTTCCAAGAAATCCAGCAACAAAGCCTTCAATTCAAATGGCAGAAAAAGCAGAAAGCTATATGGATGTGAATCATTTAGTTGCAGATGCGATAAAGAGAACGCAGCTAGTAACCTTTCATCCATATGCAGATGTTCAGGCAAAGGATATTCTATTTACCAATATCATGGATTTAACCTAGATAAAGACTTACATGATGTTTTGGAATTTTGTTAATAGCTAACTTAATTAATTTATAGCTGAAGACTGCTTTTTGTAAAGCAGTCTTTTTGTATGTAAATAAGATGAAATGGGAATTATAATTATGCAACATTTTGAATTGAAAGGGGAAGGATTGACATGAATCCTGGATTACTTGAAATATGGCGAATTTTGGATTTTATGTATCAGCATATTACTCGTTTAGAATACGTAAATAAAAAACATGGTAACATCTTTAGAGTGGTTTTTTGTAAATATAGAGGACCAAAGCTTACGACAAGAGATGGGGTCGAAATTAATCATGGAGATAAAATTGTAAAGCTACATATTTATAATTGGAAGCTTACAAAAATGTTAAAGGGAATTAATAATGAAGCAAGATTAGGTATAAAAACATTGAAGATTGTTAAAGAATCATTACCAAGCTTAGCTATTTATATAAAAGACCATCCACAGGGAAAGGATGTAAAGGCTGTAATTGGTACTACCTTTTTACATAGGGGGGTTCATAGATTGGGTTTTGATGTAGAACCTGTACCGAATACATTGAAATTTCATATTAAAAACAACTATTTAAAATTAATGCTTTATTTAATCCATCCTAATGGATTAAAACGATTAAAAAGTAAACCAGAGGAATTGATGTTAAAAAGGGTTTATTTTTCCAAAGAATATTTGTTAAACAGATATGGTTATGCTCATGAATTGGAGGAGAATGTGTGAAAATTTTAATTGTGTCAGAGACAATAGCTGGTAAAGGACACGAAAAAGCAGCCATGGCTATTTATCAGAGCATGAAAGCTATAAATAAATCCTACGATGTAAAGATCGTTCATTTGCTTTTCATCTTTAATCAAACGATTGAGAAAATAATTAACTTTACCTATTTAACCATCATTTCTAAAGTCCCTTTCATCTGGCGTTATATGTATACAAGAGAAGCTAAATTTTCTGCTTTATTCAAGAATATCATCGCTCATATCATGAGCAATAAAATAAATGAATATTTAGAAGCTGAAAATCCGGATTTGATTATTGCTACTCATGCTAGTGGTCTTAGAGTATTATCAAAACTGAAACAGAATCATCATTATCATATCGCGGCAGTATTTACCGATTTTCAGGTTAATAGTTTTTGGATTGATGATCAGATTGATTATTATTTTGTAGCCCATGAGGATTTAAAAGAGAAAATGATAAAAACCTACCAAATAGAGATGCAAAAAATATTTGTCAGTGGTATTCCTATAAATTCTGCATTTTCAACTATCCATGATATACCTGAAAAAAATCAAAGGAAGCTATTTGAAATATTGATTATGGGAGGAGGACTAGGATTAGGTGGCATGAAGAATATCATCTTAGCTTTGAATGATCTATCCAATTTACCAATACATATCACGGTTGTAACTGGGATGAATGAGAAGCTATATGGTCGCCTTCATAAATTAAAAAAGAAATTATCTGTACAAATCTCCGTCTTAAAATATACAGATCAAATTCATACCATCATGAAAAACTCAAATTTACTCATTACCAAGCCAGGAGGGTTATCCATTTCAGAAGCTCTAGCTTGTCAGATCCCGATAATGATTTACAAAGTGATTCCAGGACAAGAGGAACAAAATTTGAAATTTTTAATTAAAAATAAAGCAGTGATTAAAGTAAATAAAGTAGAGGAAATAATATATTGGGTCCGCTATTTATATCATCATCCTAAACTAATTGAAAAATTAAAGAAAAGAGAGAGATTGATAGCAAAGCCTAATGCAACTATAGATATATGTAAGACATTACTATTTGATAATAAAAAAATAACAGTGTCTAAGTCTACTATCGAGGAAAAATAAAAAAGGCTATTTACAAGGTAAATAGTCAACAATAATAATAGAGGAGATGATTTTATTATTTATGATAGAGTATGAAGTGTTATCTCAGGTCTTGAACGCAAGCGAATATTTAAAGCAGTTTGCCCTAAACCTTCACTTATATAAAAGGGCTTTTCATGGTAAAAGTTTAATCCTTTAATAATATTTTCTTTTGCTAATTGACCCATTTTAACTAAATGATAAGGCTTAGGCCAATGAATTTGTCCACCGTGAAAATGGCCTGATAATAAGTAATCATAGTGATAATCCTTCATTGATATGACTATATTAGGGTCATGAGTCAAGACGAGATTAATTCCATCATCAATTCCATCATAGGATTTCTTAATATCACTTCTCTTTGTTTTAAAGTCATCAATACCGATAATATTAACTTTTTTCCCATCGATAGCTATCGTTTTATTTTGATTTCTTAATACTGTAACTCCAGCTTGCTCTAGCATATTTTGAAGATAGATGATACGATCCTTTAATAGATAATCATGATTGCCAAACACAGCATAAATTCCATACTTAGAATCTAGACGCTTAAGAACATCAATATACTCCATAAATTTATTTATATTTTTTAGTTTTTCTAAATAGTCACCAGTAAGGGCAATCATATCAATCTCTTTGTCTTTTATGCTATGAAATAGCTGCTCTTTACTGACTGATATTTTTTCCATATGCAAATCTGATAGATGTAATATATGAATAGGTCTAGTTTTCTTTTTAGATTTTAGTTTAAGCTCAACATGATTTAGCGCTGGGTGATAGGTATTTTTGTGGGCGCGATAGTATAGATAGGACATCGATGCAATTAGTAAGGTCCATTTTATCATATGATATATATCACCTTTCTATAACTAAGATATATCATTTATGTTATATGAAATATAAAGTAAAGTATATAATTAAAATATGGAAGCTATAAAAAAAGGCTTGTAAAGTATACAAGATTCCTTTTCATAAATATTTTATTGGCTGGGCTGGCTGGGATCGAACCAGCGAATGACGGAGTCAAAGTCCGTTGCCTTACCGCTTGGCTACAGCCCAATAATTTATCGTTAATTATCATATCCATTACTAATGTAATTATTCACTTTATTTTTTATAGTGGATATTTCTTCTCAGCCATATTAAAATATCCATAATGATTTAATCACATGGAGGTTTTCTTTTGGAACAATTTCAATTTTCACTAACATCTTTATTAATAGTAACCAGCCTTTCTTTTTTAGTTCCCATCATTATAAAAAAAATAAAAAGAGTATATATACCTGTTGTCGTCGGCGAAATCATTGTGGGAATGATCATCGGTAAAAGTGGCCTTGATATGATAGAAATGGATCAGGCCTTACATTTTATTCAGTTTTTTGGTCTTTCTTATCTTATGTTTGTTGCAGGATTAGAAATTGATTTCGATATTTTTACAAAAAAGAATAATAGTAAGGACAATCAATCCACCTACCGCTTCATCAAAAATCCACTTGTATTATCTAGCCTTATTTTAATGATTACACTTGGGCTAGCCTATGTCGTTTCTTACATCTTAAAAAATTATCATTTAGTCAATGACCCATTGCTTATGTCACTTGTAATCGGAACGACGTCATTGGGTATTGTTGTTCCTATATTAAAGGAAAAAAAGATTTCAACAACTCCATATGGACAATATATTATTACTGGAGCAGTATTAGCAGATTTTGTAACGATGCTTTTAATTTCTGTAGCTATTTCTATTTTTAAAGGTGGAATAAAGCCAGAGATACTGTTAATCTTTGCTTTGCTTTTATTAGTATTTATCATATACCAGCTAAGTAGATGGCTTCAAAAAAATAAGTTATTTAGCGGTTTAGCGCATGGTACCACCCAAATAGGTATTAGAGGCTCTTTTGCAGTCATGCTGCTTTTCTTGGTGTTGTCTCATAAAATTGGTGTGGAAATGATTCTAGGCTCTTTCTTAGCAGGAACCGTTATTGCCTTAGTCAGTAAAACCCAGCGAGAAGAGATTTACCACAAGCTAGACGCTATTGGATTTGGTTTTTTAATACCGACTTTTTTTATATTAGTAGGTGTAAATTTTGATGCATCTGTTTTACTTAGTAATCCCAAAGGATTAGTACTAGTTCCGATATTATTTTTCATTTTTTATTTGGTAAAGGGAATTCCAGCACTCCTTCTACGAATTGTTTTTCCTTGGCGAAAAACAATTGCTGCAGGTTTATTATTGACATCTAAATTAAGTTTAACCATTGCAGCAGCAGCAATTGGTTATGAAATAGGTGCTATATCAAAAGCAGTAAGTGAATCCTTATTATTAGTTTCTATTCTGACTAGTCTTATATCACCCATGATATTTGGTAAATTAATACCTGAACAAAAAGAGGATGAGGCTAAGCATGTTATCATCATTGGTACTACGAAGGACGCAATACTCTTAGCAAAACGTTTAAAAGAATTCCTTAAGGTTCATATCATCGATTCCAAAAAAGAAAAAATAGAGGATTTATCGATTCCTGGGATTGAGATGATCTGGGGAGATGCTTTAGATATGGATATCCTTGAAGGGCTTTCTGTTCAAGATGCTAAATCTATCATCGTAGCTACTGGTAGTGATGAAATAAATTATAAAATTAGTACAACGATAAGTGACTTCTATAAAATTAAAGTGATCGCATTACTTAATGATCCTAGATACATCGAGGAAGTGAAGCAAAACTCATTCATAGGAGTAATAAATCCGCAATTAGCAGCTGTTCATCTTTTAGAAAATATGGTCATTCATCCAATCGCAGCTACATTGTTTGAAGGTAATAAAGGAATGCATATGGAAGAAGTAGTGGTGTCGAATGCTCGTTTCATTGGTATTAATCTACGTTTTATTCAATTACCAGGTGATGTGTTGATATTTGCTATATATAGAAATGGTGAAACGATTTTACCCCATGGTGATACAACCTTCGAGTATGGGGATATATTATTGGTCTTAGGCTCTGATAAGGATATTGAAATATTTTCAAAATATGCAGTAGGTCACTAGTGATAAAGGAGTATTTAAAGAATGTATGAATTAAAAAATCATGTCATTTTTATTGGGTTTATGGGTACAGGGAAAAGCACCATTGGAAGAGAGCTAGCTACGGTACTCGATGTTGATTTTATCGATACCGATGAAAAAATAGTGGAAAATGAATTAATATCCATATCAGAACTATTTGCAAAGCACGGGGAAGAATATTTTCGAACGGTTGAAGAGATAATTTTAAATGAGAGCCTGAATACACCTAAACCCACTGTAATTGCTACAGGTGGGGGTATTATATTATCAAGTCATAATAGAAAACAACTTAAAGATTATTGTGTTTTTTTGTTAACTGCTTCTGTAGATGAGATTTATCAACGAATAGCAAAAGATGAGAAAAGACCATTACTTAATCAGAATGAAGATAGGCGAAAGAATATCATGAAAATACTTGACCAAAGAAAAAAATTCTATCTAGAAACTGCAAAATATATTGTGGATACAAATAATAAAAACAAGGAAGAAATCACCCAAGAAATTATTTCATTGCTCCCTGATTGTATAAAGAAAAAGTAAAATGCTGATACTAATAGTAAATATGAAATAGGGGAGAGTATTATGAAATCTAATGATTTTGTCAAATACTTGACGGTACAGCTTGTAGAAAAAATGGATAAACCTAAGCAAAAGCGATCAAAAAAGTCTACATCGCTTTCTTCACATTGGTTTGGGCTTATCCCAATGTCCATTAAAATGGTAGCTAAACGGTTTCAAAAAAATAATTAATCGTGCATAGAAAACATCCTTCTCGTTGATATTATTCAAGAGAGGGGGTGGCGGGATGCATAAGGTTGCTATCGAGGATACGTTACAAAATGTAAAGGAATATTTAGTTAGTAAGGGTTACGATGTAGTAAACCTAGATCAACAAACCAGTCATGTCGATGCAATTATAATATCAGGACAAGACAAAGATGTATTAGGGATGGAGGATATTACTACTTCAGCTCCTGTAATTAATGCTGAAGGACTAACTCCTAATGAAGTATATCAACGATTATCAAACAACAATCTTGAAGCATAGATGTTTATATTAAAGCGATGAGTCAACGAACCATCGCTTTTTACTTGTAATAAATGGCATTATAAAGTATAATGAGAAAAAATATTGGAGGTATTTATTACAAAGTCATGATTTTTTCTAACTTGAATCGTTAATGAATTTCATACGAACAAGTTTTTGCCTTTGGACATGGTAAAGGTTTAATAGGATTATTATGACTTTTTTTAATTATACAATGATGTTTTTAAAAATATTTTATCTTATTATAGACTATTAAGACTATGAACAGTTATCCTAACACGGGCAAAGCCCGTGTTTTTTATTTATGCTAATATTTTGTTTTTATGTGAATGGAGGTTTTTTTATGTTTGTATTAATAGCAGATGGATTATCTAAAGAGTTTAATGGGACATTCATTTTTGAAAATGTTAATATAGAAATTTCGGAAGGGCAGCACGTTGGATTAATTGGAACTAATGGGAGTGGTAAAACGACCCTATTTCAACTTCTATTAGGTAAACTACATCCAGAGAAAGGTTCAATAACAAGGAGATATCCAGTGGAAAGCTGGGGAATGATAGAACAGAATTTAATGGTAGATAAAGAGTGGACCTTAATGAAATTTATGAGAGCAGAGAATCAAACCTTAGACAACCTTAAGGAAGGATTAGTTAGCTATGAAGAGATATTATCAAGAGGAGATATCTCAAAGGATGAAGAGATGAGCTACAACTTGATCTATGAGCAATTTTTAAATTTAGATGGGTATCAATGGGAGTATGGATTAGAGCAACAATTAAAAAAATTTGGTTTTAGTGAAGCGTTTTGGCATCAGCCTTTTGAACAGCTAAGTGGTGGTCAAAAAACGCTTGCGCAGTTAGCCAAGCTCTTATTAAAACAACCTAAAATTATCCTATTAGATGAACCAACAAATCATATTGATCTAAATACCAAAGAAAGGTTAGTTCATTGGATGAAGGGCTTTGATGGTACACTATTAACGATTTCTCATGATCGATACTTTCTCGATCAAACGGTGGATGTAATTTATGAGATTACTCCTTCAGGTACGACGAGATATAAAGGGGGATATACTGAGTATAAGCAGCAAAGGGATTTAGCGTACAAAACAGTAGTATCTCAATATCATAAACAAGAAAAAGAACGGAAAAAGCTGAAGGAGATTATCAATAAATTCAATGTTTGGTATAACAGGGCACATAATAATGCTGGAGAGCGTAATCCTTATGCCAAAAAGAAAGCTACGAAGCACATGACACGTTTAAAATCAAAGGAAAAAGCCTTAGAGAGGTTAGAAGCAAGTAGAATCCAAAAGCCTAAAGAAGAAAATAAAGTGCAATTCACTCTTGATAGTGGGAGCTTTGATGCAAAAACTTTATTAAAGCTTCACGAAGTTAATTTTGCCTATCAAGTAAATCATAATCTACTAAAAGATATAACATTTTCCGTTCAACGGGAAGATCATATCGGAATATTAGGTAAAAATGGCTCTGGGAAAACAACATTATTAAATATCATTAATAGAAATCTTCATGCTAATTCTGGAGATGTTTATTATCACCCTGCTTTAAGAATCGGCTATTTAAAGCAGGAGTTAGATAATATTTCACTTGATCAAACAATATTAGAGATATTGTTAGAAATCCCTAATATGGATATTGCTACAGCGCACACCGTGCTAGCTAATTTTTTATTTCGAAAGGATGAAGTGTATAAGAAGATATCTGATTTAAGTATGGGAGAGCGTTGTCGAGTGGCTTTTGTAAAATTATATTTTTCAGAGGCAAATCTTCTCATACTAGACGAACCAACTAATTATTTAGATATTGCTACTAGGGAGATTATTGAGGATGTATTAGCAGAATATCAAGGAAGTGTCATCATTGTTTCTCATGATCATTATCTTTTAGCAAAAACGACAAACAAAATCATTGACCTTGAAGATGGCTTTATTGTCTTTGATGGAGGATATCTAGAGTATCAAGAGTCAAAGAAGGAAATGGCTTCTCCTTTAGCTATTGATATAAAAAATGAGATTGCAAAGCTACAATTGGAGATAACTGCTTTAATGAATCAAGATAGCATAAATGGAATGAATAATGCTGAGATAATGGATGGAATAAAAGAGCGAACGATAAGAATTGATAGATTGAAAATGAAAAGCACTTCTACTAGCTAGAAGTGCTTTTCATATTATGCTTTATATATAGAGGAGGAGTGATAACAAATGATTTGGCAATTAATAGAGAAGAAGGAACTTACCATATGATTTCAGCTCTTCGATTAGGATGAACCGAGTGATGCTTAAGTAAGTATCGTAAATAGCGATATATATATTATGATTACTCTCTGCATATCCGATTACTGGATAAACCATTTTAACTTCCTTTTCAAACTTTTCTCCAACATACATAATCTTTGTGTTATTTAATAGTAATGCTTTTATTTGCTTTGGATCTTCAAGACTTTTAAGTTGATCATCAACAAGCCAAGACAGATCATCAAATGGATTAAAAATCAATTTATCACTTACATAGCTATTTACTATTTTGTCTGATAAACTTGCGTATACAAAATTTGAGTCTTTGTTTGTTGAATACTCTTTATCAAATTGAGTTAAATCAGGCAGCCATTCACCAGATGTACTATCCACATAAACGTTTTCGCCTTCTAGGCTATAAAACCAGTAGCTTTCTATTGGATTAAGATAGACAAATCTATCAGGGGTTCGATCAGTTAATTTCTCATTTAAGATAATATTAGTCATATAAGGAGTATGATTGCCAAAGCCGTATTCTAATAATTCTCTTTTTCCATTCCCATTACTCATTGTCAGAAGATAACCGGTTGCTGGATTATTATCCTCTTTAAAAGTAATTAATTGAAGGGTTTTTGACAATGGAGTGATGGTATAATCAAGTTTTTCATAGGAATGGGAGTAGTAGTTCGTCCATCCATTATCTAAAATTTTTTTAGGCTGAATTTCATCCTCTCCATAGGTCACCTGTTGAAAGAATAACAGCAGGCTAACTATGATGAGAATGGTCGCAGCAAGATTATATTTTTTCTTTAATGAAAAAGAATTCACTTCTATCACCTCTCATTCTCGTGATACTTATTTTAAAGATTAATTTATGCAATGTCTGTTAAAACCTGTCGTCAGTATCTTTTTTTTTAATAGGAAGTTTTATCGAAGGAAGCGGAAAAAAAGAGAAGGAATCTAAAAAAATCCTTTCTCTCCATTTTTACGATAGGTTTAATGAATATATTCGACATTTTTTTGAATGGTTTTGTCTAGATAGAATAATCCAAAATTTATAGGGTTGACCTCTACTCGTGGAGCATATTGCCATTTCACCTCTTCAATTCTTTTTTCTTTTTCGACAATTGATGAATTTTCAACATCATTAACTCTATTATCATCATTTTCTTTTTTTGTATCTAGGCTATTATTTTCGTAATATGCTTCGATTTGTTCTATCTCTTTTTGTAAACGGTTGTTTGCTTCGCTCACCCAATGAAAATCTTCCTTAAAGATTTCATTCATGATCCATTCTTCTAATTGTAATGCAGCTTCTCTAAGGGTAAGAAAAGGACTATCTATGATATTGTTTGCTGGAAGAACAGGACTGAGCATCATTTTTTTTAATACTGGTGAAAAGTTTTCCTTCATTTCACCAGTAGAAAGATTAATTCCCAAGGAAATAATAAGATCCTTTTTCTGATCACTAATAAACTCAATTTTAAAATTTGCGATAAGCCATGGCTGTAGTGTTTGCAATGGCTTCATAGTATTTCGACTAGGTTGAGCTGCTAACTGTTGGTATAATCTAACCATTTTTCCGCGCTTATTAGCGGCTTTAAAAAACTGTTTTAATCTTTCTGAACCAAATTTTATTACTTCACCTCTAAGGTCATCTGGAGTTTTTTCTTTATCGAAAATAAATGTCATCGTTAGTGTTTCAGGATCAGCATTTGTTCTTTCTACAAATGTCCAATAGTATGGACGATTCGTTATATCCTTATCTACTTCAACCGAAAGTTTGACAGTTGTATATCCTGGCTGTCTTTCGATGAATTGACATTGGTGTATTTCTAAATAGCGTTCTAAATAATTTCTAACCCAAGTTTGATTCATGAGCATCACTCCATCGTAAGATTCCTTATTAACAATTTATTAGTGATGTAGATAATTTGAAAAATCCGCACCGATTTTAGATAATTTATGTTTAAATTCATTTTCGTTTTTTGATTCAACCATCATTTCCATGATATTGCTTTCAAAGTTTTTCATATTTAGTTTTTCTAAAATGGTTTCTAACGAGCCAATTACATTTTCAAACATTTTTATTTTTTCATGTAATAGAAATAAAATATGCTCTTCTATCGTATTTTTTGTAGATAAGTTATAGATGTATACATCCTTTGTTTGACCTAATCGATGCACACGACCAATTCTTTGCTCCACTCTCATAGGATTCCAGGGCATATCATAATTAATAATATGGTTGCAGAATTGAAGATTTATTCCTTCTCCACCTGCTTCTGTTGCAACCATTACTTGCGCTTTTCGTTGAAATAATTCCATCATCCAATCCTTTTTCCCGCGATTAAAGCCTCCACGGTAAGGTACCGATGTGATCTTTTGTTCAGCCAATTTACTAATAAGATATTCCTGTGTAGCTCGATATTCTGTAAAAATGATAACTTTATCATTCATTTTCTTTAGTAGATTGATGACGTGATTTACTTTTGATTGGGATTCTACTTTCTTTGCAATTTGTACTAAATGAAGAATTGCATTTTTAAATTGTTCATTTCCTCCTGTTTTTTTAAACATATTAACTAGGGTGATAAAAGCGGCATCACGACTACTACAAACTTCTCTTTGCAAGGTAATCAGTGCTAATAAATTTGTCCTATCACCACTAAATGAATAGTAATTCTCTTTAACAAATTTGGATATTCCCTCATATAGCTCACGTTCAGGCTCAGTTAATTCAATTGGGATTGTATGGACAATTCTTTTTGGGAAATCTATTTTTATCCCTTCGTCTGAACGCTTGTTTCTAATTAAAACCTTTTCTATTTCCACTTTTAATAATTCTTTATTCTTAGGGCTTCGCTTATCCTTCATATGATCCTTTTGAAATTTATGATATCTTCCAAATTGACCAGGTTTTAATAATGTTACTAAATTGTATAGCTCTGACATATCATTTTGAACTGGCGTCGCTGTTAATAATAAAACAAACTTTTTTCTTATACTATTGATAAACTCCCAATTCTTAGTCTTCTTATTTTTTAATTTATGCGCCTCATCTACGATTAATAAATCGTAATGCTGCTGCATAATATATTCTCGATGGGGAGTTCGTTTGGAGGTGTCCATGGATGCGACGATAATGTCATATTTATCCCACATCCACTGTTTTTTTTGCGCTACTGCTGGTATATCAAATTTGCTATTTAATTCTCGTGTCCATTGTAAGACTAAGGAAGCAGGGACTAAAATAAGTATTTTTTTTGCTAATCCTCTAATTAAGTATTCCTTTATAATCATACCTGCTTCAATCGTTTTACCAAGTCCTACCTCATCAGCTAAAATAGCCCTACCGTACATTTCATTTAGTACTTTTTTTGCAGTTTCAATCTGATGAGGAAACGGTTTAATGTTTGGTAAATGAGAAAGACATTGTAACTCAGAAAAATCCTTTACCTGTAGAACCTGCTCAGATTCAAATGCCAAATTGAAGACATCCCAAGAATCCCAAGGACCATCTTGATTAAAAGCACTCTGTAATTGATAGATCCATTCTTGATTAAAGTAGATTGGAAGGTCATGATTGTCGACGGGAATGGTATATTTTTTATTATCTTTTGTTTGTATCATACGCTACACCCTTTTTTTAAATTAAACGAGACAAGTAAAAACACGGTATATCTTAGTATTAGCCAATAAGTTATATTTATCCAAAAACTTTGATGAAATCTCTTACTAGCTTATAGGTCATATAGCTTTTGAAATAATGAAGGAATCGTAGTAAAATCCCTATTTTTTTAAATAGAGACTATTCTATATAAACTTTAATTGGTATAATGATTTTGATAAAAAAAATGCATAGAAGCGAATGAAGGTAGAAGGAGAGTCTACATTTTTGTAGCGCCGAAGGAGCAAGCTATTATTAGTGAATCTCTCAGGCAAAAGTACTTTTGCTGGACGCAACTCTGGAGAGAGCTCAAACGAGCCGCCAAAGGGGAAACTTTAATTCGTTAAAGGTAACTCTCAGGCAAAAGGGACAGAGCAATAAAGGATGAATCTATTCGTCTTTTATTGTTCTGTCCTTTTTTTTAAAAATGAATAATTTGGGGAAACTGATTGTGATAACTATTATGGAGGTGATTTATCATGGCAGATGCTTTAAAAAGAACACCACTTTTTCCTGTCTATGAGAAGTATGGTGCAAAAACAGTTGATTTTGGCGGATGGGATTTACCTGTTCAATTTTCAAGTATCTTAGAAGAGCATGAAGCTGTTAGAGAACGTGCAGGATTATTTGACGTATCTCATATGGGTGAAGTTGATGTAAAAGGAAAGGATGCTTTAAAGTACATTCAAAAAATAATTACAAATGATGCTTCAAAGCTAGTTGACGGTAAGGCATTATACTCCCCCATGTGCTATCTGAATGGTGGAACGGTTGATGATCTATTGGTCTATAGGTACAACGAAAATCATTATTTACTAGTCATCAATGCTTCTAATATCGATAAGGATGTCGCTTGGTTTGAGGAAAACCTTGAGGGTGATGTGCAGATCGAGAATATTTCTGATCGTATATCACAGCTTGCTCTTCAAGGTCCTATTGCTGAAAAGGTATTGCAAAGAATTGCGGATATCGATTTATCTACTATCGGATTCTTTCATTTCAACCCAGATGTTAAGCTTGATGGAGTGAAAGGCTTCGTATCAAGAACAGGCTACACAGGGGAAGATGGCTTTGAAATCTATTTAGCCAATGAAGATGCACCAAAGCTCTGGGATAAAATACTAGATACTGGTAAAGAAGATGGAGTATTACCCTGTGGCCTAGGGGCGAGAGATACATTAAGATTTGAAGCAAAGCTCCCATTATATGGTCAAGAGCTATCAAAGGATATTACACCAATAGAAGCTGGTATCGGCTTTTTTGTAAAATTTGATAAGGGAGATTTTAATGGTCGTGATGTACTAAAGGAGCAGAAGGAGAATGGTGCTCCCAGAAAACTAGTTGGAATTGAAATGATTGATCGGGGAATACCTAGATCTCACTATCCTGTATATGTTGATGACGTCCAAATCGGTGAAGTAACAACAGGTACCCAATCTCCAACTTTAAAGAGAAATGTTGGGCTTGCTTTGATAAAAAAGGAATATGCGGAAATAGGTAAAGAGGTTTATGTGGGAATTAGAAATAAAAAAGTAAAAGCGGAAATAATAAAAACACCTTTTTATAAAAAAAGCAAATAAAAATATGTTAAGGAGGGCTATGAATGGCAGATATTAAGAAAGAGTTTAAGTATAGTAAAGAGCATGAATGGGTTGAGGTACTCGATGACACGAAGGTGAGAATTGGTATCACTGACTATGCACAGCATTCATTAGGAGACATTGTTTTTGTTGAATTACCAGAGGTGGATGATGAGATTGAAGTAGATGGTACGTTAGGATCAGTGGAATCAGTTAAGGCAGTTTCAGATGTTTATTCACCTATATCGGGTAAGATTGTGGAGACCAATCAAGGCTTAGAGGATGCTCCTGAAAAAATAAATGAAGACCCTTATGGTGAAGGTTGGATTGTTGTCGTTGAGTTAAGTAATGCTTCCGAATTAGACCAATTGTTATCTGCGGAGGAATATGATGCCTTTGTAAAAGAGGAGGAATAATGAAGATGAAATTCCGCTATATTCCTAATACTGTTGAAGATCAGAAAGAGATGCTAGCAGAGATTGGTGTCGGTTCTATAAATGAGCTCTTTGCAGACATCCCTAGCACTGTTCGTTTTAAAGGTGAATTAAATATACCAAAAGCCATGTCAGAGCAAGAAGTAACGAATTACATGGCAAAGCTTGCAGGAAAAAATAAGAATATTAACGATTATTCTAGCTATTTAGGTGCAGGTGTTTATCAACATTATGTACCTAGTGTAGTAAATCATGTGATTTCACGTTCAGAATTTTATACTGCTTATACACCATACCAGCCTGAAATAAGCCAAGGGGAGCTACAGGGTATTTTTGAGTTTCAAACATTAATAGCCGAGCTAACTTGTATGGAAGCAGCAAACTCTTCCATGTATGATGGAGCAACTTCATTAGCAGAGGCTGCAACGATGGCAGCTGGTTCAACTCGTCGTAATAAGATCATTGTTTCTAAAGCGGTTCATCCTGAATCAAGGATGGTATTACGCACCTATGCAAAGGGTCAGAACTTAGAAGTGATTGAGGTTAATACAGATGATGGACAAACAAATGTTAATGAATTAAAACAGATGATTGACAAGGATACAGCTGCAGTGATTGTACAATACCCCAATTTCTTTGGTATCATTGAAGATTTAGGCAGTATCGAAGAAATCACTCATTCCAATAAATCCTTAATGATCGTTAGTACCAACCCTATGGCACTCCCTATTTTAAAACCACCAGGTGAGTTTCATGCAGATGTGGTTGTTGGGGATAACCAACCAATGGGCATTCCTACATCCTTTGGTGGCCCGCATGTTGGTTTTTTTGCTACCAATTCTAAATTGATTCGAAAAATGCCAGGCCGGATTGTAGGGCAAACAGTTGATGACGAAGGAAATAGAGGCTTTGTTCTTACTCTACAAGCTCGAGAGCAACATATAAGAAGAGAGAAAGCTACATCCAATATCTGTTCAAATCAAGCGCTCATTGCATTAGCTTCGGCTGTATATATGAATACCATGGGTAAGGAAGGAATACAGGAGGTAGCGAAGCAAAATTTGCAAAAAGCTCACTATGCATATAAGGCATTAACCTCTATTAATGGTGTTGAACCATTGTTTAATGGGCCATTTTACAATGAATTTGCTATAAAAATAACCAAGCCTGTTTCTGAAATTAATCATAAACTATTAAGTGAAAACATTATTGGTGGTTATGATTTAAGTAAAGAATATCCTGAAATAGAGAATGGAATGCTCATTGCTGTAACTGAGGTTAAAACAAAAGAAGAGATTGACAACTTTGCTAGTAGATTGGAGGGATTACTATGAGAAAAGAAAAGGCCCTCATCTTTGAATTAAGTAAACCAGGTAGAGTCTCTTATAGTTTACCTAGCTTAGATGTACCAGAATTACCTATGGATGAACTTGTTCCAAAGGAATTTATCAGAGAAAG
This sequence comes from uncultured Bacillaceae bacterium, assembly GCA_964514395.1. Classification (GTDB taxonomy): domain Bacteria; phylum Bacillota; class Bacilli; order Tepidibacillales; family Tepidibacillaceae; genus CAZEQK01. The sequence goes on from CAZEQK010000038.1 coordinate 20,121, forward strand.
CCCTCCAGCATTTCCAGAGGTAGCTGAATTAGATCTAATGAGACATTATACTGAATTATCCAATAGGAATCATGGTGTGGACTCAGGCTTTTATCCACTTGGTTCCTGTACGATGAAATACAATCCAAAGGTAAATGAAGATGTAGCAAGATATCAGGGTTTTAGCTGGATCCATCCATATCAATCGGAGGATACCGTCCAAGGTGCCCTTGAACTAATGTATCAGCTACAGGAAGAGCTACAAGAAATAACAGGGATGGATAAAGTGACATTGCAACCAGCAGCAGGAGCTCATGGGGAATGGACAGGATTGATGTTAATCCGTGCATACCATGAAAGTCGTGGCGATTCAAAAAGAATAAAGGTGATTGTTCCTGATTCCGCACATGGCACAAATCCAGCTTCTGCTTCAGTAGCCGGCTTTGAAATAATAACTGTTCAGTCAAACGAGCAGGGGAATGTGGATGTAGAAGCCCTGAAGCAAGTGGTTGGAGATGATACCGCAGCACTTATGCTGACCAATCCAAACACCCTAGGATTATTTGAGAAGGATATTCTAGAAATAACAAAAATCATCCATGATGCAGGTGGATTAGTATACTATGATGGTGCTAATGCCAATGCTATCCTTGGTATCGCTCGCCCTGGAGATATGGGCTTTGATGTGGTTCACTTGAACTTGCACAAAACATTCTCTACTCCACATGGTGGAGGCGGTCCAGGAGCTGGTCCAGTTGGTGTTAAGAAGATATTAGAGCCATTTTTACCAAAGCCAATCGTAGAGAAAAGGAATGATGAATTCTACTTTAATTATGATATTCCAAAATCGATTGGTAGAGTGAAGCCATACTATGGGAATTTTGGTATTCTAGTAAGAGCCTTAACCTATATCAGAACGATGGGACCAAAAGGGTTAAAATCGATTTCAGAAAATGCTGTTCTAAATGCAAATTATATGCTAAGAAAGCTTCAGGATTATTATCATGCACCTTTTGACCAGCATTGTAAGCATGAGTTTGTTATATCAGGAGTGAAGCAAAAGAAGCTTGGTGTTCGTACTCTAGATATTGCAAAAAGATTATTAGATTTTGGCTTCCATCCACCAACAATTTATTTTCCACTTATTGTTGAGGAATGTTTAATGATAGAACCAACAGAAAGTGAAAATAAGGAAACATTAGATGCTTTCATCAATATATTGATTCAAATTGCAAAGGAAGCAGAAGAAGAGCCAGAAAAGGTTTTAGAAGCACCTCATACAACGGTGGTAGGACGATTAGACGAGGTAACTGCAGCAAGAAAACCAATATTAAAATATTCAAAGGAATAAGAGTAGAGAAAGAGCCATTTTTATGGCTCTTTTTTTATGAAAGTTTTAAAAAACCAAAAAAAAATATTGACAAGAGGAAAACGTTTTCTTAAACTAATATATAAAGATAGGAAAACGTTTTCTTTTTTTGTTGGATTTGGAAAACTATTTAATACGAATGGGATGATGATGAATGAGAGTAACAATTAAAGATGTTGCAAAAAGAGCTAATGTTTCCGTTGCAACCGTATCTCGAGTATTAAATCAGAGCAAGCCTGTTAGCGAAGAAATTCAAAAAAAAGTATTAGAAGCAATTCAAGAGATGGGCTTTAATCCAAATGCTGTAGCAAGAAGTTTAGTGATGAAAAAGAGTAGTCTTATAGGGGTATTGATTCCAGATATATCTAATATGTTTTTTTCCATGCTTGTAAGAGGGATAGAGGAAGAATGCTATAAGCATCAGTATACCACCTTATTATGTAATACAAATGGGGAAATAGAAAAAGAGATTCATTATCTTAATATTTTAAAGGATAAATATGTAGATGGTATCGTTATTTTAACGACTTCAATAAAAGAAGAGCATGTTCAATTCTTTAATAATCACTCGATTCCAGTTATTTTTGCTAGTCAATCAGAGGTGGAGGATGGTCTCTTTGCTAGCATTAATATAAACGATTTTCAAGCGGCATATGACGCTACAAATTATTTAATTGCATTAGGGCATCAAAGAATTGGTATACTAAGTGGTCCACTAACTGATATTGATTCGGGTTATGCAAGACATGCTGGCTATAAAGAAGCCCTTAAAGAGCATGGGTTAACATATGATAGTGCATGGTTCCGTGAAGGAAACTATGATATTAAGTCAGGCTATGAAAAAGGGAAAGAAATACTAAATATTACAGATAAACCAACTGCTATTTTTTGTTCGAGTGATGCCATGGCAATTGGTGTAATTCGTGCTGCCAATGAATTAGGTCTAACCGTACCACAAGATTTATCAGTGATGGGATTTGATGACATTAGTATAGCTGAAGCATTTTTACCTGCATTAACAACTGTACAGCAGCCTATATATGAAATGGGTACGGAAGCTGCAAAAATATTATTAAAGCAAATAAAAGATAAGGATAATGATAAGCAAAGGAAAGAAGGAAAGATTATGCCTCATAAGATAATCGTTCGTGATAGCTGTCGTAAACTAACTTAAATTCGATATATATTTTTTTATTTTCCTAGGAAAACGTTTACATCGTGGAGGTGGTTGCTGGACAATCATTAATTCTAATATTTTCTTTAAAATGAAGGAGGATAATGATGAATAAAAAATTATTTGGTATTTTATTAGTACTTACTTTAATGGTTGGGACTTTAGCAGGATGTGGAACAACAGCTAAATCAACTGATAGTTCTCAAAATATGGATAATTCTGTTCAATTGGTTTTCTGGCATGGAATTGAATCCCCAGAAAACAACAAAGCATTAAATACTGCAATTGATAAATTTAATAGCTCACATCCAAATATTCAGGTGACAGCTCAAAGTTACGGAGCACAAGATCAAGCGATTGGAAAGATTGAAACTGCTGTTGCAGGAAAAAAAGCACCTGACTTAGTGTGGTTAGCACCTGCATTTACAGGTAAATTTGCGAAAGCTGGTGTATTAGCTCCAGCAGAAGATTTTATCAAAAACGATAAGTCCTTTAATGCCGATGATATTTATAAAGGATTATGGGATGTATCATCCTTTAATGGTGAAAAATACACTGTACCATTTGATGCAAACAACCTAGCTATTTTCTACAATAAAAAAGCGTTTGCAGATGAAAATATAACAAGTGTACCAAAAACTTGGGATGAATTTTTAGCGGATGCACAAAAACTAACTATTGATAAAAATAACGATGGAAAAATCGATCAATATGGATTCCAGGTCCCTGTAGGAACAAATGAGTGGACAGTATGGACTTGGCAGACCTATTTATGGCAAGCTGGCGGTGAATTTTTATCAAAAGATAATAATACGCCAACATTCAATTCTCAAGCGGGAGTGGATGCATTACAATTTTGGACAGATTTAGTCCATAAATATAAAGTGGCTAATTTTTCAGAAACAGATGCAGGCTACAAAACAGATGACTTTGAATCAGGAAAGATTGCCATGCAGATCATTGGTCCATGGACTTTACCACAGCTTAATAAGGACAAGAAAATAGACTATGGTGTGTTTATGATGCCAAAGAAAGAGCGTTATGCAACAAATATCGGTGGCGAAAATCTATATTTATTTAAAACCAATCCTACGAAAGAAAAAGCAGCATGGGAATTTGCTAAGTTTATCATGAGTGCTGATTTCCAAGTAGATTGGGCCAAGACAACAGGATATTTACCAGTTAGTAAATCTGCAGTAAATAGTACAAAATATCAAGCATATCTAAAAGAAAACCCTGTTGTAAAAACTTTTGTTGACCAAATGCAGTATGGCTTTGCAAGACCATCCATTCCAGCCTATAACTCAATCTCATCTGCCTTAGGTAAGGAAATTGAGAAGGCACTATATCAAACAAAAACTCCAAAACAAGCGTTAGATGATGCTGCTAAAGCTGCTACAACTGCATTAGGCAGAGAATAAAGGGAAGATTGTATTTATAGTATAAAGAGGGCAAGCATGCAAATATCGCAACTTGCCCTCTCTTTACAAAGTGAGGTATTAAAGATGAAAAAGTCAAAGGGAGAAATAACAAGAATTCTAAAAGATAATCTAACAGCCTATGGTTTTCTAAGCCCTGCACTTATCTTAATGTCCATTTTTATGCTTTATCCGATTGGCTACACCATTTATTTAAGTTTTTTTAGATGGGATGCGCTTAGTACCCATTTAACCTATGTTGGGCTTGTGAATTACCAACAAATGCTCACTGACCAAGAATTACATCAGGTAGTTTGGAATACCTTTGTTTTTACGATCACTTCCGTTCCAATTACCGTTGCATTGTCACTGTTTTTAGCAGTTCTTCTAAATAATGAAATAAGAGCACGAGGATTGTTTCGTACTATTTTCTTTATGCCTGTTGTCACATCCTTTGTAGCTGGTGGTCTTATTTTTGTATGGATGCTAAACTATGATAATGGTTTTATTAATAGCTTTCTAAGTATATTTGGAATCGAACCGATTAACTGGTTGCAATCCAATGGTTTTTTGGCGATGACAGCAGTGATATTGATGACGATTTGGAAAAATGCTGGATACTTCATGGTTATTTTTCTTGCAGGATTACAGGGGATTCCGGATATGTATTATGAAGCAAGTAGCTTGGAAGGTGCTGGGGTTGGGTGGAAGGCTTTTCGCTTCATTACATGGCCCTTATTAAAGCCAACTACCTTTTTTGTCACTGTCATCAGTCTCATCTTTACCTTTCGTACCTTTGAACAGGTATATGTTATGACAAAGGGCGGGCCGCTCGGTACAACAAAAGTACTCGTTTATTACATTTATGAACAAGCCTTTAAATTATTCCATATGGGCTATGCTGCAACAATATCAATTATTCTATTAGTTTTAGCTGTGCTTACAACTATCCTACAGTTTAAATTTGCTGGGGATGAAAGCCCAGAATACTAGGAGTGAATGTTTATGGATCAAAAGCAATTAAAGGGATTCAGGCGAATCTGGATTTATGGTGTTCTAATCATATTAGCCTTTTTCTTTTTCTTACCCTATATCGTAATGCTATCTACAGCACTTAAGACGCATCAGGAGATTGTTAGAAATCCTCTAGATTTGTGGCCTAATCATTTGCAATGGCATAATTTCATTGAAGCATGGAAGTCGACTAATTTTGCTCGCATGTTTCTAAATAGTTTTATCATGGCATTTTCCGTTACATTGGGTCAAATATTTACTTCTGCTCTTGCCGGGTATGCCTTTTCAAGATTAAAATTTTTTGGTAAAAAAACCATTTTTGTTATCTTACTATCTACTTTGGTCATACCGTTTCAAATGATCGTTATACCAATCTTTATCATGCTAATGAAGCTCGGTTGGATTGATACTTATTTAGCACTGATTGTGCCTTCACTAGCAAATGCTTTTGGTATTTTTCTTTTTAGACAATTTTTTTTGGGAATTCCTTATTCCATTGAAGAAGCTGCATTTATTGATGGTGCCAACCGTTGGACGATTCTATGGAAGATTATGATGCCGTTAGCAAGACCAGCAGCAGTTACCTTATTTCTCTTTACATTTATTGCAGAATGGAATGATTTATTTAAACCATTAGTCTTTACTCAAACTGAATCGATGAGGACCGTTCAATTTGGGTTAACTGTTTTCCAAGAACAATTTTCCACTAATTATACACTATTAATGGCAGCATCAATATTTGTAACGATTCCAGTCGCAATCTTATTCCTTATTGGACAAAAACAGTTTATTAAAGGAATTGCAACCTCTGGTGGTAAATAATTTATTTTGCATAAAACTAGAAGAGGGAGAAAAATAAAATGTCATTTTTCGTAGAAATAGATGAAGATAATCATGTACCTTTAGCAAATGGTGAAGTGCTGGTTTGGATGCGTCATTCTCAAAAAAATCGCTCAATGGATTGGTTGAAGCAAATCTTCTATCCAGATTATGATTTGAGCTCAAGTTTATTAGGAGAAGATGGAGCATTGGTCTTTGTAAGAGACAAACATGAGAAGGTTTTATATGATCCATTAGGCATCATCCGAGAAAAATCAGGCCAATTAGGAGAACAAATTAGTGTGGAAGAGACGAGTTTCACCGAAGCTGGAGGCTACCGTGTACTTAGTAGAAAAGGGAACACCATCGTAAGCACAGATACTTGGTTACCTAATCAAGAGAATGGGGTAGTTAGAGAATTCAGGGTATCGACTGTGAAAGGGAATGCTACGGAGGTATCTATATATCCTACGATTCATTTACCAAACATAACAAATAGATATCATCATATCTATACCTCCCGAAAAGCTGATAATGTATGGCTTGCAGTAACTGTACCAGATGCATTAAGCGCGATATCTGGGGAGCTAAAAAACATTATTCAAGAGAAGTCCTTTGCGATAGCGGAGCATGGAAGTAGACCGTTACATGTGATTTGGAAGGTAGAAAGAGAGATATCCGAAAAAGGTTTTTCAGCCCCTATCAAGTTGGTAATCGCGATGGGTAAAAGTGAACAAGAGGCAATAAAAGCCTTAAAAAGTATGGTAGATAATCTTGAAATAGCAAGAGAGAACAGCTCATTGAATTGGAAGAAATGGCTAAATCATGGCAAGCAAATCAAGGCGAAGGATTCTCGTTATGAAAAGTATTGGAATACATCCTTACGATTGTTGAATACAGCTATTCAGCGTGATGGATCACCCATTATGACTGGTTTTGCTCCATATCAGGGGAATATATGGGTAAGAGATAGTATTTGGATGCTAGAAACCTTACTTATGGTCGGTCATGAGGATGAAGCGCTAAAGAGTCTTAGGAAATTGTTCTCGATTATTAAAAAAAGACCAGATCAAAACTATTATTTTGCTTATAATTGTAAGACAGAGGTTCCAAATGAGCATTCTTTTGAGAATGATACGACAGGTTTGTTATTAATGGCACTGGGGAATATGATCCGTGCTACAGGAAAAATAGATTTATTCGAGGAATATAATGAAACGATAGAAGAAGCAGTTGATTGGATTGATAAGAATCGTGATGCGACTGGTATGATTTTGCCTTGTGCAGGAATATGGGAAACCTTTGGAAGTCACCTAGAACAAGAAAATGAGCATATGGTGTGGGCTAGCGGTGTATCCGCATATGGATTAAAAACACTAGCGAGTGTTTTACAGGATTATGCAATAGATGCTTCCTACCGTGAACGGTTACTTAAAATAGCTGAGGAATTAACGGAGGCTATCATACGTCACGGAGTCAAGGATAATATATTAGTAAGATCAAAGGAAACAAGCAATCTAGATGCCTCAGCTTTATTGTTTTTTACAGAGATGCCATTATTCTCTGATAGAAGCTTATTTCAAGCTACGGTGAAAGCGATAGAGGATCGATTAACTGATCCATTTTTAGGTGGCCTATGGCGACACGAAGATTTAACCACGGAGCTTGGTGATATGAAACCATGGATAGGGCCTAGCTTTTGGTTAATAGAAGCCTATTATCAGCTTGGAGAAAAAGAAAAGGCAGTAGCTTTATTACACCGTATCATGAATTACTCTACTTACTGTGGATTGTTTCCAGAATTGATGTACAGTGCTAATAAGCCAAGGGGATTAGGAATGCCAAGCTATTCCCAGTCTGGATATGTTCGGACAATGCTATTATTAGCGAATGACCCTACTAACCCATTAGGGATTACGCTTCATAAAGGGAGTAATATAAATGAGTAAAATCATTACTTTTGGCGAGGCTCTCATCGATTTTGTTCCAAAGACAAATGGACAGCCTCTTTCTCAGGTAAAGGAGTTTATGAGAGCTCCAGGAGGAGCACCTGCCAATGTAGCAGTAGCCATCGCTAAATTAGGCGGGAATAGCTATTTTGCTGGAAAGGTTGGAGATGATAGCTTTGGACATTTTTTGATTTCTATGTTTACAGAGGAAAAGGTAAAAACTGATTATGTATTATTAACGAAGGAAGTAAAAACAGCATTAGCCTTTATTTCCTTAAAGGAAAATGGGGAGCGAGATTTTTTATTTTATCGTGATCCATCTGCAGATATGCTGATTGCAGCAGAGGACTTAGATAAAAGCTGGTTTTTTGATGCAGCAATCTTTCATTTTGGTTCTAATACCTTATCCTACTCGACATGTAACAAAGCTACCTATAAGGCTATAGAATTTGCGAAAGCGACAGCTACATTAATAAGCTTTGATCCTAATATTAGACTAAGCTTATGGTCAAGTAGTGCTAAAGCTAGAGAGCAAATATTAGCGATACTACCTCAGGTAGATATATTAAAGGTGAGTGAAGAGGAATATCAGTTTTTACTTGATACGAAGGATGAAAAGAAGGCGGCTAACTATTTTCTATCTCAAGGGATTTCTTTAGTCATTGTAACAAAAGGCGAAAATGGTAGTAGTTATTATACAAAAGCCATTTCAGATGACTTAATAGTCCCAAAGGTTAAGGCTATTGATACAACAGGTGCCGGGGATGCTTTTGTAGGTGGTCTACTTTATCAGCTGTGGGTTAGTTTAAATAATGATAATAGTTTAGCGGATATTTGTAATCATAAAGAAGAATTATCAACGATTACGAATTTTGCAAATGCTTGCGGTGCGTTAACGGCAACTGGAAGAGGTGCAATTCCTTCATTGCCAGATCAAAGCAGGGTAGAGAAGTTTATTTTAGAGCAGTAGAAAAAACAACTCCTAACAAGATAAGCTCTATCCTTTAGGAGTTGTTTTATAGTGAACATTATAGATTAAATAAATTGGTTAAACTCAGTCTGTAGAGATTTTGTAACCATTCCTGGCTTGCTACTAATTTGATTGTCATTAATTACTAATACAGGCATGATTTCCACTGTGGTGCTCGTAATAAAAGCTTCATCAGCTTGATAAGCTTCCTCAAGTGTAAATTCCTTTTCTTTAAAAGGAATGGCTAACTTATTCGCAATTTCCTCTACTACGTTTCTTGTAATTCCTCGTAGAATATAATTATTTGCAGGGTGAGTTAGTATTTCTTTATTTTTTATAATGAAGAAATTAGAAGCACTTCCTTCTGTTACCCTATCATCTCTGATTTGAATCGCTTCTTTTGCTTGATTTTCTGCTGCATACTGTTTTGCTAATACATTCCCTAAGAGGTTGATACTTTTAATATCACATCTTAGCCAACGAATATCCTCTACAGTAACTACTTTCACACCATTATTTATCTCTTTTTCTGGACGCTGAACCTCTTTGGTATATGCAGTTAAAATAGAAGTAACCTGGGGTTCAGGAAACGCATGATTCCTTGGAGAAACACCTCTTGTCAATTGAAAATAAACTATACCTTCAGCTAGACCATTGCTATCAATTAATTCTAGAATTTTTTTCTTGATTACGTCTAAGGATACTGGTAAGCTGATTCTTAGCTCTCTTGCACTTCTTTCAAAGCGTACAAAGTGGTCTTCAAATCTAAATGGTTTTCCCTTGTACACCCGTACTACCTCATAAAGTCCATCACCAAATTGATAACCACGATCTTCAAGGTCGATATGTATAGCATCCCTTGAAATAAGTTGATCATTTAATAAAATCATGATTTGTCACCTCAATATATTTTTTTGGAGGTCATATTTTCTCTATTTTAACACGTTTTATCACAAAATAAATTCTAATTTATTATTTTTTTAAAAATAGGCGGATAAGATAGAAATAGTTTATAAAAGATAGATTTAACCTATATAAATTGCAGTATTAAACATTTCAAAACTAGAAATACCAATATGTAGTATTGTATAATGAGAAGACTCCACTATATATAGATAAAATACGTTAACAAAATACATAGTATAGATATAATGGAGCATTAATACTTTAAGGAGGAAATATTATATGTCAAAATCCACAGCAAAACTTGAAGGCTTAAGCGAAAAAATATTTTTAGACCGATATGCCTTAAAGGATACTAAGCAACCATCCATAAAAGTTGGTGACACCGTATTAGCACTCGTAAAAGATGATCCTAAATTCCCACAAAAAGAGGTTGGAGAGGTATCAGGTATTGATGGAGAGCTTGTAAAAGTCGTTTTACGAAATGGGCAAGAAGTAGAGATAGCAATAGATAAAATAACGAAACCATTAGAGGCTACTCCAGATGTGATGTGGGATCGATTAGCAAAAGCGATTGCAGCCAAGGAAAAACCGGAAAAACAAGAGGAATGGACGAATAAATTCAGGAATGTGTTAGATGACTGGAAGCTAGTACCAGGTGGACGTATTGCAGCAGGCGCAGGAGCAAGTGACGAATTAACCCTATTTAACTGTTATGTTATTCCTTCACCAAAGGATAGCCGTGGAGGAATCATGGAAACCTTAGGGCAAATGACAGAAATTATGTCACGTGGTGGTGGAGTTGGTATCAATCTTTCTTCTCTACGCCCAAGAAGAGCCGTTGTTAAGGGCGTTAATGGTTCATCAAGTGGTGCTGTATCTTGGGGTGGATTATTTAGTTACACAACAGGTCTAATCGAACAGGGTGGTAGCCGCAGAGGTGCATTAATGCTTATGTTAAACGATTGGCATCCTGATTTATTGGAATTTATCACCGTTAAACAGAAAATGGATTTGATCACGAATGCTAATTTATCAGTGGCGGTTAGCAATGGTTTTATGAAGGCAGTAAAAGAAGATTTAAATTGGGATTTAGTATTTCCAGATTCAACTGATCCAGAATATGATGAGCTGTGGGATGGCAATTTAGATAAATGGAAAGAACTTGGTAAAAAGGTTAAAGTATACAAAACAGTAAAGGCTAGAGAGGTTTGGCATACCATTATCGAATCAGCATGGAAGTCAGCTGAACCTGGAATCGTCTTTATGGAATATTATAATGAGATGTCTAATAGCTGGTACTTTAATCCAATCATTAGTACAAATCCTTGTGCAGAACAGGGTTTACCAGCATGGGGTGTATGTAATCTATCCTCCATTAATTTAGCTAAGTTTGTAAAGGATGGGGACGTTGATTGGGATGGCTTAGGAGAGACGGTAGAGGTTTCTGTGAGATTTTTAGATAATGTCATCGACGCAACCCCTTATCATTTTGCAGAAAACAAAGAGAATCAATTAAACGAGCGTAGAGTAGGGCTTGGTACAATGGGTCTTGCTGAAATGCTAATTCATATAAAAATTAGATATGGAAGTAAGGAATCCTTAGAATTCTTAGACAAGCTGTATCATTTTATTGCGAAAAAAGCTTACCTTGCTTCTACTGAAATAGCAAAAGAAAAGGGTTCATTCCCAATGTTTGATAAAGAGAAGTTTTTGCAGAGCAAGTTCGTACAGCAATTTGATGATGAAGTAATCCGTACGATTAAAAAGAATGGCATTCGTAATGTAACTGTATTAACGCAAGCACCTACAGGAAGTACTGGAACCATGGTTGGCACTTCTACTGGTATTGAACCTTTCTTTGCCTTTGAATATGTACGTCAGAGTCGTTTAGGATTGGACAAGCAATTTGTGCCAATTGCAAAAGAGTGGTTAGAGGAGCATGAAGGAGAGCAGCTTCCAGATTATTTTGTAACAGCAATGAGTTTATCAGCAGAGGATCATATTCGTGTTCAAGCTGTTATCCAAAAGTGGGTGGATTCATCTATCAGTAAAACAGCAAATGCACCGAATGATTTTACTGTGGAAGATACGAAAAATCTATATGAATTTGCTTATGATTTAGGATGTAAGGGAGTAACCATCTATCGTGATGGAAGCCGTGATGTACAGGTTCTTTCTACAGAAGATGATTCACAGGAAGAGACGAGCGATAAAAATAACAAAGTCGAAAAAGAGTATAGACGGAGACCAAAGAAATTGACAGGTGCTACCTATAAAATGAATACACCTTTTGGAAAAGCGTATATTACCGTTAATGATGTGGATGGTAAGCCGTTTGAGATCATGATAAATGTAGGAAAAGCAGGTAGTGATGTTTTTGCAATGTCAGAAGCATTAGGAAGAGTATCAAGTCTGTTCTTGCGCTTTGGAGAGCTACCTGATGGTAATAAAGCAAGGCTACTGATTAAACATCTGAAGGGAATCGGGGGCTCAGGAGCAGTTGGCTTTGGTCCAAATCGTGTAGAATCTATCGCTGATGCGGTGGCCAAGGCTTTAGAAATACACATGGATGGTGAAAATCCAAACAATTCTATCGCTACAGCCCTTTCCGAAATAACATTGATTCCAAATAGCGAGAGTGACGAAGAGCAGGTACAGGAAAATAAAGTGGAATTAAATCAAGTTCCAGAGAACTTAGATTTATGCCCATCCTGTGGCTCTGCATCACTAATCAATGAAGAAGGATGTAAACATTGTATAACCTGTGGTTTTACTAAATGCTCATAATAGATTGGGTCATGAATTAGAAATTTAATTTGCTGTGAAATTTCATAATTAATTAGAATTGTTTCATAATTCATTAGAAAGATTTCATAATTAATTAGAAAACGTAATACGTATAAACTTATTGTTAGTATTTATATATTTCAAAAGGCATCTAGATATGACAAATCTAGATGCCTTTTATAATGGTCAGAGCTTACAGATAATTTGATTAATAGTTTGCTAATTTCATAGTTATAGGAAATCATCGCAAATAGAAAAAAACCTAAAAGACTAATAGAGATAAATCGAAGAAGGTGGGTCTAACCAACCACCCCTATCGAGTGCTGCTTATGTTTGTGTAAAATTATGTCTATAAAGCGAAAGTAAAAATTCAGTATAGAGGAGATTTAGATATATGAATAAAGAGGAAGATGAGAAAAACATAGATAAAATTGATAAAGGTACTTTATATCAAAGTATGAATGCCGGAATAAACTTTATAAAATCCCAACAATGGAACATAGCTTACTATAGTTTGCTAATGCTGGGTGCAATTATTGGTGCTTTTAAACTACTGTGGGAAAGTATGGATCAAGTTTCATTAGATTCATTACAATGGATGCGAATAGTTTTTGCTTTATTAGCGATATTTGCATCAATTTTAATCTTAAGAGTATCTAATAAATTATATGAAAATTATGAAACAGATTTAAAGAAAAAACAGGGCATAATCGACAAATTTTCCGACGGTAGAGAAAATTATTCAAATGCAGTAATTAAAGTTTTTGAAGACTATCCCGAAGTTGAAGATGAATTTAATAAAAGACCGGATATTGGAATAAGGAATACTAATTTTATAGTTGGGCTTCATCGTAAAATTTTATTGATTGGTGCAATCTTTTCAATTTTTTATTTTTCCTTAAAGTTATTCACTTATCTTAATTTATGGAGGGATGTCAAAATGGAAAATAGTGTAGTAGCTTTGTTGTTTATTTTAGGAAATGAAAAATGTAAATTTAAATTAAAAAAACTTGAATATAAAACTGAATTAGCTAAATTAATGATTAATAGAATTGATAAAATCGAAGAATATACCAGAAATAAGGAAATGGATGGCTTATCAATAATAATAACTGGCGACCTTAGCAAAAATAATATAACATTTACTATTAAAGAAGCTGAAAAGAAGATAGATAAATAATGGATTTATCTGCTGAGAATCATATACGTGTACAAGCAGTAATTCAAAAATGGGTAGATTCCTCTATTAGTAAAACTGCTAATGCATACACATGTTCTTTCTACTAAAGTAAAGCAAGAGGATAATAAGGTAGCAGAGGGTCAGCCAAAAGCAAAAGTGGAAAAGGAATATTGTCGTAGACCTAAAATATTGACTGGTGCTACTTATAAAATGAAGACTCCTTTAGGAAAAGCTTATATAACTGTAAATGATGTCGATGGTAAACCTTTTGAAGTAATCGTTAACGTAGGTAAAGCAGGAAGTGATGTTTTTGCAATGTCAGAAGCCTTAGGAAGGGTATCAACTCTATTCCTCCGCTTCGGAGAAATACCTGATGGTAATAAAGCGCGCTTGCTAATTAAGCATTCAGGAGCAGTAGGCTTTGACCCTAACCGAGTTGAATCTATAGCTGATGCTGTAGCTAAAGCATTAGGAATGCATATGGATGGAGAAGACCCTAATAATTCGATTGCAGCAACCACAGAACCAGTATTAAACAGACATAATGAGCATGAGGGTATTGATGCTGAATACCATAATCAAAATAGCAATAATAATGATGCTTTTATTTTAAATGACGATGTACCTGATGGCTTAGATCTATGTCCAACATGCGGATCAGCTTCACTCGTAAACGACATGGCTAAAGTTACAAAAAGAAGAGTTAGAAAGTATAGGAAGAACATTAGCTGAAGTAATGGTACGGGTTGACACACAAGATGAAAACATTATTAACAGATTAGAAAGTAAAGAATACTTATCAATAATTAAGAAATCTTTTAGAGATTGGTCGGCAACAGATAGTGATAAGAAAAGGATATTATTAAGAAATCTATTAGCCAATTCTGCTTATACTAATATAACAAGTGATGACGTAATAAAATTATTTATTGAATGGATAGATAAATATAGTGAAGCTCATTTTAATGTTATAAGTATTATATATAGAAATAAGGGATTTACAAGATATCAAATATGGAATGAACTTCATGGAGGAAGAGTAAGAGAAGATTCAGCTGATGCTGATTTATTCAAATTAATAATACAAGATTTAAGTACGGGACATATAATACGACAGTTCAGACCAACTGATGCCCATGGAAACTTTATTAAACAATACTAACAGAAAAAAACCAGTACAAAATCCTTATATGAAATCAGCTTTTGATAACGAAAAGCAATATGTATTAACAGAATTAGGAAATCAATTTGTTCATTATACTATGAATGAAATAGTACTTAAAATAGAGTCAAAAGAATAGCTATTATAGATTTTACAAGAAGGCACATCATCTAACAACATCTCCCTGAGTTAGAGTAGCCGAGAAGTAACTCAGGGAGGTACATCTGGGCAATAGAAGTATGATCAGAGAAGTAGCATCAGCGTTAAACGAGGTGGAATTATCCGATCCGGGCAAAAGGACTATGTAAGACTCAGAAACTCCTGTAAGCTCAAGAGTGTCAGGGTACAAAACGTTTTCTAACGATATATGGAGGAAAATATGAGTATAAAAATACTTTGTAGGATAAAATTACCATATATTCTAAGGCTTGAAGATATATGAAACAGTTTTACCTAGAGATGAAGATTTTAATTTTTTAAAAATAACTTTTTTTCCAAATAACGATGAGAAAGATAACGAATTATTTAATCCTAATTATAAAGACAATGTTTCAATTTATTTAGAAATTGAGGCAATTACAACTAGATTTGACTATCAAGATTTTGAAGTAGATTCAGATATTATTTACACATCTTATAAAGTATCTGAAAAAGATCGAAAAATAATTTTTAAACTACTTAATAACTCAACTTTCGCAGACTGAAATAGGCAGATATGCCTTGATGTAGTTAGGT
>CAZEQK010000039.1:0-29832 GCA_964514395.1 uncultured Bacillaceae bacterium
ATCTGAACCAAGTCTTCTTTATTAATGTAAACGAAAAGGATGTGAATTATGTACTTATCTTTTCATTGTTTATATTTCTAAGGTATCAATGATTTCTTCTTTTTGCTTAGATGAAATTTTATCTGATATCATGTGTTTCTTTGTAAGCTCTTCAACAGCAGCATATTCTGAATATAGTATTTGTTTCTTAGCTTTATCAAGCTCTTTCTCTTCAATTTCCGGATGCTCTTCATATAGCTGGGTTAATAATTCATGATAATACATATCCTTCCGATTGTATTCTTCCAGTAGCTTTTCATACACATAATGAGAAATAATCGCTTCATTTTTAATTTTTTCTAGATCTACCTTTGCTTTTTTTACTCGATGTATTCTCGTAATAAGCTCTTCGTATTTCAAAAGCTCTTCTGATTTTTTTTGAATCCCTAATAGGTTAACTAGATGCTTGATGGTAAGCCCTTGAAAAACCAATGAAAATAAGACAACAGAAAAGGCTAATACCAAAAGTTTTTCTCTGTAAGGAAAGTTTAATGGTAGGCTTAGGACAAGTGCGATCGATAAGGAACCTCTCAATCCTCCCCAATTTAAGATATGCTTCCATGAAAAAGGAAATTTTCTAACAAAGGCTAAACTGGTATATACAGAAATACTTCTTGAAATAAGTACAATAATAATTGCAAGACCTATCATTCCCCACATATCTGATAAATCGATATTTGTTATTTCAAGCCCTATCATTAGAAAAACCATTGAATTAGCTAATAGGGCGAGCACATCCCAAAAGTTATTAATGTTTAGCTTTGTTGTTGGACTCATTCCAATTTTGGCGCCATAGTTCCCAAAGATTAATCCTGCAGTTACAACGGCTATTACACCAGAAACTTCGAATTTCTCAGCGATAAAAAATGATCCATAAAATAGAATCATTGAGAAAATAATCTCTATTGGGTAATCATCATATAATTTGACGAGTAATGAAAAAAGGTAACCAAGAATACTGCCTATTGCTAACCCACCTAAGGCTACTTTAAAAAATTCTAATGTTCCATAAGCAAAGCCCCAATAACCTAAGTCGATATAATGAAGTAAGAATAATGAAGAAATATTAAATAATACAACCGCTATCCCATCATTAAATAGACTTTCTCCTTCAATAACAGTAGCCAATTTTTTATTTACTCCTAAGTTTTTAAAAATAGATAGCACACTGACTGGATCTGTTGCTGACATTAAAGCAGCAAATGTAAAAGCTACCTGCAATGTAAGACCCATAAAGAAGCTTGCAAAGAACCCAGTTACAGCAAAAGAGATAAGGGTCCCTCCTAATGCTAAAAGCAGAATAGGCTTAGCATTCTCTTTAAGATGAACAAATGGAAGCTTTAGTGTGGCTTCTCCGAGCAAGGTAGGTAAGAATATAGCAATGATGGTAAAACGAAATATTTCATCTTCAGCAATAAACTGTTTAAGTGAGGATAAAGCACCTAAAGGTACAAGTCCAATAATTGTTCCTGTAATGACTAAGGCGATAGGATATGGTGTATTTAACTTTTTGGATATAGCAGTTACCGCAGTAGCAATAACCATAAGAATAATAATCAATGCAAAATGTTCGTTCATGGTTTCCCCCCAAAATCAATTTTAAAGCATAAAGGCTATTTATTTGTGAAAAAAATAATCCGTTTTCTAGGTTAGAGGTTTAAAGTATACTTGTATTATATGTAAATACCATAAAAATAACATCTAAAATATATTCCTATTATATAATAACAATTGTGCAGGAATTGTTCATTAATTATTGAAATTAATTAATAATATTATATTTTCAAAACGCTTTCTTTGGGGAGGGAGTAAATTGAAAAGTAAGATGGTTGATAGAAGGGATGAGGAATTCAGTCTTATCATTAATAGCTATAAACATAAAAAAGGTGTATTAATACCACTTTTACAAGCGACTCAAGGCATTTATGGCTATTTATCTAAAGAGGCGATGAAAACGATTGCAGATTCTTTGAGGATTCCATTTAGTGAGGTATATGGGGTCGCTACTTTTTATGCACAATTTCGTTTTAAACCACGGGGAAAATATTTAATTAAGGTCTGCTCTGGTACTGCATGTCATGTCAGAGGGGGTTCAAGTATTTTGGAGGACGTTGAAAATATACTTGGAATAAATAATGGGGAAACGACTGAGGATATGCGTTTTTCTATTGAGACTGTAGCCTGTTTAGGTGCCTGTGGTTTAGCACCTGTGGTGATGATAAATGAAGAGTCCTATGGAAGATTAACAACGGGGGATATAAAAAAAATAATTGAGCAGTTGGTATAGAGGGGAGGTAAAATATGAACCATTCAAAACCATATATATCAGTAGGTATGGGGACTTGTGGTATAGCAGCTGGTGCAGAAAAGGTAAGGGAAGCAATCTCAAAAGCGATTACTAATAGAAGTCTGAATGTAGAGATACACACAACAAGCTGTATAGGCATGTGTTATAAAGAAGTGATTGTGGAAGTAGGGATTCCTGAGTATTCCCCGGTCATTTATGGGAATGTTACTGTGGAGAAGGTTGATAGAATAATAGAAGATCATATTATAGCTGGACAGCCTGTATTAGAATGGGTTGAATTTCAAATACCTGAAGAGGAAATGAAGGGAATTAACCATATTTCATCGATGGATTCCACTCCTTTTTACCATTTACAAACAAGAGAAGTAACATCTCGCTGTGGGGGAATCAATCCAGAAGAGATTGAAGACTATCTTACTACAGGTGGCTATAAGGGACTTGAAATAGCACTGCATAATGATCCTCAAACCAATATTAAGGTTATCAAACAATCTGGCCTTAGAGGAAGAGGTGGAGGTGGATTTCCGACTGGCTTGAAATGGCAATTTACAAAGGATGCAAATGGTGAAAAAAAATACATTGTATGTAATGCTGATGAAGGTGACCCAGGCGCTTTTATGGATCGCAGTATTCTTGAAGGTGATCCTCATGCTGTACTTGAAGGAATGGTTATAGCAGGTTATTCTATCGGCGCAGAGGAAGGTTATATCTATGTTCGCGCTGAATATCCCTTAGCCATAAAACGACTAACTATAGCGTTAAAGCAAGCAGAAGAAAAAGGATTACTAGGACATCATATATTAGGTTCTAATTTTTCTTTTCATATTATGATTAAAGTAGGAGCGGGAGCCTTTGTTTGTGGTGAAGAAACAGCATTATTAAATTCTATTGAAGGAAAAAGGGGAATGCCAAGAATAAGACCACCTTTTCCAGCGGTTAAAGGTTTATGGCAATATCCAACCAATAATAATAATGTGGAAACCTATGCCAATGTCTCCTTGATCTATAGAAAAGGAGTGGAATGGTACTCCGCAATTGGGACTGAATCTTCAAAGGGAACGAAGGTATTTAGCTTAACAGGTAAGATTAAAAAGACAGGATTAGCAGAGGTGCCGATGGGGACATCTCTTAGGGAAATTATTTTTGATATTGGCGGTGGTATTCTTCAGGATAAACAATTTAAAGCTGTACAAATAGGAGGTCCATCTGGAGGTTGCTTACCAGAGGGAAAGCTGGATTTACCTGTTGATTATGATTCATTGGTAAAAGAAGGAGCAATGATGGGCTCTGGTGGATTAGTCATCATGGATGAAGATACGTGTATGGTCGATGTTGCTAGGTATTTTTTGACATTTAGTCAAAATGAATCGTGTGGTAAATGCACACCTTGTCGGGAGGGAACGACAAGGATGCTTGAAATATTGAATCGGATCACCAGTGGTAAAGGTAAAGTGGATGATATTGATACCTTAGAACGTCTGTCACATGTGATGAAGACTACATCATTATGTGGGTTAGGACAAACAGCACCAAATCCAGTCTTGTCTACCCTTCGATATTTTCGTGACGAATATATAGCCCATATTCATGATAATACGTGCGCAGCAGGGGTATGCAAAGATTTGATTTCCTATCACATAGATGAAGAAAATTGTATTGGCTGTACAGCTTGTGCAAGAGTATGTCCAGCAGATGCAATAGCTGGTAATAAGAAAGAAATACATGTGATTGATCAAGACATATGTATAAAGTGTGGAGCATGCTATGAAACATGTAATTTTGAAGCAGTTATAAGAATATAGGGGGGAGGATTCATATGACTGAGGTTACATTAACGATAGATGGTAAAGCTATCACAGTACAAAAGGGGACAACGATTATCAAAGCTGCGGAAGAAATGGGGATTCAGATCCCTGCGCTATGCTATGATCCAGAGTTAAGCTTATCAGGTTCCTGTCGGATGTGTGTAGTAGAAATAGAGGGAATGAAAAATTTACCTACAGCATGTACAACAGAAGCTACAGAAGGAATGAAGGTAAGAACAAAGACAGAGTTTGTGGTAGAAGCAAGGAAAACAATATTAGAATTACTATTAGCAGATCACCCATTAGACTGCATGACCTGTCAAAGGAATGGAGATTGCTTACTCCAGCAATATGCTTATGAATATCAAGTGAATGAGACTCCCTTTAAGGGGAAAAAACATCAATATACCATAGAGGATAATAATCCGTTTATTGTAAGGGATATGAATAAATGTATTGATTGTGGTAAATGTGTTAGGGTCTGTTCTGAGGTGCAGGGTAGAGATGTGTTAAATTTTGCATACCGGGGCTTTGACACAAAGATCACGACGGCGATGGATGTAACATTAGCAGAATCAGATTGTGTTTTCTGTGGTAGCTGTGTAGCAGTATGTCCAACAGGATCATTGGTAGAAAAGGAAATGATAGGTGCAGGACGGTCCTATGAGGTAGAAAAAGTGAAGACAACCTGTCCATTCTGTGGAGTAGGCTGTAATTTTGATTTGAATGTTAAGGATGGGAAGGTAATTGGGGTGACTTCTAATCCTACGAGTGAGGTAAATGGTCGGCACCTTTGTGTAAAGGGACGGTTTGGTACCGATTATATTCATAGTCCTGAACGAATTACAGTGCCTCTCATTAAAAAAAATGGGAGTTTTGTTGAAACAACTTGGGAGGAAGCCTTAACCCTTGTAGCGGATAAATTGAGCACCATAAAAGATGAAAATGGTAATCAGTCCATAGGTGTATTGAGCTCAGCTAGATGTACAAACGAAGAGAACTACATCATGCAAAAATTTGTAAGAGGGGTATTAGGCAATAACAATATAGATCATTGTGCTCGTACCTGACACGCGCCAACAGTGGCAGGTCTTGCCACTTCATTTGGTAGCGGAGCAATGACTAATTCATTTAAGGATATTGAGAATACGAAGCTATTATTTTTAATTGGGTCAAATCCATCAGAGGCTCATCCCATTTTAAGTGTGAAAATGAAAAAAGCGATCCGTAATGGTGCGAAATTGATTGTTATCGATCCACGTAAAACTGAGATGGCTGAAATGGCTGATTTATGGTTACCAATAAAACCAGGAACAGATATTCCTCTTCTAAATGGAATCATCAATGTCATTATCAATGAAGAGCTTTTAGACCATTCATTTGTTGAAATGAGAACTGAAAATTTTTCAGAACTAAAGGATACAGTTCTAAACTACCCAATTGATAAGGTTTCAAAAATAACAGGCATTGATAAAGAGCTTATTTATGAAGCAGCCCGTTTGTATGCAACGACGAAGGATGCAGCTGTCTGCTATACCTTAGGGATTACTGAGCATGTAGCAGGAACATTAAATGTGATCAATATAGCAAATTTAGCAATGTTAACGGGCCATTTAGGTAGAGAAAATGTAGGGGTCAATCCATTACGAGGACAAAATAACGTCCAAGGAGCATGTGATATGGGTGCTCTTCCTGATGTTTATCCTGGCTACCAAAAGGTGTTTAAAGAAGAGATAAAAGACAAATTTGAGCAGGCGTGGAAGGTCAAGCTAGCTACAGATGTAGGTTTAACTATTCCTGAAATGTTTGATCAAGCTCTAGATGGGAAAGTCAAAGCAATGTATGTGATGGGAGAAGATCCAGTACTTAGTGACCCAGATGCGAATCATGTAAAAAAAGCCATCAATCACTTAGAGTTTTTAGTTGTACAGGATTTATTTATGACAGAAACTGCGAAGCTTGCTGATGTCTTTCTACCTGCTGCTAGCTTTGCCGAAAAGGATGGTACATTTACTAATTCGGAACGAAGAGTACAGCGGGTTAGAAAGGCGATAGAACCAATTGGTCATGCAAGATCAGATTGGGAAATTATTTGTATATTATCTACAAAAATGGGCTACAAAATGGAGTACAGGACTCCTTCAGAGATCTTTGATGAAATGGCAGCCTTAACCCCAAGCTATGCGGGAATGAACTATGAACGTATTGATCAAAAGGGTTTACAATGGCCTGTACCAACCAAGGACCATCCGGGCACACCTTATTTGCATAAAGATCAATTTACAAAGGGGAAAGGGTACTTTAAAGGTGTTGATCACATTCCTCCAGCTGAAATGCCGGATAAAGATTATCCGTATTTTCTATCAACAGGTAGAAGATTAAATCATTACAACGTCACTTCTCAGTATTCGAAGAGTCTCAAGGAATATCATCCAGAGGAGCTTGCAATGATTCACCCAAGGGATGCGAAGAAAATAGGTGTTGGAGAGAATGATTTCATCAAAGTTATTTCTAGACGGGGAGAGGTTATTACAGCCATTGAAATTACGGAACGTGTGGCTGAAGGAACAATATGGATGTCTTTTCATCACCGGGAAGTACCTACTAATGAATTAACCAACGGCGTGTTTGATCCAGTCAGTCATACAGGTGAATATAAGGTTGCAGCAGTGAGGCTTGAGAGAGTATGATAGAAATAGGTTGAATCAAAAGCTAGCATGTTATAAAATATCAGTAGTATTTTATATAGGAGGTGAAAGATTTGTTACGTTCTATAAGCACACGTTTAGTGACATCACTATATTTACGTCGTGTGATTACTCATGGTTTTGCTTACAATAGGGGAAGTCTACCCTTTTTCAGCAAACTAAATAGGTATAGAACGTAAGTATTTCTTAACCCCATCATGTATTATATTTGAATTGCTACAGGGAGAAGATTACTTCTCCCTGTTTTTCATTTATTTATGTTTGTCTTTTTCTTTTTCTCTATCGAAATAGATAAATATGAAGAATAATTTTAATCATATGACAGAATGTAGTCATACGACAATTCAAAGCTTATGCTAAAAGAGCCATGGGTATAGAAGCTACCTGTGGCTTTTCTATTTTATTATAAAGGATGATGATCAATGAATTTATGTGCGGTACAACAAATTAGTAAAAATTATGCCGGTTTTACGGTATTAGAGGATATTACCTTTGATATTAATCAAGGAGATCGGATTGGGATAGTAGGGCGAAATGGTAGTGGTAAGACAACCATTTTCAAGCTAATAGCTGACATAGAAAAACCAGATAAAGGCGCTATTTATATCAAAAAGGATATAAAGATTGGTTATTTAGCTCAAGTTCCTTCATTTAAAGATGACTTCCTTGTATACGATGTTTTAAATATAGCTTTTCAAGAGATTCGAGAGATTGAGAAAAAGATGAAGCAAATCGAAATAGAAATGTCGGGATTAAGGGATGAAGATGACGCTAATAAACTATTACAAATTTACGGATCGCTACAAGAGAAGTTCCAGCGCTTAGGTGGCTATGAGCTAGAAGCGGAAATAATGAGAATTGTAAATGGACTTGGAATCATGTCGCTTTTATATAAAGAATATAGCTTACTAAGTGGTGGAGAAAAAACGAAGGTTAGTTTAGGAATGGTTCTTTTAATGAAACCAGATTTATTCTTATTAGATGAGCCAACGAATAATCTAGACATACAAGCTGTGGATTGGTTGGAAGAGTACTTAAAACAGTATGAGGGCACGGTGGTTGTTATCTCCCATGATCGCTATTTCCTTGATAATCTAGCAACTAAAATCTTTGATATTGATCATGGGGAATTATCGATTTACCATACGAATTATTCTGAATACGTAAAGGAAAAGGAAGCTGGACTCATGTCTGAATTCGATGCTTATCAGGATCAACAAAAGAAAATTAAAAAAATGAAGGAAGCAATTAAAAGATTAAGGGAATTTGCAAATAAAGGAAATCCACCCAATGAGAAATTTTATAGAAGGGCAGCAAGTATGGAGAAAGCACTTGAACGATTAGAAAAACTCAAAAAGCCAAATATAAATCCTAAACGAATAAATTTGAATTTTGAGGTAAATGAGCGGAGCGGAAAAGAAGTTGTATCTATGGAACATATAGAAAAATCCTTTCATGGTAAGAAGTTATTGGATAACATTAGCCTTCATGTCCGATATGAAGAACGGGTTGCTATTATTGGAGGAAATGGCTCTGGGAAAACGACATTATTAAAGATACTATTAAACGAATATATACCTGATCATGGAGAAGTAGAAGTTGGTAGTAATGTTCAAATTGGATACTTATCACAAAATTTAATTGATGAATATGAAACGCTTCATGTCATAGAAGCTTTTAGAGAAAAGGTTATTGTAACAGAAGAGATGGCAAGACATATATTAGCCAAATTTTTGTTTTATGGAAATATCGTTTTTAAACAGATAAAGGATTTAAGTGGTGGAGAAAAAATAAGACTCAGACTTGCACAATTAATGTATCAAGACATAAATCTGCTTATTTTAGATGAACCTACTAATCATTTGGATATTGATTCTAGGGAAGAATTAGAGGAAGCCTTAGCACAATTTAATGGAACAATCATCTGTATCTCCCATGATCGTTACTTTTTAAACAAATTATTTCCAATCACTTACTGGTTAGAAAAGGGCAGACTGATAAAATACGAAGGGAACTATAGCTATGCTAAAAGTAAGAGAGATGAAATTACAACTGTTATCAATACAAATGAAATAAAAGAAAAAACAAAGAGGGAAAATGATAAAGGAAGAAAATCTTTAAATAAAATGAAGAATGCTTCAAAATCCACGTTTACTATTGAACAGATTGAAAGAAAAATTCATGATATTGAAACTGAACTATTACAGATAGAAACACAAATGAATCAGAAGAAAGAATATCATAAGCTTATCGATTTACAGATAGAAAAGGAAGCAAAGGAAAAAGAAAGAGATTTATTGTATAAGCAATTAGAAAATTTATTCAACTAAGCATGTAGATAATCTATCTATAGAAAGCTTCACAATTTGAGTAATGGGAGAAGAAGAAGGTAAGAGCAACGATATTTTCTATGATTAGTGTGACTAATAGCTTTTCCATCATGATTATGTTCCCACTTTATGGCTATTTCATTGACAGGATGGGATTCCAAAATGCTTTTATGTTATTAACTGTTCCTATGATTCTTATTATCCTTGGATTTATCTATTTACGAAATCGCATTAACTAATCTTTTTTAAGATCATCCTATGATTTGTGTATGAATATCTATAGATTTTCACAAACTGTAATTATCAGATATGGAAATGGATTTTTACATAAAAGAAAGGATGAAGATGATATGGACCATATGTTAAACGCAAGATCCCTCTTTGGTACAACCATGGGTTTTCATATTATTTATGCGACACTAGGTATTGGTTTACCTTTGATGATGCTAATAGCTGAGCTATTATATCAGAAAACGAAAGATATAGATTACGCCATTATGGCAAAGAGATGGACGAAAACCTTTGCAGTTTTACTAGGAGTTGGAATTCCGACAGGAACCATTGCTAGCGTACAATTATCCTTATTATGGCCAGGATTTATGGAGGTTGTTGGTAAGGTCATTGCTTTACCCTTTCAGTTAGAAATCTACGCCTTTTTTTTAGAAGCATTATTTATGACCATTTATGTGTATGCAGCAGATCGTATTTCTAGTTTTATGAGGATAGTAAGTCTGTTTTTTGTAGCCATTGGTGCTGCTTTGTCAGCAGCATTGATAACAAATGTACATGCATTTCAAGAAACACCAAGTGGGTTTACTATCACTAATGGTGAAATTACAAACGTTGATCCCTGGGCTGCCTTTTTTAATCCGATCTTTCTTAATACGGCTTATCATGTTATTACATCTGCTTTTGTAGTTGGGGCCTTTATCATTTCTACCATTGCAGCTTATAAGCTGTTAAAGAAAAACGGGTCAAAAAGAGAATATGCCTTTCATAAAAAAGCGTTAATGATGGCCATCATCGTTGGGGGTATTTTTAGCTTTTTAACCGCTTTAAATGGACATGAATCGGCCATAGAGCTTTATAAATATCAGCCAGAAAAGCTTGCAGCAGCTGAAGGATTGTTCGAAACACGTGCCAATGCACCTCTAGCGGTTGGTGGTATAGCTGACCCTAATACAGAGACTGTGAAATGGGCAGTACAAATACCAGGACTATTAAGTGTTCTAGCTACCGGAACGACTAGTGGGGTTATCAAGGGTTTAAATGAGTTTCCTAGAGAAGAATGGCCACCTTTATTTATCCATCTCTTATTTGACTCAATGGTAGGGATAGGTACGTTATTAATTCTCTTATCCTTGACAGCCATTGGCTTTAGAATGATTAAAAAACATTTAGATTTTCCAAGGTGGTTGTTATATGCCTTTGTCTCATCTGGACCACTAGCTTTGTTAAGTATAGAGTCTGGTTGGATTTTTTCCTGTGTAGGACGCTATCCATGGACGATTTATCGAATATTGCATATCGATGATGCAGTTACGACTACAGGTAATATTGGATTGTTTTTTATCATCTTTATTGGTTTATATGTATTTTTAAGCATTGGGGTAATATATATCATCCGTTATTACTTTAAACATCATCCTTTAATGGATGATTTAGAACAGGTTAAATAAAGGAGGAATTGAAATGGACGCAGAAATATTAAGTATATTAATGCTTTGGATCTTTATATTAGTCTACGCCATAGCTGGGGCTTTAGATTTTGGAACAGGATTTTGGTCAATGATTTATTCCAACCAAAAGCATACAAAGGCAGGAGAGATAGCCAATAAATATCTGTCACCCTCTTGGGAGGTAACGAATGTTTTTTTAGTGATGTTTGTTGTAACCCTAATTAGCTTTTTTCCAAAAGCAACCTTTACGTTTGGTACTGTTCTCTTTATACCTGGAAGCTTGATATTAATACTACTAGCTATTAGAACAGCTTTTCTTGTTTTTGCTCACTCTATGGAGAGCTTTCGAAAACCATTAAATCAGGTGTCTGGGATTACAGGACTGTTAATTCCAGCTTTACTTGTCGTTGTATTACCAGTAACCCACGGCGGCTATATCGATGTGATCAATGGAAATCAGACCTTATCCTTGCTTAAGGTTTTCACAAGTCCAACTGTTTATGCCTTTATCGCAGTTGCACTTAGCTCTACATTATATATTTCCTCCGTTTTTTTAGCTGATTATTCAAACTATGCCGGGGACAAAAGTGCGGTAAAAATATATAGAAAACAGTCGCTTTGGTTGGGGCCAACGACGGTAATTATTGGTTTATTACTTATTATTGCTTTAAAATTCGAAGCAGCATGGTTATACGAAAACATGTTAAACCGTCTTTTATGGGTTGGATTATCTCTCGTTGTATTCTTAATAGCATATGGGACTCTAATAAGATCAAGACATTATAATATTGCTTTGTTTTTAACCATTTTACAATTTCTTTTAATCGGATATGCTTACGGGGCTTCCCACTTGCCTTATTTAATTTATCCAGCTACGATAAAGGAGAGCTTGACCAATATATCTATGTTTAGAACTTTAGTTTATTCTTATATCATCAATACCATTATTCTCATACCAATATTAGTGTATCATTGGCGCCTATTTGTTAGAAATAAGAGGTATTTAAAGCAAGAATAGAAGGTGATAGGGTTGTTCATTGGGACTGGCAAAATATATTTAGTAGCAAGCTGGGTACATTCTCTTAAGGAAAAAAGAATGATATTAAAAAGTATAATGGACAAGGTGAAGCATCGATTTAATGTTTCTATTGCTGAAATCGAAAATCAAGATATCCATCAATCCATTGTGATTGGGATTGCTTGTGTCAGTAATGATAAAAGTCATGCAAATAGCACAATCCAGCATGTAATCAACTATATAGAAGATCATACGGATGCCCTAGTTGAGAAAACAGAGATTGAACTATTTTAAACTTTACTTCATAATTTTTCATACATTTATTCCACAATAAATATATGTTTATTCCAATCTTCCTTTGTAAAATAATCATGTCATGATAAAACAATAAAGGGAGATGGAAAAATGAAAAAATTTATTGCGGTTTTACTTGTAGGGTTATTATTAATAGGAAGTGCTGGTACCATATTTGCGAAGGATTCAGGTAGTGATAATCAAGCTCAGCTAGATCAAGCAAAGGTAAAGGCTCCAAGACTCATTTTTTTAAAGGAATTTCAGAATGAATATCATCAAATAAACCAGCTACATAAACAAAGGTTAGAGCTAAGAATGGAAGTCATTGATAAGCATGATCGGTTAATTGATTTACTGATTGCTGCAAAGGAAAATAAGAATAAAGAGGTATTAGCAAAAGCAAAAGAAGTAAAGCAAGAAATAAACAGCCTAAATGATCAAATCACTTCGAATCTTCAGCAGATAAAACAAGAAAAAGCGAGCTTTAGAGCAGAAATTATAAATAAAAATATCGACACCGCTAGAGAGCACCTTACCAATATCATTACTTTATTAGGTAATGGCAATGACCTAGTTACAAAAAAATTAGCGTTACTTGATCAAGTAATTAACATTTTATCAAATAGTGATACAAACTTATAATTAATTAAATTTTAACCCATAGCCTATGGTTTTTCTATCCAAAAGCTATGGGTTTTTGGTACACTATTATTAAGGTGGTGGATGTTTTTGAAGCATATTTTTGTAGTTGATGATGAAAAAAATATCAGAGAAATTATTAAGAAATTTTTAGAAAAAGAAGGCTACAAGATCACTTTGTTTGAAAATGGTCTACAGATTATCAATGAGATGGAAAGATTAAAGCCAGATTTGCTTGTTATTGATATTATGATGCCTGGGATAGACGGGTTAGAGCTTTGTAAACAGATAAGAAAAAAAAGTGAAATCCCGATTATATTTGTTTCTGCAAGAGATGATGAATTTGACAAAATTTTAGGGTTAGAAATTGGTGGAGATGATTATCTAACAAAGCCATTCAGTCCAAGGGAACTGGTCGTACGTATAAAAAATATATTTAAAAGGATTGAACTACATTCAATCAATGAGCTACAAGGTGAGAAAATTTCGATTAAAGATATCACTATTTTCACGAAAAGGAGATTGATAGCAAAGGATAATATACCATTAGATTTAACCACAAAAGAATATGATCTTTTTCTTTTTATGGCAATAAATAAAAATATACCCTTTACTAGAGATGCTCTATTAGAAAAAATATGGGGCTTTGAATATACCGGCGGAGAAAGAATGATTGATGATTTAGTGAAAAGAATTAGAAAAAAACTTAAAGAGATAGGCTCTATCGTAGAAATTTCAACAGTATGGGGGTACGGTTATAAAATTGAGAATTAAAATGAAGATCAGAAAAAAAATATTTTTAACTTATTTGCTTCTTTTGGTGATTACGATTTTTGTATCCTTTGGCTCCTTTAAATTTTTATCCCAAAGCTATCTAATAAGAGAAACAAAAAAGCAGCTTAATATTGAGGGTAAGCTCATTGTAAATACATATAAGAATGCAAAGCTAACCGACAAAAAAGTGATAGAAAAGATTTTAAATAGTAGGGGGATAGAAGTAGCTAAACGTATCATTAATGCGAATATTATTATTTTAGATAATAATAAAGATATTGTTTTTTCAAATTTAAATATACAGAACAAAAGGGAAGTATTAACCTTATTGAAGCATGTCAGTGAGACAAAAGAGTATGTTGCGGTTAGACTTCCCATCCAAAATAATAATAATCAGGTCAAGGGAAGTATTATTCTATTTACAAGAATTAAGGATATTAAGAATTTAAATAGTCTTATGTTTGGTACTCAGCTTTTAAGCTTTTTAATTGCGACTATTATCGCTTTACTTATTGGATTTGTGATGGGAAATCATTTGACCAAACCATTGAGAAAATTAAGGAACATGATTAGTGATTTCTCTCTACATAAGGATAATAAGGTAACACCAATAAGAACTGGAGACGAAATAGAAGATCTCTCCGTCAGCTTTGAAAACATGGCCAATAAGCTGAAAACCTATGATCAAAAGCAAAGAAGCTTTCTTCAAAATGTTTCCCACGAGTTGAAAACTCCTTTAATGTCTATACAGGGTAATGCAGAGGCCATAAAAGAAGGTGTAGTTGAAGGAGAAGAAATAGATGAAAGTCTAGCTATTATTATTGATGAGAGTCAAAGATTAAAAAAAATAGTGGAAGAGTTAATTTATCTGACCAAGCTTGAAAATATTTCTGATAACTTTAAGATGGATAAAGTAAGTATCAAGATGATCATCGAAGGTGCGATAAAGAGTGTGAAATCCATTGCTATGAATAAGGGGATAAGTATCATTATTAATGGTGAATTGGACGTCATTGGGGATTTTGACCAGGATAAACTTAAAAGAGCTTTTATTAATCTTATTGGAAATGGTATTCACTATGCAAAGAAGACAATTACTATGGCTATAACAAAAAATGAAAATCATACATTGGCTATTAAAATAGCAGATGATGGTGATGGTATAACGGTAGGAGAAGAGACAAAAATATTTGATCGATTTTATAAAGGAGAGAATGGTGGCACAGGAATTGGTTTAGCCATTGTAAAAGCAATTATTGAAGCGCATGGGGGTACGATCGAAGCCTACAATAATAATGGAGCCATTTTTAAAATAATAATCCCAATATCTCACTCAACAAATTCTTGATGAATAGAACACATCAGGAATTTTTTTCTATTTATCTTCGGTTTCAACAAGACTTCCTCTTCAATACCGAAAGAGGGAGTTGTTTCAATCCCTCGAAATAAGGCTGGCATAGCACGACTTAATGCTTTAGCATTTAGTGTGACTTGTGCCCTATGGGTGCTAAGGTTCAGGTGGAGATAAAAAACTCCATCTGAACCAAGTCTTCTTTATTTGACAGATAGCTTGTTTTTTTAATAAAATATGAATGTATTCAAATATGAACGCGTTCAATTTATGGTGATGCTATGGATAATTTACGTGAAAGAAAAAAAGAACAAGCAAGAATAAGAATCGTTACTGTAGCGCAGGAAATGTTTCTTACAAACGGCTATGAAAACACAACGATTGGAGAAATTGCAAAAAAAGCAGATGTCGGAGTTGGAACCATATATAACTATTTTAACTCCAAAGCTGAGTTGTTTTTAAGTATGTTTGATGATGAGATTGGTTTGCTGTTGTCAAAGGGAGAAGAGGTGATTCATAATAAGGAAATCGATGTAGTAACAGGTATTGTTCGGTTTATTGAAGTGATAACAGAAAGCTTTACCATGCTGCCAAAGAAATTTTGGAAAGAGATATTTGCTGTTATTATGGGTAATTTTGATGAAAGTCGGTTTTTATTTGACGGGTTTTTAAGTATGGATATGAAATTCTTAGAACAATTAAAATACTATTTAGAAATAAATAAAGCAAATAAGAAGCTTTCCGTTGAATTTGATGTGGAGACTGCAGTTCAAACGATATATAGTCTATTAGCTGTTGAGGTGATGGTATATATCTATCAAGAACCAATTAAGCTAGAGGATATGATCAAAGCAGTACATACTAAATTAACTTTTATTTTCTCTCCGTACATCAAGTAAAACTCATTCAGATGGGTTACTTAAGGAGGTTAGCGCCATTTAACTCATAGGAGTAGTAGCGGTGGTTAGCTATCGGGCTAATCATTAAATGAAAATGGGGTGAGTCTACATGTTTTTAGAAATTAAAAATTCTTCAAAAACTTATCAAAGTGGCAATGTCAGCGTTCATGCGTTAAAAAATGCTAATATGTCCATAAATAAAGGGGAAATCGGAGTTATTCTAGGACCATCTGGTTCTGGTAAATCAACATTAATCAATGTAATAGGTGGAATAGAAGGAGTAGACGAAGGCTCTATTATTGTAGATGATCATGATATTACAACATATACAGATGATAGACTAACGGAGTATCGAAGAGACTCGATCGGTTTTATTTTTCAATTCTATAATTTAATACCTAACCTTACAGTTTATGAGAATGTAGAGGTAGCAGCTAATATCAGTAAAAAAGCGATAAATGTATATGATGTATTGGAGGCTGTAGGTATATTAGATTTAAAGAATAGATTTCCAAGGGAGCTTAGTGGTGGGCAGCAGCAAAGAGTATCCATTGCACGCGCCTTAGTAAAAAATCCTAAATTATTGCTCTGTGATGAACCTACAGGAGCGTTAGATCATATAACAGCCAAGGAAATATTAAAGCTACTCACTGAAATTAACCAAAAATTTAATACAACTATTTTAATCATTACTCACAATAATGCGATTAGTAATATGGGACATAGAGTAATTAAGCTAAGAAGTGGAGAAATCATTGAGGACAGGATCAATGATAATATCATGTCAGCTGAAAGGATTGAATGGTAATGGTTCTAAATAAAAAAATCAGAAGAACCATATTAGAACAGAAATCACAGTATATCGGTTCAATCATTCTCATACTTATAAGCTCTATGCTTTTTAGTGCATTTGTTGTGGGTGGATTAAATATTAAGACAAATCTTAATGCTTTCAGAGTTGAAAATGTGCTTGAGGATGCAAGCTTTATTTTACAGAACAAAATTGAGGATATATCGAGCATAGAAAATAAATTTATTCTTACTTTAGAGGAAAGAAAATCATATGATTTTAATTACAGTAAAGATGTAACACTTCGAGTCTTAAGAGAAACGAATAAGGTGGATAAATATGCGGTTGTAAATGGACATCCGTTAGAAAAACTTAAAGAAATTTTGATTGATAATGGCTTTGCAAAGGCCCATCATCTGAAAATTAATGATCAAGTCAACATTAAAAATGTAAGCTATCATATTGTAGGATACATGACAACTCCAGATTATATTTACCCACTAAAATCTGAAGGTGAATTGCTCAAAAATCCTGATGCCTTTGGTATAGCAGTGATATCTAAACAAGATTTTAATCAATTTATAAAAGAGGGCCTCACTTATTATAGTGTAAAATTTAATCAGGATACTAAAACGGAGTTTAAGGATTATCTTACAAAAAATAATACATTAATCAAGTGGGTGAATAAACAGGATAATAACCGAATTTCATTTGTAGATGGGGATGTTAATGGTGCGATACAAATGGGGGAATTTTTCCCTACTACCATACTATTTTTAACGATTATTTTAGTATCTACTGTATTGTGGCGTTTACTAAAACGAGAGTTTACTCAGATAGGTACACTCTATGCATTAGGATATAGAAAAAGAGAAATTCTAAGTCATTATCTATACTACCCAGCATTATTATCATTTATAGGTGCAACAACTGGAACTATTTTAGGAATTATTATTATCAAGCCGTTTTTGACCTATGCTTCGGATTTTTATAATTTACCTATTATCGTTATAGATTATAAACCAGTATATCTACTAGTCAGTTTTTTATTACCATTTTTCTTCTTAATTCCATCTACTATTTTTATCATATTAAGGGTATTAAAAATGTCACCTCTGACGCTTATGCGAGGAGGAGCTAATAAAAAAAAGGTTAAATTTATTGAACGAAACCTACATTTAAATAGATTTAAGTTTCGTACAAAGTTTATCATTAGAGAGATGGTTCGCAATATACCTAGAACTTTGTTAATGGTATTAGGAGTTATGATTGCATCGATGCTATTACTGCTAGGCTTTGCTACAAAGGATTCAATGGATTATTTAATAGATAAGAATTATAAAGACATATATCAATACAATTATGACTATATATATAATTCATTTCAATTAGAAAAGCGTAATCCTGGGGATGTAACCTCTTTCTCACCGTTTACCTCGGATGAATTAAATAAAGGAAATAAAACATTTATCATCTACGGTATCGAAAAGAATGCGAAATTAATTCAATTAAAGGATAGTAAAGGAAGGCTGTTAAGCTTCGAAAATACGATTATAACAAAGCCGTTAGCTGATAAGCTTCATTTGTCTCCAGATGATACATTAAAGGTAAAGAACAAACTAAATACAAAGGAGTTTAGTTTGAAAATAGATAAAATAGCAGATTCCTATATTGGTGATTTTATTTATCTTCCGTTAAATCAATTTAATGCCTTAAATGGATATCCAAAAGGAAGCTATTTAGAGTTAATGTCTACTAAAAAATTAAATATTGATAAGAGTTTATTGATTTCTTCAACAAGTAAAGAAAATATTGTTAATGGCTATCAAGCGATGATTAAACCTTTAAAATACATGATTGGATTTATCGGCTTCACAGCTTTTATTATTGGTTTAATCGTCATTTATATTGTGACCTCATTGATGATTGAAGAGAATAAATTTAATATTTCACTTATGAAAGTGCTAGGCTATAGCAAGAAAGAGATATTCTCACTTATTCTAGACAGTAGTACATGGTTAGTCATTCTTGGATACCTGTTATCCATACCAATATTGTTAGTCGTTCTACAAAAATATTTTGAGGCAATGACCATGGAAATGAACATTGAAATCCCAACAAAATTAAATTATTCAAATATGATCATTGGGTTTGTCATCATCTTTGTCACCTACTATATATCAAAGTTATTAAATAAGAAAAAAATCGCAAAAATATCAATGGTGGAAAGTCTAAAATCAAAGGCTGAGTAAATGCTATATAAACAGAAGAAATGGTATGCAAACTGAATAAGTTTGTAAACCATTTTTATGTACTCTAATCTATTAGATAATCAGTTGATAATGAGTTCAGAATTATTGAAGATGGTACATAGCGATTTGATATCAATATTGAATAGAGGATGTCGAAGTTATATAATTTAATGGTCATTTTAATTATTAGGAGAGAATGAATGAAACAGCTTATTTACTTTGCATATCAGCAAGCCTTGTCATCAATATTTCCAGTTTTTATCTTTATTACATTAGCTATCTCTAAACTAATCCATATACCCTATATACATCGATATGATTTTATCTTAATCATGTTTTTATTGATACAATTCATTATGTATATTACTGGTATGGAGACCAAGGATGAAATAAAGGTAATCGCTTTATTTCATCTCATAGGATTAGCTCTAGAAATCTATAAGGTTCATATGGGTTCATGGTCTTATCCTGAGGTAGCCTATACTAAAATATTTGGAGTACCATTATATAGTGGCTTTATGTATGCTAGTGTTGCAAGCTATATGATACAAGCATGGCGGAGACTTGAGCTTCAGCTATACGGATGGCCACGACCATTATTCACCATATCCATCGGTTTGTCTATCTATTTAAATTTTTTTATTCATCATTTCATTTATGATTTTAGATGGATCTTAAAAGGAATTTTAATCATAATCTTCCTAAAAACCTATGTAGAATTCACAGTAAAAGGAAGGCAATATAAAATGCCACTTGTGTTATCGTTTTTTCTAATTGGTTTTTTTATTTGGATTGCGGAAAACATTGCCACCTTCCTTGGTGCCTGGCAGTACCCTGATCAAAGGATAATATGGCATATAGTATCCATTGGTAAGATAAGTTCTTGGTCATTACTTGTTATTATTAGCTTTATCATTGTTGCACAGCTAAAGCATGTAAAAGCAAATATATCAAAAAACAAAAAGACATATGTTGCCTAAAAAAATTCATTTTAAAAAACTTGGTGATTAAACCAAGTTTTTTTATTTGCATTTTTTCAAATATGATTTAAAATTAAGAATAATAAGAAAATTAATATAAGTATGTTTAAATATTAAAGTGTATTATTATGTTTTTAATAAAACATTATTATATAAGGAGATGGTAAATGATGATGAACACACCATTGTTATTAACACACATGCTAAAAAGAGCGAAGTTTTTATTTCCAAAAAATGAAATTGTTTCGAGAAGAACAGATGGAATATTTCGGTATACCTATGCAGAATTTTATGAACGTACAAAAAAACTAGCTTCAGCTCTAACAGGACTTGGTGCAAAAAAAGGTGATAAAATAGCTACATTAGCATGGAATGACCATCGACACCTTGAGGCTTATTTTGGAATACCATCAATGGGAGCAGTACTTCATACGGTTAATTTTCGGTTATCAGCAGAGCATCTTACCTATATCATTAATCATGCGGAGGACAAAATCATTCTTGTTGATGATACGATTTTACCAGTATTAGAAAATATAAAAGATAAATTAAAATCAGTAAGTGCATATGTTGTGCTAACAGATAAAAAGGAATTACCCCCTACATCCTTAGAGCCAGTCTATTCTTATGAAGACCTTATCAACAGCAGTAGTGCTGATTTTGAATTTTTAGAGGATTTAGATGAAAATGATCCAGCTGGTATGTGCTTTACCTCTGCTACTACTGGTAATCCAAAAGGAGTAGTATATTCACATAGAGGATTATTTTTGCATAGTATGGCGCTTGGATTAACAGATTCCTTAGGATTATCTGAAAAGGATAATATAATGCCTGTTGTACCTATGTTTCATGCCAATGCTTGGGGAATGCCCTTTGCGGCTACCATGTATGGCACCAAGCAGATATTACCAGGTCCTATGCCTACTCCAAAGGTATTATTAGATTTAATTACAAATGAAAGCGTTTCTTTGACTGCTGGAGTACCTACGATATGGATTGCACTATTAAAGGAATTAGATGCAAATGAAAAGTTGTACGATGTTTCTACTGTTCGTAATATCATCTGTGGTGGGTCAGCAGCACCGAAAAGTATGATTAGAACCTTTGAAGAAAAATATAACATTCCATTCTTACACGCATATGGGATGACAGAAACAACTCCACTTGTTTTCGCTTCAAATATAAAACGTAATCTTCAGGATTTACCTTATGAAGATAGACTTCAATTTAAAGCAAAACAG
Source organism: uncultured Bacillaceae bacterium (assembly GCA_964514395.1). Lineage (GTDB taxonomy): Bacteria > Bacillota > Bacilli > Tepidibacillales > Tepidibacillaceae > CAZEQK01. Next base: position 21,108 of record CAZEQK010000039.1, read on the forward strand.
GGGATTGTTGTTCCAGGAATTGATATGAAGGTCATTGGTCAGCATGGGGAAGTAAAGAACGATGGAAAAGAGATGGGGGAACTTCTTCTTAAAGGTCCATGGATTGCCGATCAGTACTATAAAGATGATCGAAGCAGTGAGACCTTTATTGATGGTTGGTTGCATACTGGAGATATTGTAACAGTAGATGAAGAAGGGTATGTACAGATTGTTGATCGAACAAAGGATTTGGTGAAAAGTGGCGGTGAATGGATATCTTCGGTCGAATTAGAAAATGGTTTAATGGCTCATGAATCGGTGTTTGAAGCTACAGTGTTTGGAGTAGCACATCCAAAATGGAGAGAGCGCCCAATTGCTGTAGTGGTACTTAAGGATGAGGCTAAAGATAAAGTTACAAAGGGTGATCTAATCGTTCACTTAGGTAAACAATTCCCTAAATGGTGGTTACCTGATGACATCATTTTTGTTGATGAAATTCCAAAAACAAGCGTAGGAAAGTTCTTAAAGCGCGGTTTAAGAGATCAATATAAAGATTATTTAATAAATAACAAAATGTAAGCTTTTAAAAGAAGGCTTAGTCTTATTAAAGCCTTCTTTTTTATTGTATTTTTGAATATAGATAATAGTAATAATATCACCTTGGTTGAAAAAACTTATTAATAGATATTCAGTTTATGTTGTATTAAATTTTTATGGAGGGGAGGTAATGTGATGTATTATTTAATTTTTATTATCGTCGTCATTATTATTATTTATGGTTACTTTAAAATCAGATTTAAGAAGCATTGGGCTTTAGTATACACCGCTTTTGGTGATGAAGAATATTTTAAAACGATTGAAAGATTAGATAGACAAGGAATAAAATATAGAACGATTACTAGCCCTACAGTAAATAATAATAATAGGGGTATGATGAGCAATCAATATAAACAATATGATATTTATGTAAAAAAAGAGGATGAACACAAGGCAGGTAGTATACATAATAATTAATAAACATAATAATATAAAAAAGATAAATACTTTGGAAAACTTTATTTATGGATTTAATGGAAGGATTCACATTATAATAATAGTGTGGATTCTTTTGTTCGTATAGAGGTTTTTTTTTTAGTAGAAAATAATAGCAACGATGTAAAAAGGATGGGTGAGTTTTATGAGTAGAAAATCAAGACATCAACAATTAGGCTTATCAGATGAAGATGTAATTAGTATGTATGAGTACATGGTTAAGGCAAGAAAAGTTGATGAAAGAATGTGGTTATTAAACCGATCAGGAAAAATTCCATTTGTTATCTCTTGTCAGGGGCAAGAAGCAACACAGGTTGGTGCTGCTTTTGCTTTGAATAAGGATAAGGATTATATTTTACCTTATTATCGTGATTTTGGAGTTGTTTTAGTTTATGGGATGACCCCTAGAGACCTATTGTTATCTGCATTTGCAAAGGCAGAAGACCCAAATAGTGGTGGTAGACAAATGCCTGGACATTTCGGTAGTAAAAAATTAAAAATGGTAACAGGCTCAAGCCCTGTAACAACACAATTGCCACATGCTGTTGGTATCGCTTTAGCTAGTAAGATAAAGGACGAGAATTTTGTTACTTTTACTACTTTAGGTGAAGGGTCAAGTAATCAGGGTGATTTTCATGAATCCTTGAATTTTGCTGGTGTTCATAAATTACCTGTCATTTTTATGGTTGAAAATAATAAATATGCAATTTCTGTTCCTCTGTCAAAACAGTTAGCTGGTGGTTCTGTAAAGAATAGAGCAATCGGTTATGGAATTCCTGGTCACTTGATAAATGGAAATGATCCATTAGAGGTTTATCAAGTTGTTAAGGAGGCAAGGGAGAGAGGATTAAAGGGTGAAGGCTCGACATTAATTGAAGCGGTTTCATACAGACTAACTCCGCATACTAGTGATGATGATGATCGCAGTTATCGTTCTCGCGAAGAGGTAGAAGAAGCAAAAAAGAATGATCCTCTAATTACTTTTAAGGACTATTTAATGAAGCACGGTATTTTAACCGAGGAAATGGATACAGAAATAAAAAAGAGAATACAGGCAGAAGTGGATGAAGCGACGGAATATGCTGAGAATGCTGCATATCCAAGCGTTGATACAGCTCATCTGTATGTTTATGAAGATTAGGGGGTATTATAATGGCAAATATTTCATATATTAATGCGATTAGTCTTGCAATGAAGGAAGAAATGAAACGTGATGATAATGTATTTATTCTAGGTGAAGACGTTGGAGTTAGAGGTGGAGTTTTTAGAGCCACCGTTGATTTGATAGATGAGTTTGGTGAAATGAGAGTGATAGACACACCACTTACTGAATCAGCTATTGTAGGTGTTGGAATTGGTGCGGCGATGTATGGGATGCGACCAATTGCTGAAATTCAATTTGCTGATTTTATCATGCCAGCTGTGAACCAAATAATTAGTGAAGCTGCAAAAATCCGTTATCGTTCAAATAATGATTGGAATGTACCCATGGTAATAAGAGCACCTTATGGTGGTGGAATTCACGGGGCGCTTTATCATTCCCAAAGTATAGAAGCGATATTTAGTAATGTACCTGGCTTAAAAATTGTTGCTCCATCCAATCCATATGATGCGAAGGGCCTTTTGAAAGCAGCGGTAAGAGATAATGATCCTGTTTTGTTTTTAGAGCATAAACGTTTATATCGTTTAGTGAAATCTGAAGTTCCAGAAACAGATTATGTGGTACCTATAGGAAAGGCTAATGTTGTACGTGAAGGGTCAGATATTACCGTGATTTCTTATGGATTAACTCTTCATTATGCACTTCAAGCAGCAGAAAAGCTTGCTGAAGAAGGGATAAACGCTCATATTTTAGACCTTCGCTCCATACTTCCTTTAGATAAAGAAGCAATCATTGAAGCTGTTAAGAAAACAGGCAAAGTTTTGATTGTTCATGAAGATAACAAAACAGGTGGTGTCGGTGGTGAAGTGTCTGCTATCATCGCTGAAGAAGCCTTGTTTGATTTAGATGCACCAATTAAAAGATTAGCAGGACCAGATATTCCAGCTATGCCATTTAGTCCACCACTCGAAGATTACTATATGCTAAATCCAGAAAAAATTGCGGAAGAAATGCGAAAGCTAGCTGCCTATTAATTATTGCAGAGGAGGTTTAATATAGATGGCTACAAAGGTTATAATGCCTCAATTAGGTGAAAGTGTAACAGAAGGAACGATTGGAAAATGGGTAAAACAGGTTGGAGATAAAGTAGAAAAATATGAAACCCTTTGTGAAGTTGAGACGGATAAGGTGAATGCAGAGGTTCCTTCTACTATTAGTGGAATCATTACTGAAATTATTGAAGGTGAAGGAAAAACTGTTTCAGTTGGTTTGCCTATTTGTTATATTCAGGAAGATGGTGAATTGGATAAGGTAGAAGTAAAGAATGAAGAGCAAATTGCTGAAGAAAATAAATCATTTACAAGCATAGTAAACAATGATACCGATAAAAAGAGATACTCCCCTGTGGTACGTAGGTTAGCTGAAGAGAATCAGCTTGATTTAAATCTTATTCAAGGTACAGGCCTGAATGGAAGAATTAGGCGAGTTGATGTTTTAAAATATATAGATCAGAGTAAAAATGAAACAACAGCTAAGGAAACGACCATTCATTCTATAAATCAAGGTGCTTCCGAGTACAAAGTAGAAACCCCAAGACAGGATTATGCTCAAAGAAATAACATCAAGCCTGCTGCTACTTTAGAAAATGGCGATGAAGTGATAGATGTGACATCTATTCGTAAAACGATTGCAAATCGAATGGTTCAAAGTAAGCATGAAGCGCCACATGCATGGACTACCATTGAAGTTGATGTAACGAATATGGTGAATTATCGTAATCGAATTAAAAATGATTTCAAGCAAAAAGAGGGATTCTCAATCACTTATTTGCCATTTGTTATAAAGGCTGTAGTAGAAGCGATAAAGGAATTCCCAATCTTAAATTCCATCTGGGATCATGACAGAATCATTCTTAAAAAAGATATCAATATATCCATTGCAGTAGCAACAGATAATGCATTATTCGTACCCGTTATTCATGAAGCAGATCAAAAAAGCATATATGGGATTGCTAAGTCCATCAATCATCTAATTCAAAAAACAAAAGCAGGAAAATTAACCTTAGAGGATATGCAGGGTGGAACCTTTACAGTAAATAATACAGGGTCCTTTGGTTCTATCTTGTCAGCACCAATTATCAATGCTCCCCAATCAGCAATTTTGACAATGGAATCCATTGTGAAGAAACCTGTTGTAATTAATGATATGATTGCCATTCGATCAATGATGAATGTATGTGTATCATTAGATCACAGAGTATTGGATGGTCTAGTGGTTGGTAGGTTTATGCAATCTGTAAAAAATAAATTAGAATCATTATCAATAGAGAATACAAAATTATATTGAGCCATGTAAGGATATAATTTTTTTTTAAAAAGGATAGATTGATATGACACTAGGAAATATTTTAGTCGAAAAAAAAGGTATCGAAGATTATATAGAAATGTGGGACTATCAAAAGCATTTAGTCGATGACTATAATGTGAATCTAGATATTTTAGGACATCTGTTATTATTACAACATCCTCATACCTATACTTTAGGAAGATCAGCTCATAAAGATAATGTTATCTATACAGCTGAGGAAATGATTGGGAAAAATATACGTATGATTCCCATAGACCGTGGTGGGGATGTTACCTATCATGGCCCAGGTCAAATTATAGGCTATCCAATCATCTATCTGCAACCATGGAATAATGATCTTCGAAAATATGTGCATCAAATTGAAGAAGTGATCATTAGAACGATTAAGGAGTATGGAATAACAGGAAAAAGGAAGGATGCGTATCCAGGCGTATGGGTAAATGATAAAAAAATAGCAGCCATAGGAATAAAATTTAATCGTAAAAAATCATTAGATGGATATATTACTACTCACGGCTTTGCGTTGAACGTCAATACCGATTTATCTTATTTTGATGGGATTATTCCCTGTGGTATAACAGAGTATGGTGTGACATCAATGGAGAAAGAACTAGCTATGCAAGTTCCATTAGATGATGTGGAACAAAAATTGATTAGTCATTTTTCTGATATTTTTGATGTCAACATACATGAATAATGTAGTGCAAATTCTACACTTGTTAAATACTTAAGACTTCATTTTTTAGATTAAAAAATGAAGTCTTTTTGTGATTTTAAATATCATATTTCTCTTATTTACTCCTTATGTTATGATAATGAAAAAAGTGATGAAAAAGTCTTTTTTGGGAATAGTAAACCTTTAGATAATGAAATACAAAAGAGCGAAGGGAGTTTACATAATAAATTTATGGGTAAACATAACTATCCATTTTTAGTAAAAGTAGATCATGGTCTCGATTTTATTGGTGATATTCATGCATGCTTTGAAGAATTAATAGAGTTATTAAAGAAATTAGGATACAAGAAAAATAGCGACCAATTATATGAGCATCCAGATGGAAGAAGGTTGGTTTTTCTTGGAGATATTATGAGTAGGGGACCCTATTCCCTAGAAAGTATGATGGTTGTTATGCGTCAGGTTAAATATGGATTGGCTTATATGATTGATAGTAATCATGGTTGGAAAATTGCCAGATGGCTAGATGGACGTCCAGTCTCCTTAAAGCATGGCGATGAGAAGGTAGAGGCTGAATTTATTGAATATGAACATCAAAATGGTCAAGAAAAAACGATTTTTTTAAAAAATGAAATAAAAAACTTCTTATTACAGGCTCCATCTCATATCGTTTTTTCTTATAATAAAGAAAGAGTCGTTGCCGTTCATGCTGGTATAAAAGATGAGTTTATCGGTCAGGAAAACAATAAAATAAAAAATTATTGCCGTTATGGTGACGTTACAGATTTTAATCCAGGTGGTAAACCTATTCGAAAAGAGTGGTATCTGCATCATAAAACAAATGAATTGATTATATGGGGACATGATCCTAAGCCAGAACCACTGGAGATAAATAATACGATCAATATTGATCAGGGTGTTGTTTTTGGGGGGAAGCTAACCGCATTTCGATATCCTGAAAAAGAGTTTGTTTTTCAACAATCTTATAGTGATTACGCTAATGTTCATGATAATCCTATTAAAGATTAATGATTGAATCTAACTTTGGGGGAGAGAGAATTGAAAATTAAACCTTCTAGGCGTTTAGAAAAGATGTCTTCTGCAATTTTTACAGAGATGATGTTAAGAAAGAAGGAATTAATGAAACAGGGGAAGGAAATTATTGATTTAGGAATAGGAAGTCCGGATAGACCTCCACATCCTGAATTGATTAAAGCATTTCAAGAAGCGGTTCAAGATTCTGATGTTTATCTATATCCACATTTTCAGGGGAATGAACAATTAAAACAAGCAATAGCCGATTGGTATCAATTTCGTTTTAATGTGAAAATAAACCCTTATAAAGATGAAATATTGGCTTTGATGGGGTCTCAGGATGGTTTAGCTCATCTTGCTCAGTCTTATTTAGATGAGGGAGATATTGCCCTTATACCAGATCCCGGATATCCCATTTATTCTATTAGTGTAAATGTAGCAGGTGGTACGGTTTATCCCATGCCATTATTGAAAGAAAATGACTTTTTACCAGATTTTTCAAAAATTCCTACAGATGTTTTAGAAAAGGCAAAGCTAATGATTCTTAATTATCCAAGCAATCCATTATCTGCTGTTGCCACTTTAGATTTCTTTCAAGAAGTAGTCAAGGTAGCAAAAAAATATAACATAATTATTGCTCATGATGCTGCCTATTCAGAAATGGCTTTTGATGGTTTTCGTCCACCAAGCTTTTTAGAAGCAGAGGGTGCAAAGGATATTGGGATAGAATTTAATTCTTTATCGAAGAGCTTTAATTTAGCTGGTACGAGAATAGGTTATGTCGTAGGTAATGCAGCGATTATTCAACCACTTGCTGTGCTTAAATCATACATGGATTTTGGTGTGTTTGAAGCTACACAAAGAGTAGCTACTAAGGCATTAAGAATGGATATTACACATCCAAATAAAACCTATAAAATTTATCAAGATAGAAGAGATGCTTTTGTTGCAGGACTTAATAACATTGGATGGAGCATAGAAAAACCTAAAGCTAGTATGTTTATCTGGGCTCAGGTACCAGAAGGATGGAAATCCTCTGATTTTGCATTCACTCTATTAGATAGAACTGGAGTAGTTGTAATTCCTGGAGACGCGTTTGGTAAATATGGTGAGGGCTATGTAAGAATAGGCATGGTACAGGACGTAGATGTATTAATGAAAGCAGTAAAAAAGATTGACAATAGTGGGATTTTGTCGAAAAAACAAATCACAACCTATTAATCATTTAAAGAGGGGAAGCACTGTAAAGGAGAATTCCAATTACAGTGCTTTTTTTATAGTCATTTTATTTATTCCTTTTGATTTCTTCAACTAATTCTGAGAGCTCTGTCCATCTTTCTAGTGCTGTATCAAGCTTACCTGTTACTATTTTTTGCTCTGAAAAAAGTTTCTCCACTTTCTCATAGTCACTTCCTGCATTAGATATTTGGCTTTGAAGGTTCTCAAGTTTTTCTTCTAATGAAACAATTGTAGCTTCTATCTCATCCCATTCCTTTTGTTCATGATAGGTTAGTTTCTGTTTTTTATCTTTGGTCTTTGGCTTTTCATTTTTTGTTTTATTCACACTAGTTTCGTTTTGAGTTTGTTTAGTCTCAAGATATTCTGAATAATTACCATAAAAATGTTCGATTCTTCCATTTTCACCAAACACAAGCAAATGAGTGACGGTACGATCTAAAAAATATCGATCATGGGATACGGATATTACGACCCCATTAAAGTTTTCAATATAATCCTCTAGTATCGATAATGTCTGAATATCTAAATCGTTTGTAGGCTCATCTAGTAATAGCACATTTGGGCCACCAATCAATACACCTAATAGATGAAGTCGTTTTTTTTCTCCACCTGAAAGCTTTTTGATATAGGTCCATTGCATGCTTCCATCAAACATGAATCTTTCAAGCATTTGAGAGGCGGTTAATATTTTACCATCAGTGGTAGGGATAATTTCTGCTTTTTCTTTTATATAATCGATGACACGTATTTCTTCATTCAAGTCCAAGTTGCTCTGAGTATAATATCCAAACTCTACTGTTTCACCAATATCTATCGTACCCTCGTCTGCTAGTATCGAACCAGTAAGGATATTAAGCAAAGTAGATTTACCAGCACCGTTAGCTCCAATTATTCCAATACGATCATTTGGAACGATAAGAAAATTAAAATGGTCAATTAAATACTTATTATCGAAGGTTTTAGAAATGTTATTAAACTCAATTACTTTTTTACCTAAACGATTAGTTTGCAAATTTATTTCTATATTATCCTTGTTAATTTTTCTTTCATTTTGTTGAAGCTCACCAACTCTATCAATTCTTGCCTTTTGTTTTGTTGTTCTCGCTTTTGCACCCCGTTTAAGCCAAGCAAGCTCTCGACGTAATATATTTTGGCGTTTACTCTCACTAGCTATATCCTGTAGCTCTCTTTCTGCTTTCTTTTCAAGAAAATATTCATAATTTCCTTGATACTTATATATATTACTCAACTTTCGCACCTTAAAAATGTGAATGAATTTAAATAGCTGTAATGTT
>CAZEQK010000040.1:0-29606 GCA_964514395.1 uncultured Bacillaceae bacterium
GTGAGGGGCGCGTGCCGTCCTTGGTGGGTTCGATTCCCATGCACTCCCGCCAAAACCATTGATATATCAACGTTTTTAGCCTATTGGATAAAAATGGCTAAAATCGGAGATTTACCTATAGACCGTGTGGGCGCTTCTTGACCTATCTTGTTCAAAAAAAGATAAGTTGAGGAGGTTTTTTTATGTCTGAAAACAGACGAAGAGGAAGAAGAGTAGCAACAAGGAGATATTTAGATGAAGACCCAATCATGGATGATTCGAAGACCTTAAATGAGTTATTCGAAATCTTCATCAAAGCAAAAGAGTTAGAGGAACTAAGAGAAAGGACTCTGCAAGATCATCGGACAAACTTTAGGTACTTTAAGGAGTATCTTAGCAAGGATTATCCACAAGTGACAATGGGTTCTGAGGTTACAGTAGACATGATTAGGGATTACATTTATCTTCGGTTTCATCAAGACTCCCTCTTAAGCTTACCCACAAAAGTGACGTTAGTCTTCGTAAAATAATCCGATTACTTTTGTGGGGCCCAATAAAATTAGCTAGAGGGAGGTGATTCAATCCTCGAAATAAGTCTCGCTAAATTCAGTTGGAGATAAAGAACTCCATCTGAATTAAGTCTCGCTTTATTACATGAAGAAGGAAAAAGGGGTATGGGACAACCATAAGGTGTTAGCAGAGAAATATGGACAAAAGAAAGGGTTATCGCCTGTTACGATTAATGTAAGACTTCGTCCACTCAAAACATTCTTTAAATTCTGTTACGATGAAGAGCATTTGATGCATAACCCAGCTGCTAAAATCAAATTGTTGAAAACAGAAGAAGATACGATAGAAGCTTTTACGAAAGAACAAGTTAGTGAATTGTTAAAGCAACCTGATCAGAGGACATATGTGGGCTTTAGGAATTATGTCATCATGGTGCTAATGCTAGACACGGGCATTCGCATACGAGAGGCGGTAGAGTTAAAAGAAGAATATTTTGATTATGAACAAAAAATGATTAAAGTTCCTGCAGCCATTGCTAAAAATAATAAAGCGAGAGTACTACCTTTATCGAAAAAAACTGCTAAATTAATACAGACGTTAATAAAAGAGAATAGAGCGATGATTTTTCATCATATAGACAATATTTTTATATCTAATTATGGCGAAAAACTAGATCCTTCAAATATAAGAGACAAAATTAGAGAATATGGAAGAATGGCTAAAATAAAGGGTGTGAGAGTCAGCCCACATACATTCCGCCATACATTTACTAAATTTTATATTTTAAACGGTGGAGATGCTTTTACATTACAACGAATCCTTGATCATAGTACGATGAATATGGTCAGAAAATATATTCAAATGACTGATGATGATATAAAAATCCAGCACAACCAATTTAGCCCAATAACTTCTTTATTGTAAGGGGGTAAGGAAATGAAGATGAAAAAAGATTATCTAATTGTATATAATCCCAACAAAATGCTATCTGGTGCTGAAATGATGGAAATTGCCGATTGTTTAGATGGTATTCCTTTCTTCGTTATGCCAAAACCGAATAATGATGAAGATGAATATATAGTAAAAACAGTTTATCAAAATGAAATATTAAATCTCGATGTTGCTGGTTTTAAATATGATGTCATAGAGGAAGTAGAAAAATTTAATGTTGAATTGATTGAAGATTACTTTCGCGAACGTCATTTTAAACAATGGCTTAAGGATAACAAAGTTTCATTATATAAGTCCATGAAAACACCAGATGATGAAGATATTAAAAGAATAACAATCAAAATTAAAAAGAAGAAAAATGTAGAGTTGGTTTATATTCTTTATCCACCTTCATTCGGAAAAGAGTATTTAAAGATAGCTTTTCTGGTTGATGAAACAGTAATTAGAATAAAAACAAAATGGAAATATCTTAGAGAATTATGGCGAGAATTACCTCAACTTCATCCTAAGTTAGAAGCAATAAGAGCCTTAGGGTTTTATGATGTAACCTCACTATCGATTAATGAAGAGATAAATTAGAAGTATGTCACTATAAGCCTGTTCCTTGTCTGGAATGGGCTTTTTTGTACGGCTAAGAATTGCAAATTTTGTACTTAAAATGATGATAATACATTCTTTGTCAAAACACTGTATATTCTTATGTCCTAAAAACAGGAATTTACCCCATGGATATAAAACTATATAATTATTAGTAAATGTGTCCTTAAAATTAAAGCACTAATAAATATAGATAATAATTAAAGGAGAGAGAGAAATGGCAGAAAATACAACAGGAAATATTGGATTTGAGGAAACACTTTGGAAAGCAGCTGATAAGCTTAGAGGAAGTATGGATGCAAGTGAATATAAGCATGTAGTCTTAGGGCTTATTTTCTTAAAATATATTTCAGATAAATTTGAGACTAAATATAATGAGCTTGTCGCTGAAGGTGAAGGGTTTGAGGAAGAATTAGATGAATATCTTTCGGAAAATATTTTTTGGGTCCCAAAAGGAGCAAGATGGAACTACATAAAAGATAATGCAAAAAGTGAGAAAATAGGGCAGATTATTGATGATGCCATGATTCTTATAGAAAAAGAGAACAGGACGTTAAAAAATGTACTTGAAAAGCGATATGCTAGACCAGAAATAGATAAAAGAAGATTAGGGGAACTTATTGACTTAATTTCTACTATTAAATTGCATTCAAAGGATGAAAAGGATTTGCTTGGACGTGTTTACGAGTATTTTCTAGGAAAGTTTGCAGCCATAGAAGGTAAAAGTGGAGGAGAATTCTATACCCCTACCTCTGTTGTTAAAACCTTAGTAGAAATGATTGAGCCATACAAAGGTAGAATCTATGATCCTTGCATATGATTAATATTATAAATGTATAATTTACCGCAATAATTATTTTCATATTATTATACACCAATTTGATTAATTAAGACCACTGAATGGCACTTCTTTTACAATCAAAAAATATTACGGTAAAAATTTTTTATAGATCATAAATAAAATTATAAATGAAATTGGATAGAGTACTGTCCTTTATTTGTAGTATGTCGCTGGTAGGATATTTAAGAGTATTAGGGGGGAGTATTTTAAGTATTTAAGATAAGTTGAAAATAATCTGACTGATAAGGTGATTAGGAAATGCGTGAAGAAATTGTTAAGCAAATAATTCTTTTTAGGGACGAGAGAAACTGGAAACAGTTTCATAATCCAAAAGATTTAGCGATATCGATTAGTTTAGAAGCTGCAGAGTTGTTAGAAAATTTTCAATGGACAGGCAGTGAGACGAATGTGCCAGAGCATAAAGACAATATTTTGCTTGAATTAGCTGATGTAATAATTTACAGCGTTATGATGGCTGATCTTTTAAATGTTGATATCAATGAGATTATTACAGAAAAACTAAAACTTAATGAGAAGAAATATAAGATTGATAAGGCATATGGGAGTAAAAAAAAGTATACAGAATTGGAGTGATTACCATTGATTATTTATAAAAATAGTGCTCTTGGATTTCGTTCAGCAGTTGACGATAATAAAATAGTTTATGATATTGAAGGCGTATTCATGTCTAAATACGGGAGACGGGTTGCAGAAGCGGAGAAGCGGTCATGGAATTATTCACTTCGGTTCATGGAAACCGTATTAAGAAAATCGATGATTCCTGATGATTGTGGTGTGTTTATTGAGTACAACATTCCTGGAACCAGTAAAAGGATTGATTTTATAGTTTCGGGATATGACAAAAATGTTAATGCAAACTTTGTAATAATAGAGTTGAAGCAGTGGGATCAAGTGGGTGTCACAAACAAAGAAGACATAGTTACAGCTTATGTAGGCGGTAGAGTGAGGGAAGTGGCACACCCATCTTATCAAGCCTATTCATATAAGAAATACCTATCGGATATGAATGAAGCTATATATAGGAAAAATCTATCTCCATATTCATGTGCATATCTACATAATTATGTAAGAAGAAATCCAGAACCACTAACTGCTAAGCCATATCAAGAAATCGTCGAAGATACACCTGTTTTTCTCTCGGAAGATGTTATAAAATTAGGAGATTTCATCCGTAAGTACGTTGGTAAAGGAAATGGCCTCGAAATACTCTATCAAATTGAAAATGGAAAGATAAAGCCTTCAAAGAAGTTCGTGGAATATGTCTCGGATATTTTTGAAGGGAATGAAGTTTTTACACTTCTAGATGAGCAAAAGGTAGCATACGAAAATATACTTGCACATGCGGCAACATCAAAAGATAAAACTACAATCATAGTTAATGGCGGACCAGGTACTGGAAAGTCAGTAGTTGCAATGAATGCGTTTGTTGAACTCTTAAAACAAAGGAAGAACTTAAAATTCGTAGCTCCTAATGCATCTTTTAGGGCTGCGATGATAGAAATGTTAGTTAACAAAAGGAAACATAGTAAAAAACGGTTGAGTAGCTTATTTTCGGGTTCAGGAGTATTTTTTAATGCTATAGAAAATGAGTTTGATGTATTGGTCGTTGACGAAGCACATCGTCTTAAGAAAAAAGGAGCATTTCAATATAAAGGCGAGAATCAGGTAGAGGATGTTATTAAAGCATCCAAGATAAATGTTTTTTTTATAGATGATAATCAGCGAATTCGACCAGAGGATGTTGGAACAGTAAATACTATTAAAACTGCTGCAGAAAAGTTTGGCTCTAAAATAGTGGAGGTAAAACTTGAAGCTCAATTCAGATGTTTTGGAGCAGAAGGTTTTTTAAACTGGATTGATCATAACATGGGAATCAGAGATACAGCCAATTATGACGGTTGGGATGAAAATGGTTTTGAATTTATGATTATGGATACTCCTCAAGCATTGCTAGAAAAGATAAAAGAAAAAAACAAAGAGGGTTTTAAAGCACGAATGCTGGCAGGATTTGCATGGCCATGGACATCAGAGGCAGATGGTAATCCCAATGCTGAAATAAATGATGTGGAACTGTCTGAATACGACTTTAGTATGCCTTGGAATAGCAGAAATAATCAATACTCATGGGCTATGGATGAAGAAAAAGTTAATCAAATAGGCTGTGTACATACTTCTCAAGGATTAGAATTTGACTATGTTGGTGTTATTGTAGGTAACGATTTGAGGTATAGTCCTGATGATATGCAAATTTATGCTTCATATAATGATTACTACGATAGAACTGGGAAAAAAGGTTTGAAACAAAAGCCAGAGGAATTAACGGCTTTAGTCAAAAATATCTATAAAATTTTAATGTCTCGTGGTATGAAGGGCTGTTATATTTTTTGTCGAGATAGTAACCTTCAAGAATATTTAAAAAGCAGGCTTTCTTAAAAACTAATAAAAAGTCATTTTTGCAATAGTTGGTGAGAAAACATTTTGAGCGATCCGGAACTTTCGTTCGCTTTTTATTATCATAAACTGGAATTTAGTTTGTAATATAGTTACAGAAATACATAAATTACCTAAAAACTTATAAATACTGATTTAAGTACGTATGCCTAATCTCTAGAAAAAGATAGTGATTGTGTGATAGTACATGAAACTCTAAAAATGTAAAATATTACATAAAAAATTTATCAATGCTATAATATTATTGGAACAATAGATTTTTTAGTAGAATCAAGATTTTATTTTGGAGGGTAATATGCAGTTAATGACTGAATCGATATCACAAATTTATTACAAAATTACTAATATGAGGCGAAAATATGCGGATTTAAAGAAATGTGAGATACATCTACATACTCCTGCATCATATGATTACGTCCTGATTGATGGCCAAAATTATGAATCTATTAAAATAGAGAAAATACTAAATTATGCTAAAGAAATTGGTTATTTAGCAGAAAACCAACTCGAAGCCATACTTGATAGAGTTGATAAAGGTGATTATGAAGGACTTAAATATATTGAACAATTGAAGGAAAAAAACATCCCTTATAAAGACTTTAAAGAATATCTCTCATATATGCTTATTGCTTATAAGTTGTATTTAGAGAAAGTAGAAGTGGTTGTAATTAGTGATCATAATACTCTAACTGGTTTTAAAAAACTTAAATATGCACTAGATGAATATTTTAAAAATAACATTAAAACAAATAAGCAAATCAATCAAAATGCAATACACTTACTCTTAGGAATTGAGATTTCTTGTTCTGATAAAAATCATGTAATAGGTATTTTTGATCAAAATAATTTCACAAGCATCGAAAAATTTGTTAATGAGCAGATACATTCTGCCAAAGAAGGAACGATTGAGACCAGTTTGACAATCATAAAAGAAATATCAAAACTAGGAGGTGTAGGCTACCTAGCACATATTACTAGTTCAGACTTCTTAGGTACTAAACTTTATAAACAAAATCTTTTTTCAAAAGAAGCAAGTTATATATTAGGTTCAACTAATCTTGAAAATATGGATAAAATTATAGAAGAGAAAATTTATCCGTTTACTACTAATAGAGAATTTTGTATTCTCCATGAAGGAGACTCCCATAGCATAGAAACAATTGGACGTAGAAATACTTGGATTAAATTTAATAAGTTGAATTTTTCGGCTTTTAAAAAGGCTCTTATTGACTATCATTTTTCTGTCTACACTGAAAAGCCAACATTTACTGACAAATTTATCAAAGGTATCTATATTCATCCTGGTGACAATGGATACATGAGTGGTAATAGAAGTAACGATGAGTTTTTTAAAGTGGATTTTTCTAAAGATCTTAATTGCATAATTGGAGGTAGAGGAACAGGAAAAAGTACTTTACTCAATATCATTGATACAATTTTCTCTCGAACATCTCCAGACAAAAAACAGTTAAAATTTATATCGAACCACAAATTTATTGTTATAGTCTTCGCTTTTCACGGTAATGATTATATTGTTAAATTTATTCCACAGCTTGATCCAGACAAGGAATATTATCAAAGAGATTTTTTCTTAGAAAAGGCATTTCTTAGTTCACCTTCTAACCAGCAGGACACAATATATTTAGCTGAGCATTGGTTAGAACTATATAAAGTTGAGGATAGTAAAAATTTTAGATTTATTAAGGTTATTGGGGATGAGAAAAATGATGTTTTAAATTCTGTATACCGAAATAGATATTCTATTAACAATATATTAAATAGAATAAATCGAGGAGAGATAGGCGAATTTGTAAGGGAAGTAATTTTTGATGGGCTTCCTTCTCGAAAATTAAACTCATTTCTAAAGGGATTAATTAATACAAATAAAAAAACCATTAGAAAATACCTCAAAGATAATTTGAATGTTGTAATTAATGAACTTGAAATTAGAAAAGAGAAATTTGCTAATGAAATAAGTGATTTTAATCAAGAATATAAGGATCTAATTAAAATAGAATACGGACATTATGATGATATTCACAATCATTTTATAGATGAGCTACTTTTTAATATTCCCCGTGATAGGCATGTAAATAGGACTTTATTAACTTGGGAGGGCGTAGAAAGATATCTCTATGAAATAATAAATAAAGTAAACTTTATTCAATTTTTTAATTTATTGGTAGGACAAAAATTCGCAGATTTAGAAAAATTACAACCTTTATCTCAATTTGCAAATAAGAGAATTAACCGTTCAATAAGGGATATTAACGAAGAATATCAAGATATTAACAAGGAAAATATAAATTCTGTATATAGAGACATATTAAAAGAGCTTGTCTCTAATAATTTTAACTTGCATACTAGCTTCAAAAGATATATTGAGATCACTGATAACTTTAATTTATTATTTAATGTTAATTCCAAGGAATCCTTTCCTAATCAAGGAGTATTATTAAAACCAATAGAATCACTTTCGCTTGGTCAAAAAGTAGCAGCAATATTAACTTTTATTTTTAAATTTGGTATTCATGCAAAGGATAATACACCACTAATAATCGATCAACCAGAAGATAATTTAGATAGTCAGTATATATATAAGAACTTAGTAAGCAGTTTGCGAAATATTAAAAATAGCAGACAAGTCATTATAGTTACTCATAACTCTACCATAGTTACCAATGCAGTAGCTGAACAAGTAATTGTATTAAATTCAGATAATAGAAAAGGCTGGGTCGAGCATAAAGGTTATTTAGGAAATCAACGGGTAACAAAATTAATTCTACAATATTTAGAAGGTGGTAAAGATTCTTTTCTTCACAAAATGGATACCTATAATACAATACTAAACTTGAGGCAAAAATAGGTTTGCTATGAAAGAATTCTTGTAACAAAAATTGCACTTTTGCTAAACTTCTTGTTTTAACCGTTAATTTTTGGTTCTGCTTTTTTTACAAAATCTTTATTCTTTTTATAAATGAACAATAAGTTTTTATTTAACAACACTTAATGAGGACTTTAATTTCTGCTTTTTCTCATAACTCTCAATTTGTACTGTTAAATCAATATTGTTTTCTGTTAGTTGTTTTACTTGATCCTTATATAACATTACTTCCTTCTGTAATTCTGCTACTTCACTTTTAAGATTTTCAATTTTAGAATCCCTTCTTACCATTTTATCAATGATATCCTTGTATTCTGAAAGCTGTTCCTTTAACTCAGAAATACCGCTGTTTGGAAAATTAGCTTCATACAGCACTTCAGTATATTCGATATAATCCTTTAGTACTTTATTGTTATATGCAGTCTTTCTTGAAATATTTACTGTTGAAGTGATAGAAGCTATATTTATTTTATTGTATTTTAAATTATCCAATGAATGTCTTTGTTCTGTTAATCTCCAGGTGATTTCTGATTCAATCCGAAGTAAATACTTCTTCTGAGATGTAGTTAAAGTTTCATAGTTATAACCTATTTTTGAAAGTCGTTCCTTTATGATATTTAATATTTCGTTTTCAACCATTGGTCGATTTCCTCCATGATAATATTGTAATTCTCAATAATGTCACTTAAATTCGGGTAATTTGTGAGAATATATTCAATACCTTTCTGTTTGATTTTATGCTTTAGATCTTCTAGTTCTGGGAGCAACCTCTTTTTACAGATAAATTGCAACTTATTAAGTTCCTTAGATGCCTGTAACTTAAAACCATTTTCTTTGTTTGCTTTAAATGTTTTTTGAGTAAGTTTAAAATCCTCATAAGAAATATCTACCATGTAATACATATGAAATAAGTTAGGGCAAATGTTATACGAACAGAACATTTCATTTGTGCGTGCATCTTTTGAACAGTCTCTAATAGAAGTTTTGATACATACTCCACCACGTTTTGCCCTAATGACGAATTTACCGTTCAATGAATCTACTATAGAGTCAATATCTTTCTCAACATTGTATTGTTCCTCTTTTATGAAATTCTCAATATTTTTTTGTATTTGTTTTGAATCATTACCAAGTAAATTGATTTCATTCGTTACTAGAGATTTCAGAAGATTATTAGAATACTCAGCATCTTCTTGTTTATTTGATTTTATTCTAACATAATAGCCCATCATTTCTTCGCTTAAGTGGCTCATATATTTTTTTATATAAAGTAACGGTACATTTCGATAGTACAGTTCAGTAGATACATGTACTCGAAATTGTTTACTAGTAGGTGCGATTATTGGTTTTCCATCATTTTTTATAACTTTTAATTCGGGATAGGGTGATGTTTCACCTTTTGCAAAATCTGCGTATCTGTATAAAAAACTATGAAAGTGATTTCTAGCCAATGTGCTGGTAGCTGGAATTATTTTTGTATTTGGTAAATAAATAAAGTTATTTCCTATTCTATTACTACGCCCATTACGTAATGAAACAAGAGTTTCAAATGCTTCCTTAGTAAGTTGGTTTGCAAAGATTTCATTGCTTATTAATTCTTGTTCTTTTCCTGGTGATTTGAATACCTTATGAGTAAGGAAATACGCAGTTGCTTCTAAGTTTTTTAGCTCAATTTTATTTAAGGAATCGGTCTCAAGACTTAACACCTCAGAGATTCTTAAACCTGTCTGACTAATTATTATATAAATACAAGCAATTGTCCTATCTTTATATTCGAGGGTATCGTCGTGCATAGATTTTATCAATATTGATAAAAGTTTATTAAAATATTCACTTGGTATGCTAGGCGTCTTATTGTTTTCTTTTGTTTTCTGTAATATTTTCTGCAACTGATCTTTTTCATTAAATATAGAAAAAGCAAAATTCAGTTTATATGAGTAGTTAGCTTTGATGAAATTAAAAAAGTCTTCAACGGCAGTGTAAATCATTTTACGAGTCTTAACTGAAAGGCTCTGTTTAGTATCCATATAGGCCTCAATAGTATTATTCATTACACTTTCAACCTTTGTTATGCTATTTTCATAAAGATAAATAAGGAAAGATCTTATTTCTATAAAATATCTAAATATAGAAGATATTTTTTTATCAGAGTTAAGAAAATTCAGAAGGACATAAAATTTTGCTAGATTTAGATAACATTCCGGAACCGATTTAAAATTAAATACCAAGTCCGCTGTCTTTTTCATTGTAAAGTAGGGTCTAAAATCCCACTTTTTACTTTCAAATTTAATATTTCCGTTTTTAATAGGAAGATATTTTGCATCATTTACCAATGTATCAATATACCTAGCATTTTCGATTCCATAATGAAACTCACGGTCAATCGTCCATTCTATACCCGATAGTACAAAAGGTTTTACCGCAGAGTTATTCATTAACACTAGCCCCTTTCTCTTTCCATATCTCTAATAAATAGGCTCCATATAAACGCTTGATATTAAGAAGATCATCCATATCATGTGGGGTAAGAGCATTCTTAATCATATCATCGATTCGAATAATTGTTTCAGTAAATTGCTTTTCATGCTTTATGGTAGTGATGAAATCTTCGCAGAGTAGACATGAAATTGTAGAAAAAATTCCACAAGAATCCCTTTTGCAATAGCCGCAGCCATTTTCAACTTCATGGTCTGTATTTGCAAAAGAATTATCAATATTTGAAACAATTTTACCTGATAAGTCTACTTCTCCAATAATGATACCATACGTTGCCTCTAACATCTTTGTAAGTTCAGTTTCAATATAGTGATTATGTGTTGTATCTATTCTTTTATGACCTGATAATACTGATAGAACAGCATCACTTTTCCCATGCCGCATACGATATTCTTCTGCTTTGGTCATGTGAGTATCACGAAGATTATTTGCATTATAAATAATTGTTCCGGCTTCGTCGCAACATTTTGCTAAAAAAGTTCTAAACTTTCTTGCATCCACTGGAGAGTATCGGTTCTGTTGAGTTTTATGAAGAAATAAATAATCTCTTACGCTATCGTCTGTACATTCTTCCCTAAGTACTTCTGTTTGTTTTAAAACGTCATCCAAATGAACTTTTGTTAAATTGGAAATAACGGCAGTATACTCTTGACCATTAGAAGTTTTACTAACTGTTGTAATCATATACTGATTATTTTTCATTGTATTTGCAAGGTTATCTACTTTTAGATGACATATCTGTGAAATGCGGAATTCGGTTTGTAGACACAAATGAAAGATTGCGTAATGCAGGGAATTGATATATGATTCATCCGCATATTTTTTCATAACGGCATTAATCTTTATCAAATCTTTATCTAGGATTGCTTTCGCATTGTTGCTATTGGTTCTTTTAAATTCTATTAGGTAATTAAAGAAGAGAACATCAAAAGTCAACGTTTGATTAGTTTCTTGTACTTTTAAAAACCGTCTAATTGCAGACAACTTGGCATTTTTAGTGTAGGTTGAAAGTTCATAATTCGCGATGTGATTTCTAATTATTGTTGCTTCATGAATGCTCATATAGTTAAGGTCTGGATTGGGGTAGTTTTCACTTTGTTTTAATTCAGTAATATAATTTAAGATCACAATTAAATTATAATATGTTTCATGTTTTGAATTAAAGTTGTTTCCCGATTCCAGCCAGATATATCGCTTCACTAGATTTCGGTAAAATAAAGAAACTACTTTGGTGAGATCAAACACTACCGTCGTAGCTGCGTACATTTTAGAAGAAGCTTTTTCAAATCCGTTAATGTGCAAAATCCACTTATCGTTGGGAGGGATTGAAGCAAAAGGGTTATAATAGTATACTTTGAAGCCATCAATTGTTCTTTTGACAAAATCGTCCCTTTTCAAGATAGTTATATCTATATTATCTGTTTGCTTGAAAATGTTTGTACCTTGACTGGAAGGATGGTCAGAAAGAAATATGTAGAATCGGTTAAGTGCATGCAAATTATTTTTAGCATTTTTACCGCCTATAAAATAATCAGTCTGATTAGTGTATGTATTATAATTAAAATCAGAAACTCCATTGATTGTATTTACAAATAGGCCAAGGCTATCAGAGAAATGAGCATAAAAATCCCTTGTGTTTAGTTTACTATTATTTTTGTCTTTTTCATAAAATTCAATTAGCAATTGTCTTAGAATACCACTGGATTGAATAATGGTATATTTTCTTCGGGTTGTATTATCATCATAATATAAATATTGAATATTATCGTAGATAAATAGATTCAGGAATGTACGCCTATTATGATTTTTGCCAAGAAAAAAAAGTTGTTTTCTCTTATATAAATCTTTTGCATACTCTCCCTTATACAAATTGTTTTCTAACAACTTATAAAGGAATCTACAGCACGTAGGACCAAGAGCGATATCATCAGATACAATATCACAAAGTAAAGACCATGAAATATCTGATAAGCTATTATTCGATATTATATTAGAAAATTTGAACATAGAGGTCCTATTTTTGGGAGTAATTTGATAGATAAAATCATTTTTTTGCCCTAATTCACTCCAAAGTCCAATGTAAACGGTTTGCAGTCTTGAATCTTTAATTTGACTGATGGAATTTTTATATTGCTCATTCCAGTATGAAGGTCTTTTTGTTTCAACTTTCAAAATTTTATTTCATCTCCTTAACCCTGGTATAAGTTCATATATTTCATTTACAAATTCATTTTTTATAATTGCTTCATCAATTTCTGTGGGATTATAGTAAATCATTGTTGAAGAAATAGATGCGTGTCTCATAAGTTTTTGTAATTCCAATAGTGGCGTTTTTCGATGCTGGACGTGGAACATAGCAAATCCGTGTCGAAATCGATGGTTGAGGTTAGTCTTTTTGGACTTAGAGTCGATTGGAATTTCAGCCCTATAAAAAACAGACTTTATGTATTTATTCCAACTCTGTTCTGATAATATAGTACCAATTGAGTTTATAAAAATATAGTAATTCTCAGTTTCATATTTATTTTTGATAACTTTATCAGCTGTTGCTCCGTTCTTATATCGTTTTATATTTTTATTACGGGCGGTACTATGTGCAACTTCTATGTATGTATTAATCAACTCGAAGATATCATAGGTAATGATGAGTTTTTGATAACCGTAGTTTTCAATTTTATAATCTTTACTTCGATATTGACTCCTATCTATTATATTCATACAGGTTTTTGCTTTCTGAAAATGCTTATCAGTTAAACGGTTTCTAATAAAAAGTACGGGGTATAAGGTGCCGTTTATATTTTCCTCTACTAAGTCTTCAAAAGTAAGTCCCAAAACTTCTCCAAGTCGCAGACCAAATTGGTACATAAGACGCACTATACATTCAGCCATTATATTGCTATCTTCACGGATGATTTTAATTACCTTTATAAAATTATCAACGGAAATGTATCTAGGAGCTCTTTGAACAGGGGTGCTTGTTTTAAGGTTAGAACTATAGGAAGTAAACGATTTAATAATATCAGCTTCTGGATGAACTCCATTCATAGTCGAATTCTTTGTATCATATAAATATTTGCATTCAATACCAAGGTAGTTCAAATATGAGCGGTAAATTGATAAATATTCATTGACAGTACTGTTGCTTCTAACAGTTTGTAATTGCATGGAGTAGGAACCTTTTTTAGGAGAGTATCCAAGAAGAAAGTATTTTAACTTTTCTATATCGTCTAGACTAAGCTCAGTTAATCTAGCTTTAGTTAGATGAAGAAAACAATAAAATAATCGTATTGCGTATATTGTTTTCTCTCTAGTATTATACGGTTGATTAGACATATAAATATTTACGTATTGATATGCAGAGGAAATAACATTCATGTTGTCATCGTATAAGATGAATCTACCTTGTTCATTCTCTTTTATTTTAAATAAACGATATTTAATAGACTCATTAAATATCGTTCGACCATTTTCATCTGCGTGGATTCTCTCGAAGGTACTTCTCATTCCAGATTTTACTTCTCTAATAATCAGCATAAAGAACACCTCATAATAAAAAGCTAACTTGAAAACTATTAATCTATTATACACAATTACCAAAATTATCATATCTAATTTATTGGGTAAAAATCAAGTTTAAGTGTGTAAATGAAAAAAACTGATTAACTACGGTTACTAGAGTTGATTTGATAGAGTTTTATAGATTGTTACACATATTAAAAGTAATCATAACCCTGCTGTGGATCTGGTGGAATGTTTGTTCAAAGTGAGAAGTTCATTGAAGAACATCAAGGGAAGTTAACGGATTTAGCTATCTATGGGCAGGAGCTAAATTCCACTACTTGGAAGCTTTGTAAAATGAATCTAGCCATTCGAGGATTAGAAGGTAATATTGGACCTGAACATGCGGATACTTTTCATAATGACCTTCATAAAAATGTAAAAGCCGATTATATATTAGCGAATCCTCCTTTTAATATTAGTGATTGGGGTGGAGAGCAATTAAAGGATGATGTCAGATGGGCTTATGGCATTCCACCTGCAGGTAATGCGAACTATGCATGGGTCCAACATATGGTTTATCATCTATCACCAAATGGAGCTGCAGGAATTGTTCTTGCAAATGGTTCCCTAAGTTCCAATACTTCTAATGAAGGTGAAATTCGCAAAAATTTATT
Source organism: uncultured Bacillaceae bacterium (assembly GCA_964514395.1). Taxonomy (GTDB): domain Bacteria; phylum Bacillota; class Bacilli; order Tepidibacillales; family Tepidibacillaceae; genus CAZEQK01. The sequence continues at coordinate 14,906 of CAZEQK010000040.1, forward strand.
AGAATCTGATTTAGTAGATTGTATTGTGGCAATGCCAGATAAGCTCTTCTATTCTACAGGAATTCCAGTTTCTTTATGGATTCTAAATAGAAACAAGAAGGGCAATACAAAGCATAGAAACAGAGTAAATGAAATTCTATTTATAGATGCTAGAAACCTTGGAGTCATGGTTGATCGAAGACATAGAGAGTTAAGTGAAGAGGATATCAAGAAAATTGGAGATGCTTATCATCAGTGGAGAAATATAGATGGTAAATATGAAGATGTAAAAGGTTTTTCTAAATCAGTTCAATTAGATGAAGTAAGAAAAAATGAAAATGTATTAACACCTGGCAGATATGTCGGAATTGAAGATATTGAAGATGATGGTATTTCGTTTGAGGAAAAGATGGAGCAAATGACTAGTGAGCTTGGAGAGTTATTCACTAAGTCCCGCCGATTAGAAGATGAGATTAGAAAGAATCTAGGGGGCATTGGGTATGAAATCTAATGAATGGGAAAAAGTTAGACTTGGAGAAATTGCTGATATATTAAGTGGATATGCTTTTAAATCTAAAGATTTTGTTGATAGTGGGGTTCCAATAATAAAAATTAAAAATATTGTACCACCAACAATTGATATTTCAGATACCCAATATGTTTCTGAGAATTTATATAATGAGAAAAAGCGATATGCTTTAAAATATAATGATATATTAATATCTATGACTGGATCTAATGTTAATCAATTAGCTTCAGCAGTTGGTAAAATAGGAAGAGTTAGATTAAAGAATACAAAGTTATTACTTAATCAAAGAGTAGGGAAATTGTATATTACCAACGAAAATAGATGTAACCACGATTATTTATACTATTACTTAATTCAACAGGATGTTAGATATAATTTAGCTGCTAGTGCGGATGGAAGTGCAAATCAAGCAAATATTAGCCCAAGTCAAATAAAGAGTATAGAAATTAACCTACCACCATTAGAAGAACAAAAAGCCATCGCTAATATCCTTTCAACTATAGACAATAAAATCGAAGTCAACAACCAAATCAACAAAACCCTTGAAGAAATGGCTCAAACCATTTTCAAACGTTGGTTTGTAGATTTCGATTTTCCTAATGAAGATGGAGAACCATATAAATCTAGTGGTGGTGAAATGATTGAAAGCGAACTAGGAATGATTCCTAAGGGGTGGGAAACTAAAGAGATTAGTACCTTATTCAATGTAAAAGATGGAACACATGATTCACCTAAAGCAACTGACAAGGGGTATCCATTAATTACATCAAAACATTTAATGGATACAAAGATTGATTTTCAAAGCGCTAATATAATTAGTGAAGACGATTATAATGCAGTTAATAAAAGGAGCAAAGTTGATAGATATGATATTCTAATTAGTATGATAGGGACTGTAGGTAACTTATACTTAGTACAAAACGAAGAAATAAAATTTGCTATAAAAAACATAGGACTATTTAAAACCTCAGAGGTTTTAGAACTATATGAATACATCTATTGTTATTTAAAGACACCATCAACAAAACAATATATAAACGAAAGAATGGCTGGTAGTACTCAACAATATATAAGTCTTGGTGAACTTAGAAAAATCCCTATAATACTTCCTAAAGGATCAAATGTTAATTTAATAAGTGAGTTTAAAGAGATTATCAACCCTATATTTAATAAAATATATGTTAATTCAAAAGTAAATGAGGAATTAGTAAAAGTTAGAGACACCCTACTTCCACAACTTATGTCAGGTGAAATCAGAGTGCCTCTTGACAATACAGAGGAAGTTCAATCTAATTTAGAATTAGAAAATCTAGTCTAAATAACTGTCACAACAAACAATATAGTTATCTTAATCGGTAATGCAATGACAATTGGGATGGATATGGACTATTAAATAATTAAGTCTTTAATAGAAGATCTAATGATGTTTTTAGGTAATAAAGAAAAAGGCAAAGAAAGGGGGAACTACATTGAGTCTACTAGAAAACTTTACAGAAGAGCTACTTGAAAAGGCTGCAATAGAGATTTTAGATGAGCTTGGCTATGAGTATCGATTTGGACCAGATATAGCTTATGATGGAGAGGCACCAGAGCGAACGGATTATAAAGAAGTGATTCTAGTAAATATAGTAAAAGAAGCACTTTTTAGAATTAACAAGCATATACCTAGAGCTGCATTAGAAGATGCTTTTAGACAAGTTATTACATTCAATAGTCCATCTTTAGTAGAAAACAATCATTATTTTCATAAGCTTCTAACAGAAGGAATTGAAGTTACTTTTAAGGAAAAGGATTTAATCAGAACAAAAAATGCTTATTTAATAGATTTTGAGAATATTGATAACAATGAATTTCTAGTTGTGAACCAATTTACCATTCTAGGTATTGAGAACAGAAGACCAGACCTTATTCTCTTTATTAATGGCATTCCACTTGTTGTGGTTGAATTAAAGTCAGCATCAGATGAAGATGTAGGAATAGAAAATGCCTATCATCAAATCCAAACCTATAAGAAAGATATTGAGCACCTTTTCCATTACAATGCATTTTGTATTATATCTGATGGGATCAATGCAAAGGCAGGAACCATTACCTCAGATTTAGAACGTTTCATGAACTGGAGAAGTGAAGATGGGGAAAACATAGCCCCTCTAAACATTCCTCAATATGAGACATTATTTAGAGGAATGCTATCAAAAGAAAGAGTGCTTGATGTTATTTCTAATTTTCTTCTTTTCCAAGAATCTACTTCTAGTGATTATGATAGTAATGGGAAAAAGTTAGGAGATAAAAAATCCCTTATTAAAATACTAGCTGCTTATCATCAGTATTTTGCTGTCAAAAAGGCAGTAAATAAAACGAAGTTGGCTACAAGTGAAACAGGAAATAGAAAGATAGGGGTTATTTGGCATACTCAAGGTTCAGGCAAGAGTTTTTCTATGGTATTTTACACGGCAAAATTGGTAAAAGAATTAAACAACCCTACAATAATCGTCATCACAGATAGAAATGATTTGGATGACCAGTTGTACACTACCTTTGCAAAATCAAAGGAAATTTTGCGACAAGAGCCAAAACAAGCTCATGTAAGAAAATTAACAGAGGAACAAAAGAAAGCTCAAGCAAAAGATAACTCAAGAGAAGTCAATGGGCTATATGACCTCCTTAATGAACGGGAATCAGGCGGAATTATATTTACAACCATTCAAAAGTTCATGCCTGAAGAAGGAGAAATGCCTGTATTAACTGATCGTAAAAATGTGATTATTATTGCTGACGAAGCTCATCGAAGTCAATATGGCTTAGATGCAAAGACAAATATGAAAACTGGCGATGTGAAGTATGGATATGCCAAATATATGAGAGATGCACTTCCTAATGCTTCCTATATAGGTTTCACAGGAACACCAATCGAGTTTGATGATAAGTCCACACCAGCGGTATTTGGAGATTATATTGATATCTATGATATGACAAGAGCGGTAGAAGATAAGGCAACAGTAAAAATATATTATGAAAACAGAATTATTAAGTTAGAAGCAGATGAAAATGTTTTGAAGGAATTAGATGAAGAATTCGCAGATATAACAGAAGGTCAAGAGGAAACGGATAGAGAAAAGAATAAAGCGAAATGGTCACGGATGGAAGCTATCGTTGGTTCCCCCAATCGTATTAAGAAATTAGCAGAAGATATTGTTAAACACTATGAAACAAAAGCAGAAGTAATGGACGGAAAAGCAATGATAGTAACCATGAGCCGAAGAATCGCTGTGAATCTATATGATGCTATCACAACCATAAGACCAGAGTGGCATAGTGATGATGTAACCAAAGGAAAAATAAAGGTTGTCATGACAGGAAGCGCAGCGGACGAAGAAAAACTTCAAAAACACGTTGGTGGTAAGCAAAGACGAGATACCTTAGCCAATCGAATGAAGAATAATAATGATGAACTTAAGATTGTTATTGTTAGAGATATGTGGCTTACTGGCTTTGATGTACCTTCGATGCACACGATGTATATTGATAAGCCAATGAAAGGGCATAATCTTATGCAGGCGATTGCTCGTGTAAACAGGGTTTTCAAAGACAAAGAGGGTGGCGTTGTTGTTGATTATATCGGTATTCTAGAAAACTTGAAAAAAGCACTAAAAGAATATACTGATAGTGATAAGAAGAATACAGGTATAGATACTTCAGCAGCCATTGCCATCATGCTTGAGAAACTGGAAATCCTTAGGGGTATGTTCCATGGATTAGATTATTCAGATTACATGGGGCAATCACAAGCAAAACGTATGCGAGCTATTACAACAGGAATGGATTTTGTTCTATCTAAAGATGAAAAAGAGCAAAAAGATTTCAAACTAGTCGCAACTGAACTTGGAAAAGCTCATGGTCTCTGTGCCGCTTCAGAAGACGCCAAGGCAATCGCTCTCGATATTAGTTATTTTAAAGCTGTAAAAGCAAGTTTGGTAAAGCTTGAGACAAAAGGCAAAAAAGCATTATCAAAAGCTGAAATTGAACAACGAATAAACCAAATGCTTGAAAGATCCATTATTTCCGAGGAGGTAATTGATGTTTTTGAAGCAATGGGATTAAAACAACCTGATGTATCCATACTTGATGAGGAATTCTTAGAAGAAGTAAAACAACTAAAAACTAAAAATCTAGCCTTAGAGATGTTGAAAAAACTTCTAGAAGGGGAAATCAAGGTAATGGAACGAAGCAATCTTGTAAAATCTGAGCTGTTCTCTGAAAAGTTAAAGAAAGCCTTAAACAAATACAAAAACCAAGCAATCACAAATGCAGAAGTAATAGAAGAACTGATTAGAATGGCAAAAGAAATTAAGAAGATGCATGAAGAAGAAGAGGAACTAGGACTTAACAAAGATGAGATTGCATTTTATTATGCTCTTGCCAAAGATGAAGTTGCTAGAGAATTTTATGATGATGAGACTCTAAAGAAAATTGCACAGGAGTTAACGGACTCTATTCGACGTAACGTTACCATTGACTTCAATGTAAGAACTCAAGCACAAGCAACCATGAGAAAAACAATTAGAAGACTCCTTAAAAAATATGATTATCCACCAGAACAAGCAAGAGAAGCATTAAATGTTGTAATGAAACAGGTTGAACTAATGTGCAGCAATGAGGCGTCAACATATGAACAGGTGATGGACACTCCACTAGCAGCAGAAGGAAGAAGAGAATATAATAGTTAAGGTAAATCAAAAGCTTCAATCATATAACAAATTAGGTTATCGTGTTCATTTATATATCTGATTATTCTTGACTTTATTTTTGTTGTGATACGATAATAGATGTATAAAACAAAAAAATATTTCTTCTTAAGAGTCTGCGAAGCAATTATTCGCAGACTTTTTATTTATGTTAAATCTAACTATTCAGAGGAGAGTAAAAGAAAATGATTACAGATGTAACTAGAAATGAGATCATAGATATATTACTTTTAGGATTTGACTATACAGATCAGATCATGAAAGAAGATCTATATGATAGAAAATATATGGAGAATATAAATGTTCATGTTCATATGAATTTCACGGGGAAACTTGATTTAATTACTTTTCTAGATCGAGTTTACAATCTTAAAGAGATGCCAAGTACTGATCCAAGATTTGAAAATGCAAGGGGTGATATATGGCAACATACAATAAATAATGATGATTGGGATATGGATTGGTTTATTGATTATGAGCCTTTTGGTTTAAGGGGAGGAACTGATGAACAATTTCTAGATTTCATTTCTCAAATTTTCCATCCTGCAGTTAGAAGGGAAAATTCACCATGGGAGGAATACTTAAGAAAATTTAACGAACTATTAAAATTCGATGGGTATGAATTATATTGTATAAAGAAAATATCAGGTAGAAACGTCTATTCCTATAGAAGAATCGCTACAGATAATATACACTTACAAGAACATATTGAAGAATTATCTAGTAAATTTAATTCATCTTATATTGATACACAGTTGCAAATTATGATGAATTCTATTGAAAGTAATCCTTCTGATGCAATCGGCAAGGCTAAAGAATTATTGGAATCTTGTTGTATTACAATACTTAATACAAAAGAAATCGAGATAAATAAAGATTGGTCAATACAGAGGTTAATGAAAGAGACATCTAAAGCATTGATGTTAACTCCCGAAGATATTGATGATTCTAAAAAGGCAAGTGGTACGATAAAACAAATACTTGGAAATTTTGCTGCAATATCAAGTGGAATGGCGGAGTTAAGAAATTCTTATGGAAGTGGACACGGTAAGAACGCCAAATTTCGTGGTTTATCTCAAAGACATGCAAGATTAGCAATAGGTTCCTCAATTACAGCAGTTAGGTTTATCTGGGATACTTTTCTTGGACAAGAAGAATTAAAGAATAGTGTCAAAGAAGTAAATCAACTTGAAGACGCCTCGGTTGCCAGAAGTTGATTCATAGGAGTGAAATCAGCGACACACCCCCTTTGTTTAACCGAGACGCCTCGACTTCGCCAAGAAAGGCATTTCTAGGCTCAGCCTTCGTCTGTAAGCTCAAGGGTGTCAGGGATACGAGTACTTAAATGAAATTAGTCGCAAATGCCGCGCCGTCCTAGCACGGAATGAAGTTGTAGCCTTAGTGAGGTGTAAAATGGAGAGAATTAAATTTTATTCTGTAAACGATATGTCGAGTGGTTATTATCTAAGAAAAATTGAAAAGCTTCTTAGACAATATCATGATGGGAAAAAAATTCAAGATATTAATGATATTATTGAACTATATAATATCAATAAGTTTTTCGAAAATAAAATGCATCTAACTAATTGGACACTCGATGATATTAATTTTTACGAAAAAACAGCAAAATCGTATTTGGAAGTAATAGCTAGATTCATAAAATCGATAACTGACGATACTTTTCAAGAATTTTATAATGAGGTCGATAGATTCTATAAGGAAGACTTTTGGGAAGTAATTCAAAAGTTCAAAGCATACGAAAAAATTTCGATAGATAGATTTCGAGAGTTCATGAATAAATCAGACGTTTTGCTACATCAATTGCTGAAGTATAAAAGTATTACTGAGCACTTTGGTGAAGTTATTAGGGATTATATGCTTAATGATTATACAGCGGCAGAATTATTGTTGGATAAATATGAAATGAAACATATTCATGAAAAAGAACCTTTATATCTTCCGAAAGAATTAAGTGTTTCAGATAAAGAAAATATTATCAATAATTACATTGATAGCGAAAATCCAAATTTAAATTATTTGCGTCTTATCTCCAATATCCAAAGTAGTAAGGATAAGCTTGAAATCTCTCCTAAAACTTTGTTGAAATCTAAAAAGAAAGCTGAAGAGCAAGACAGTAAATTCTTTAAAGAAAATCCAGGGATGCAAATAGAGACTAGCGTAGTATTTTCAAAATCTCAGGACAAAGAGATAGTAATTAAGGTAAATGGTCAATCGACAGATATAACTTATGGTACAAAATGGTTTGAGAATAATACGGATTATCCAACCCTACTAAATAACTTTATTTATTTGTTTGAATTTGTAGATTTACAGATGAGATGTGCACTTGTTAGTAAATTTAATAATATGGGTGTTTTTGAGAGATTCTTATTAACATCATCGAGAAATGCATACCCAAAAGGAATAGCTTTTGACCAAATGAATATCTTGTCATTACTTCAAATGGTAGGATATTATAGGGAGTTATTTAGTATTGGTATTAGATTAGAAGAAATTATTGAATGGTTTTTTAAAGAATATCTTCCTGATGAATTTGGTGCACATAACTTCAGAGTCACAATGCCCTCACCTAATTCAACTTTTCTTGAGAAATGTACAAATATTATGCCAGCAATGGAGTCGATTCTAAAGCAATTCTCCTTATTTGTTGAGGAAGGGGAAATTGACTTTGAGTTGCTTGAAATTCGTTCAGAACATTTGATCTACAAAAACATACCATCCTTAGTAGATAAAAAGTATGTCTATGGTGTTGGAAAAGAATTTAATACAGCATGTTTTTTACTTTTTTCAGATCAGAGTAGATTGGCTTATAACGAAAAAGCAAGTAAATCTTATGATAACTTTTTCGAATTGGTTTCAAATGAGAAACTTAAACTAAACGACTATCCTGATTATAATATATCGAATATCAATTGGCTTCTTGAGCATCAATATTTATCGACTGATGCAGATGGATATATTATTTTTAGTGATACATTTCTTATCCTAATTCTAAAAGATTTATTTTTTAATGAGGTTATAAGTTATTGGAAATATCCAGCATCTAGGAGAAAAATCATGGATGAACTTGCAAAGAGAAATGTAATTGAATTTGGGAGTTCTCTATTTTCAAGACCAGAGCAAGATTATATAAACTATTTTCTGAACAAATCACAATTCAATAACGGATTAGATTTAAGAAACAAATATAGCCATACACAGCCAATAAGTGGTGATGAGGAGAAAATACATAATCAAAATTACATAATGTTTTTACGTTTATTTATAATAACGGTGATCAAAATTAATGATGATTTTTGCACATCAAATGAAATTCAAAATGCAAATAAAGATATTTAATTAATAATACACAGCTAAATAAGAGAACTTTAAGAATGGCTCGAATAACGAAGTTTGTTATAGTTGATAATCAAAAAACAGGAATACAGACCAATTTTGACCATCATTCTAAAAGAAAGAGGTTTTTTAATGGAAGATATAGTTGCTTATCATCATACAAATAAAAAAGCTGCATTATAGAATTTTAAAGGACAGAAAGATTATTGATGAGTCTTTACAGCGTATAAGAGATAGTATAGATTACAATGAGCAATTGAAGATTGCCAAAAATGAAGCGAAAAGAATTAAAAAACTTGGTTATGACGCTTATTTAGTAAAAGCTATTGGGAATAGAAAGGCGATTGTTTTTTTAAATTATCCTAAACCAATAAGATGGTTAACATTTGATAAATAATCAACTTATAATATTCATTTTGGAAGGACTACCCTTATGGTCCCTTGGAGAACTACCAGTTAAACTCCAGTGAAGTATATAAAGGAGGGATGTCATATAATTAATAATGGCATTAAAAGTTTAATAAAGAACACTAGATTTTCGGGTATAACACTAAACATTGGTTTTATTGGACTGAACTTCGCTGGGGGTTCTTCCTAAGTGAATATATCAATAAGATTCATATAATTAAAATAATATTGATATCGGATGAGAAAGAGTTTGGAAAACAAACTTTACTTAATTTGTATATTAAATAACTTTCAATGGTAGTAACAATTATTGCAAAAACAAATTTCAGAGACCGACGTCCTGTCGGTGTCTGAGCAGGTTGGCGATCAACATCATTTAACAGACTATCATCGCGGCGTCGAGCAGGGGAGCGGTTCATAGAAGTACTCTTTGATCGCCCGAAGCGGACAAATCGAAGAAGCATTCTCACAATGAAGAAGCATAGAAGCAAAATCAGGCGACACAACCCTTTCGCTTACCGCGACTGTAAAGCCGAACCATATAAAAACCTTTTCTTGGGCTCGAACTTTACCTGTAAGCTCAAGAGCGTCAGAGATAGGGAACTTTATATGAAAGATAGCAAAATATAAGTTCAACCTTTGTTGAGATAAAGTGGAATTATTTTGGGGGTGAGTATTAATGCAAACAATGTCCTGTAAATGTGGTACTAATTTGTATTTAACAAAAGATGTATATAAAATTAAAAAGAATGACAAAGAATATAGTTTCTTTAATTGTTCAGTTCTTAAATGTCCTGATTGTGAATCAATATATTTGCCTTATTTTGCAAAACTGGCATGTGATCAAGTATTAAAAAGTATTGAGGAAGAAGAAATAAACATAACAGATTTTGATTTTGAAAAAATAAAGATGCATTATTTCGATGATGAATTTATAAATACTGATGTGAAATTTATTTATGATAGAGACGATTACTATTTCTTACCTGGTTTATGGAGAGAATGGAACGCAGGATTTTTAACACCAGTATTTTTTAATATAGAAGTTCTTTTAAAATATAGTCATCACCCTGACTATTCATTCGAACTAGGAGCAGATACTTACGGCAATATTTATAAAGGATCTGAACATTTAACTTCATTTGGTATTAATCGTAATGGAAAAGTTATTATGTGGCTAGGGGATATAGCTAAGTTAAATGTTGAAGAACAACACTATCTTCGATCTGAAAATATTAATTCTGACCATGATATTTCATCAGAATTTTATGATGGACAAATAGATGTTATATGGGCAGAACCATCACAGGTAAACAGACTACTTAAAAAGAGACTTGAAGTTCACGAAAAGATAATTAATTCTTACTCTTTCTCATTAACCCAATTAGAGCCTGAGACAGTCAAAGCTGCTAAAAATGTCACTAAACTTTTGGTTAATACTGAACATGCTTTTTCGAATGTTATTATACCTTCAAATATGATTTTCGTTGAATCAATTAACTCAAAAAAAATTAAAAGAGACTTATTGAAAGATCTTCCTGATTTAAAAGTTGAAGGTTTGGGAGGATTAAAGTTATTCCAAATGTGGTTAGAAAAAAGACTTAATATTAATAATGCTCATGAATTAGTATCACCACTGTTTATTTTATATGATTTTAGAATAGCAATGGCTCATCTTCAATCTGAAAAGACTAAGGATAAGTTGTTATCATCAGCTTGCGAAAGATTAGGATTAGAGCAAAGGAATAGAGACTACATCAAAATAACTGAATTAATTTTTGAAAAATTAGAGAATATGTATGATGAGATTTTAAGTAAGTTAGTAACATAAAAATGCTACAATCATATAGGTATGGATCAGAAGGGCTATCCTTCATATTACAATGCATCCCTACTTTGGCTTAGCAGTGAATTAATTTATTAGAAGTAAGCCTCGGCGAGACAACTCGACTTCGCTAAGAAAAGCATTCCTAGACTCATCATTCGTCTGTATATTTAAGGATGTAATGTAAACAAAAACGTTAAGCGAATTTTAAAATCTTTTAAAGGTGAAGAAAAATGAAGGATACAAGTCTAGTCTTTAGTGATTTGAAATATACACTTGAAGATTTAGATTCTAACAGAGGTTCTCCAGTAAAAGAAGGACATTGGAAGTAATCATCTACTGGTTCTTTATAACTTCAACTTATATTTTTCCCCATCTATTATCTGATAAGCTCTATTTTCCATTAGGTCAAAAATCGCCTCCATATACATTTCATCTACAAGCTTTTTGAAATTCTTATCGTATGTATTTGACTCTTTGCGGGTATTCATGACTTTACTCCTTCTTAGATGAAATTAGTTTTCCCAAAATTTCGAGTTGGTATGTATATATAATTTTAAAACAGGGAATTATAAAACATTTCAGATATAAATAAGTATATTTTTGAATAAAACTGGAAAAAATTCCATGTGATGAATTTTTGTAGGGAGGGGAATGAATGGATTTTCAAAACAAAGAACCAAAAATGGAAACCATTAGTATATTCATACCCTAATTTTCTTCAATTGAAGATTGTACCAGGTGCTTTAACAGGGTATCCTTTATGGATTGCATATTGGAATAATGAGCCTCATCCTCCTGATTATGCAGGTTGGAAAAAGTGGGTATTTATTCAGTATAGTAATAAAGGTGTTGTACAAGGGATAAATGGCGATGTTGACTTAGATGAGATGGAAGGTGATTTCAATGAAACACTAAAAGAAGAGGATGCGAATAAAATCATAAACACATTTCTACACCCAATTTGGAACTTTGTTGGCAGCCAAGAAGAAAAAGATGAAATACACCGTTTGGCCAATGAGCTAAGAAAGGCGTCTGGCCAATCTATACAAAATTAATTATATAAGGAGAAGATTAAGTTGAGTTTTTTAAATAGTATAGATCCAAAAGTATTATTCTATGTTGGTATTTTAGTACTGTTCGCAGTGCTTTTTTTATTGCGTATTTTTATTAGACTGTATGCAAAAGGTAAGATTGGATTAATTATGCTAAAGGCAGAGAAAAATCTTTTAGCATGGGCTAAGGAAAGAGCTGCAACAGGAAGAGAAAAGCGTATTGAAGCTGAAAGGATTATTGTTACGAAATTTTATCCATTACTACCTAAATGGAGCCATATATTTATTAGTGAAGATTGGCTTATTAGTATGATTGATAAATTGTATGTTGAAATGTTTGATGCGTTTGATGATGGTGAGTTAAATAATAGTATAAATTAAATAGTCGAAACTCGATAGAAGAGAAGCCTCTGACCATCTTGGTTGGAGGCTTTTTTTATATAATTTATTTTTTTAGAAAAGTTTGATGAAAATGCGTAATAGCTTTTTAAAAAAAATATTAAATAATAGAAATAATCACAAAATCAAATATATAAAAATTTATATAATTGGTTTTGAATGGAAGGCAGATAATCTTTTAAAGAATATTATTCATCCATAAAGTAAATATCTTTATTCACATATCACAAAATAATATACCATTAGATAATATGTAAGTATTTCAAAATAATTGATATATAAATAATAGAAAGCCCAATCAAACTTAATACAAATCTAAGTAAAAATTTACCTTTATCATATATATATGTTTTTGCTAAAAATACTATAATAATTAAGGTTATGGTTATGAATACAAACCTAGATTTAATATAGACAATATCAATAGCAAATAATAATGTTAAAAGTAACTCAATAAAATAAAATTGTGACTTACTAATTTTTTTTAACATAAAAAACCTCTCCTTTAAGTCATATTTAATAATATTTTAAATATATAATTATTATAACAATTTATAATACAAATAAAACAAAAATAATATAAATTGTTATAATATTAATAAAATATTAAAAATGGGAGATGTTAACATGTTTAGGAGAAGTATTATTTTATTGCTTGCTTTAGTATTATTACTTTCATTTGCAACTACGAGTTTTGCTAGTAGTTTATGTGATACTTGGCAATTAACAGACGTTAGGTATGGAAATACAGTAGGTGATGTTACTACTGCAACAGGAATAGCCAGTTTATTATCACTCGGAGTTGGCTTCGGACCGGTGGCTGCATTCACAACTATAGCAGGTGGTATATTGTCGATTTTTGGTGATTACTTTACTGTATATTATAAAAAAGAATATTTTTTCTCCCCAGATGGTTATGCATATATTGAAAGAGTTACTTATTACCAATATCCAAATTATACAGGTCAAATAGGGTCCCCTGTATGTAGTGATATAATTTATATAAGTGCCTCAGTACAAGAATAAATAAAAAAGAGTAGGAAATATTTGATTTTGTTAAATTTGATATTTAATTATATGTTCGATTATTAAGTAATATTAATTTTGATAAAAAATCAAAAAAAACATTGAAAAAAATTCATGAAATAAATATTTTATAAAAAATACCGTCCCAATGATTAGGACGGTATTTTTATTAATTTTAAACAATGAACCTAAATGAAACGACTTATAAAGAAGATATGATACATAAATCCTGCTTTATTTCTTTCTCTTCTTTCTACTTCATCTAATCTGGCTTTTTCTCTGGTCAGCTCTTCATTATAAACAGTATCAAAATTAAAATGGTTCTTACCCATAAATATCCCTCCACTTTAATTGATATTAAAAGATATGATTTGAAATGAATATTATTCGTACTAGCTTTACCAAGCTCCGCAAATGCTTGTCAAATATAAAGTTTCTGCTTTAAAAAAGAACATATGTTTGGTATAATGGAAATAAAAAAGGTGAGCATATGTTTAAAATATACAACATGGATTGCATAATAGGAGCAAAAAAATATATAGAGAATGATTCTGCGGACTTAATGATTTGTGATCCACCTTATAATTTAGGTTATGGTGGTACTACTTCAAAGATAACGAAGAAAGCTCGTTTTGGTCTTATAGCAAATGATAAATTAAGTGATAAAGACTATAGAAGATTTTCATTTCAATGGTTAATAGAAGCATACCGAATTTTAAGACCAGGTTCTCATATATATGTTTTTATAGATTGGAGAATGTATCCATTATTGAGTATTTGGATGAAGAGAGTTGGTTTCCAAATAAAGAATGTTATTGTGTGGGATAAAACATATTTTAGTATGGGAAATTATTATCGATATCAATATGAACTTATCGTTTTTGCCTGGAAAGGAAAAAGGGCTAATCGTTTAATTATGAAAAAAAGGAATGTTCCTGACATCTGGCCCATTAAAAAAGTGCCTGCTTATAAAATGAAACATCCCACTCAAAAACCAGAAGAGATTATGGAAAAGATAATTCATCATAGTAGCGAAGAAGGGAGCTTAATAGTAGATTTCTTTGCTGGGTCCGGAGTAGTTGGTAAAGTTGCTAAGCACATGAACAGAAAATATATTGGTTTTGAAATTGATGAAAAGTATATTGAATAAAATTGTGTGTGAATATATTTAAAATAGTAGTAAGTATAAAAAAAGTGCAAACGAATTTGCAAACGAAAAGATTGTAAATGATTATAAATGAATAAAATTTAATAGTAATATTTTTTATAAATGTAAGGATTTCAGACAGTTTCACTATTGTTTAATGTAGATTAATACGGCGTTTCTCAATCTTCAAAACCGTGTGAGGGGCGCGTGCCGTCCTTGGTGGGTTCGATT
>CAZEQK010000041.1:0-28089 GCA_964514395.1 uncultured Bacillaceae bacterium
TTTGTCACCCCATATGGTCCATACTCATAGGATGTGGTGGTTTTACTATCATCTACTTCTGTTAATCTTCCAACGTCATCCCTTGTATAGGTGGTGGTTCTTTGATCTGGGTTTACGACTTGAACCAATCTTCCCGCCTGATCATAGGTATAACTATAGATTCTTCCTAAGGTATCCTTGTAGGAAGATAACAATCCTTCTTGGTTATATTGATAGGTTACCTCTTTAAGATCTGGATTAATAAGGGTGACTAAACGATCTGCTTTATCATATTGGAATTGATAGACCTTCCCAGCAGCGTCACTTGTTAATAGCTTTCCAGCAAGATCATATGCTAATACTACTGTGCTTTGATCTGGTTTTGTTTTTTTCAAGAGATGACCTAGGTCATCGTATTCATAGGTAGTCACTTCTTTTAATGGATTGGTGACTTGATTAAGATATCCGTTCTTATCATAGGCAAAGTCGGTATGATTGTTAAGTGCATCCTCTGCCCATAGCATCTGTCCTTTTGCATTATAGCCAAAGGTGGTGACACCGCCATTGGCATCAGTTCGTTTAATGATATTCCCTGCATCATCATAGTCAAAGGTAGTAGTCTCTCCTAAGGAGTTCGATATTTCTGTAGGAAGATTCCATCTATCATCATATTCGTAGTTGGTTGTTACTCCATTTTGGGTCTCTGATATTTTTCTATCTTTCTCATCATAGGTGTAACTAACCGTCCCATAGTTAGCTATTATTTCTAACGGATTACCCTTTCCATCATAGCTTGTTCTTATTTCATTCCCTAGTGGATCAATTTGTTTAATTACTCTTTTATAAGCGATATAATAAGTCCAATTATGATCTAAAGCATCTATCATCGTTGTTTTTCCATCTTCATAGGTAAAGCCAAATATTTGTTGGTCTTCTGTGTTTTCAATAGCTTTCACTTGATTATTATCATTATATTGGTACTTCGTGATTTCACCTTCACCATTCGTTACAGCGATGATACGGTCTTGATCATCATAGGCATAGGAAGTGGTATGGTTATTAGGCTTGGTGACAGAGGTTAATCTCTGTTTATCATCATAGGAATAAATCGTTTTATATTGCATCGGATTAATCACTTCTGTGATAACATTGTTGGTCCAAACAAATTGAATTGTTCTTCCTGCTGCATCGGTTACTGTGGTTAGATGACCTTGATCATCGTATTGATATTGTATCGTATTACCAAAACGATCTTGTTTCTTTGTCATTCGTCCTTCTTTTGGATCTTGGCTTTGACGCCATGGTGCTTGATAACTATAATAAGTAATTTTATTTCCTGTAGCTGTAGTTACTACATATTCATATTGACTAATTCGTTCTAATGTATCTCCTTTTGCTAATTGGTAATGACCCTTATCTAATTCGTAGTTTGTTAAATCATCTCCATCATAGGTGGTGATATAGGCATCTGGATCATCTTTAACAAATTCAAATTTTCTCGTGATTTCATTTTGTCTAAATTCACCAATATTAAAATCGGCATACATGCGAATAAAACCATCTTGGTTATAATCCCATCCTAAACCGAAGGCTCCTACATTCTGATTATCACTAGAATATGTACGATCTAACTGAAAAGAGGGACCAATACCTGCAAGATTTAAATCCGTATTAGTAAGATGTAAATTACCTGTAGCTACATTAACAGAATGAAACTTCACTTGATCATAGGTAGGTGTAATATCTTGCTTCCCCTGTTCTGACAAGGCTTGAGTTGAATAATCCTTAGTAGGTAAGACTGGAATCTGTGGTGATAATCCTTGTAACGGATTGATGATTTGAACTGGATTGGCTTGAGTTCTTGGCATTAAATCCATTAAGGAGTTTGGGTCCATATAGGATGGTGGGTTAGCATAGGTAATGGTCGGGTATAAAGCTAAGGTGTTTAAGATGACCAGTAATGCTATAGCTAAGATGACAATTTTCTTCATTTTCTTCATTACTATCTCCCCTTTTATCTGTCTAAAAATTTGAAAATCCCAAGGCTAAGAAGCCTTGGGATTTACCTGTAATAGGATGATATTATTCAAACTCTCTAAGTAGTGATAGGCACGTAAGTATGAATCTGAATAAATAAACAATGATAGGTAATCTGGCAGTCATAGTCGATTATTACTTTAATATCGACTTTAGACCCAAGACTTTGCGTCCCCAACTTTCGTTAGGTTTGCCTTTTTCTATTAATGAAATAATACTAAAGCGCTATGTATTTGTCTGTCTATGTAATATATAGTAATTTATTGTCATATTTTATACAACATTTTAATCTGTAATTGATACTTTTAGCCTAGAAACCATTTTTAATCTATGGGTCTTTTTAACTAAATTCCTACAAAAAAACCACGATTTATACTATCGTGGAGTTGAAAATTATTTATTCATGAAGTGATGAGAGTATTCACCTTCTGTTACTAAACATTTTATATTAGACAAAATCAGCTAAATAAGGTCTCTTTTTGTATTACCATAAAAAAAGACCGTTTCCGGTCTTTACTGATTTAACATTCTTATTAATTTTGCAGGATTGCCTGCTACAAAGCTGTATGGATCTACATTCTTTGTAACCACTGAACCTGCACCAACAATGGCATAATCACCAATCGTAATCCCAGGTAAGATTAAAGCATTCGCACCAATCATGACATGAGAGCCAATATGTACCTCGCCTAAACGGTATTCCTCAATGAGATATTCATGAGCAAGGATGGTAGTATTATAGCCTATCACACTGTTATCCCCGATATGAATCATTTCTGGAAACATGGTATCCATCATCACCATTAAACCTATTGCCGTTTTATGCCCTATATCCATGGATAATAAATTACGATAAAGCCAGTTTTTAACTGGAAGCCAAGGCGTAAAACGAGCAATTGTGATAACAATAAAGCTTTTCATCACCTTCCAAAAATTAACTGTTTTGTACACCTGCCACAGAGAATTACTATTTTCCACTGGATACCGCTTCGTATTTCTCATTTGCCTATTCCTTTCATCGTACTATTCTCCATGTACAATGGGAATTAATTCACGAATATCGTTAATTAAAAAATCAGGATTGTACTGCTTTAAAAAAGCTGCTCCCTTTACACTCCAGCTAACACCAATTGCAGTAATACCAGCATTTTGTGCTGCTTGAATATCGTATTGAGAATCCCCTACCATTAGAGTGGTTTCAGGATTCGCATTTAGCCGTTGCATAGCTAGCAAAACTGGGTCTGGAGCAGGCTTATGTAGGTCAGTATCTTCATAGGTAACAACCGTACTCATCATTTGATCTAACCCAAATAATTCTAGCCCCATCATAGTAGTAACAATCATTTTCGTCGTTACCACTCCAAGCGTAGCACCCTGTTGATAAAGCTCAGTCAAGGTTTCCTTTACCTTAGGAAATTCCTTCACCATCTCGTTATGGGTTTTTATATTATGTTCTCTATATACCTCTACCATCTCATGGGCAATCTTTTCATTACCCAATATAGCCATTTGATCATAAAGTGGTTTTCCCATATGGGGTATTAATAGTTCCTGATTATATTTTCCTGGAAAAAATTGTTCTAAGGTATATAAAAAGGATTGAATGATTAGTTCATTTGTATCTATAATTGTACCATCTAAATCAAATAATAGTGTTTGATACTTCACTTAGCTTCTCCCTTCGTGACTAGCTCCGTATGAACAATTAGTTTTCTCCAAACATTTGCTGTTATCATAGTAATAATAAATGCAACCGTAACTCTAATTATTAGCAAATAAATAACATTAATACCTAAAGGGATAAATATCAATGTATCCTCAATCACGGCATGACTTGATACTAAAAAGACAGATAATAGATATAAATCCTTTTTTGATAAATTTTCCTCTTTTGCACTATCAATGATGACTCCTGCTCCATATGCTAAACCAAAAATAATCCCGGCTAATAACGGTACAGACGTTTTCCCTGAAGAAAGTCCTAATATTTTTGTCATAGGTTCAAATCTATCAGCTAAAAAGGCAATCGCTTGTATATCCTTTAAAATTTGAATACCTATCATTAATGGGAAAACAATCATAGCAATTTCTAAAATACCCTTTACCGCTGTAGTCATTGCAAGTATCCCAATCCCTACCCATGTATTCGGAGCAGACTGACTTACTGCCACAGTGGTAAATTGAGCAATTTCCTGTCCTCCATGCCAAACCATGTTAATCATAAATCCTGCTGTAAAGGCTAACCCTAATCGTAGGGCTATTGGTACAATTGGTCTTATCCCTATTTTTTTTGCTACTGCTGTTTCAACGATTAGATTGTGAGAAAAGCTTAACATAACAGCTAAAATAAACACATTTTTCACTGTTAAATCTAGAGATATAATCGCCCCTATTGCTGCATAGAGATTTAGAATTTTCCCTAAAACTAACGGTATTGCTGCTTCTCCAGGAAGACCAAAACCTTTCATCAACGGGGTGAATAGATAAATAATCCAATGAATAATAGGAGTAAATGTTAATATTTTAACGAATATTGTAACGGGAAAAACTATTTTTCCTAACTCCCATGTTGTATTTAACCCTGCTTTTAATCCTTTGATAAAAGTGTTTCTAGAAATCATTCTAAATCCTCCGATATGTTAAAGTGAGTTAATCCTCATATTTAATAGGAAATGTAGGTCCATATTTTCTATAGCCCATAATAAGTAAAGCTATAACAATAATGACTACACCTATAAGTTGAGCGATTCTCACATTTCCGTATGCCATTGCTCCTGGTTCAAAGAATAGCTTCATTGGTGACCAAAGGATTTTCATAAAAGAAGCTAGCCAATGAGGTCCATTAAATGCCAAGCTATCTGTTCTAAGTCCCTCAATAAAAAATCTACCTATAGAATACCAGATAAAATAGGTTAAAAAGACCATACCTCTTAGTGGATTCTTCTTCCTTAATAATATTAATAAAATAACTCCAGTAAAATCCCATAACGATTCATATAAGAATGTAGGATGATAATAAACACCACTGATATTCATCTGATTGATGATAAATTGGGGAAGGTGCATATTTTGCAAAAATGCCAATGACACAGGTCCACCATGGGCTTCTTGATTCATAAAATTACCCCATCTACCAATGGCTTGTCCAAGTAGAAGACTTGGTGCAACTATATCTGCTAATTTAAAAAACGAAATACCTTTCACTTTTGCATAGATGACTCCAGCAATAATAGCACCGATTAATGCACCATGAATGGCTAAGCCACCATGCCAAATAGCAATAATTTCAATTGGGTGCTTTGAATAGAAGTGCCACTGAAAAAAAACAAAATATGCCCTTGCACCGATAATAGCTGCTGGAGCAGCATAGATAACTAAATCGAGTACAGTATCTGAATGAAGATGGATTCTCTTTGCTTCAAAAATTGCCAACATTAAGCCTATCACCGCTGCAGAACCTAAAATGATACCATACCAAGTTACCTTTAAAAAACCGATTTGAATTGCGATTGGATTTATTGCATCCATTAACAACGTCTTTCATCTCCTTTTTCTAATGGTTATTCTGTATCTAATTCCATTGCTTCTGTTAATTTCGTTGAAAACTCCTTTGCCGCATTATATCCCATTAACTTTAAGCGGTAATTCATCGCTGCCACTTCTATTATTACAGCAAGATTTCTACCAGGACGAACTGGCACCGTAATTAGCGGTAAATCAGTCTCAATTATTTTCATTGTTTGTTCATCTAAGCCAAGTCTTTCATAGCTTTTATCTTTTTCCCACATTTCCAGTTTAATGGCAAGGGTTATCTTCTTACGGATTCTAACTGCACCAGCTCCAAATAGTGTCATTACATTAATGATGCCAACTCCCCTAATTTCTAAGAGATGTCTAATTAAATCCGGTGCTGTTCCGACCAGCTCATTATCAGCAGTCTGTTTAATTTCAACCACATCATCTGCAACTAAACGATGCCCTCTTTTCACTAATTCTAATGCTGTTTCACTTTTACCAATACCACTGTTCCCGGTTATTAATATGCCTACCCCATAAACATCAATTAATACGCCATGTACCGATTTAATAGGTGCTAATTGGGCTTCAAGATAATTCGTTAATTTACTAGCAAATCTAGTAGTATTCATCGATGTACGAAAGATAGGAATGCTCCGATGATTTGCTATGCTAATTAACTCGTCTGGAACAGCCTGATTTCTTGCAACGATAAAGCATGGGGTATTTTCTTTGCAGAGTTTTTCTATTCTTTCAGAACGTATTTTTGAATTTAATCCTTCTAAAAAGGTCAACTCTGATTTACCTATAATTTGTACTCTCTCTGAAGGATAGTAGGTAAATAAACCTGCTAGCTCTAGTCCAGGACGATTTAAATCACTGACGATGATTGGTCTGTTTATATCCGCCTCCTCATTCATTAACTCCAATTTAAAATCTTCCATGACATGCTTTACAGATAGTTTTTTATCCAATGTTTTCCCCTCTTTAGCGAATTGTATTTATCCCAATAAGACAGTTTTGATGTATTCAACAAAAGCGACTGATTCCATCAGCCGCCTATTTAATATACTATTTTATTATAAAGTATTTAAATGGATAAAGTAAAATGATTCTTCACTTTCCCTATATTTAAGGATTTAAAATATATCTATTTAAAACCTCTGTGACACCTTCATCATTATTTGTTTTTGTAATATAATCTGCAATTTTTTTAATATCTGGATTGGCATTTTCCATTGCTACACCTAGGCCAGCCATCTTTATCATATCGTAATCATTATAGCTATCACCAATTGCAATCACTTCATCTAAGGAAATCCCCATTTTTTTTGTAAGGTAAGCAATTGCCTGTCCCTTTGTCGCTTCTAGATGGGAGAATTCTAAAAAATGTGGCTTTGAGATTGTAATATGCATTTTATTTCGATAAATTTCACGATACTCAATTTCCATTTTTTTGATTTCTTCTGGCTTATCGATGGTTAATATTTTCAGCGGTTGCTTGTTTCTAAGTTTTATTTCCTCTCCTAAATCATCTACCACTTGATAGTTCACATTTGTTACTTTGCTATATTGATGAATATAGGGATTATCTTTTTCTACAATTAATTCATCATCAATATATATTTGTACCTTTTTCCCATTTTTCTTTAGTTTAGAAATGACATCCACTGCGATATTCTTTGGTAAAAGACGTTGGTATAGAGCCCCTTTGTCGTAGATATTTCTAATGCATGCACCTTGATAAGTGATGATAGGTACGTTGATATTAATTTTCTCTGCAAATTGTTTTGCTGATTGAAACATTCTACCAGTGGCTAATGTAATAGTAACTCCTTTTTTCACTGCTTCTTGAATAGCTCGAATGGTGGATGGGGAAATCATTAAATCATCAGATAACAATGTATCATCAAGGTCGATTGCCACAAATCTATATCTCATTTTTTTCAGCTCCTCTAAAACATTTAAAGTGAAACTTCATTCAGAGCATTATCTGAATGTTAGTTGACCTTATCCAGGAGGTTAGCGCCGATTATCTTGGGGAGATATTAGCGGCGGTTAGCTATCGGGCAAATTTTTAACATATGCCATCTTTTACAGTGACGAATAAGTTGTTATACTTAGTAGGAAAGAATTTTTCTTACTTAAGGAGCAACCATGAATATTAAGAGATCGATTAAATATAATGTCATTCGATTACTTCGGTTAAAATCTGACCCTAAGGAGATTGCTTTAGGATTATCTTTAGGCTTTATTCCAAATTGGTTCCCCACTTTTGGTTTTGGGCCAGCTATATCTGTTGCAATAGGAAGGTTATTTAAAACCAATTTAATTTCAGCTTTTATTGGTGGTATATCAGGTACGATTATCTGGCCAGTTCTATTCTATTTAAATTACAAGGTTGGTCACCTTATTCTTGATTTTGGAAGTACTCCAACTACTATAAATATGAGACATATCAATCATCTTGGTGCCCATATCCACACAAAAAAAATTGGTCTAGATTTTTTACTAGGTTCTTTTATCAATGTCATTCTTTTTAGTCTCATCATTTATTTTGTGACCTATATGATATTAATAAAATATCGGTTTATTTCTTTACGAAAAATAAATAAGAGATAAAGCTGAAAAAAGTAAACCTATGGGTTTACTTTTTATCTTTTGCCAGACTATTTAATATCCAACTGACAATACTCGTTACCAATGCTCCCCAAAAAGCTCCAGAAAAATTATGTACGACAAAGCCATCCACAATTCTCGCAGTAATTAAAAATGTAATCGCATTAATCACAAGTATAAACAGTCCTAAGGATGTTATAGTGATTGGCAACGTCAGTATAATTAGGATAGGGCGAATAATCGCGTTAATAATACCTAAAATTAAAGCTGCTATAAATGCTGCTTTAATCCCTCTTATTTCAAATCCAGCAATAAATTGATCTGCTACCAATAATGCAAATCCATTTAATATTACTTTAATCATCCAATTCATTCTTATCACCTTCATTACTCATATGGTATAATAATCATTGCAACGATATAGGCAATAATTCCTAGGATAAAACCTGAAAAAATCGAGACAAGTACATAAATTAATCGAACGATGGTTACATCTATCTCAAAATATTCAGCGATTCCACCCATGACTCCAGCAATCATCTTGTCTGTATAAGACCTTTTTAATTTTTTCATTCGATATCACTCCTTTTCTATTCTCTCATTCTTACGAATTTCCCAAGAAAAAGATTCATCTCTTTCCATTATACATTATTGACTTCTTCTTCTAATATATCTATTTCAATGTGAAAAGATTAGTATCTTTTCATTAAATAGAATTCACTTCTGCTTTATCGATTTCTATATCTTCAGTATGATTTAAAGTAAAAAGTCTATTCACCTTTTTAAGACTGATGAGGAAAATGATAAATAAAATAATTCCTGCTGCTAGAAAGACATTTGTCACACCAAATGTTTTAGCTAGCCAAGCAGCTGGAAGCATCGATAGAATTGCAGCTGAGTTGATTGAAGCATCGATTACTGAGAAAACTCTTCCTCTCATCGCCTCAGCCACATGCTCTTGAAATACCGTTTCAGAGACAACATTTAGTATACCATTCCCCAATCCATTAATAACCATAATCACTAACACAATTGGAAGTGAACTTATACCTGCAACTGAAGAAAAGGTTAGTGCAAAGATGAAAGTGGACCAAACTAATAGCTTTTCCTTTGGGTATTTTTTTGTAATCTTTGCTATTGCAGCAATCCCAATGAGCATCCCAATCATATTTGCTCCACCTATAAATCCAATTAGGGATGCATCCCGATGAAGTATATCCTCGATATAGGCAAACATCAACACGTTTATCGCTCCACCAAGTAGCATAATACTAGCAAAAAAGGCAAGCATGAAACGTAATAGCTTATTGTGATAAATATATTTTGCTCCAGATTTTAATTCCCTGAAATATACCTTTACATTAAGCTCTTCCGTATTCTCTTCCTTTTGCTTTTCAGGATACAGAATGAGTAAAACTGATATAGCAGAAATTAAAAAACTAATGGAATCCATAACAAATGACCAGTTGGTACCTATAATAGATACAAGTACAGCACCACCAAGTAATCCAAATAAACTAACAATGGTTTGCGTTGTACCAGATAATGAATTAGCAGCAATTAAGTTATTCTTTTCAACCAATGCAGGGATGCTAGCAGATTTTGCTGGGTAAAAGAAAACACTAACGGTACTAATTAAGAAGGTCATGATAAATATCACCATCATATTATGTATTTGAAGGTAATGAAAAAAAACTGGAATCATTAGTACCATAATCATTCTTATTAAATCAGAAACAACCATTGTAATTTTTAATGACCATCTATCTACTAAAACACCTGCAAAGGGACTAAATAATATTTTGGGTATTGCTGTAATCATCATCACGGTGCCTGTAATCACAACATTACCATAATAGTTCTGGATCAATACCATCAAAGCAATGAAATATATTTGATCTCCCAATATCGATACTAATTGTCCAAACCATAATTTCACAAAATTTTTATTATTAAAAATAGCTTTCATTTCTTTATTCCCCCTAATCCGATTATTATTTGCTAATAAAATCATATTAAAAATAGCAAATACGTCATACGGACTATCGGAGGTTTCTTCCTCCATCTTAAGACTGATTCCTATTTATCAGTCTTCATAATGTACTCAAAAAGGAATGATTGACCGTTACGATAAAAACGCGGGTCATAGATACCCAATTTTTGATCATTATCAACTATCACTACAAAGGGAGACCATTCATACAAGGTTTTTGCCCTTGGATCTTTAGAGAATAATTGATCAAGATTTGCCTGTTCTACTGAATGTAAACGATATTGAAGCTTTGGATTACTCCAAACTGTAACATTTGAAATATCAACATCCTCATCTTTTTTTCCAATAACCTGAAAATGCCAGGGAATAAAGCTTGCAGATAGAGCTAGTTGATTATATTGCTTTTTTTCTGATTGATAGATGATTAATCCTTGAACCGACTGGCTGATAAAATGAATCATAATGAAGACTAAAACAATTTTGAATACTTGATGATACTTTAGTTTTTTTAGACTTTTAATCAAAAAGCCACTAATGATTATCAGCCAAATATAAAAATCAACTATCGGAATGGTACCAAAACTTAAACGAATCGATGATAGAGGTTCAAAATATCCAGTTCCCCAGGCATTAAATAGATCACTTGTGATATGCAGAAAGACAGAAAACAGTCCAATATAGAAAATTTTACAGTCCTTTACCTTCCAAATAAGTGCGGCTAGGATGAAAATGATTAAGGACCATATGGGAACCAAAAAGATGGAATGGGTAATTCCACGATGCCACATTTGGTACAGGCCTTCAGTATCGAAATACTTAGATACCACATCAATATCAGGTATCTGACTACCTACTAGAGATGTAAATAATAAAGCATTTTTCATTTTCTTATCGAGATTATCTTTATTTATACTGTTGTAAATGACGAAACCAAACATAGTATGAGTAATTGTATCCATCTCAAACTCCTTAGACGAATTGGTAAAGAAGACTTGGTTCAGATAGAGTTTTTTATCTCCACCTGAACCTTAGTACCCATAGTGCACAAGTCACACTATATGCTAAAGCATCAAGTCGTGCTATGCTGCCCTTATTTCGAGGATGGTAACAACTCCCTCTTGCGGTGTTGAAGAGGGAGTCTTGTTGAAACCGAAGATAAAAATATTATACCTTTTTTTCTCTATTAGGAAAAATGGGTGTGGTCTACTCAAAAATTTCATCTAATGTCTTTAAGATAAAACTAAAAGCTACCTTTTTAGGAGGTAGCCTTAATATAAGATTCAACTCTCTGTTTTGACCGATTTTTATCTCTTTCAAGAACTGTTTTTAAGTATTTTCCTGTATAGGATGCTTCTACCTTTGTTATTGCTTCAGGTGTACCATATGCCATAATGCTACCCCCACCATCGCCACCTTCAGGACCTAGATCAATGATATAATCAGAGGTCTTTATCACATCTAAATTATGCTCGATGATTAGTACGGAATCACCATTTTCAACTAATCTTTGTAATACCTCTAACAATCTAGCCACATCATCGATATGGAGGCCAGTAGTAGGCTCGTCTAAAATATATAATGTTCTTCCATTGCTTCGACGATATAGTTCAGATGCTAGCTTTACTCTTTGAGCCTCTCCGCCTGATAATGTTGTAGCTGGTTGTCCAAGCTTAATATAACCCAATCCTACATCAAAGATGGTTTGTAGTTTTCTATTAATTCTTGGAATGTTCTTAAAAAACTCTAATGCATCTTCAACTGTCATATCAAGAACATCTGCTATCGTTTTCCCTTTATATTTTATCTCTATTGTTTCTCGATTATATCTCTTGCCCTTACATATTTCACAAGGCACATAAACATCAGGAAGAAAATGCATTTCAATTTTAATGATACCATCACCACGACAAGCTTCACATCTACCGCCTTTAACGTTGAAGCTAAACCGTCCTTTTTTATAGCCCCTCACTTTCGCTTCTTGTGTAGAAGCAAAGACATCCCGAATATCATCAAATACACCTGTATATGTTGCAGGGTTCGACCTTGGTGTTCTACCAATTGGTGATTGATCAATTTCGATTACCTTATCTAGATGTTCTATTCCTTTTATCTTCTTATGCTTCCCTGGCTTTTGCTTTGCACGATTAATTTCTTTCGCTAAAGATTTATATAAAATTTCATTCACCAAGGTACTTTTTCCAGATCCAGATACACCTGTAACACTGGTAAAAACACCTAGTGGTATTTTGACCTGTATATTTTTTAGATTATTCTCTTCAGCCCCTAAAACCTCCAACCACTTTCCATTTGGCTTTCTACGTTTTTGAGGAATTTCAATAAATTTTTTACCACTTAAATATTGTCCTGTTAAAGAATTTGAATTTTCCTTGATTTCCTCTGGTGTACCTTCTGCTACCACGTGCCCACCATGAACACCTGCCCCTGGTCCAATATCAATAATATAATCAGATGCAAGCATCGTATCCTCATCATGCTCAACTACTATTAATGTATTCCCGATATCTCTCATTTGTAGCAAGGTATGAATCAGCCGATTGTTATCCCTCTGATGTAGACCAATGCTTGGTTCGTCTAAGATATATAATACACCCATTAGGCTTGACCCGATTTGGGTCGCTAACCGAATTCTTTGAGCTTCTCCTCCCGAAAGTGTTCCAGCAGAGCGACTTAATGTTAAATAATCCAGTCCAACATTAGCTAAGAAGCCAAGCCGTGATTTTACTTCCTTCATCACTTGATTTGCTATTGTTTGATCCTTTTCCGATAACGATAGGTCATTAAAAAAATTGAGCGCATTCTTAATTGATAGGTCGGTAACATAGGAAATATTTTGTCTACCTACTTCCACAGCTAAAATCTCTTTTTTAAGTCTAGCACCATGACAGGTAGGGCACTTTTTATTGCTCATATATTGTTCAATATGAGATCTCACATAATCTGAAGATGTTTCCTTATATCTTCTTTCAATATTATTGATAACACCTTCAAAGGGAACTTTTGCTTCTCGAATATGCCCAAACTCATTTTCATAACGAAAAAGTATTTTTTCTCCCTTGCTTCCATATAGAATCGTTTGCAGCTGTTTCATTGTAAGCTTATCAACGGAGGTAGCAAAGTTGACCCCCATATGCTTACATATGGATTCTAGCAATTGAGGATAGTAGGTTGAACTGATTCCTGCCCATGGCTCAATCGCTCCCTCTTTCATTGTTTTTGATGAATCAGGAATAACTAAATCAGGATCGACCTCCATCTTACTACCAAGGCCGTCACAGGTTGGACATGCACCATATGGACTATTAAAGGAAAACATCCTTGGAGCTAATTCATCCATGCTAAATCCACAAATAGGACAGGCTAATTTTTGACTAAACAGCAATTCCTCTTGATCCATGATATCTACTTTTACTTTTCCATCAGCCATCTTTAATGCTGTTTCAAGGGAATCAGCCAATCTTGTCTCTACCTCAGACTTTAGAATAATTCGGTCTACTACTACTTCAATGGTGTGTTTTTTGTTCTTTTCGAGTAAAATTTCATCACTAATATCCTTTACTTCACCATCAATTCTAACTCGTACAAATCCCTCTTTTTTTATCTCTTCAAGAACTTTTGTATGTTCTCCTTTACGCCCCTCAACCACAGGAGCTAAAATTTGTAGCTTTGTTTTTTCTGGAAATAATTTGATCCTGTCAACCATCTGCTCTACGGTTTGAGCGCTAATTTCTACCCCATGCTCTGGACAATGTGGCTTACCTATTCTTGCAAATAATAGCCTTAAATAATCATATATTTCTGTAACCGTACCTACTGTTGATCTTGGGTTTCTACTCGTCGTTTTCTGATCAATGGAGATAGCAGGGGATAAACCATCAATGGAGTCCACATCTGGTTTATCCATTTGCCCTAAAAATTGTCTAGCATAGGCTGACAATGATTCAACATATCTTCTTTGTCCTTCCGCATATATGGTATCAAAAGCTAATGACGATTTTCCCGAACCACTTAATCCTGTCAGTACGACAAATTTGTCCCTAGGGATGGTTACATCAATATTTTTTAAATTGTGTACCCTTGCTCCTTTTATTACTATCTTATCATGTGCCATGCTTACACTCCTTCTGCTTTAAGCTCAATCATAATATCCCTTAGTTCTGCCGCTTGTTCAAAATTAAGCTCTTGTGCTGCTTTTTTCATTTCCTTCTCAATATTATCTATGATTTTCTTTCTGTCCTTTTTATTCATTTTGGTTGTTTCATAGCCTGCTTTTTGCTCAGCAACCTTCACTGCCTCAATAGCATTGCTGATTTTCTTAATAATTGTTTTAGGTGTAATATGATGTTTTTCATTAAATTCTATTTGAATTTTACGACGACGATTTGTTTCATAAATCGCTTTTTTCATCGAATCAGTCATTTTATCTGCATACATGATTACCTTACCATTAGCATTCCTTGCAGCACGACCTATCGTTTGAATTAACGATCTTTCTGATCTTAAAAAGCCTTCCTTATCTGCATCGAGAATTGTAACTAGGGAGACTTCAGGCAAATCTAGCCCTTCTCTTAACAGGTTAATACCTATAAGTACATCAAATTCCCCAAGACGTAGTGAACGAATAATTTGGATTCTTTCTAAGGTTTTTATATCCGAATGTAGGTACCTAACCTTTATTCCCGCCTCCTTTAAATAATCTGTTAAATCCTCAGCCATTTTTTTTGTCAAAGTAGTGACTAGAACACGCTCATTTTTAATTACTCTATCATTAATCTCACCGATAAGATCATCAATCTGCCCTTTTATTGGTCTAACTTCAATCACAGGATCCAATAGCCCAGTTGGTCTAATAATTTGTTGAATAATATCATTTGGTGCCTTTTCTAATTCCATTGGGCCTGGTGTCGCAGATACGTAGACGATTTGATGAATGTGTTTTTCAAATTCTGTATATTGGAGTGGTCGATTATCTAAGGCAGAAGGTAATCGAAATCCATGATCTACAAGCATCTGTTTTCGTGCTTGGTCCCCATTGTACATTCCTCGTATTTGCGGTAAGGTTACGTGCGACTCATCAATAATCATTAAGAAATCCTTTGGAAAATAATCTAATAATGTGCTTGGAGTTGACCCAGCAGCTCTGCCTTCAAGATGTCTAGAATAATTTTCAATTCCTGAACAGAATCCCACTTCTGCCATCATCTCGATATCATATCTTGTACGCTGTTCTAATCGTTGCGCTTCTAATAATTTGTCATTGCTTTTAAAAGTCGCCAATCTATCCTCTAATTCTGCCTCAATTGATTTTATTGCTTTTGTTAGCTTCTCTTCTCTTGTTACAAAGTGAGAGGCTGGAAATATTGCGATGTGTTCACGATCACCGATAATTTCACCAGTAAGTACATCAATCTCTCGAATACGTTCAATCTCATCTCCAAAAAACTCAACCCTAACTGCTTGCTCACTTCGTGATACTGGGAAAATTTCAATGACATCACCACGTACTCTAAAGGTGCCACGAACAAAGTTTATATCATTTCTTTCATATTGAATATCTACAAGCTTTCTTAATATTTGATTTCTTTCTTTTTCCATACCAACCCTTAGCGATAAGACTAAATCACGGTATTCTTCAGGTGATCCTAAACCATATATGCTTGAGACACTTGCAACGATAATAACGTCCTTTCTCTCAAAAAGAGAGCTTGTTGCTGAATGTCGTAATTTATCTATTTCGTCATTAATACTAGCATCTTTTTCGATATAGGTATCTGTTTGAGGAACATAGGCTTCTGGTTGATAGTAATCGTAATAGCTGACAAAGTATTCTACAGCATTATTTGGAAAAAATTCTTTAAACTCACTTGTCAACTGAGCAGCCAATGTTTTATTATGAGCAATAATTAGTGTAGGCTTATTTACATTTGCTATAACATTAGCCATCGTAAAAGTTTTCCCTGTGCCAGTCGCCCCTAATAAAATTTGATCTCTCTTATTTCTTTTTAACCCCTCAATGATCTTCTTAATCGCTTCAGGCTGATCACCTTGGGGGGAATAATCTGATTTTAACTGAAATACTTGTTCCACTGATACCAACTCCAAATAGTAATAAGATAGTACTAAAAATATTTTAAACTTAATTATATCATAAGTATAATCAACTAACTAAAACGCAACAATTAGTAACTTTAGTAAATCAATTAACACAAGAACAAACGTTCTTGTTTATTATACCAAAAAACGAAGGTTGGTAAAACAAAAGAATAAAAAAAGAAGATAACCCAATAAGGATTACCTTTAAAACTATTGATAAATTGAGTATTTTTATGCTCCTCTTGACACTTTTTGAAGCTTCTGTACTAACAATTGAAATAGATTTATCTTATAGACGTCAATATAAAACGGTGCATCATCATCAGGTGAAAGAATAATTCCTAATTGATGATGTTCACCTGAATAGATTGAATGTTGAACAAACTTAATATGCCCATCGAGATTAATTACCTCTAATCTGACAAAAGCGGATTGGCGCTGTAGAGCGCTATATAGCTCTTTTCGATTTGTTACTGTTATTCCATTGACTTTCTTAATGATCTCACTAGATTTTATACCCATCTGTTCAGCTAAGCTACCAGGCAGAATGGATAATACCCTTATTCCATCATTAGGATGGATATATAACGGTAACCTCTTTTTCTCCTGCCGTTCTCCTATAAATCGAACGGTCTCATGTCCAAATCCTGTGAATAAAGCAGCCGCTATGATAAACGATGACATGTGTTCTGCAATAAAGGCAAAGGCTAATAGCAGAATACTATAAATAAAAAGATTGATAAATATCTTATTACTTTTCTCCTTTGGTGTATACACTGAAGTCATATCAGAAAAACCTATCATTGCTGGTACTGGAATTAAGGTGATCGAGCCACTCGATGCTCCTATTAAAGGCCACCAGGAAGCATGAAATTGAAATCCTGCATCCATCCCAGCTGAAGATACGACTAAAAATAATGGAAGCATCCAAAAGGATTGAAGATGAAATCCACCAACAAGCTTTCCGCGTTTCGTTTCAAAAAATAGTGGTGTAGCTTCCTTCTCACCCTGAAGTTTAATTAAGATAGCCTCTATTAAATGCAAAATTGCTACAATTGCTATTAACGATGGTACATGTATTTGAAGTAATGTTTTATAAATAGATGAAAGATAAGGAAAAGGTATCGTCCTCATAAATGGTGTCAATTGTGATACGAATATTTGAATAATCCCCACAAACGTTCCTAAAATACTTACCGAATAGGATAAGCATAAAAAACGGATATGAAATAAAATAAGAATACCAGTAATCAACCAAACAATCCACATTTCTGTCGGATGAAAAACAATACCTAGTAAAATCATCAAGGTAGAGGCGATAATCCCCCCAATTAAACCATAGCCTATCGATCGAAAAATTTCTAATGATAAGGTGTGAATACGGGAGCTAAATAGCTTTCTTTCTAAAGCTATTTGCCGTTTATATTGTAAAATTAATAATAGAATACCTATATAAAGCATCGGTTGGAGGAATAGATATGGTAGTTGAGTCAAGATATACTTCATTGTGTCCATCTTAATCAAATAACCTCCTTAATGATATACAAACTTTATTATTATGTAAAAAACTGTGACGCAAAATATAAAAGATGCACCACAGTTTTATTTCTACAAAATTATAAATTTTCCTGCTTATTTAACCGATTTTAGTAATGCTTGAATACTTACCTGAAGCTGAACATCATATTTAGGATCCTTAATTTTTTTAATAATTTCCTCTTGAAGCTTGATTGCAGTATTTTCTTCTACAATTCCTGTCTCTTTGAGATTGTTTACCTTTTGAAAGGCTTTGACAGCTATTTCTGTCTTATTATCAAAATATCCATCTTCACGACCTGTTTTGTAGCCTAATCCATTTAGTATAATTTGTAAATTTTTTACATCGACGTTATTCATGTCTGGCTTTAAATTCACCTTATCTGGAAATGGCATTGCATTATAGTATTCAGGCTGCGTAATCTTAATATCTGGTTCTATCCCTTTTTTATCTATCCAATTACCATTTGGGGTAAGCCATTTGGCAATGGTTATTTTCAAGTTACTACCATCAGACAATTCGAATGGATTTTGAACCGTTCCCTTCCCATAAGAAGTAACTCCAACCAGTGTGTAATGTCCTGCTTCGTGTAAAGAAGAAGCTAATATTTCGGAGGCACTAGCACTTCCTTTATTTATTAATGCGACAATCGGGAATTTAGCCTTTGTCATCGTAGAACGATAAACTTGTTTATCTCCGTCTCTGCTTTCTATTTGAACGATGATTCCTTTATTAGGAATGACTAAATCACCAATACTTACTACACTTTTTAAATAGCCACCAGGATTACCACGTAAATCAATAATTAATCCTTTTATATTATTATCCTCAAGCTGTTGAAGTGCGTCTTTAAATTCATCAGCCGTCTTGTCTCCAAAATCAGTAATCTCTATTTTCCCAATGAGACCTTTATCCGTATCTAATGTTGTAAAATGAACGGTTTTTAACATGATTTTATCTCTTACAACCGTTATCGTTAATGGTTGATTTGTACCAGGACGTTGTACTTCTAAAACTGCTTTCGTCCCTTTAGGTCCTCTAATTTTAGTAACCGCTTCAAATAAATTTAACCCTTCAAGGGATTCTCCATTTACTTTAATGATTTGATCCTTGGGCTTTAATCCAGCTTCATCAGAAGGACTATTTTTTATCGGGGAAATGACAGTAACTCTTCCATTTTCAAGGGTTACTTCAGCTCCTATTCCCTCAAAGGAATCACTAAGAGTATTAAAAAATTCTTTTGTCTGTTTTGCGTCCATATAGGTAGAATGAGGATCATTTAAGGATGCCACCATCCCTGAAATTGCTCCATCTATAAGCTGCTGATCTGTTTTTTTATCAACATAAGAATTTTTTATTTTATTAAATGCTTCTAAAAATTTATCAAAATTTTTGGGTGTCTGGTCGTTACCTTGAGCATTTTGATTACCTATATTTTGATTATTATTAAATATTGAATGACCAACAATATTTAATGTGTTATCTCCATTTACAATAATTAAAGTAAAAAAGCTACTACCTATCATTGCAATGATAAGCAAAATGATTAATGTTCTACCTCTAACCATCATTATCTTTACGCACCACCTTTTAATCACTCTGTCTGTATCTTATATATATGATGGACATGTATAAATATTATATTATCTTTTTTATTACCTAGCAATGAAGACAAGGCAGTGTCATCGCCAATTATTTATCCTTTAAATAATCCCAAGGATTAACTGGTACTTTGTTTTTCCTAACCTCAAAATGAAGATGTGGTCCTGTTGATCTTCCTGTAGATCCTACTTCAGCAATTTTTTGCCCTTTTTTAACCTTTTGCCCAAGCTTAACTTTAATACCACCATTTCTAATGTGTCCATATAAAGTCCATATATTCCCGCCATGATCAATAATAATTGTATTTCCATAGCCATTCACATAGGTAGCCACAATAACGACACCATCAGCAGCTGCAACAATGTCTGCTCCAAATAGGGTAGTTTTGTCTGGAGCATGTCCTATATCAATACCTGTGTGTCCACTTCTTTTTCCGTTTATTGGATCAATTCTGAATCCATATCCAGAAGTAATTCTTTTACTTGATGGAACCGGCCATGCAAAGATTCCACCATTATATTTTAGATCATATCTCTTCTTTATTAGCTCGCCTTGCTTTGTCGCAAGCTCTTCGAGGAATTTTTCTTCATCATCCTTTATATCATTCAATTCCTGTTCTTTTTCCTGTAAAGATGCAATTTGAACTTGTCGATCCTTCTGTTGAGCTAATAAATCAGCTCTAATATTCTCAGACTCAGTATAGAGTGTTTCTAGCTTTGCTAATGAATTATCAATTTCTTGTTTTTTCTCTGCTACAGTGTTTTTATCATTAATATTGTCCTGTAAAATTTCACGATCAGATTTGATTATTTTTTCTATGGCACTAAATCTTTGAATAAAATCGGAAAAGCTATTCGCTCCCAAAAGTACTTCAAGATAACTAACATTACCTCTTCGGTACATTAGCTTCACTCTCGTTTTCAACAGCTCGTCCCTATCCTCCACCCTTTTTTCAGCCTTATCTAATTCATCTGCTGCTGCTTTTGCTTGCTCAGTGATATCTGATATATTCTTCTCTAAGTCAAACAGCTTTTGTTCATTATCATCTATCTTAGTATTTAAGTGCGTCAATTCATCATTGATATTAGTCTGTTCTTGTTTCACGTCTTTTAGTTTATTTTCTACATCTTTTGATTTTTTTGCAGCATCTGCTTTTTCTTTCTGAATCTCCTGTAATTGTCGATCAATCTTTTGCCATTCACTTTCAGCCTTTACATGAAAATTAGGAAAAGCAAATGGGACTATTAGGATGATTGCCATTACAATAGATAACCATTGCTTTTTTCGCATGATAATACCTCTCCTTATAATTATATCTTTAGAAAACGTCGAACCGATGTCATACTTCCCCAGATACCAATAAACGAACCTATTATTAATAATAAAATAGAAATCTGATAAACTAGAGGAAATAATGGTAATAATTCAATAAATGAAAATGATAGACGA
Organism: uncultured Bacillaceae bacterium; assembly: GCA_964514395.1. Lineage (GTDB taxonomy): Bacteria > Bacillota > Bacilli > Tepidibacillales > Tepidibacillaceae > CAZEQK01. The sequence goes on from CAZEQK010000041.1 coordinate 20,844, forward strand.
GAAGATAATTGTCCTAACAATAGCATATAACCAACATCTAATATTGCTATAGGAGTAGCTGCACCAATGATTCCTAATAAGAGTCCCTCAATAAAAAAAGGCCATCTGATAAACCAATTGGTTGCTCCTACTAATTTCATAATTTCAATTTCTCTTCTTCTAGCATATATCGTCATCTTTATCGTATTAGAAATTAAGAACATCGCTGTAAAAGCTAACCCTACGATGAAAATAATACCTATATTTCTAATCCACTTTGTCACTTTAAATAATTTATTGACGGTTACCTTCCCATAATCAACATAGGATATTTGATCCATTTGCGTTATTTTTTTAGCAATAGTATCTATTGAATTAGGATTATATACCTTTACTATAAATATATCATTTAATGGATTCTCGTTATCTAATCCATCTAATAGATAAGCTTCATCTCCAAAGTTCTTTCTTAATTGCTGTAATCCCTCTGCCTTGGATACATATTGAACGGTTTTTACTCCATCAATATTCTTCATTTCCTGCTCTATTGTATCTACTTGCGCTTGTGTCACTTGATAATCTAGTTCCGCGGTTATTTCTACCTGATTTTCTACCACATCAATCATATGGTTCACATTAAGCGCTAATAACAAGAATACTCCTAAAATTAATAGAGTTACTGTGACTGCACTAATTGCAGAAAATGTCATCCAACCATTTCTACCAATATTCTTTATCCCTTTGTTTATATGCCTTCCAAATGTTCTAATTTTCATAGCTGTAACCACCTTGCATATCATCTCTTGTAATCTGTCCACCCTCAATAGCAATAACTCTTTTTCTCATTACATTCACTATTTCTTTATTATGGGTGGCCATCACTACAGTTGTACCATGGAAATTTATTTTTTCTAATATCTCCATAATTTCCCACGAGGTGTCTTGATCTAAATTACCAGTTGGTTCATCTGCTATGATAAGGGATGGATTATTTGCAAGAGCTCTTGCAATCGCAACTCTTTGTTGTTCCCCACCTGATAATTGATTGGGGAAAGCGTCCATTTTATTCTTTAATCCTACTAGATGAAGGACTTCTGGGACCCTCTTTTTAATTAGTTTTTTTGATGATTCAGTTACTTTTAACGCAAAAGCTACATTATCATAAGTATTTATATTAGGTAGTAGTTTATAATCTTGAAATACAATACCAATATTTCTTCTAATATAAGGCACTTTGCCCCATCTTATGCGATTCAAATTAAAACCATTGACAAAAACCTGTCCTTTTGTAGGCCGTTCTTCGCGATACATTAATTTAATAAATGTAGATTTCCCAGCACCACTAGGACCAACCACATAAACAAACTCACCTTTATTTATCTTTACATTTGCTCCCTTTAAGGCATAAACACCATTTGAATATACCTTCCAAACATCATGCATTTCAATCATTATACTGTTCACTTCACTTTCTTTTGTCTTATCTTGTTGTTTATCATCAGATTTAGTTGAGAATCTTTTTTACATCTTCGACAAAATTCATTTAATTCCTTTAATAAATTTAAACTCTTTGAATTTTGGATTAAATTCTATCCATATCGACATAACAAAAACTATATATCTATTTTATAGTATATAAACACTTTTATCTTGGTAAATTTGCACTAAAATGTAACAAATGACTAGTAATAAATGTATAATATAATCATATTATGTTTATTTTGTGTTATTTTGTATATATGAGGTGTCTAGATGACGAAATATAAATCATTATTTCTCTTATTTATAGTTATACTGGTAATTCTTGGCTTTTCTTCGCTTCGTTTCTATAAACCTATTAAAACAACAGCTGAACTACATAAAGGTCCTAGCATCACGAATAAAAACATAGATTATATTGATATTAACAAAGAGAATTATTATATTATCAAACGAAAAAAGCTAATGAAAAAAGAAATCTTAAGTAAAAAATCAAAGGAGGAACCCCTTGTTGCTTATACTGGGCCAATTGAGCATATCTTTTTTCACCCACTCATTGCTTATCCTAACCTAGCCTTTGATGGAGATTCCCATTCTCAGGGATATAAAGATTGGTTTGTAACAGTTAAAGAGTTTGATAGAATACTAGATTCATTATTTAAAAATAATTATATCCTTATAAATATAGACGCTTTATATACCGAAAAGTTTGTAAATGAGAAAAAAATAATGGTTCAAAAAAAGTTAATGCTACCAAAGGACAAGAAACCATTGATCCTATCTATCGATGACATGAATTATTATGATTATATGCGAAGAAATGGCAATGTTTATCAGTTAATATTAGATACGAATAATAACATTGCTACTTATTCAAAGAATCCTGATGGTACGGATCATATCGCCTATGATAATGAAATTATTCCTATACTAGAAAGCTTTATTAAAGAGCATCAGGATTTTTCGTATAATGGTGCAAGAGGATTCATTGGGCTAACTGGTTTTCAAGGAGTATTAGGCTATCGAACAAATAAATTAAATGCTCCTAATTATACTACTGAAAAGGAAGAAGCATTAAAGGTAATCAATCGGTTGAAAGAGTTAGGCTGGAAATTTGCCTCCCATAGCTATGACCACTTAGATGCTAATAAAGTAAGCTATGACCGCTTAGTTAAGGATACGAATCAATGGAAAAAACAAGTGGAAAGTCTGATTGGTGAGACAAACATCTATATTTATCCTTTTGGAAGTAGAATAAAAAACAATCAAAAAAAATTGAACTTTTTAATCGATTCTGGCTTTAATATTTTTCTATCAGTGGGTCCATTACCTTATCTTTCCATTAAACCTGATTATCTGCTTATGGATAGAAGGCATATTGATGGCATCGCCTTTACCTACCAGCAAAAAAGACTAATGAATTTATTCAATATAAAGGATGTCATAGATCCAATAAGAAATGAAAAGTAAACACAAAAAAACCAGTCTTTCATGACTGGTTTTAAGATTAATCTATCTTTAATATAACCTTACCCACGATATTTCCATCTGGTATGCTACCAATTTCCCTGCTGTCCTTACTGTAATTTCTATTGTCTCCCATCACAAATATATGGCCATTTGGGACGATTATCGTTTTACTTCCAATATTTCTCATTTCCTCGTTGATATAGATCTCTTTTAATAATTGACCATTTCTATATATTTTATTACCCTTAAACTCTAGCTTATCATTCTCTTTACCTATCACTCTTTTAATATATAAATATTGCTCCTGCTTTCCTAATAAACCAAAAAGAGGATTTTCGAATAGGCTATCCTTTAATGTTCTAATTCTATTCACTCGACTATCAATGACGACAATATCACCATAATTATATTTTTTGTCAATTTTTAATAAAAATACAAAATCATTATTGTGAAGAGTAGGTATCATCGACTGCCCATCAACCCGATAGGTTTGAAAAACAAAGACATTAACGACTAATGCAATGATGATAGCTAATATTATTATTTTTATCCAACTGTATATTTCCGCAAATAATTTAATCATATTTTACCCTCTTTTATCCTTTTATATAGGTATACGCTTTTAGGTATATTATATGATTTACAAAAATATAAAGCAATAAACCCAAATACTGTATCACTTATTTTCAGATTTAATGATAGGATAGGCTTTTTTTATTTGTAAAGTGATTATAGCAGCAACAACACCTTTTACAATATCCCCAGGGATAAAAGTAAAATTTCCTATAAGTGCCTCTGTAAAAGGAATACCTGTTACTCTAGATAAATAGGGAATTCCAATTGCATAAATGATGATAATCCCACCAAGTATATTAATAAGGATAAGCTTCCATAGTCTTAAATGATCCCATGATTTCTCCACTAAAAACCCTATTATAAATGCTGCAATCGGCCAGCTTAATACATAGCCGCCAGTTGGTCCTAAAAGACGAGCCAATCCTCCTGTACCCCCACTTAATACAGGTGCTCCTACCGCTGCTAAAAGCACAAGTATCAGTATACTTAATCCACCACGTCTTGCTCCTAAAACTGAACCAGCAAGCATAACCCCTAATGTCTGTGCTGTGATTGGTACAGGGATTAACGGAATAGGAATTGCTGGTAAATACCCTAATACTGCCACAATAGCTGCAAATAATGCTACGAGTACCATATCTCTTATTTTCATAATGATTCCTCCAATTCTTTTCTCGTTTATCTCTTTTTACTGCAAACACAGTTGAACGAGCAGGACATAATTTACTTATCAAATATCCTGTGTAAATTATAAATAAGTATAAATTATTTGTCAACTTGACTATAAACGTTGGTTAACATATAAAAACAAAAAAAAAAGAAAGACTTTTTTAGCAGCCTTTCTGATATATACCCTTAATTTGCAACGATATTTACAAGCTTTCCTGGAACGACAATTATTTTTCTAACTGTCTTTCCTTCAATCTGCTCTTTTATTTTTTCATCATTTAAAGCGACTTGTTCTAAATCTTCTTTGGATATATTTTTATCCACCATGACCTTAGATCTAACTTTCCCCATCACTTGAATGACAATTTCAATTTCATCCTCTACAAGTAAAGCTTCATCATAGGTTGGCCAAGCTTGATAGGAGATTGTTTCATTATTGCCAAGTTTCTGCCAAAGCTCTTCGGCAATATGTGGTGCGGCTGGTGCAAGTAGCTTTACAAAGCCTTCCATATACTCTTTTGGTAAAGCTTCCGCTTTGTAGCCTTCGTTGATAAAGACCATCATTTGCGAAATTGCTGTATTAAATCGTAGTCCATCAAAATCTTCCGTTACTTTCTTCACGGTTTGATGATAGATCTTTTCAAGCTGCTCGGCTTTTCTGTTATCGTTAATTTTTTTATTCAATGTACCATCATCATTCAAGAATAAGCGCCAAATACGATCGAGGAATCTTCGAGCACCATCTAAGCCGTTTTCAGACCAAGCAATGGATGCATCAAGTGGCCCCATAAACATTTCATATAGACGAAGGGTATCTGCTCCATGACTCTCAATAATATCATCTGGATTAACTACATTTCCTCTTGATTTACTCATTTTTTCATTATTCTCACCAAGAATCATCCCTTGATTAAACAGCTTTTGGAATGGTTCCTTGGTTAGGACAACACCAATATCATATAAGAATTTATGCCAGAATCGTGCATATAAAAGGTGTAACACCGCGTGCTCTGCACCACCTATATAGATATCGATTGGTAACCATTCTTTTAATTTTTCAGAGTCGGCAAGCGCCTCACTATTATGTGGGTCGATGTAGCGTAAATAATACCAGCAACTACCTGCCCATTGTGGCATGGTATTTGTCTCCCTACGACCTTTCATACCTGTTTCTGGGTCGGTGACATTTACCCAATTATCAATATTAGCAAGAGGGGATTCACCAGTTCCTGATGGTTTAATTTCTTTTGTCTTTGGAAGTACAAGTGGTAATTCAGCTTCAGAAATTGGTTTTGTCGTACCATCCTCGAGATGAATAATTGGTATTGGTTCTCCCCAATAACGTTGACGACTAAATAGCCAATCACGTAAGCGATAGGTTACCTTCTTTGATCCCTTTCCATTCTTTTCAAGCCATTCAATTGCTTTTTTAATGGCCTCATCCTTCCCTAAACCATTTAGGAAATCTGAATTGACATGCTTGCCATCACCTGTATAAGCCTCTTTTGTAACATCTCCACCTGTCACAACCTCTATAATCGGTAAATCAAATTTTTGGGCGAATTCAAAGTCGCGTTCATCATGTCCTGGAACAGCCATAATCGCACCTGTTCCGTAGCTCATTAATACATAATCTGCAATCCAAATTGGCATTTTTTCACCATTGAACGGATTGATAGCATAAGCTCCAGTGAATACACCTGTTTTATCCTTTGCTAAATCTGTTCTTTCTAAATCACTCTTTGATTTTATTTGATTTATATATCCTTCGACTGCTTGCTTTTGATTTTCTGTGGTTATTATTGCTACTAATGGATGCTCTGGTGCTAAAACAGCATAAGTTGCTCCAAAAATAGTGTCTGGTCTTGTGGTAAATACCTTAAAGGCATGCTGATGATTCTCTACATCAAAGCTTATTTCCGCCCCTTCGGATCGTCCTATCCAATTACGCTGCATATCCTTAATACTTTCTGGCCAATCCAATTCCTCTAGATCATCTAATAAACGATCTGCATAGGCTGTTATCTTTAACATCCATTGCTTCATTGGGCGTCTTTCAACAGGATGACCACCACGCTCACTTTTACCATCGATTACCTCTTCATTGGCAAGCACAGTTCCAAGGGCTGGACACCAGTTTACAGGAACCTCATCTACATAGGCTAAGCCGTGTTCATACAATTTAAGAAAAATCCATTGTGTCCATTTATAATAATGTGGATCGGTTGTATTCACCTCTCGGTCCCAATCGTAGGAGAATCCAAGTGCTTTAATTTGTTTACGGAAGGTATCTACATTCTTAATGGTAAACTCTGCTGGATCATTTCCTGTATCTAATGCGTATTGCTCAGCAGGTAATCCAAAGGCATCCCATCCCATTGGATGTAACACGTTATAGCCCTGCATACGCTTCATTCTAGAAATAATATCTGTTGCTGTATACCCTTCTGGATGACCAACATGTAAGCCAGCACCAGAGGGATAGGGAAACATATCTAACGCATAAAATTTTTCTTTTCCCTCATCCTCCGATGTTTTAAAGGTTTTGTTTTCTTCCCAATACTTCTGCCACTTTTTCTCTAATTGCTTATGTTCGAAAGCCATTTTCTTTTCCTCCTAATGAATTCATTAAAATACAAAAAACCCCTCATCCCAAAAAAGGGACGAGAGGATATCTTCCGCGGTACCACCCAATTTAGTAGCATCGTTACAATTTGAACTACTGCTACTCACTTAAACCTTTAACGCAGGTAACGGCAAATAATACTAAAGGTTCCTATTTGCAACTAAAAGGCGAGTTCACGATTTACTCAGGGTTGACTTTCACCAGCCGCCAACTCTCTACCATCCTTTTCAATCCGCTAATACTCCTTATCATCGTCTTTCAAAAATTTATTGTTGTATTGTATTTTATGTATTTCTTTCCAAACTGTCAAGTTATTTATCATGATTGAAGCTAAAATTGAATTGTATTTTCAAGTATTCTCTTTTTGACTTTTTTTATACCAAATTAAACCTGTTATGATATCCATGAAGAAACAGATAGTAGATATATTTACTTACCTTACTTCTA
>CAZEQK010000042.1:0-26952 GCA_964514395.1 uncultured Bacillaceae bacterium
AACTAATGTATTCGCGTATAATTTCGGGAAATCCTCCTTATAGGGGGGATTCCTGTAGTATTTCGGTAATGTACCTTATATACGAAGCGACCATATCTCATTTTCATACTTTTATTAGAGATTTGAGTAAAAATAACTTTATAATTGTTAAAGAAAAAGTAGAGATTCATATCCCTACCTCTTTTGATACTACTAGGTCAATCTAAGTTAAGTATTAGTAGAACAAGTACTATGCTTTTAATTTTTTTAATACCGCTATAACTTCCCGAGTGATGCCTTCCATTTGATTCGTTGTAAAGGAAGATATTAATTCCCAACCATCATCACCAAGTTTATTTAATTGTTCGTTATATTTTTCTGAGTCTAGTATGCCGCCACCAAAACCCTTAGTCTTGAATTTAACTGTCTTATATTCCCATTTTTGCATCTTTTCTCACCCTTTACTCTTTAACTGTAGCTGTTCATACCAGCTTTTCTTATTCTTCTTAATAAGCCAGATAAACCATTACTTCCGAAAAAGAGACTAAATCCTATGATTAATTTGACAATTTGCTCTATGATAAGGAAATAGGTACTGAATTTCAGGTCAAATGTAGCATGAGCATTCCCTAATTGATATAACTTCATCAAATTAGGTACAATAGGAAAAAACTCTGGTATTGTACTAGCTATAATGATTAAGCCAACAATGGCAAAAGCAGTAGTTTGTAAATGATGGATGGTGATCATGTGTTGATTATCATTATTTACTAAATTTTCAGATGCAATGTGAGAAAAAAGACGATCAGCATTTTTCCACAAAATAACACTTATTAGAAGTAATAATATAAATGGTAGAATGGAGACTAGGTTAATTTGAGTTTCAAAGGTTGTAAAATTAGTTAATTGATGTAGAAAATCTGCTGATATGTAATGTAAAGCTACATAGTTGATGAGCTTAGCAATATTTAGTAATGCCTGTAAAAAGGTATAGATCGCTAAAACTTTTATGGAAACAAAAGCAATATTCTTTGTGTTCATAAATGCCTCCTTGCTTATAGACTTTACTAAATAATTCCATCAATTGTATGAAAATTCCTTTAAAAAATAATATTTATATTAGTTTATTTTACTTAATACCATTTCTACTGTCTTTTTTGCAGTATCAGAAAAATGGATTTCGACTGTTTTTCTTTCATCTAAATATTTTCCATCATATACTATTTCTTTCACCCTAGTTGCCCAACCTCCTGTTGTCTCTATAACTACTATTGGTTTATTATTCATATAGGCAGCAGATAGCTCCCCTAAGGTACCATTCCCTCCAGAAATCATGATAATTGCATCTGCGGAATGTACAAGAATCAAACTTCTATAATCAAAACTTAAACCTGTAGTAATCGGAATATCGATATAATCATTCGCAACAATTTTGTCATCACCTGGCAAGATTCCTACTACAAGTCCACCATTTGATTTAGCCCCCATAGATACTGCTTCCATTACTCCATCTCTACCACCAGTTAATAAAATCGCTTGTTTTGATGCTATTTCTTTACCCACTTCTATAGCAATCTCCTTCACCTTTTCAGATATTTCCCCTGATTGTCCTATAACGGCAATTCTTATTTTCAATTTATTCCCTCCTGTAATGTTCTTATCCTTTTATTTATTAATCGTAAAAAATATCTCTTACAGTAGTTTTTTAATATCTGCTATGGATGATATGGTCATAAAAGGGTGTATCTTTCTGCTTTTTACATAATCACTGTTATATTTTCCTGTTTTAACTAGAATAGCTTTGATTCCTACCTCCTGTGCCCCGCCAATATCGGAATCGATATCATCGCCTATCATCAAAACTTGATCAGCTGAAAGCTTCATCTGTTCTAAAGCCATATGATAAAAAGCCTTAGAAGGTTTGCCCATTACAATCGATTTCTTACCAGTAGCATATTCTAAACCATGGATGAATGCACCGATATCGATTTGTAAACTAACCTCTCTTCTTCTAAATCTTACTTTATGAAAAGCTATTAAATTTGAACCATTCATCATAAAGTTAAATAGCTTGTTCATTAAATGGTAGTCCCATTTATCTTCAATATCTCCGATAATAATAGCTTCTGGCTTCTCATCATCTTGAATTAGTTGATGAAAATCATCCTTTAAATGTTCATTCATCACGAGGTAACAATTCTTTATATTTTCTTTTTTTAGATAGCTCAGTGCTGCTATTGGTGCAGTAATAATTTCTTTCTTATCTACTGGTAAACCTAAATCTAATAATTTCAGATAAACCTGTTGAAAGGATTTAGTGGTGGTATTTGTTAAAAAACGTAGTATATAACCATTCTTCTTTAAATGGTTTATGGTTTCGATTGCACCACTAATAATCTGGTCATCGATATATAAAACTCCATCTAGATCAATGAGGAATCCTTTAATATTTTCCATCCTATCACCCTTTATCGATTTTCTCTTTATCTCATTATTTTATATGATTTTTCTCATGATCACTATTACAAACTAAAACAAAGAAAAAAGTCTTTCTTTCTAGTATAGAAAGAGAGACTGATAACAAATTTTGTATCATTGTATATAATATCAGCTTATATTAATATCCTTATAAAAATAAAAATTGTTTTTTCCTTTTTCCTTAACTAAATACATGGCAGAATCCGCATGGTTAATTAAATTATCAATGGTATCGGCATCCTCAGGGTAAAAACTTATTCCAATACTAGGTGAAATAAAAGTTTCATTATTTTCTAGATCAAATGACTCTTTAAAGGCAAATAAGATGCGTTCTGCCAATATTGAAATAGCATCTTCATCTATATTTTCCAATACAATAATAAATTCATCTCCACCATACCTATATATTGTATCGTTTTTTCTTATTATTCTCATCAAACGTTCAGATGATAGTTTTAATAATAAATCTCCGTTCTTATGTCCTAACGAATCATTTATCGATTTAAATCGATCCAAATCTATAAACATAAGTGCAATTGTGTGTTCATTATTTTTCACTTTACTTATTAATTTTTTTAGGTTTTCAAGTAATTGATAACGGTTAGGTAAGCCTGTAAGCCCATCATGATAAGCCATCTTATGAATAATTATGTCGGAGTTTTTTCTTAAGGTGATGTCACTGAATACAATCATAACTGCTACTTTATCCTGATAAGTGGTTTTAACCATATTCGATTCAGTATAGATGGTAACCCCATCATTTCTAATCATTCTTTCTTCTTTTTTATCTACTTTACTTTTTTTTAAAACTTCATTTATTCTTTCCAACGTACTATCATAATCTTCTTTATGTATAAAATCTAGAAAAGATTTAGATAAAAGGCTCTCTGTGGTAGTCATATATAGTGTATCCACAGCCGCACTATTACTAAATAGAATTTGATTATCCTGTTGGATAATAATTGGTACTGGGCAAGCTTCTAGCATATGTTTAAATTGCTTTTTGTTTTGTATAAGCTCTAACTCTAATTCCTTTTGAGCTGTAATATCAATGGTTAAACCGTTTATTTTTAATAGTTTACCATCTGTATCCATAATAGGGGTCAATAAAACTCTTACCCAGTGAACCTCACCATTAGGCTTACAAATTCGATACTCCAATTCGTTAGGATTCCCATTTCTAGTAGCTTTCATTATTTGTTGTAATTTAGCTCTATCATCTTTATGGGCAATTTTTGTCCATAGATTTCTTTGCTTAAAAAAATCTTCTATTTTATAACCATATATTTTTTCAATACCGGAGGAAATAATATTGGAATTATTGGAGGAATAATCGTTAGACCAGATCACTGCATCGATATTATCAATTAATTCCTTCAAATTATGCTGAATATTCCTTGAATTTTTATTGAAATACATCATATTTTTATATTGTCTATCTATCCCAAAAAAAAGAAATATAATAATGATATATAAAGATATATCAAATATATGAAAATCTCTCTCAATAATATAATGAATAAATAAATGTGAAATAAGTACTAATGTAGCAACTATCTTCCAATTTTTCATCAAATTCCTCCAAGTATAACCAGTGTTACCGTATAAATATCTCATACCATAAAAATTATACTTTTAAAATCACTAAAAAAGCAGATGAAATATATGGTATTTTCCAATGAGTCTATAGTACTACATCTTTAGAACTATTTCCACATATATATTTTTAATTATTTTATTTGTCTATATTCATACCACCTTTCTTTTGCTAGTTTTCGAATTTTTGGTTGTGCTTTTTGCTCTTCTATTATTAAGCTAAACCATTTTGCGGTTTCATGATAATCTCCTAATCTTCCATGTAGTTCCCCTATTAAATAGATTAATTTATACTTGTCCATATTTAATGTTTCTAGATCCTCGTATTGATATAACTTTAGGTAGATATTTAATACCTTTTCTAAGAATTTATTCTCATTTTTTTCATCTTGTAAATATCTATAAAACCATGCTATTCTCAAACCTAAATTCGCTACAATCAGACTACTTTCATCAAGAATTCCTGCGACAACAATGGCTAATTTATATGCATACAATGCATCGTCCATTGTTCTTACCTGACATATATCTCGAACATTTTCTAATTGATTGATATAGCTTGCTATTAATTCATTGTGCTTTTTTGGATCTTTCTTAAATAAGAAATTATCTGTAAATGATAAACCGCAATGGGGACAAACATTTACATCATAAAAGAGTGGATTTACTTCATCGTAATGAGGACAAAAGTCAGAGTCTATCGATACATATTTTACTCTAGTAGTTCTAACTCGATAAGTTAGAAAATTATTTCCACAATATTTGCAATTAATTTTTTTCTGATAAAAAATAACATCCTGCAATCAAACACAACCCTTCCACATCTGCTAATCATCTATACTCAGAATATTATTTCCATAGGATGATGTGTATGTCCTTTAGATTGAATAAAAACACAACTATATACCTATGTGTACATGATTTGAAAAATATATCGACGTCCAATAAATTGGATGTCGGTATATCAAAAAGAATGAAGAACAGCTATATTTTCCGATATTTTTTTAATGCAAGTGTATTTAAAATTAAGAAAGCAGCAATGTAGCCTGCAAGCACTATCATTTCTTTATATACATCAAGAAAACCCAAACCTCTAATCATGACATTTCTAAGTGCTTCAGCTCCATAGGTTAATGGAAATATTTTTGATAATACAATAACCCATTTTGGTGCACTCGATAAGTCAAAAATTCCACTAAAAAGAATTTGTGGTGAAATAATTGCTGGTATAAATTGAAATAATTGAAATTCACTCCTAGCATAAGCAGAAAGAAAGGTTCCTAAAGATAACGCCATTGTTGCTAATAACAAATTAATGATAAGAACTAACCAAAAGCTTCCAGCAGTATAAATATGGAGAACATAATACATAAAAACTTGAATGAGAATGGTTTGAATCATAACAAATATACCAAAGCCTAAAAAATACCCTAATACAATTTCTCCTCTTCTTAGCGGTGTTGCTAATGTTCGTTCAAGTGTACCGCTAATTCTCTCCCTCAAAAAAGATATACCTGCAATAATGAAAACAAAAAAGAAGATTAAAAAGCCCATCAACAAGGGTGCAAGAGAATCAAAGCTACTCATATCCTCTTTCCCGTAATAATAGCTAATATCTGGTTTTACAATAGGATTAGTAGCAGATAATTGTGACGGGAGTCTTTGCATAGAAACTGCTTTTTGTATAACATTTAGTACAAGTTTTGATATATTTGGATTCGTTCCTTCTAATACAACCTTTAATTCATTATTTGAAAATTTAATATAAGCATCAACTGAATGATCCTTTATTCGCTCAATTGCTTCTTTTTCAGTATTAACTTGTTCTATTTGTGCGTTTGTCTCTATTACCTTAATAAAGGAGGCAGGAGAGTCAACCGATGCAATTTTTGGGATAGTAGTGGCTGAGGTTAGAATGATATATAGTAAATAGATAATAAAAATAGGGGCAATAAACATAAGACCTATTGACCGTTTATCACCTGATATTTGCTTCATCAACCTTTTCGCAATAACGAATATTCTCATATTACCGTCTCCTTTCCACTCCCATAATGCAGAAATGCCTCCTCAATGGTGTCTGTATTTGCCTTTTGTTTTAATTCTGCTGGGGATCCATTTGCAATCATTTCACCGTCTCTAAGTAAAATTAATCGACTACAATTTTCAGCTTCGTCCATCACATGTGTGGTAATAATGATCGTAGCTCCATTATCACGTAATTGATAAAATTCATTCCAAAAATGTTTACGTAGGATTGGATCTATACCAACAGTAGGTTCATCAAGTATTATTAAATCTGGATAATGAAATAACGCTAATGCAAGGGAGAGTCTTCTTTTCATTCCTCCAGAGTAATTTCTGATTAATTTTTTTGAATGCTCTTTTAGATCTACTAGTTCTAGTATTTGATCTGCTCTTCTTTTTGCTTTTTTCCCTGTCCATCCATATAAAGCTGCAAAATATAATAAGATGTCATAGCTATTTAAATCATCATATAATGCATCAGACTGGGCCATATAGCCAATTTTTTTTATAACTGATAGAGATGGTATTTTTTCATGAAAAACAAAAACATCCCCTGCTGATGGTTCGCCGATACCTACTATCTCTTTAACTAAAGTCGTTTTACCTGAGCCAGATGGTCCTAAAATACCTACAATTTCTCCTTTTTTAATGGTCAAATTGATATCATTAAGAACCTTTTGCTTCCCAAAGCTTTTTGTTAAATGATTAATTTCTACTACTTCTTGCTCATCCATTTTCTACTTCCCCTCCCTTTTTTACTCCATTTAATAAAATATCAACGATAGCTTCTATCTCCTTTTCCTCGTCCTCTAATTGATACATATCAGGAAATAAAGAGATGAGAATGTTATATCCAATTAAAAGACTAATAAATGTGCGATTAATAACTCTAGTATCTATATCACGAAAAGTATTATTCTTTTTTTCCTTTTCGAAAAATTCATCAATAATTGGAATAATTTTTGGGGCTAAATCCTGCTGTAAAGGACTAAGAATTTCAGGGTGGTGTATGGATTCCACCATAACCGTTTTTACAAGGGGCATATTTTTTCTTGCCAAATTTAAGCGATCCAAATATATTTTTTTTAGCACTTCCTCAATCGATAAATCTTGATCATTATTCATCAAATTTTCAATTGATTGAAACATTATTGGTTTAAATACTTTTGTGATTAGTGGAATTAATAAACCAACTAATAATTCTTTCTTCGTTTTAAAATAACGAAAGATGGTACCCTCTGCAACATTCGCCTCCTTTGCAATATCAATTGTTCTACTTGCATCAAAACCTTTTTCTGAAAAGATATGAATAGCTGCTTCAATAATTTGTGTTTGACGACTGTTCATCGTATCTTCAGCAAAATTTTCTTCTTTTAAGATATCATTTATTAATTTATTTATATCCTTCATTTGAATCTCCTTTAAAAATATGAGTGATTACTCACTTTTATACCTCCAATATATTTACTTTTCTTTCAAATGTCAAGTAACAAATACGTGTCTTATAAGTATATATAGATAGGTTTGAATATCAGAACAAACTAATATACACTTGATACGTGAATCAGCATTATTCTAATTAAAGGGGTATCTTTATGTTAAATAATAAAGTTTATGTTTTTGTCGCTAATAAAAAAAACTATATAAAATTTTTCCACTCATTAAAAGACTATTATACAGATATCACTTTCACGAATCATATAAATGATTTGTTAATGAAGATCGATCAAGATTTAGCATCAGATAAAAATAAAATGAATATTTTCTTTATTGAATACCCTTTTTTACATGATGTTGCTACTTATCTATCAAAAAAAATGGATTCACTTTCTTATATATTAGTGGCTTTTAGTAATAAAAAAGAAGCTTTATCCTTTGATATTAGTAATTTATTTGATTTTATCTATACCGATTATGATGATTTCGATTTTAATTTTTTCTACAACAGGCTTCATATTGAATTGACAAATAAAAAGAGAATTTTTCTTTTGCAATTCGAAGTGAAAGAATATTATGAGATAGGAAAATCATTATCTTCTGAAAAAAACTCTTTAAAGCTATTTGAGATGATTATTAATAGTAGTATGAAATTAACCTCATCTGATGCAGGAACCATGTATTTAGTCATTGATAAAGATACAGGTAAATGGTCATCAGTAAATCATCATAATGCGGAGAATGCACTTTTGAATTTTGTAATAGCAAAAAATACAAGTATGGATATTAAGCTTGAAGAATCTATTTCACCTATTACTAGGGAAAGTATATTTGGTTATACTATATTGACTGGCAAGCCAGTAAGAATTGATGATGTATATAATATAAGTCCAAAGGTGGATTATAATCATAATCATAGCTTTGATCAAAAGGTTGGATATAAAACGAGATCCATTCTTTCCATCCCTATGAAGGATAATAAGAATAATATCATGGGTGTTATTCAATTAATAAATAAAAAGAAAAACTTTGATAAAGTACTAGATTATCATAATAAAGATGATATTAATGAAATTATACCTTTCCATTCAAGTGATGAGTTAATCATGAACTCATTAGCAGGACAAGCTGCTGTTGCTTTAGAAAATAATTTGCTTTACGAAGGTATGCAAGAATTACTAGAGAATTACAAGGAACAAAATGAGCAGCTACTATTTTTAAGTAGAAAAATATTAAAAGCACATGAAGAAGAACGGAGAAGAATTGCTAGGGAAATTCATGATGGTCCTGCACAATCCACAGCGAATTTATCCTTAAAATTAGAAATATGTAAAAAGTTTTTTAAGATAAATGAGCCTGAGAAAGCATACCTTGAAATGAATGATTTAAAGAAAGATATCAATGCTACGATTAAAGAGATAAGAACTATTATTTACGATTTAAAGCCATCCTATTTAGAAGGTGGATTATTTTCTGCGATAGATAATCGTTTGAAAATTTTTCAGGATACTACAAATATAAAAGTAGATTTTAAAGCCTCTGGCGATGATTCAAACATTGAGTACTATATGGCATCTACTGTATACCGCATTATTCAAGAAGGACTTTCAAATATATATAAACATGCTGAAGCAACTCATATTCGTATAGAACTATTTATCAATGATAAGAAAATCTTTTTCTCCATCGATGATAATGGTAAAGGGTTTAATACATCCGATTTATCTAAAAAAAAGCAACGTCACTTAGAAGGTGGATTTGGTTTAGAGGGTATCAAAGAAAGAATTGAATTAGTAAAAGGTGAAATTAGTATCAACTCAGAAATAGGTAAAGGTACTCATATTATTGCACATATTCCTGTTTTATAATATTTTCTTTATATTTGATTATATAAATTATTGGCGGTGATCTATTGAAAAAATTTATTTTTATATTAACTTCTATTATACTATTTAGTAGTGTAATAGTTTTTTTATTTACTAATTTTTATCACTTAGATACAATATCCTCTCTTATTCCCCATCAAAAACAGGAAGTTTTTAAAGATCAACAAACAAATCTTACTTCTAAGGTAGGAAAAGATAAGCTGCAAATCTATAAAGATGGAAAATGGGAGGATTTTTTAATAAAAGGTGTTAACATTGGTATATCCAAGCCAAGATACTTTCCTGGAGAGGCAGCTATTACAAAAGAAGAATATACTAGATGGTTTCAGTATATTGGAGAAATGAATGCAAATGCTGTTAGGGTATACACTTTACATCCACCAGCATTCTATCAAGCGCTATATGATTATAATAAAAAAGCAAAAAATCCAATTTATCTCTTTCACGGGGTGTGGATAGATCAAACGAATCTAGTAAAATATCAGGATACATACAATAAAGCGGTTACAGATCAGTTTAAACAATCGATAGCCGATACGATAGATGTTATTCATGGAAATATTGATATACCTAAAAAACCAGGACATGCTAGTGGAAGCTATACTGCCGATATTTCTCCGTATGTTATAGGTTGGATAATTGGTGTTGAGTGGGATCCACATGTGGTAAAAAATACGAATGATAAAAATAAGAGAATACCCCAAATTAATGATAAATATTTTTCTACTAAACAAGCCTCACCGTTTGAGATTTGGCTTGCTCAAATGATGAACTATACAACAGCTTATGAGATGAATAAATATCAATGGCAACGCCCTGTAAGCTTTATAAATTGGGTCACAACTGATTTAATAAAGCATCCTTCAGAGCCTTATCCAGATGAAGATCTTGTATCAGTAAATCCTAATCATATATCGATAACAAAAGATAACAAAGGTGGTTATTTTGCTTCCTATCACATTTATCCATATTACCCTGACTTCTTAAATTACGAACCAAAATATGTGCAATATATTGATAAAGAAGGTTCAAAAAATAGTTATGCAGGTTACATTCATGATTTACATAGCATACATAATATGCCTATTTTAATCGCGGAATTCGGGGTTCCTTCCTCTAGAGGGATGACCCATGAAAATATAGATGGTATGAATCAAGGTTTTATCAGTGAAAAAGCACAAGGGGAAATCGATACGAAGCTCTTCAAAAATATCGTGGATGAAGGTTTAGCTGGTGGTTTAATTTTCAACTGGCAGGATGAATGGTTTAAAAGAACATGGAATACAATGGATTATGATGACCCTAATAGAAGACCATTTTGGTATAATGCCCAGACGAATGAACAACATTTTGGTTTACTTAGCTTCGACCCAGGTATGACACAGAAAATTAGCATTGATGGCCAAAAAAAAGATTGGGAAAAGCTTCAAATCTCGCCTGCATACAATAAAACAAATAATGCAGTCATCGATAATCTTTATGCTACTAGTGATGACGGCTATCTTTATTTAAGAATTGACTACAAAAAAACTTATTTAGCTATAGATAAAATTAATACCAAGATTCTCGTTGATACAATAGACGATCAAGGGAATAAGACCATACCAGATGTCAATGCTTTAACCTTAAATTTTGGCATAGATTTCCTCATTGATATTAATAATCATAGCAAATCTAGAGTTTTGGTAGATAGCTATTATGATACATTTTACTATAAATATACACATGAGAAGCTTTATCTAAAGCCTTTAGACTATCCAAATACAAAAAATAATGGGATTTTTGACCCCATTCAATTAACATTAACAAAAGGTTTTACAATACCAACCCTAAATAAAAATGTTCCTTTTAAATCCTATGAAACTGGTAAGCTATTAGAAGGAATCACTGATCCTAAATCTAGTCAATATAATTCATTAGCTGATTATTATATTGATAAACAAGCAAATGTGATAGAACTGAGAATCCCTTGGGCTCTCCTAAATATAAAAGATCCAAGTCAACGTCAAATCATGGGAGACATCTGGAAAAACGGTCTTACAAGCCATGAAATTACAAAGGGCATTCGTCTCGGTGTAATTGCCTATGATAATGAACATAAAAAAATATTAGCTACATTACCAAGAACCCATAATAACATGCTACAAGAAAAAGATTTTTACCTATATACCTGGCAAAAATGGGACAAACCAGAATACCATGAAAGACTAAAAAAATCCTATGATATTATAAAAAAAGCTTTTAGTAATTATTAAGATAAAAAAAAGATAGATTTTAATTCTAACGAATTTTGTTTTGAGGTTCAAATTTAGAAAAAACATTAAAAATACCATTATAATTAACAATATAAATATCAAGAATAATAAGAAAAGAAGCAGGGATTAGCTCTCCGCTTCTTTTCTTATTATATTACAAAGGTATTTTAGCCCATAAAAATAATAATATGGTAATATAAGCTTAGGTAATTCATATTAAATTATAGATATCTCCACATAAAGATTTGTGAGTACTTAATTATATGACAATATGCACAAGTTCATCAAAAATATCAAAAAAAGGGGAATTATTTAGTGAGAAAAAAAATAATCCATATCAAGAATACCCAGTTTATGAAACTAAAAACTTCATATTTAGGTTAATCAAAGAGAGTGATGCTGAGGATTTACTTGAATGTTATTCGGATCCAGAGTCAGAAAAGATATTTAATAGTGATAATTGTTTAAATAAATTTATTTTCAAGACATCTGAAGAAGTAAGTGAATGTATAAGATTTTGGCTAAAAGAATATGAAAAACAATATTATGTTCGTTTTAGTATCGTGGAAAAGAGAAAGAATAAATCAATTGGAACAATAGAAATTTTTGTTAAAAAAAAACATATGATATTGGTAGAATTTGTGACTTGAGGATCGATCTTGCTTCAGATTATGAAACGGAAGAAGTTATTAAAGAAATATTGGATATGGTAGATGATAATTTGTTTGATGATTTTGAAGTCGATAATATTATTACTAAAGCAATCCCATATGCAAGAACTAGGGTATATACTTTAACAAACTTTGGTTATAAGGATATAAATAATAGCACAATTGTATCATATGATCATTACTATATTAAATCAAAACCACTTTGAAATTTAATGAGGTTATTTTTAAAATTATTTGCTAGTTAATTCCAATTTTTGGGCTGGCGTCATATCATAAATACGCAATTTATAAAGCTTTCATGATTGAATTGTCTTTTTCACTCGGTTTGTACATTTATTTACAGTATTGCATTCGTTTACGGAGCCCATTACACTAATTTCATCTTTTGTATCTATTATTCGTCTATCGTAAAGCCCTTTCTAACCATCCTACCCCAGGATTTATCTTTTCTAGAATACAAAAACAGAGTTTTTATTTTCCAATAAGCGTTTAACTGACGATACCAAAAATTATCTATAATACTATATAAAGAAAGCTTTAATAAATCACGAACATCAGGATACTTTTTTAGATTCCATTCTTCTAATAAAACAGATCCCCAAGACATGAAGATACCGAATAGTAGTGTAGCTATTAAGAATGTAATTGCGAATAGTATGTTTACAATATGAAAATATAATCCAATGCCAAAAAAGATCAGGCCAATTAATTCAATTGGAGGTCCTAATAGCTCAACTAAAAGGAAATAAGGCATAGCTAGCAGCCCCATTAAGCCATATTTCGGATTAAATATTAATTTTCGATGAGTAAACAAACTCTGTATTAATCCACGATTCCATCTCTTTCTTTGTTGATATAACACGGAATAATTTTCAGGAGCTTCTGTCCAACAAACTGGATCGGGAATAAATAACACCTTACTTTTCTTCTTATTATCATATAAATATTTTTGCAATCTTATAACAAGCTCCATATCCTCTCCGACTGTCTCTGGATTATAACCATCAATCTCTAACACTTCTTTTTTTCGAAATACACCAAAAGCACCTGAAATGATAAGTAAATTATTTATACTACTTAATCCTAATCTACCAACAAGAAAAGACCGTAGATATTCAATTACTTGATTAATAGCATAAATATTTTTTGGTAGACCGACCTTTATCACTCGCCCATTCTTTACCTTACAACCATTAGCAATCCTTACGATTCCCCCACATGCAATAATATCACTTTCTCCTTCAAAGAATGGACTCATTGTTCTAAGTAATGCATCATGTTCAAGCACAGAATCAGCATCTACACCGCAATAGTATGGGTAGCTAGAAAAGTTGATTCCTGCATTTAATGCATCAGCTTTTCCCCCATTTGCTTTATTGATGACAACTAAATAAGGGAATTTTATAGAACGATAGATATCTTTAATATATTGTGTCTTAATCTGCTGTCTAATAGCCTGATTCGTTTTAATTAAATCAAAATGTTCAATAAGGATATTTAAAGTATTATCTATACTTCCATCATTGATAACAATTACTTCATAATTAGGATAGTCTAAATTAAGAAATGATTTTATACTATCTTTTATATTAACCTCTTCATTGAACGCTGGAACTAAAATGGAAACTGGTGGAGCTAATTTTGAATTGCGTAATTCTTCATATTCGTTAAAGGATATTTTTTTCATATATTTTCTTAACTGAACGAGAGATAGTAAAAAGAATGTAAAATAAAATAAATCAACGAATACCACATAGAAAAAAATAAGCGAATTAAAGATATAAATAGTTTTAAATAATAAATTCAATAATTCACCACCTCAAATTCCTTATCCTGAAGAACCTTTTTTGCCATATCCTTAGCATAGGGGTCTTCGTGAAAATTACTAACCCATTCAAGCTTCTGTTTTCCAATTTTACCAAAACTATATAATGCTTCGGTAGAACGCAAACGGATCCACCAATTATTATTTGATAACAGATCCATTAATAGAGGAATCGCTTTTCTAATACTACAATAATGTATAACTTTAATAGCATACATAGTCTCAGTCCAATTGTTGCTATAAAGAAATTCAATAATTCTTTCTTCACGAGTGGTCATACCAATTTCTGCAATAGCCTTTAATGCTTTTATTCTTAATTCATCCTCTTCTACATCAAAATATTTCTCTATGTAAGGTATAGCTTTTACTATTTGTCTTTTACCCAAAATTTCTATAAAAATTCCCTTTAATAAAAAAGAAACCTTGTCCATATTTTCAAGTATTAGATCCACATCACTATCATTATTGTTTTGATTGAATAATAACATGTCCCCTATTCTTATTACATACCACTGCTCAAGCATATTTTCATGTTCCACTAAAAATGTCACAATAATATCATTCCTACCCATTTTACTTAAAGCTCTAGCAGATGCTGACCATATAATATAATTCTTAGAGTTTAAATTATTTCTAATCAATGGTATGAGTTCATATAAGTATAGTTTACCTGCAACCCTAGTTGCTTCAGATACAATTGTCCATTCTTTATTATTTATTTGAATCGTTAATTGATTGGTTAGGCCAATATGCTTAGAAATAATATTTACCTTCTTAATCTCATCATTATTTTGACTGACGGAAACTTTAGCAAAAAGTATTTCGATAATGATATTTAATTTCCACTTTTTTTTTGTTTGAAAGAGGCGATTTATTTTTAAATTCCTTGATGCTAGATAATCACTAATCATTGGTGTGATTTTTTTTCGGTAAGTATCGTATTTCTTACTATTTAATTTCGAAATTTCTTTTTGCACAATTAAATAAATAAACAGGCAGACTAAAATAAAAAAAATTATGAATGAAAAAACCAAAGTTACATATACAAACATAATTTTATGCCTCCCTTTTTATTACCTTCTTTTTCCATTCTCTTCTCATTCTAGCTTCTACTTCATCTGGTGAGAAAGGCTTTGTAATATAATCATCTGCTCCTGTTTTTAGCCCCCGAACAATATTGCTACTAAGGGTTTGACGTGAAAGAAAAAAGAATATTGTCTCTCTTAAGAGTGGCAATTGTCGTATTTGGTAACAAAAGGTATAACCATCGAAATCATTTATACGAGTTTCAGAAATAATAAAATCCGGTTTATATTCTAATGCTTTCTCTAAAGATAAACTACGATCTAAAACTATTTCTATTTCCCATTCATCTGGGTTTAAATGGTTTTCCAAAATGGTAGATGGAGTTGGATCATCATCAATAATAAGTACCTTTTTAATTCTCGTTTGGTCCATAATCTTATCATCTCTATCTGATAATGGAGGGATTTTATTGATATCTATGGTAGAAATTATGTCTTTTTCCAATCTTTTAACCATCTCTAATGGTTGATTATACCCGATATCACTTTCAATCACACTGATAAGAACGTTCTTTGATATGCTTCTTTCATCTATTAATTGATGTGCTAAAGCTCTTATTCTATTTCCTACCATATATGCATCATCAATTCTTGTTGCTGGTAATAAGATAATTAAGGCATCTTCGCTCCATCGTTTTACTTCGTCATAGGTTCGTATGGATTGATCAATTGCAAGATAAAGATTACTTAAATAGTCTAACATCTGCTCCATTCCATGTGTATCTATCAGATGATCTAATAGATCTATCTTAATTAATAGGATGGAAAAAAAAGCGTTAGATCTTTGGAAACGAACCCATTCTTTGTTAATTAATTCCACTATTTCTTCTCGTTGATGCAGAATCGTATTATCCTTATTACTTAGTAAATTTTGTGTGTAAGATAGATTATTGATTACTGCTAAAAATAATGCTTCAGAAAAAGGCTTTTGAATACTACGACTAATACCAGCATTTAATAAGCTAATATCCTGCTTCTTATCATATTTATAAGTTACTCCGATGATGGGAACGCTTGCTGTCCATGGATGCGACCTAATTTGTTTTATTATATCTAAGCTTTTTATGTTCTCTATTATCGTATTAATAAACACCATATTTATTTTTTCTTTTATTATGTAACTTACAATATTTTGGGGGTGATGTATGTCAATGTAGATACCAGTATTGGCTATGTTTTCTTTTAACCATTCATAGAATATTGGATCATCATCAATAACCAGTATTTTATTTTTTTTTAGGTTTATTTCCTTCTTATCTTGAGTATAGAATGAAAACAAGTTGTTTCCATTCGTACCATCCCGTAAAAATAAATTCAGTAATACTGCAAATCCTTCTATTAGAATACGCTTATTATCCTCTTTCAACTTATAATTCATGCCATCTATTGAAAACTGTTTTAATAAATAAGTAGTAATATGATACATTTCCTCTAAATAAAAAATAGCACTGCTATCCTTTATGGACTTTAATAGATAGTAAGCTAGTTCAATATGATCCGGCTTATCAAAAAAAGAACTTTTCTTTTGAATTTGTATATATAAAGATGAGACTTTTTTCCTATTTTTTTCAAAAAATAGTTGTTTTGCTTCAATTAAAAAAGAGTCCATTTCTTCACCCTCGCTGTAAATATTAAATCATTTATCACTATAAATGAATCTATTTTTTTATAATATACATAATCATAACCCATATAGATATACATTCACAATCATTTTATAAACATTTTTATTAGATTATTCAACTGTTTTACATTTCAACTATCGATATATTCTACATTTATATAAAAAAAAGCCCTATAACTTAAGTCATAGGACATTTTTACCATTTTATTTTAAACTGGATAAACTGGGTGCTTTCTTTCTGTAAAGGTTAAATACTTTGACATATAGAGTTCATATCGCTTGATTAACTCTTCTCTTAAATCATTCGCTTGAATGATATCATCAACAATCATTTCCGAACCTAATCGATAAATATCAATATCCTTTTTATATTCTTCACGTTTTGCTTGAATAAAGGCTGGACGATCCTCCATAGGTAGCTCAGCTATTTTATTTGCGTATACAGCATTTACTGCTGCCTCGGGTCCCATTACAGCTATTTGTGCAGTAGGTAAGGCAATACAAGCATCAGGCTCAAATGCTGGACCTGCCATCGCATATAATCCAGCGCCATATGCTTTTCGTACGATAACAGATATTTTCGGAACGGTGGCTTGAGACATGGCAGAAATCATTTTTGCACCATGTCTTATGATTCCTGCCCTTTCAACCTTCGTACCAATCATGAAACCAGGTACATCAGCTAAAAATAAAAGTGGGATGTTAAAAGCATCAGCTAATGTAATAAACCTCGCTGCCTTGTCAGCTGAATCGTGAAATAATACCCCTCCTTTAGATTTAGGTTGATTGGCAATGATTCCAATGGCTTGCCCATTCAATCTTGCAAAACCGGTAATCAACTCAGTTGCAAATAATTTTTTTATTTCAAAAAAAGAATCTTCATCTACAACTCTATTGATTAGATCATGCATGTTAAAAGGAGCATTTTGATTTTTGGGAATAATCTCTTCTAAGCTTTTTTCATGTTTTTTTACTGTATTTTCAGCCTTAACGTTCGGCTTGTTTTTATAATTAGCAGGAAAATAGGATAGATATGTTCTTGTCAATTGAATGGCCTCTTCCTCATCCTTTGCTAAAATATCACCAACACCTGAAATGCTACAATGCATTTTAGCCCCACCCATTTCTTCAAGTGTTGTTTTTTCACCAATAACCATTTCAGCCATTCGTGGAGAACCCAAATACATTGAAGCATTACCGTCGACCATAATTACAATATCAGAGAAGGCAGGTATGTATGCACCACCTGCAGCAGAAGGGCCAAATAAAACACAAATTTGTGGCACTCTTCCAGACAATTTATTTTGATTATAAAAAATCCTTCCTGCTCCTCTTCTACCAGGGAACATTTCAACCTGATCAGTTATTCTTGCTCCAGCAGAATCGACTAAGTAGATTAGAGGTACTTCTAGTTTTTCAGCTGTTTCTTGAATTCGAACAATTTTTTCTACTGTTCTTTTTCCCCATGAACCAGCTTTTATTGTAGAATCATTTGCCATGACACAGACGGTCTCTCCATTTATTTTACCAATTCCAGTAACTACTCCATCAGCCGGTAAATCATTTTCTAAATTATTCGCAAATAACCCATCTTCAACCATTAATCCATCATCAAAAAGTAATTTTAATCTATCTCTTACAAATAGCTTACCTTGTTCCGCATTTTTCTGGTGGTATTTTGCTGCTCCACCTTTTTTTATCCTTTCCATTCTCTCCTCTAGTTGTTGATCCTTCGACACATTGATTACCCCCTATTAAATCTCATTACCATAAGTTATTTATATTATTCACCCTTGTAGATAGGCAGACGTTTTTCTTTAAAAGCATTTAGCCCTTCTAATCTATCCTTTGTTGGTATGGTGACCTCGTATGCGTTTCGTTCAATCGCTAATCCTGTTGTTAAATCAACATCATACCCTTTATCAATCGCAAATTTTGCTTGTTTTAAAGCAATCGGGGCATTTTTTACAATTTGTGAAGCAATTTCATTTGCTTTTTCCATTAATGATGATAACGGAATAACATATTCGGCCAAGCCAATCCTTTCTGCTTCAGCAGCGGATACCTTTTTGGCCGTAAATATCAGTTCCTTCGCTTTACCCTTTCCTATCAATCGAGGTAGTTGCTGTGTACCACCTGCTCCAGGAATAATACCAAGGGATGTTTCCGTTAGACCAAACTTTGCATTTTCTGAAGCTACTCTAATATCACAAGCAAGCGCCAATTCGGTTCCCCCGCCTAATGCCATCCCGTTTACAGCAGCAATGACAGGCATCGGAAAGGTCTCTACACTATGAATGACTTCATTTATTAAAGCTACAGTTTGTCTCGTTTCAACCATATTCATCTTGGAACGCTCTTTTAAATCAGCTCCAGCACAGAATATTTTTTCACCTGCACCGGTTATAATGATACATCTTATATTTTGATCAAACTTCAAATCATAGAGCAACTGTTTAAGCTCATTTAAAAGTTTAATCGATAAGGAATTGGCAGCTTCAGGTCGATTCAAGGTGATCGTAACAACACCTTCATTGGTTTTTGATACAATGACATTCTCAAGCATGTAAGTCCCCCTATTACCTTTCAAAGTTACTATATATTACTTGTTTCATTCTTTAAATGCTTGTAAGTTATGGCTAGGTAATGGTCTACCAATTTTATTTTGAATAAACCTTGCGGAATGTAATAACTTTTCTAAATGAATTCCTGTCTCAATTTCCATTCCATCAAGCATATAAATTAAATCGTCAGTAGCCAAATTACCTGATGCTCCTGGTGCATATGGGCAACCACCCAAGCCACCAACAGAACCATCGATTTTTGTAATTCCCATTTCTAAAGAGGCTAGTACATTTGCTAGGCCTGTACCACGAGTATCATGAAAATGAACAGCTAATTTATCTAATGGGAATCTTTTAAGTAATTGTGCAAGTACATCCTGCACCTGTTTTGGGTTTGCTACCCCAATTGTATCTCCGAGGGAGAGCTCCCCAATCCCCATTTCGAATAAGTTTTCTGCTACTCTAATTACCGAATCTGTTGCTACTTCACCTTCATATGGGCAACCAAAAACAGTAGAAACATAACCTCTTACTGTTTTCCTTGCAGCTAAAGACTCTTGAACTACTTTTTTTAAAATAGGAAAAGTATCTTCTATGGATTTATTAATATTTTTAAGATTATGTGATTCACTTGCTGACATGAATACAGAGGTTTCATCAATGTCCGCCTCTAATGCTCGTTCAAGGCCTCTTTGATTTGGTACAAGTGCTGCATAAATTACACCCTTTAATCGTGTAATCCCTTTTGCAACTTCAACAGCATCTGCTAATGCCGGTACCCACTTAGGATTAACAAATGATGTGATTTCAATATATTTTAACCCTGTATTAGAGAGTTGATTTATCCAATTGATTTTATCATCAGTTGAGATGAATTTTTTTTCGTTCTGTAACCCATCTCTTGGTCCTACTTCTTTTACAAAAACCTGTTTAGGTAATTTCATTTCTTCATCCCCCTTGTTCATAGAAATTATTCTAATACAAGTAGGACATCCCCTTCATTTACAAAATCTCCTTCATTCACCTTTAATTCCTTTACTAACCCACTTGCTTCTGCTTCAATATGAATTTCCATTTTCATTGATTCAAGTATCACGACATTTTGTCCTTCCTCAACCTTATCTCCTACACCAACTAATACCTTCCATACGTTACCTGCCATATTTGTATTAACATTACTCATCATAGTTCCTCCCTTATTTCTTATTATTTAGGTTAATATATTTTGCAATAAAATTAGTTGTTGTATCCCCATCTAAAAAGGCTTTATGATTAATAATATCCTTTAATAGTGGAATATTTGTCTTAATTCCTTCTACTATATAGCTATCAAGACTCGTTAAAATGTTTTTGATTGCATCTTCACGATTTTCACCTGATACAATTAATTTTGCAATCATTGGATCATAAAAAGGAGTGACATTTGATTGTTCTTCAATAGCAATTTCATGTCGAACCCTTTCTCCCTTTGGTAGCTGTAATTTTGTTATCTTTCCAGGTGAAGGGAAGAATGTCTTAGGATCTTCGGCATAGATACGTACTTCTATTGCATGACCTTTTTTCTGAACATCTGATTGCGTAAAATCCATTTCTTCTCCAGACGCTATTCTTAGCTGGTATTCCACTAAATCGATTCCTGTAATTTCTTCTGTAACGGGATGCTCCACCTGTATTCTTGTATTCATCTCTAAGAAATAGAAGTTCTTATTTTTATCAACAAGGAATTCAATCGTACCTGCATTTGTATAATTAATTGATTTAGCTGCTTTTACTGCTGCTTCTCCCATTTTTATTCGCGTTTTATCGTCTAAGAAGCTTGAAGGGGCCTCTTCAATTACCTTTTGGTGTCGTCTTTGAATTGAGCATTCCCTTTCCCATAAATAAACCACATGACCATAGTGATCAGCAAGCACTTGTATTTCTATATGTCGAGGGTCTTCAATATATTTTTCAATATACATCGTTCCATCACCAAAAAAATCAGTCGCCCTTTTTTTATTCCCTGCAAATGCATTTATTAATTCTTCATCATTAGAAACGATTTGCATACCAATACCACCACCGCCAGCAGATGCTTTAAGCATAACTGGATAACCAACTTCTTTAGCAGCCTTGATGGCAGCAGCTTCATTTTCAAGACCGTGATCTATACCCGGTACGATAGGAACTCCTGCTTTTTCCATTGCTATTCTTGCTTCTACCTTACTACCCATTTTTGCAATTACATCTGTTTTAGGACCAATAAAAACCATTCCTAATTGATTTATTTTATTGGAAAATGAGGTGTTTTCAGATAATAAACCATATCCTGGATGGATAGCATCAACGTTCGTATTTTGTGCTATTTCCAGTATTTTATCCATGTTTAAATAGCTCTCCTTAACTCTAGGTCCACCGACTAAATAGGCTTCATCAGCCATTTTCACATGGAGAGATTCTTTATCAGCTTCTGAATAAATAGCTACTGTTTTTATCCCCATTAAATGACAAGTTTTTATTACTCTAACAGCAATTTCTCCACGATTAGCTATTAGGATCTTTTTAAACAATGGTAATCACCCCCGTATTATTTCTCTATAATATCTGTCTTGCAATGACCAGGCGTTGAATTTCAGAGGTACCTTCACCTATCTCCATAAGCTTCGCATCACGTAAATATCGTTCAACCTTGTAGTCCCTCATGTATCCATTACCACCATGGATTTGAATAGCTTGGTTCGAAGTACGAACTGCTGTTTCAGAAGCATATAATTTAGCAAAGGCAGACTCCTTTGAAAAGGCACGCCCTTTATCCTTAAGCCAAGCCGTTTTATAGACCATATTTCGTGCTAACTCTATTTCCATTGCCATATCAGCCAGCTTGAATTGAATACTTTGAAATTTTGATAACGTTTGGCCAAACTGCATTCTTTCATTTGCATATTTTAAAGCAGCTTCATATGCAGCTTGAGCTATACCAACAGATAATGCTGCGATTGATATTCGCCCTCCATCAAGCGTATATAAGAATTGATTAAAGCCTTTTTTAGCATCACCTAATAAATTCTCTTTAGGTACTCTAACATCCTCAAGAATAATTTCCGATGTGTTTGATCCACGAACACCCATTTTATCATAATTACTTTTTATCTTTAATCCAGGGGTTTCGGTTGGAACGATGATGGCTGATATAATTTTCTTTCCACGTTCATCTTTGCCAGTGACAGCGGTTACAATGATTGATTTAGCATAGCCTGCGTTTGTAATAAAGGATTTTTCTCCATTAATTACATAGGTATCATTCTCTAATACCGCTGTTGTTCTTGTCCCACCAGCATCAGACCCTGCATTAGGCTCGGTTAAACCAAATGCACCAAGGCCTTCTCCTGTAGCTAAAGGTACTAAGAACTTCTCCTTCTGTTCCTCAGTACCAAAATAATAAATTGGTGAAGCACCAAGAGAAACTGCGGCTGCATAGCTTAAGCCTGTGCTTCCACATGCTCGACCAATCTCTTCTACTGCTAGTGCATAGGAGATAGTATCTCCACCAGAACCTCCATATTTTTCTGGAAAGGGAATTCCTAATAGACCTAGTTCGCCCATTTTTTTAAATGTATCAATAGGAAATTCTCCTGTTTTATCAACATATTCTGCCTTTGGTGCAACCTCATTCTCAGCAAATTTTCGAACCATATCTTTGATCATCTTTTGTTCTTTCGTTAAATCGAAATCCAAATAATCTCACTCCCCTCATAAATTTAAACACTTATTAAAATATCTATATAATTCAATTATATTAAAAATAAATGAAATTAAATAGTATATTTTATAAAATTATGATAATTAAGAATTTAGAAAAATTTAGATGATTTCTAATTTATTAAAATTAGACAAAATAATCAGTCCTTCTTATGCGTTTTTTGTCGATTAATATAGTTTAGACTTCTAATTTGGCGTATTTTGCTATGCCCCTGGAAATATTTAATAAAGCTGTAGTCCATTGACTAACAGCTTTACTTTTAATTACTTAAGATTCTCTTTTATTATTCTTTTTACTTCATCAGTCATTTCTTTTGTTTCTTTTACTTGAGTATGTTTGACGTAGAATGGTTTTGAAATAATGACCTCAACAGCTGCAGGTTTTATACTAAAATTACTCTTATCCATTAACTTAAATGAATCCTTTATGGTTATAGGTATAATAGGAACTCCAGCTTTAATTGCTAATTTTAAGCTTCCTGGCTTGAAATCTCCTAATTCACCATTAACACTTCTTGTGCCTTCAGGAAAAATAACTAGTGAATATCCATCTTTAAGATAATTAACTCCTTGATTGATAGCTCGTAATGACTGTCTGATATCCCTACGATCTATAAAAATACATTTCATATATTGCATCCAAGTACTAAGGATAGGAACCTTTAATAACTCAATTTTTGCGATAAAACCTTTAGGATAATCAACAAAACCTAGTAGTATAGGAATATCAAAATTACTTTGGTGATTTCCAACGAACAAGACGGCGCCTTCTTTTGGAATATTCTCCTGTCCAATCACTTTTACCTTGGCTCCACCAAATGACACCATTGATTTTGCCCATTTTTTTACTGTTCTAAAGATAAGCTGGTCTCTTTCTTCTATTCTATTTTTACGATGATAGTATGTTACTTTCACAAGAATAAATAATGAATAGATTAAATACAAACCTAGGTATAATATCAATGAAATTGCTCTAATCATAATAAGCATGATTCGAAAGTCTCAAGCGAACTTTCGATACTCCTCTCTATAATTGATCCCACGACATAATAACTCTTAAGTGATGGCTCCTCTTTGCTTAGAATATCTTTCGTAGTCTTTTTCGTCAATAATAGATTTTAAATGTTGAACAACCTGCCATATTTCGTGATATGTATTATATAAGGCAATAGGAGCTAGACGAATAACGTTTGGATAACGAAAATCTGGTATCACTCCACGTTTTTTTAATGCTTGATTAATACGCATAGCCTCTTCATGTTCAATGGCTACATGCCCTCCACGACTATTCATCTCTCGAGGTGTTCCAATCCTAAAATGATATGGCTCTTCTGCCAATATTTCACTTATCAAAAACATAAGGTATGAAGTTTTCATCAACGATACTTCTCGTATCGTATCTATACCTACCTCGTTAAATATTTCTAATGATCCTTCTAAAGGGACTGTACTCAATAAATTGGTAGTACCAATTTGCCAACCACCTGCAGAATGATTAGCTTCATATTCTAATGCCATATCAAATTGCTTATCCTTCCGATAGCCGAACCAGCCGCTTAAACCTGGTGTTTTGTCAAAATGTTTTTTATTAATAAATAGACTAGCCGTACCACCAGGACCGTTATTTAAGTATTTATAGTTACACCAAAAGGCAAAATCTATTTCCCACTCAGAAAATCTGTGGGGAACGGCTCCAACGGAATGGCTACAATCAAAACCGATAATAATACCACGCTCATGGGCTGCCTTTGTTAATTTCTCCATATCTAATAACTGTCCACTTCGGTATAATACCGATGGTAATACAGCAACAGCTACATCATCCTTCATCTTTACTATGATGTCATCTTCAGAAAGTGTTCTACCATCCTTACTTTTCACTAATAGTAAATGCGCTTCTCGATTTAAGCGATGTAATCTAAGCTGACTTTCCAACGCGTATATATCAGAAGGAAAATTGAGCTCATCTGCTAAAATTTTATTTCTTTTTGCTGTTGGTTTAAAAAAGGTGGCAACTAGATTATGTAAATTTACTGTCGTTGAATTTGTCACTATGACTTCATCTGAATTAGCACCAACCAATGGGGCTTGCATATTACCAAGCTTTTCTGCGAAATAAAACCAAGGTGGAAAGCCATCTAACCAGCCATTTATCCCTAGTCTCTTCCACTCATCGATCAGACGTAAAATGGAGGCTTCAGCATCCTTTGATAATAAACCAAGCGAATTCCCATCCATATAAATAACATCTTTTGGAATATAAAATCTACTTCGAAAAGCAGCTAATTTATCTTGTACATCTAAGTCTTTAGCATGTTGTTCATCCGTATGGAAAGTAAATGGCATCTCTGTCACTCCTAAATTCTTAGTATATTTTTTTAAAAAATTGCAATATAATTAATTTAGTTGTTAAAAATTAATTCTATGTGAGTTAATTTTTAACCTTCTTTTCCTTTTACTATTTAAAGAAATTATGAATAATATTTTTGGGAGGTGTAGTAATGACTACAGTTGAAAAATTCAAATCTGGTGAAATTGTTAAGCAATCAGGGGTTTATGTTGACAGATGGAATGCTGCCAAACTACTTAAAAAAGGATTGAAATTTCCAAAAAACCCAGCTATGGGGGAGACTACATGGAAACTTGCCTCTTATCCATATTCTAGTCAAATGAACAGTAAAAATGTTCCCGAGGAATATAGACCATAAAACTAGATTGATTCCACAAAAAAACTTATTAGCATCTCGCTAATAAGTTTTTTTACATATGAATGATTGACAAGAATATCTGCTAATTTTGTAACTCTTGGATCGCCATTTTTTCTCCTCCTTATTTTAGATAATACTTACATTTTAAACCATTAAATTCCTTTTTGTAACGATATGACTAATGATATAATAAATAAACTTTTAAATATTCAAGCAACAGACCTAAATAAACTTAGACCTAAGTCTGATTTCATCTATTTCCCTCTTAAGATTTTTTCATGTAAAATAAGAGAATAGCTGCTCTAACTTATAACAAAGGAATGATCCTGATGAAAGTATTATCTGTTGAAAATATTTCAAAAAACTATGGTGACAAAGCTCTTTTTAAATCGATCCATTTTTCCATTTCAGAAAAAGAAAAAATAGGATTAATCGGTATCAATGGTACTGGTAAATCTACTTTATTAAAAATCATTGCTAGATTGGATTCAGCAGATAATGGTACGATTAATCATCCCCATGATTATAAAATAGAGTATTTATCTCAAGATCCAGTATTCAAAGAAAATACGACGATACTTGAACATGTTTTTTATGGTGATTCACCAGTCATGAGGCTATTTAAAAGGTATGAAACTACCCTTACTAAACTTGAAAAAGATCCAATGGATGAAAATCTTCAAAAAAATCTATTTCTTTTACAGCAAGAGATGGATGCTTTGCAGGCATGGGAAGCTAATACTTTAGCAAAAACGATTCTTAATCGTTTAGGGATCAAAAATTATGAGAGGAATATTAGTAGCTTATCTGGCGGAGAGAAGAAAAGAGTGGCACTGGCGCAGGTGCTTATTCAGCCTGCTGATTTATTGATCCTAGACGAACCTACCAACCATATTGACAACGAAACAATTGAATGGCTTGAGGATTTTTTAGCCAAGTATAGTGGTTCCATCCTCTTAGTAACCCATGATCGTTATTTTTTAAATCACGTGACGAATAATATTTTGGAGCTAGAAAATAGTAATATACTCAACTTTCGCAGACTGAAATAGGCAGATATGCCTTGATGTAGTTAGGT
>CAZEQK010000043.1:0-25336 GCA_964514395.1 uncultured Bacillaceae bacterium
CCCCTAAGTAAGGAAAGAAATCGTATGAAATTAAAATGGCATTATTCCTAAACGGCGATCGACTTTCAATTGTTGAAGTATTGGGAAGTTGAACAAGGAATAAATGAAACAAAAAAGTGAATAGCTAAAATATGATGTAAATTAAAATCATTTAGGAAGGAAGGATTAAATTGGCATATTGCAAAGTTCGTCAAGCAGAAATATATTATGAAGATATTGGGGAAGGCAAACCTATTTTAATGATACACGGTTATTCTCCCGACCATCGGTTAATGAGTGGATGTATGGAACCTATATTTACAAAGAGAGATGGATGGCGACGTATATATATCGATCTTCCAGGTATGGGATTATCAAAAAAATATAACGAAATTAGTAATTCTGATGAAATATTGAATGCTGTTTTAGATTTAATTCAAGAGGAAATTCCTAACGAGCAATACTTATTAGTTGGAGAATCTTACGGGGGCTACATAGCAAGAGGCATAATTCAAAAACAACCAGAACAAATACTCGGTGCAGCATTTATTTGTCCAGTTATTATTCCTATTTCAGAGAATAGGACAGTTGAGAAACATAAAATATTGAAAATAGATGAAAAATTTATTGGAAAATTATCAAAGGAAGAACTAGAGGATTTTAGAAGTAATAATGTAGTCCTTGATGAGTACACTTGGATGAGATACAATCAAGAAATCTTAAGTGGTTGTAAAATTGGAGATGAAAAGTTTTTAAATAAGGTTAAGGAGCAATATGGATTTTCTTTTCAAGTTGACCAATCTGATTTTAATAAGCCAAGTATATTCCTATTAGGAAGACAGGACTCGTCGGTTGGATATAAAGATGCCCTTGACATAATAAACAAGTATCCTCGAGGAACATTTGCTGTATTGGATACAGCGGGTCATAATTTACAAATTGAACAACCACAGCTTTTTAACACATTAATAAATGAATGGTTGGATAGAATTGAAGAGTCTTTGTCTTATATCGAATAATTGATGAATTACGTAATGTTTGTGAAAAAATATACTTAAATTGACTATGAAATGATAGCACAATAATACCCCTTCTTGGAAGGGTGGTTTATTTTTCACTTAAAATCAATATTAAAGTTTAACATAGCCATTTAAAAAAATAATAGATATACCTTAAAAAAGGGAATCGCAAAATGGTTAATGTTAAATAGAGATAAAAAATATTGTTGTATCAGAAAGTCACCAAGGGCAAGGAATTGGGAGAAAGAACGTATTTATTTTTAAGGATTTTTTTATTAGATTCAGATGAAATTATAGAAAATGGGATACTATACCATGATATGATTCGCTTATCGATAGATTTATAGATGATTATGACTACATCTAACAGTAAATAAGTATATCTATTTTATCTTGATAGTATGAATGGATAGTAATATGATAAATATATGGAAATAAAAAGTAAAATTGGGTGGAAAAATGTTAAAAAAAAGAATTTTGAATGGCAGATATACCAGCTTTACAGGTCATTATTTTAAGGATGCTAACTTTAAACAAGGTGAAATAGTAGACTTTACTGTTAATATAAATTCTATAGATGGAAAACTAACGGTAAAGGTTGTTGATTTAGATGGAAAGCTAGTATCCCAATTTAATAAAAATACATCCTTAAAAATTCTTATGGATGGTACCTATAAAATTCAAGTGGTTGCTGATCACCATGAAGGAAGCTTTTCAGTTAATTGGAAAGTGGAATAGTATAATAAGATAAAGGGAATGAATGGGTTGTTGAATATAAAAGAACATCTGAGAAAAATTTATAATAATAATGCTTCAAGTAGGAGCACTTCTTCAAAACAATTATGGAAAATAAAGAGTAGGAAAAAATTCCTTGAACTACTGATTACAAATAATATAAAGACTCTATTAGAGGTTGGAGCAGGGACTGGACAAGATAGCTTATTCTTTAAGGAAAACGGTATTGAGGTAACAGCGATTGACCTTTCAGATGAACATATTAAGCATTGTATTGAAAGAGGAATCCATGGTATAGTGATGGATTTTTATCATTTAGAGTTTCCTAAAAATAGCTTTGATAGCATCTATTCATTAAATAGTCTGCTGCATGTTCCAAAAAATGATCTTTCACTTGTACTAAAAGAGATTCATAGAGTATTAAAACCTAATGGAATATTTTTTCTTGGTGTTTATGGGGGAAGAGAATTTGAAGGGATTAACGAGAAGGACAATTACGAAGATAAAAGATTCTTTTCATTTTATCACTTTGAAGATTATAAGTGGGGTCTTTCTCAGTATTTTGAAATAATTTCATCTGATAAAGAAGTGATAAAAGATGATGTTGAGTTTCATCATTTTATTTTAAGAAAATAAGATTTACTGTATACGTTGAAAAGGTGAAACTTAACACTCAATTCCTTCGTATTGTAATCTAAAACTTATTGGAGGAAGAATAATGTATAATAAAATAAATGAACAGATACAAGAGATAAAGGAAAAACAAAGGGACCAAAGTAAATTATTAAGCAAGCAAGGTAGCATTAAAGAAAGCTTGTTAAAGGAAAGAGTTAGATTTAAGGAGCTTAAAGCAATATTAGATAAAGAAGGAACGGATGTTCAAAAGCTTGAGGGTTTAAGTCTTACAGGGCTGTTTCATTCCATCTTAGGAAATAAACATGAACAAATGAAAAAAGAAAAACAGGAGTATCTCGCAGTAAAGCTGAAGTATGATGAGTGCATGCATACGGTAGATACTTTAGAAAATGAGAAAAAAGCGGTAAATACAGAACTTTCTAAATATATGGATTTAGATCGTGAATACGAAAATCTATTAATAACAAAAGAACAGTTATTATTAAAAGATAATAGTGCTTTAACAAAAGAATTAATAGACTTATCTGAGCTTTACTCAGAGGTGAAGGCAGATCAAAAGGAAATAAAGGAGGCTATTGCTGTAGGGAATAAAGCGCAAGGTGCTCTTGATGATGTAAGAGATTCTTTACAAAGTGCAAAGAATTGGGGAACCTGGGATATGTTTGGTGGTGGTCTACTTTCTACAATGGCGAAACACTCCAAAATCGATGATGCAAAAAATACTACCTATTATGCTCAAGATCTATTGAGAAGCTTCAATCGGGAATTAAAGGATGTTCATTTATCCACTAACATTGAAATTAACTTAAGCTCATTTGATAAGTTTGCCGATTATTTTTTTGATGGTTTAATTTCTGATTGGATTGTTCAATCCAAAATTAATCAGTCTCTATCAAATGTTCAAGATGTATCCTATCAGGTAGAACAAATTATTAAAAATTTGGAGGATAGATTGACCGAAGTAAGCAGGCAGATAGATGTCTTAAATAATAAAATAACAACCTTCATAGAAAATGCATAATAAACAATATTTTGATGACTCCCTAATCTCACCATTAATAGAATAGGGAGTTTTCAATGAGTTAACATACAAACCTAGATTACAGAAACGAGGGCAATGATATATGAATTATTATCCTATTTATGATAGTCATATCCATTTAGATAAATATCCCCAAGATAAAATTCCTTATCTTATTGAACAATGGCAAAATAAAGGAGTAGGAGGAATTATTGCAGTATCTATGGATTTAAAATCCTCTTATCAATTATTAGAATGGCAAAATAAATACCCTCATTTTGTCCATGTAGCGATTGGCTATCATCCTGAACAGACTATACCTACCGTTAAGGAGTTAAATGAAATTACAGCATTAATAGAAATCGAAAAAAATAAAATTGTAGCAATCGGTGAGGTTGGAATCATTCATTATCGTCTTGAAGAATTAGAAGTAAGAAACTTATCCCCCTATGAGGAATTGTTATATCATTTTGCAAAATTAGCTAATAATTTGGATAAGCCTATTATTCTACATGCGGTACATGATAAAGCAAAAATTGCCTTGGAGATAGTAAAAAGTCAGCATGTAGAAAAAGCCCATTTTCACTGGTTTAAATCCGATATTCACACGATAAGAAGGGTAGAAAGTGAAGGCTACTTTATTTCTCTAACCCCAGAACTAACATTTAGGAAAAGAGATCAGGATATTGCGAAAGCATTTAATATGAAACAAATATTACTTGAAACGGACGGACCATGGCCTTTAGAGGGGAATTATCGTGATAAAATGCCTGAGCCAATATGGATTAGGGATAGTATTGAAACCCTAGCAAAATTGAAGAATAAAACGGTAGATCAGATGGTAAAACAGATCAATGATAATACGAAAAGACTCTATGGTGTAACAGAATGAAAAAAAATAATTTAAAAATATTTTCCATCCTTCTATTCTTACTCTACATCATTTTCCTACTGTGGAGAGTTTTCTTTTATGCTTATGGAGGCTATCATCGCCACTATGTTCCTTCTATTCAAATAAATATAATCCCCTTTAAAACCATATCCACTTATCTACTACATTATAATAATGTTAAGTTTAATATATGGTTCTTTAATCTGTTTGGGAATATTATTGCTTTTATGCCTTTTGGTATCTTATTACCTTTTGTTAAAAAAGCCTATCAATCTTCAAAGTCTATTATTATTACGACTTTTTTTAGTAGCTTATTCATTGAAATATTGCAAATGATATTTAGAGTTGGGACTGCAGATATTGACGATCTTATTCTCAATACAATGGGTGGTTATATTGGATATAGATTATGGATAGAAATCAGTAAATGGTTTGTTATTAATGATAAGGAGGAATAGCAATGAAACATGTATTGATCACTGGTGGGACAAGAGGAATTGGTTTTGGTTTAGCAAAGCAGTTCTTAGCTAACAGCTGTAAAGTTACGATTACAGGTACTACACAAGAGGGCATTGATCGTAGTGTAAAAAATTTTAAGAATCTGTATCCAACCGCTGAAATTCAAGGATTTTCAGGAGATGTAAGTCTATATACAAGCATGGAAAAGCTATGGGATGACGCAACAAAGAACTATGGCGATATCGATATCTGGATAAATAATGCAGGACTAGGACAGGGAAGAAAATATACATGGGATATGTCAATAGAGGAAATCGGTAAAATTGTGGACACGAATATAATAGGTGTCATCAATGGTAGCTTAGTTGCATTAAAGAGAATGGAATTACAAGGGCATGGCCAAATATATAATATGGAGGGTTTTGGTAGTGATGGTATGATGATGAAAAAAATGACCATTTATGGTACTACGAAAAGGGCTGTTAGGTATTTCACTCGTTCTTTATTAAAGGAATCCTCTAATCCTTCCATCTTGATAGGAACAATAAGTCCTGGCATGGTACTAACCGATTTACTCTTAAAATCGATAAAAGAAAATAAAGAGGAAGCAGAGAGAAATAAGCGTGTCTTTAATATTTTGGCAGATGATGTGGATACGGTAACAAACTACCTTGTAGATAAAATATTGCAAAACAAAAAAAATGGGGCGCATATCAATTGGCTATCTAAAAGGAAAGCTTTTTTTAGGTTTCTTTTATCACCACTAAACAAAAGAGATTTTTTTAAAGAAGAATAAATTTTCAGATGAATGTATATCATTTAATCAAAAAGTAAACGGATTTACTTAGATAGTTTTGGAAAGGAATATAATGATGCAAAAAGTGGCTATTATTGGTTCAGCAGGAGCAGGAAAATCAACTTTAGCGAAACAGTTAGGGAGCATTTTAAATTTACCAGTCTATCATTTAGATCGTTTCTTCTGGAAACCAGGTTGGGTGCCAACTGAAAAAGCTGATTGGGATGCTTTTTTATCTGAATTAGTAAAAAAAGATCTGTGGATTATCGATGGTAACTATGGTAGAACCTTTGATATAAGATTTCAAGAGGCGGACACTATTATCTATTTAGACATGTCTACTCTGTTAACCAT
The DNA here is from genome assembly GCA_964514395.1 of uncultured Bacillaceae bacterium. Classification (GTDB taxonomy): domain Bacteria; phylum Bacillota; class Bacilli; order Tepidibacillales; family Tepidibacillaceae; genus CAZEQK01. Next base: position 5,892 of record CAZEQK010000043.1, read on the forward strand.
TTATCGAATCATCAAAAGACGAATCATGTATCATGGGAAAACAAGACCAGATTTGAATGAAGGGTGTCCAGAAAAGCTTGATTGGGAATTTATCAAATGGGTTTGGAAATTTAATAAAGAAAAAAGAAAAGGAATTTTGCAAAAACTTGAAAATCTGAATAATGAAAAGCATATTTATATACTGAAGAATAGAAGAGAAGTAAGCGCTTTTCTAGATACCTCTTCTACAAAATAGAAATTGTCTTATTGAAATGAAAGGGGGGGGAGTAATTGATTGCATTAAATCTAACCATAGGAATTTTAACTGCATTTGCTTTGTTTTTTGCAGGGATAAAAATGCTCATATTGAAAGATAAATTTCAGGAGGATAGTAAATTCATCGGACTTCTACTAGGAATAGTCAGTTTTTACACACTTATCATTCAATTTAATATGACATTAAAGTCTGAGGGGTTACTCTCTATTAGCATACTTATCATTGTTGTTGTGATTTTTATATTTGGGCTATATAAAAATTGGAATAATTATTATATAAAGGTTTATAATATCACAAAGCTTTCGTTAGAAGATAAGCTAGAAGAACTGCTAAATAAATATGATACAACTTTTGATAAAACGTATCTTGCTGATTATGTGCTTTATCAGTTAAACTATTCCTTTACAAAAATAAAAATTAAACATAAATATAAGGATGAACTATCTATCCATATATATAGGTTTCGAAGCTTCCCATATGCTGATGATCTTATCCATGATATGAAAGCATTCGTTTATAAAGATGAAAAGAATCATTACTTAATAAGTGGAATACTAAATATTATCTATGGAATGACTTATCTCAGCTTTATCTTTTGGATGTATTATCAAATAAATAATATATAGCAAAACAGTATCCGTTTGAGGATACTGTTTTATTAAAATAGTTTTATTTATTAGCTTTCTAGCCTTTTAATTAATTGTAGTCCAGCCTCTTGATCTGGATAATATGCTGGTAGTATTTTTTTTAGTTGAAAGCCTAAGCTTTTATAAAGACGAATTGCATAAGCATTTGTTTCCCTGACCTCTAAACTAATAAATGAAAAATTATTTTTAAAAGCATCCATTTGTAATCGTAAATAATTTTTACCGATTCCCTTACCAGAGAAATGAGGATCGATGCAAATTGAGTATAAACGTATGATAGTACTCTGTTTCCTCATTAAAAAAATTGCATAGCCAATTCTTTGGTCATCAGAAAGAATTATATGTGTAATCATAGAATGATTCGGATTTATTATGGCTCGTTTAAAACTTTTTTTTGAAAAGCAATCCATTAGGCTGAAGCATTTTTTTTCAATTTTAAGAAGATAGTCAAGGTCAGCTATGCTAGCGGTTCTATAAGAAATCATACAATGTCTCCTGCTAAATGTTGAATAATAATTTTATATATATCAGGATTGTGTTGATCCTCGTAACCTGCATCGATATTAGGGTTATCATTGACCTCTATTACATAGAAATCACCATCAACCTCTTTGATATCAATACCATATAGGCTTTTTCCAATCGCATTAGCTGCAGATCGTGCTACTTCTAAAAGCTTTGGATTCGCATCCTCGATTCTTAATCCTTCAACGGTTGACATTTTTCCTTCTTCAGATCGATCCATTAGTCGCCACGTATTTTTTGCAAAAATATATTTTACTACGGCCAAAATATTACCATTTAAGGTGATGATACGCCAATCAAAATCACTTGGTAAATATTGTTGCACTACAATACGGTCTGATCTTCTTAGAAATTTTTTTCCGATTTTAATAAATTCATCAATAGAGGTTACTTTTTCTACATATGCTGAAAAGCTTGAATTTGGAGCTTTTAATACAATGGGAATTCCAAAAGTCTCAAATAATTCATTTGCATTCTCTTTCGTCACTTCTTTGGCATTTAAAAAAGCTGTTTGAGGCATGGGAATGTTATGGGAAATTAAACGCTTATACATATTAACTTTATCACAGCATATTCTTATACTTTCGGAATGATCAATAACGCTTAAACCCTTTATTTCTGCAATTCTAGCTACTACATAACTGGTATTTAAAGGATCGGTAAGAGCTCTAATTAATATGGCATCATAATTATCTATATACTTTAATTCACTTCGAAACAAAAAATCTAATTGATGCCCAAGCTCAAATGCAGCTAAACGATAATTTGTTAAGGCTTTTAATTCAACTGAACTTCTAATCGTATAACGTTCGGTAAATACGGCTATTTTTGCCATGGAACTAGCTCCTCAATTATTTTTTTTTCTTTTAAAGTTAACTCTTCTAGTAAGAGGGGTTCAATAGCTGAAAGTAAATAATTAGAAGGCGTAACAATCACTCTAATTTTCATCAATGGTAGTCGAAACGTTTCATATATCATTTTTATAAAACGATCATATTCACTTACTAAGGTTTTACCTACAATACTTCGAACTACATCGATTCGATAATCTTCTGGTAATTTCTGACAAAGGCTTGGATATTTGCCACTCATTGTAACCGTATTGAATTTTTTCTTTAAATCATCATTCTCATTAACTATTTCAAATTTCAAAGTATATGGATTAATGGGATAAGCTAAAACGGGTGGTACTATTTTTTCTGTAACTATTTCATAATTTGGGATAGGAATAGAATGGAGCTTTGCCTTTTCCATTGCAAGTGGGATAACATATGCATCAAGAGCTTCCTCAGTGGTTGGTAATACTTTAATATTCTCTAGTTCAGCATCTAAAGATATATAGTATCCTTCTGTTAGATAGGTATAGTCGCCAAACAAATTTAAGCAAAAATCCTTATCATTTTTTTTATATAAATAACCATTGTTCATCTATTTCCCTCACTCACTTTTAATTATTAAATTGCATAATAGTTATATCCCTTTTCTATAAGAATTACAAAGATAATGAAGTATCATTTTATCGCTAAAAAATACGATTTTTATTCATTCTCATTTAAAATTGAAGCAATAGATTGTTTTAAATATTTTTAATCCATTTTAAGAAGGTAAATATGTTGGAAAAGCTGAAACAATGCTCTCTTTTCATTGGGCTTTGTCAACTGGACATAATTATAATATTATTTTCAGAGAGGTTTGAAATCATGATGGAAGCTATGGAAGAGCCACAATCGCCACAAAAACAGGAAGAATTACTAGATTACAAACTAGGTTTCAAGTGCGGATGAAGAGAAGATACTTAAAAAGTATTTTAATATTAGTATAGATTAATTTTCAAAAATACACTTTTTTTATGTTATTGTATATTAATAGTAGATTAATATACTTAAACTAGAGGGGTGCAATCTATGAAGTACATATTATCGATTTTCTTGGTATTCAGTATCATGCTTACTGGATGTCAACAGGACCAGAAAGTCATTGAGCAAAAAGTATCCAATAATGAAAAAATAATGAAACAACAAGAACAGCAAATTGCGGACCAAAAGAATAAAATAGAAGAGAATAATAAAGAGATAACTACTTTGGAAAATCAAATCAAGGTAAGTACAGCATCAGCTAATATCAGTTCTACAGAAATTACGGCATACCAAAATTTATTATCTATTTTTATTGAACCTAATGCAGTTGAAGACATAAACCCTTTAACAAACAAAATTTTACATATTGACAATTTTACTGAATTAGTTCAGGTAGTTGATTCAATTGAATATCTGTATAAAAGTGATCTCAAAAAAGAGGTCAATATTCGATCAACTTTTGATAAATCTATGAAAAAAGATACTTATCTTTTAAAGCTAGCAAGTTACTTTATTTTCTCAGATGATATATCTTATCCAACATTTATATCCAATGATAGCTTTAATAGTCTTTTAAACAAATTACATGCTTCTCAACAATATGCGTTAATAGAAATAGACTTAAAAAAACCATATATTATCAATAATAGTATTTTAGTTTCCAATATTTATTTACTTACTGATGATACTAAGAATTTATTATATGTCGTATTAAAATCACCAAATTCATTTTACTATGAATCTATAATAATAAGTAAAAGTGATATAGAAGCACTTATGAATAAAGATATTTTGCTAGATGGTTTAAACTATTATACTTCAATAAAAAATAATTAAATATTTATACTCTTACTATGGGAACTTATTTGAATAAAAGGAGTAGTTATTTATGAGATATTTCTTATCAATATTATTAATTTCTAGCGTTCTGTTAACAGGATGCCAAAGCGATATCGAAAAAAAGCTAAGTGAGACAAATAGTATTATTAAACAACAACAAGTTACTATGAAGGAGCAACAGGAAAAAGTAGATGATCAAAAGAATTTGATTGAAAGTAAACAAAAAGATTTAGAAATGACAAAAAATGACCTACAAGAAAAACAGATTGAATCTAATGCTTATAGTGAGCTCTTATCGTTATTTCTCGCAATTTCAAATAAGGAAATACCAGATTCCAGCAATTATAATAAATCAGAAATAAAGAATTATTATGATTTTAAAAATAAAATATCATCGGTAGAATATTATTATACATTTGGAAATAATCAATACTACAAAGCGGGTACTGACACTAATGTTTTCTTAAAATTAGTTAGTTATTTCCTCTTTTCCGATAATAGAACTGCCCCTATTAGTGTGGATAATCCTGAAATAAAGAAATTTGTAGATGACGGAGATTTAGAGAATTATCATAAAAGTATAATTGGAATTAATCTATCTCAACCATATTCCGCCTTTGGTATGGATATAACCAATATATATATGGTTAATGATGATAATTCTATTAAATTATATTTAAAATCAATGGGACCCTATTATGTAATGGATGTAAAATATAATTCTGATGAGGAAAAGAATCTATATTTATTTATGGTGAAAGATACCTTTAATATATTATTTAATGTAAAATGACAGATTAATATCTAAATTTGAATGATTGAATTTAATCATTGATTGCACATTTTCAAGCCCAAAATATATTTGGGCTTTTTCTTTTGGTATAAAAATAAAAATTTCAAATGTCTTGATTGAAAAGGCAATTACTAAGTATAATATTTAGGAAAACGAAATATATTTAAAGGAATTGTTATAATATGAATAAACAACTTAAGAATTGGTATTATCCATTAATGCAGTATAATCGGAACATCTATATATTACTTTTAGCTAATTTTCTTATACAATTCGGAACAGGTATTTTTATGGTTATGTATAATTTATATATAAAAGCACTTGGTTTTCCAGAACAGTTAAATGGGAGTATTATTTCGATGACTGCTTTGGCAAGTGCAATTATTTTAATTCCATCTGGGATAGCAAGTGACAAAATTGGTAGAAAAAAAATGTTGATTATTGGTACTATTTTTACTGGTGCTTCTTTCTTCATTAGAGTTCTTTTGGAGCAACATTTATTTTTAGTTCTTTTTGCTTTTACCTCAGGAATATTTATGGCTTTTATTCAAGTCAGCATCGTGCCTTTTTTAGCAGAGAATTCTTCATTAAAGCAAAGAGTTACTCTGTTTTCATATAACGCTGCAATTATGATGTTCGCTAGTATGTTAGGAAATATGTTTGGAGGTCTTTCGACAGATTTTTTTCACTGGTATTATCAAGAAGTGGTAGCATTGAAAATAACTTTACTAATAGGCGCTTCTTTTTTAATTCTAGCCTTTATTCCTTTATTGTTTATCAAAGAAGAAAGAAGTGTTATAAGAACTAAAAAGCAAAACTCTTTATTGGAACAGGTGAAGAAGAATAAGACACAAATTAGTATACTGATTAAATTTACATTGGCTTCTTTGATTATAGGTCTAGGTTCAGGTTTAGTTGTTCCATATTTGAATTTATTTTTTCGTGATCGATTTCATGCAAGTAATTCAACGATAGGTTTTACACTATCACTTGGGCAATTTGCTACCGCAATAGCGATGTTAATAGGTCCTTGGTTGGTTAAAAAAATAGGAGAAGTTCGTTCAATTGTTTATCTTCAATTGATATCGATTCCCTTTTTATTAATTACTGGTTTCACCAATATTTATATACTTGCAGTATTTGGTTTTTTATTTAGGCAAGCATTTATGAATGGTGGTAATCCGCTTAAACAATCATTAATGATGGGGATGATCGATGATAATATGAAAGGCTTAGCGAATAGCTTGCAAGTAATGGTGTTTAATCTTGGCTGGGCAATAATGGGACCAATAAGTACAAATATCGTAGCTAAGGGTGGAAGCTACTGGGGTTATACTACAGTATTTATCATCACGGCGCTATTATATATTATTAGCTCTATCTATTTTTATTTTGTCTTTAAAAATGAGGTCTAGGTAGATTGAAATGAAGATTGGAGAGAGGATATTGAGGAAAAGGATAAGAGATTATGGCTTGAAAATTGGATTACTACCAACAGGTATTCATAATAGTATAACTGACGTTCCAGAGCTAAAGGTAGGTCATGCCACATTAAAAAATGATCTAGATAGTAATGAAGCTATCATATCTGGTGTAACTGCGATTATTCCTCACTCTGGTAATCTATTTTATGAAAAAATTCCAGTAGCTTCATTTATTTTAAATGGATTTAGTAAAACAACTGGTTTAATTCAGGTGGAAGAACTTGGAGTACTTGAGAGCCCAATTATGCTAACAAATACGTTGTCTGTTCCTGCTGTGACAGAAGGTACCCTTACCTTTATGCTTGATCAAAATAAAGATATTGGTGAGAAGGATGGCACGATAAATATCGTAGTCGGTGAGTGTAACGATAGTTATCTTAATGATATTCGTGGTTTACATGTTAGGCAACAGCATGCAATAGAAGCATTAAAAAATGCTAAGTCAACAAAAGTAGAAGAGGGGGGTGTTGGAGCTGGTGCTGGCATGACTTGTTTTGGCTGGAAGGGTGGCATTGGCTCATCCTCAAGAATAGTAGATACCTATAAAAACACCTATACAGTAGGAACTATGGTTCTAAGCAATTTTGGTCTCCCATATGAACTCACCATATTGGGAAATAATATAGGTAAATTTATTCAACCAAGCTATAAGGAAAAGCCTGATGATGGTTCAATAATTATCATAGTTGCGACGGATGCTCCCTTAGATAGTCGACAATTAAAGCGTTTAGCAAAAAGAGCTTCATTAGGATTGGCACGTGTAGGTTCTATTGCACATAATGGAAGTGGCGATATTATCATTGCTTTTTCAAATAGCAATAAAATACCTCATAACTCGTTGAATGAACATCTTCAAATCTCAATGATTACTGATAGTGGATCTACAATGACGAATCTATTTCAAGCGGTGGTTGAATCAGTGGAAGAATCGATTTACAATTCACTTTTCATGGCAAAAACAACCGTAGGAAGACATGGTCGAAAAAGGGAAGAACTACCTATTGAAGAGGTTCTTGAAATTTTATCTCATAAAAAAGATTAGTTTATTTCCTTATCATTGACATCTAAATTTATTTTAAAATTACCAATTATGTTAATTAAAAATAAATCAATTAAAAGCTATCTTCTTCATTCTTTTAAAAAAGATAGTCTTTTTTTTCACTTTTTACTTGATTTTTAGAAGGAATTTTTAGTTTTTAATTGAATTGCTAAAATAGTTAAATAAAAAAAGAGGTAATATTATGTCATCAATAATGAAAATAAGTAAAGAAAATCAAAAAGAAGTTGAAGCTTTTTTTCAAGCGAATTGGGGATCCTCCATTATTGTTTCAAGAGGCAAGATTCATCATGCCAACGATTTGTCAGGTTATATATTATATGAAAATAACCATATCAATGGATTAATTACATATTTTGTCGATAATAAAGAATGTGAGATAGTTTCATTAGATAGTTTGAGTGAAAAAAAAGGAAACGGGACTAAGTTATTAAATCTAGCTATTAATGCAGCAAAAAATCACAATTGTAATAGAGTTTGTTTAATGACAACCAACGATAATACAAATGCGATAAGGTATTATCAAAAAAGAGGATTTATGATTAAGGATCTTTATCTAAATGCTATAGAAAGATCAAGAGCGATAAAACCTGAGATTCCTTTGTATGGGTTTGATGGAATACCTATCTTACACGAAATAGAATTTGAATTATTAATATAACTTTTATCAGTCGAATAAAATGAAATCAATAAGCATAGTAAATCAAATAACATTTAGCTTTATGGAGAGGAAGTGAAGTAATGAAAGAATATAAATATTCAAGTAATTACGATTATCCTTTATTAGCAGAATTATATGACAAATCAGAAGCTCATATTGATGATGTCACTCTAATTGATTCACTTATAAAAGAATCTGAAATGAGAGAGGCATCTATATTAGATTTATTCTGCGGAACTGGACGTGTATTAATACCTTTAGCAAATCATGGCCATCACATTACTGGAATAGACATCGCAAAATCGATGATTCAAAGAGTTTCAAAAAAAATAAATATGTCGAAAGATGATATTAAAGATAGAATTGTTCTAAAGCAGCAAGATGTTTTAGATGGTTATTGGGGAGAGAATTATGATGTCATTCTTCTAGCTGGAAATTCTTTATATGAATTACCTTCTGTGGATATGCAAGAAAAGGTTATTAGATTTGCTAGTGAGGCGCTTCATCATGGTGGTAAAATATTTATCGAATGTGATGGCTATAAAAGGAATTGGGGAGAATCAGAAATAGGTATAAAACGGACTATTTTTGAAGGTAATGGTGAAGGTGGTGATTATGGGGTCTTTACGATGGAGGGGGTTCGTTTTGACCAAAATAAAAATGTTTTACATATGAAAAGAACGTGGTTTTATCGCAGTGCCGATGGTAGTGAATTTTATACTGAATATCTATCTAGTAAACATCCTATTGCTGCTCATGAAATAGAAAGCTTATTACATAAATATAATTTCAAAATCAAGAAAAAACTAGGAGATAGGGAAGGTAATTCGTATTCATCTGATAGTAATAGAGCTATATTTTGGGCAGAAAAACAGTAGTGTACCAACAAAAATATTTTATATAACAACATATACATAATGAATAACCTTCATTAATTGAAGGTAATAGGGGTAAATGATAAAATGGATTCAGCTAAGATTATATAGGTTATGAATGATATAAATAAATCGAAGGAGGTTTTATTATGAGTAGTAAAGTATTAGTAGTGATCTCGACGGCAGAAAAAGATAAGGCTTTAACTGGGCTTCTTTACGCAACAAATGCATTAAAAAAACAATGGTTAGATGATGTAAAGGTATTTTTCTTTGGTCCATTTGAAAAATTGGTCATAGAGGATAAGGATATTCAAGAAAAAGTAAAAGCTTTACTTGAGTACCAGAAACCACTGGCTTGCAAATTTATTGCAGATAACGAAGGAATTTCAAACTCATTGGAAACGTTAGGTTATGAGCTTGACTATGTTGGTTCGACAATTTCTGAACATATAAAGCAAGGATATGTACCAATGGTATTTTAACATCTATTAAAGGGCGTGAATAAATGGAAAAGATATCTCCTATATCCTTAAATGAAAGGATTACAGCAATTGATATCATCCGTGGATTTGCAATTTTTGGCATATTTATCGTGAATATGCAGGATTTTAGCTCTCCTTGGTTATATCTAGATACCGGCTATTATTGGAAAAATGTTATTGATATAGGAACCCAGATCTTTATTGATGTATTTGCACAGGCTAGTTTTTACACCCTTTTTTCATTTTTATTTGGATTTGGTATGATTATTTTTATGGAAAGAGCAGTTCATAAAGGTATTTCATTTGTGCCTCTTTTTTCTAGGAGGCTTATTGTTTTATTTTTTATCGGAATTCTTCATGTCGTTTTTGTCTGGCATGGTGATATTTTAATTTCTTATGCATTAATTGGTTTTTTACTAATACTGTTTCATCAAGCTGGTACAAAAACCTTACTTAGTACGGCGCTATCATTGATTATCATTCCTTCCACTATCACCAGTATCTATTTATATAATCTTGAGCGAAACGCCTCGGGACCATTAACTAGATTTAATGGTGTATTAGCGCAAAAATCCATAGACATATATAGTCATGGAACCTATATAGAAATAATGTACCAACGTCTCAATGATTGGTTATACGTAAATGGTGGATTAGGTTATATCTTCTTAATTTTTTCGTTATTACCTATGTTTTTATTGGGTGCATTTGTGGCAAAGAAAAAGTTGTTTCATCATATTGAAAACCATCTTCCTCAAATAATAAAAATATGGAAGTTATCTTTTATTGTTGCGATATTTTTTAAATTAGTGTTGCCATACATGTTTAAAAGATATGAAGCACTTTTTTACCTTCAGGATTCAATTGGAGGTCCAGCTACTGCTATGTTCTATGCCTCGTCGTTAATTTTACTAACCAAAAATACCGCTTGGAGAAGAAGACTCTCTTTTTTTGCTGCTGTTGGACGCTTATCCTTAAGTAATTATTTAGTTCAATCCATCATTAGTACAATGATATTTTACAGCTATGGATTTGGATTGTATGGAAAGGTAAGACCAATCTATGGATTAATTCTTACATTTATTATCTTTACAATACAAGCAATCATCAGCCATTTTTGGTTGAAAAAATTTATGATAGGACCAGCAGAATGGGTATGGCGGTCTATCACGTATAAAAAAGCTCAACCATTTAAGATAGAAGAATCTAGGTGATATCATGTGTCTCATTCTATTTGCTAACGATGCACATCCCCATTACCCATTAGTTATTGCAGCAAACAGGGATGAATTCTTGGCTAGGCCAACAGAAAAGGCAAAGCTGTGGAAGGATCATCCTCATATTTTAGCTGGTAGAGATTTAGATAAAATGGGTACTTGGCTTGGCATGACAAAAGAGGGACGATTTGCAGCTATCACTAATTATCGTGATCCGTCTATACAAATGAATAATGCTCCTTCAAGGGGGAGCTTAGTTAAAAAGTTTTTAGTAGAAAAGATGCTACCAAATGAGTATATCGATTCGTTAAAAAAGGAAAGTCACTTATTTAGCGGCTATAACTTATTAGTAGGAGATATTCATTCTATCTATTATTTTTCTAACAAGTCAAATGAAAAATATAAAATACCTAGGGGTATTCATGGGTTAAGCAATCATCTACTTAATACCCCTTGGCCAAAGGTACAAATCGGCAAAGAAAAGCTATCAAGTTGTTTAAAAGAAGAAAAGATAAATCCTAGCTGTTTGCTAAAAATCCTTAGAGATGATTGGGTGCCAAATGATCTTGAATTACCTAATACAGGGATAGGCATCGAAAAAGAACGTTTTCTAGCCCCAGCTTTTATTAGGGGTGAAGGCTATGGTACAAGATCATCAACTATTATTTTAGTGAATCGGGAATACCAAGTTTTTTTCCTTGAAAGAACATATAATGAAGATAATAGTTTCATTGATGTTGATTATCATTTTAATATACGATAAACCCAGCAAACGTTATAGCTTTGTTGGGTCTTTTTATCTCTAAAAAATAGCTTTACAATACAGAACTGGAGGGATTCCTATGAAAAAAATAAGGGTGGGTATCATTGGGACAGGCTTTGGCTCCACCGTACATGCACCAATGATGATGGATCATGAAGGATTTGAAGTAACATCTATTGCTAGCGTATCAAGGGGCAGAACTGATCAAATAAAAGAACAGACTGGCATCGATAATGTTTATGCTAATTGGAAGGACATGCTTGATAAAGAGGAATTAGATCTAGTATCCATAACCTCTGCTCCTTTTTTACATCACGAGATGGTAATAGAGTCTTTGAAGCATTCCCATCATGTTCTTTGTGAAAAACCAATGGCCATGAATGCAGAACAATCGTTACATATGATAAAGAATTTAGAAGAGAAGAATAAATATGGATTAGTAAATTTTGAATTCAGGTTTCTTCCTGCTCGAATGAAAGTGAAGGAAATATTGAAGAGTGGGAAACTAGGCCGTATCATACATATTAATTATCGTGGCATTTATCAAGGGTATCATCGTAACTTTAAGAAAAAAAATTGGTTAGGACAGCAAGAGTATGGTGGTGGTATGCTAGGAGCTCTTGGTTCTCACATGATCGATTCATTATTATGGTGGAAGCAGAATAAAATAAATGCCGTCTTTGCTAACCTAATGACCCATTTTCCCGAATATGTAGATGAAAAAGGAGATAGAGAAATTAGAACAGCTGAGGATTCCTTTCAAATCATAGGAGATTTTGTCGATGGTACTACATTTACTATTGATTTTATGTATAGCAGTCGAAATGCATCAGGTTGGGGACTTGAGATACATGGAACAAAGGGAACGTTAACCATGACAGATGATCAGGTAGTTAACATTGGTTTTGAAGATAGCGCACTTCAAGTAGTTGATTTAGCTGCACCTTTAAAAGGTTTAGAAAGTATGTCTGACTACACTAAAAAATATTATGGTGCATTTCACCCAATGTTAAATGCACTATACGACACCATTATAAACAATTATTCTAGTCCTAATTTAGCAACTTTTGAAGATGGTTACCAGGTTCAGTTAGTACTTGATGCCGCTAGAGAATCAGCAAAGACAAATAAAAAAATCTTTATTCAGAGGTAATGGGATGAATCAAGATAATAGAAGAGAAGTGAAAATGGTTTCGCATCGACCAGAATGGGTTAGCTTGTATAAAGAAGAAGCTGATAAGCTCAAGCGTATACTAGAAAAAGAGGTTAATCATATTTATCACATCGGGAGTACTTCGATACTTGATATAAAAGCAAAACCAATCATTGATATTCTTGTCGAAGTAAAAGACATTTCTAAAATAGATAATTATAATGAAGAATTTCAATCCCTTGATTATGAAATAAAAGGTGAGTATGGGATAACAGGAAGAAGGTTCTTCACCAAAGGGGGTAACCAAAGAACCCATCATGTTCATGTTTTTCAATCAGGCAATCATGAGATAAAAAAACATCTATTATTTAGAGATTATCTAAGAAATTATCCTGTTGAAGCAAAGAAATACTCAGATTTAAAGGAAAAATTAGCAGAAATTTATAGATATGATATTGAAAAATATATAGAGGGAAAGGATAGCTTTATTAAAGAAATTGATAGAAAGGCTGTTATTTGGGAAGAACAAACTAACAAGGATAAAGATGCATAAATTAATCACTTCTGGAAATAATCTATCTTGAATAATTAATTAAGGAGTGATATAAATGCCTTTAATCCCTTATGAACCCTTTCGCCATCTTGAAAATATGAGGAGAGAGTTTGATAAATTTTTTTCCTCAGGCTTTCCAACTGTGAGTGACCATGATTTTGGTGTACCAAGATTGGACGTTTATGAAACGGAAAATGAGATTGTTGCTTCCTGTGAGCTGCCTGGTCTCGAAAGTAAAGAGGATGTAAATATTGATATTAATGATAACATCCTCTCAATAAGTGGAAGTGTGAATCGAGTGAATAAAGTAAAAGAGGACCAAGTTCATACAAGAGAAAGATTTGTAGGACGTTTCCATCGTTCGTTGAGGTTACCAACAGCGGTAAATACAGAAGGAGTAAAAGCCACCTATCGCAATGGAATATTAGAAATAACCATGCCAAAGCTAAAAGAGGATAATAGAAAACGAATTGACATAGAATTTCATTAATCGTTCTAAATCAAAAAGCACCTCCTTTTTCCGTATTAATCTTCGGTTTCAACAAGACTCCCTCTTCAACACTGTAAAAGGGAGTTGTTTTATTTCTCGAAATAAGGGTGGCTAAGGTTCAGGTGGAGATAACAAAACTCCATCTGAACCAAGTCCTCTTTATTAATACGCTTTTGGGGGTTTTTTTCATATTTGTTCTATCTCATTATATTTTGGTTATGTATCAAAAATAGTTCATCAGCATATTCCATGGTGTGCAAGTAAAGGTGATATAGTGATGAGCGATCCTCAAATTCAATTCGGGATTCTGGTAATGGCGAATCCTTAAATTCTTCATGAAGATGCTTTAAAGAATAAAATAAGCGTTTATAGGTTGATGCTGATGTTTGTTCTGGAAACCGTTGAATTCGTTTTAAAATGGTGAATGCCTTAGCAATAGTTTCAGAGTGTAAATAGTTCTTTTCCAACCGATTCGTTTCCCGGGTGATATCCTCAAGCATGAATAATAATTTTTTTAGAATTTTCAACTTATCAGATAATCCCTTATAGTACTCTTTTTCTTTTTCATTAATAATGTTTTCATTACTTATTTCCGCTTTTTCAATTAGCTTTCTTATGCTTTTACGTTCTTTTTCAAGTAGAGCTGTTTCTATGTTATTTCGTTTTGGATCGCTAATATTTTTAGCAATTTGACTTAAATGATCAGATAATTGTACATATATTTCCTCTATCTTTTTTTCAAGATAGCGATGATGCTTTTGCGGGAATAGGAAGTTTATACCTACACTAGTAATGATACCGATTAAAATGACACTAATTTCATGGAATGTGAACTGAAAAAAATCATGCCACTTAGTAGGAAAATTTTCTAGAACATGATACATAACAATGACGGATAGGATTAATCCATCATACAGCCTAAAGGTAACCAAAAGTGTGATTGTAACAATGGTACCTAATCCAAAGGCTAATGGATTATTTCCTGTAAGATGAACTAAGCCTAGCCCAATGATTAACGCGATAAAGCTTCCAAAAATTAAGGTGGTACCATATTGGAAAGATTTTTTTGTTGTCTCTTTTAATCCAATTAAAGAGACAACGCCTGCAAAAGTGCTGTCAAATCCTAATAAGCTACTAATCATTAAAGCTATACTTACCGCAAATCCAGTTTTTATAACTCTTTTTCCAACTAATTTTCTCATGATAATCTCCTTAATAAATAGCTGATATCAAAATTATATAAGAAAAAATAAACTTAGCAATGACTTCTGAAATATTTGGAAAGGTAAAAATATTTTCAATAAACAAATGTTTTTAATAGATTTTCGATAAATTTTAAAAAATTATGTCTATTTATGATTCTACATGATATTATTTTTTTAGTGCTGTAAAAATATACTAGGAGGGTAATAGCTATGTCTTATCAAGCTGAACCATACAAAATTAAAATGGTAGAACCAATTAGACAAATTTCTCGAGAGGAAAGAGAGCAAAAAATTAGGGAGGCTGGTTATAATCCTTTTGCATTACGTTCAGAGGATGTATATATTGATTTGCTTACTGATAGTGGTACTGGTGCTATGAGTGATTATCAATGGGCTGGGCTAATGCTGGGAGATGAAGCCTATGCAGGAAGTAGAAATTACTATCATTTTAAAGAAGTTGTTAATAAGTTAATTGGCTATGAATATGTCATTCCTACTCATCAGGGTAGAGGTGCTGAACAAGTTCTTTTTCCTGTTTTGATTAACCATCCAGGTCAATATGTCCTCGGTAATATGCATTTTGATACAACGAAGGCGCATATTGAAATTGCTAAAGGAAAAGCGTTGAATTTTGTTATTGAGGAAGCATTTGATACGGCTTTAGAGCATCCTTTTAAAGGGAATTTTGATTTAGATCGACTTGAGGGCTTTATCAATGACAAAGGTAGTGAAAATATAGCATTTATTTTAATTACGATAACTTGTAATAGTGCTGGTGGCCAGCCAGTTTCGATGGAAAATATAAAAGCTGTTAGTGGAATTGGTAAAAAGCATAATGTAAAGGTTCTTTTTGATGCTGCCCGGTTTGCTGAAAACGCTTACTTTATTCAACAAAGAGAGGCTGGATATAAGGATAAGTCTATAGAAGAAATTGTGAAGGAAATGTTTAGCTATGGCAGTGGATTAACTATGAGTGCAAAAAAAGATGGACTTGTAAATATGGGTGGAATGATTGCGATAAAGGACGATGAAGAATTATACAATATTGCAAGAAGTATGGTTGTCCCTTTCGAAGGATTTCCTACTTATGGCGGTTTATCAGGTCGTGATATTGAAGCTTTAGCTAGAGGCCTTACAGAAGTAGTATCAGTAGATTATCTAAGACATAGAATTGGTCAGGTTGAATTTTTAGGTAATTTATTAGAGGATGGTGATGTTCCAATTCAAAAGCCAGTTGGTGGACATGCTGTTTTTGTTGATGCGAAGAAATTTTTACCTCACATTCCTCAAAATCAATTTCCTGCACATTCTTTAGCGGTTGAGCTTTACATTGAAGCAGGTGTACGAGGTGTTGAAATAGGTTCTTTATTGCTTGGACGTGACCCAGAAACAGGAGATGAATTAATCTCACCAGTGGAGTTTTTGAGACTTACGATTCCTAGACGAGTCTATACAGATAATCATATGCGGGTAGTAGCAGATGCTTTGATTAATTTATACAAGAAAAGAGAAAAGATAAAGGGTTTAAAATTCACCTATGAACCTCAGATTTTAAGACACTTTACTGCTAAATTAGAGCCAATCGAATAAAGAAGACTTGGTTCAGATGGATTTTTTTATCTCCAAATGAACCTTAGCTCCCATAGGGGCACAAGTCACACTAAATGCTAAAGCATTAAGTTGTGCTATGCCGCCCTTATTTCGAGGATTGAAACAACTCTCTCTTACGGTGTTGAAGAGGGAGTCTTGTTGAAACCAAGATAAATGCAAAAAAACTTCCACTTATTTTTAGTGGAAGTTTTTTTTATGACTTGTAACTTTAATACATAAACGCTTAAATGCTTTTAATATAAAAAGGATGCGAAATTTAGCAAAATTTCTGTAAATTTATGTAGAATATTTTCATTCATTCTAGTATAATTTCTTTATATATATTTTCACCCTTTTAAAGGGTTAAAATAAAAATTTAGAAAGGTGGAGATTCTTTGGAAGAAACAAAGCAACGAGAACAATGGGGGTCAAGACTTGGGTTTATTCTTGCTGCAGCTGGTTCAGCTGTAGGATTAGGTAATATATGGAAGTTTCCTTATATTACTGGGGAGTATGGTGGTTCTGCATTTATAATTGTTTATCTTATTGCAATAGCACTTATCGGATTCCCTATCATGCTAGCAGAGTTTACAATTGGTAGAAAAGCACAAAAAGATGCTGTTGGCTCATTTAAATCCTTAGCACCAGATAAGCCATGGTACTATACAGGTTATATGGGTGTAGCTTCTGCATTTATGATTTTAGCATTTTATGGTGTAGTAGCAGGTTGGACACTAGCATATATCGTTGAATCAGTGACTGGAAAGCTAGGCAATGTTACACCTGATAAACTAGGAGATCATTTTGGAGGATTTATCAGCAATCCATACACTCCAATCTTCTGGCAAGCATTATTTATGCTTCTTACCGTTCTAATCGTTTTAGGAGGAGTAGCAAAGGGTATTGAAAGATGGAATAAAATTTTAATGCCTACATTGGTTCTATTACTAGTCATCATCATCATTCGTAGTGTAACATTACCAGGAGCAGGTGCAGGCTTAGAGTTCTTATTAAAGCCTGATTTTTCAAAATTAACAGCAACATCATTGTTAGTAGCGATCGGTCATGCCTTTTTCTCACTGAGCTTAGGCATGGGTACGATGATCACTTATGGTGGTTATTTATCTAAAGAAGATAAACTGCCTGGAGCAGCTATCAATGTATCTATTGCTGATACCTTAATTGCATTAATGGCTGGATTTGCTATTTTCCCAGCAGTTTTTGCTTTCCATATGGATCCAAGTGCTGGACCTGGTTTAGTATTTATTACTTTACCTGCTGTATTCCAACAGCTACCTATGGGAGCATTTTTCTCAACATTATTCTTCTTGTTATTAGCAATTGCAGCTTTAACCTCATCTATTTCAATTTTAGAGGTTCCTGTTGCATTCCTACATGAGAATTTTGGTTGGGGCCGTAAAAAAGCTACTTGGTTTATTGGAACAATTATCTTCTTAGTTGGTATTCCTGCATCTCTTTCTATGGGATCATGGAGTGGATTTAAGATTGCAGGTATGGGATTCTTTGATCAATTAGATTTCTTATCATCATACATTCTGTTACCACTTGGTGGTTTCTTCATCTCCTTATTCGTTGCTTATGCAATGAAAAAGAAGGATGCATTAGAATCTGCAGATTTCACAGAAAGAAGTGGTTTAGGAGCATTCTGGATAACTTCCTTGAAATATATTTCTCCTATACTAATCTTAATCGTATTTGTATATCAAATATACTCTAAATTCTTTGCTGGATAAACCAATAAACAAAGTCCCGCATGATGTAGAGTTTTTTGTTATTGACAATGTATTCGGAATTCGGAAGTTTATCAGCAATTTTAAACCCCACGAGAGTGGGGTTTTTTATGTAATTAATTAAAATTTCTATTTAAGTAATAGTTTTATGGCCATGGCGATAACAGCAATAACGAGAAATACACGAATCCATTTATCGCCTTTTGTGACGGCGAATTTGCTACCTAAAAAGCCTCCTACACCATTACCAATCGCTAATGTAAAGCCTAATCCCCAATTGACTTCGCCATGATAAATAAAAATCCCTATTGAAGAAAACATATAAACGAGAACAACAAAAACCTTAAGACTATTGATTTTAACTAATGACATTCCTGTAATAAGGACAAGGCTAGCAATAATGATAAAACCAACACCCGCTTGTATAAAGCCACCATAAATACCTACAAAGAAAAAAGTAATAGCAGCAATTATTCTTCTTTTTGTTGATAATATTTCCTTATCAACTTTTATTTTTTTATGAGGCTGCCACAGTGTAAAGACTAGAATAATAATCATAACTATTGCTAATATTTTATTAAAGATTTGATCAGGTAATGAAACGGCAATACTGGAGCCAATGATGGCTCCTACAAGTGCTGGTATACCTAGTAGCAAGCCTAATCTCCAATCAAAATAACCATTTTTACGGAAATTAAGGATGGCGACGATATTTTGTACCATAATTGCAATCCGATTGGTACCATTGGCAACAGCTGAGCCAAGGCCTAGAAATATTAGCATTGGCAAGGTAAGAAGAGATCCTCCACCAGCTAATGTATTAATAAAACCAGCTGCTATACCTGTAATAAGTATTAATATGATATTTATTGGATCCACACAACTCTCTCCCTTAAACTTATTTTTATGTAAGTATCATTTCTTCATTGTAATACATTATTTCGACGGTTTAAATCCTTTCATTTCATTTTTATTCAAAAAAAAACTACCAAAAAGGTAGTTTACTCTTTATCATTAATAATTGGTTTTTGTTCACGAAGGATATGCTTTTCTAATGGTTTTCCATCACGATAATTGCTATTTCTATTACGTGGATTTTTATGCTTATTCGCTTGTTCCTTAAGTGCCATCTGGTTCAGCTCCTTTTTGCTCAATTCTTCTTTATCTTCGGTTTCAACAAGACTCCCTCTTTAACACCGTAAGAGGGAGTTGTTTCAATCCCTCGAAATAAGGGCGGCATAGCACGA
>CAZEQK010000044.1:0-24441 GCA_964514395.1 uncultured Bacillaceae bacterium
ACCATCTGACTGAAGTTTCACTATGCCCGATAGCTAACCGCCGCTAATTCTTCCTTAGATGTTTAAACGGCGCTATGCTCCTGGATAAGTTCAACTAACATTCAGGTATACCATCTGAATGAAGTTTCACTATGCCCGATAGCTAACCGCCGCTAATTCTTCCTCAGATGTTAAACGGCGCTAAGCTCCTGGATAAGTTCAACTAACATTCAGGTATACCATCTGACTGAAGTTTC
Organism: uncultured Bacillaceae bacterium; assembly: GCA_964514395.1. Taxonomy (GTDB): domain Bacteria; phylum Bacillota; class Bacilli; order Tepidibacillales; family Tepidibacillaceae; genus CAZEQK01. Next base: position 237 of record CAZEQK010000044.1, read on the forward strand.
ACTATATATTAAAGCACTTTGTGCTTTTATACCTTTTGTTTATTACTTAAACCTTCTGTAATTCGATCAAGTAAAATTGCTAGTACGACAATACCTAATCCTCCTGTTAAACCAAGTCCAACATCCACTTGAGATATACCTGCTAATACAGTGGAGCCCAATCCTGGAGAACCAATCATAGCAGCAATAACTGCCATCGATAGTGCTAGCATGATGGTTTGGTTTATCCCAGCCATTATCGCTGGCATTGCAATTGGTAGCTGAACTTTTAATAGCATTTGCCGAGGGGTAGAACCAAAAGCCTTCGCAGCTTCAACAACATCCTCTGGAACCTGCCTAATTCCTAAATTGGTTAAACGTACAGCAGGTGGTGTTGAGAATACAAATGTAGCAATGACCGCTGGCACACCACCTAATCCAAATAATAATATTGTAGGAATTAAATAAACGAAAGGAGGTAAGGTCTGCATAAAGTCCAAAATAGGTCTTATCACACTATCGGCTCTATCTGACCTAGCACTCCATATTCCTAATGGGATACCTACGATGATTGAGAATATCGTTGCATTTAAAATAATTGCTAAAGTTTGTATCGCTTCAATCCATAAATCAACTGATCCGATATAGATAAGTCCTATTAAAGTAAATAAAGCAAATCCAATACCCTTCAATCTCCATGCAATAAATATAATTCCTACAGCAATTAATTCTGGAGGAAGCCATATTAATAAATTAGTAATTGCATCTAATACTAAGCCTAAATAATAGCTGATTTGATCAAAAAATGGTCCTAAAACTGGAAGCATCCAATTGTCTATGAAGTTATTTGTTATTTCCCGAAGTGGAAAAGTGAAATAATGCATTATGCTTCAACCTCCTCATCCTCTTTGCCTAGTACCAGCCCCGATAGAATGGATACCCTAACAATGATTCCCTTTAGCTTATTATTATCAACCACCGCGATGGGATATTTTGTTTCGGCTGCAACACCGATTAATTCATGAAGAGGTGTTTCTTCCCTTGTTGTAAAATAATCCTGAGTTAACATATCTTCAACCCATTTATTCTTTTTCACAGCTTCTAACGCTGCATCTATTGTAAGTAAACCCTTTAGTTTACGTTCTTTATCCACAACAAAAATACTCGATATACCAACTTCCTCCATCTTACGAATAGCAACCCTTGCACCATCTTTCCATGTTGTTACAACATCTGGTTTTTTCATCACATTTGCTGCTGTAAGTACTTTTGATCGATCGACATCTTGAACAAAGTTAGAGACGTAATCATTCGCAGGATTTTGAAGAATTTCCTCTGGTGTACCTATTTGAACGATAACACCATCCTTCATAATTGCAATTCGGTCTCCTAATTTCAGTGCTTCATCTAAATCGTGGGTGATAAATAATATTGTTTTATGAAGATCATCCTGTAGCTGTAATAGCTCATCCTGCATCTCTTTTCTAATTAAAGGATCTAATGCACTAAAGGCTTCATCCATTAACAGAATGTCTGAACCATTTGCTAACGCTCTGGCTAAACCAACCCTTTGTTGCATACCACCACTAAGTTGATCTGGCATACTATCTTCATGTCCCTTTAAACCAACGGTTTCTAAAGCCTCAAGTGCTTTTACTTCTCTTTCTTCCTTACCTACTCCTTGAACCTCTAAACCGTAGGCTACATTGTTTATAATATTTTTATGAGGAAATAATGCGAAGTGTTGGAATACCATCCCTAATTTCTTTCGTCTTGTTAGCATTAACTCGTTTTTGTCCATTTTTACAATGTTTTCACTATCAATGAACACATCACCTGAGGTAGGTTCGATTAACCGATTAATTAATCGAATCAACGTAGATTTACCGCTACCTGATAAGCCCATAATTACGAATATTTCCCCTTCATCCACTGAGAAGGATGCATGATTCACCCCAACAGTCATGCCAGTCTTTTCAAAAATTTGATCTTTGTCTTTACCATTTTTCAGCATCTTTATTGCTTCAGATGGATTAGAACCGAATATTTTAGTAATATTTTTAACTTCGATTTTACTCATTATTTACTACTCCTTATTCATTCTTTTGAAAAAATTCCATTTTTACGTATTATGAGGCATTGATCATATTCAAATGCGTAATAAATCTATATTACTTTATTAATTCTAATAAACTAATTAGTTTTGTACAAACTGTATATTTTGTTATTTTTATTTATATAATATATACAGAATATACTGTATAATGTTTCTAATAGTATTTCTTAATTATCCTACCATATACTCCTAATTAGACATATGGATACTTCTTTACGTGATTTCAATATATAGATATAATTACTGTTATTAAGGAATATTTAATGGAATACTATGATAACATGTGAATATTTAAGGGGAGAATGACATTGTCATTTAATAATGATCAAAAAATGAAAGATATGGAAAAACTAAATAAAGCAAGAGATACTATTGTTCAATCTATTGCTGAAAATATGGATTTATATGGGATAACAGAATCTATTGGTAGACTATATGGAACACTTTATTTCTCCAATCATCCCCTTACATTAGATGAGATGCGAGAAGCATTAGGAATGAGCAAGACAAGCATGAGTAATGGGGTAAGAACCTTACTTGAAACAAAGCTAGTGCGGAAGGTATGGAAAAAAGGGGAAAGAAAGGATTTATATAATACAGAGAATGATTGGTATAAATCTTTCTTCGATTATTTTCTAACCAAATGGGTGGATGCAATTGAAGCAAACCTAAAAGCGATAAAAGAGTATCAACAAGATATTATGAAGCTTTATAATAATGAAGATACAAATACAGAAGTTAAAGAAGAAATTAAGATGGACCTTGAGAAAATAGAAGATATGCAAGCTTATTACCAATGGCTACAGCAATTGATTGACACCTTTGAAACTGGTAAAATCTTCGACCTGGTACCTAAACCAAAAAAAATGTAGAAAAACCATAGGTTTCTCTACGCTCTGCAAAAAGCCCAACAGGGCTTTTTTATATAATTAATTATATCGTTTTACTCCAGTAATCTTTTGCTTCCTCTAACCTGCCTAATAAATAGTAACTATAACCAATATAAAAATTAATATGGGTAAAATGAAGAAATTCATTATTAATTTTTTCAAAATGGTGAATTGCTTCTGTAGGTTTACTTTTTTCAAGTAAGTTTAAGCCTTGAACCATATGTCCTAAACTTCTTGTCCTTTGATTATCTGTATGTAAAAGTATCGAACAAAAATATTCAGCATTATCATAATCTTTATTTAAATAGTACAATCTAGCAATGTTTGCAATATAAATGAAATGATTCGTTTGGATATCATCACTCAATGTAACTAATTTATCCATCACGTTGAATACCTTTTTATCGTTAAGATCTGTTAGCATCCAGGCATATAGTAACAAAGTTTCTATATTATCTTTATCCATAAATAATGATTTTTTTAATACGACAAGCCCTTCATTTTTCACCCCATCTAACCAAAGGTTTCTTGCTATTCCATTTAAAGCTACTGTATTCATAGCGTCTATATCTATCAGTTTTTTATACCATAGCTCTGCTTTTTTAAAGTGATGTATCTGTTCATAATGCCTTGCAATTTGATGAATCACACTAGGCTGCTTTGTAAGCATATAGGTTTGTCGAAAAAATTCACTTGCAAGCTCATGTTTATTGATTTTTTGATATATTTTTCCTAAATAAAAGATAACTTCCCAGTCCTTTGGATTTTTATGATAAAGCTCCTCAAGTAACGGAATAGCATCCATGTATCTATTGTGTTTATAATAAATAATCGCTAAATTATACTTTGGTTCATCCCAGCTACTTTTTAATTCAATAGCCTGGTAGAAATGACCAATAGCTTGCTCAATATTTTTCTCGTATCCATATATCATCCCAAGAATATTATGTCCTAAAGAGATAAGATCATTATCTTCAGAAAAGCGAAATAAGATTTGAACTTCATGCTTAGCATCATTATATTGCTTGTTCCTATAATAAGTCATGGCTGTATAAAGTCTAGCAAGGTTAAAATCGGGATATTTTTTTAATATATTCTCTAGATGCAAAATTGCATTATCATGCATGAATAGGTCATAATAGCCTATTCCTTTTTGGAAGGATAAAAAATCGCTCTCATCAAGCTCAACTACAATTTCATCATTTTCACTATCCTCTACCACATTATGTTCGATAGCATCATCGTCGTGTTCAATATTTATGTCAAGTAAACCATGTTCCACTTCAAAATCTTTTAATTTCAGCCGTAAATTACTGATTTCTTTGTACAAATCTTCACTCATTTCTTTAATAGATAGATATTTCTCAAGTAAGAATAATTCTTCATCAATATCATTAGCGGCATTAAAATCTAAGGTCAATTGGTCTATGGATTGATTCATTTGTGAAAAAATATCTTGAAACATATGAGCCCTCCTTCTCTATAAGCTAAGTTTTTGCCAATAGTAGAAAGAATATTCTTGTGAGAGAGCATCATTTGTTTCAGATTAAACTTGGATGTCACCCGCTACAATTTTGATGGTTTCGCCATTATCTTTTTCTAATAATAGAAATCCATCAGCATTAATACCTTTATTTATACCTGATATTTCTTCATTTTGCTGATTTATAAATATCTTTTTATTCTTCCATAATAACCATTCATTATATTTTTTGAAAAAAGGCGTAAAACCTTCAACAGAAAAAACCTCAAATTGCTCTTCAAAATACGATATAATTTCTGTCAAAAGATCAAGCCTTTTTGGAGTAGTCTTTAAGGCTTCTTCAATAGACACCGCTTTATGTTTGATATCATCAGGAAAGCTTGTTAAATGTGTATTAATTCCAATTCCAATGATGATATAATGTATTTTATCATGCTCTCCGTGTATTTCAGTTAGGATTCCTCCACACTTTTTTTCGTTTACGTATATATCATTTGGCCACTTTATTTTTATATCAAGGTCATATAATTTCCTTATGGATTCAAATATAACTAAAGAGGTAAATAGTGTGATAAGTGGTGCCTTCTGATAGCTAAAATCGGGTCGTATAATCATACTAAACCATAGACCTTTTCCTTTCTCAGAAGTCCAAGAACGTCCTAACCTACCTTTGCCAGCCGTTTGAGCATTCGCAATGACAATTGTACCATTTGGTACACCATTCTTAGCAAATTCATGGGCAATTTTTTGCGTTGATTCTACCTCTTTATTATAAATAATCTCTTTTCCCAGCCATTTTGTTCTTAATTGATTTGTGATTAACTCTGGGAATAAGTCATCAGGATGGTTGATTAAACGATATCCTTTTTTTCGTACAGCTTCAAATTGATAACCTTCTTTTTTTAATTCCTCTATTTGTTTCCAAACAGCCGTTCTTGAAATTTTTAATTCTTTACTTAAACTCTCACCAGATATAAACTTATGATTTGATTGAAGAAAAATTTGTTTAATCGTTTCTCTCATGATTAATCTCCTTTTTAATTTCACTTGCTTTTTTTAGTAAATAGTTTTTTTCATTCTTCACATGATGGTAAATCACCATATCCAATAATTTTTCTAAAAGATGACGAACCCATGGCCCACCCTTTATATCAAAAAAATCAATTAGATCTTTTCCTGATATATCTAAATCTTTTACTTCTCTTATTGTCAAAGAACGATTAAGTCCATCAATCACCTTAATTAGTTTTTTCTTATCAATTGCATTAATTTTTTGATCAATAAACATGATATCAACTATATCATGACAAATCCTTATATTTGTTTGCACTAAACATTCTTTAATATTAATCTCAGTAAGATTGTCTGATACGATCTCAATGGCAAAAAACAGTGACCTGATGCTATTTATTTCTTTTTTTGAAAAGTGTAAATTTTTCATAAAAGCCATTCTTTCTTCGTAATGTAATGATCTTAGAAAAAAAAACCATCGAAGATTAGGCTTAGATGTTTTTGTAACAAGCTTATTGATAATATGTATATTTATATTCAAAAAAATTTTTTCATCTACATTTTTTATCCATCGAATGAGATTTGATTCAAATAATAGTTCAAGACCTATATCGATATATTTTGATTGAAAAATTTTATCTAACTCCACCTTTATTCTCTCTACAGCAATAAATCTTAGATAGTTTGCGTGTTTCAACAATGCTTCCCTAGTTTTCTTTTCTATCACAAAGTTTAAAGTAGCTGCAAATCGAATGGCTCTTATCATTCTAAGTGGATCCTCTAAAAAGCGAGTTTCAGCTTGGCCAACCGCAACAATGCTTTTTTTTTGAATATCTGTTATCCCTTGAAACGGGTCGATGATTTCCCCATCCTCACTCATCGCCATCGCATTTATTGTAAAATCTCTTCTACTTAAATCCTCATGTAATGAGGATACAAATGTAATACTTGAAGGATGTCTATAATCTAAATATTTACCTTCTGTTCGATATGTTGTCACTTCAAAGGGTGTGTTTTCTATCATTACCGTGACTGTACCATGCTTTATTCCAGTTAGAATAGTTTTTTTAAATATGCTTATTACATTCTCTGGGTGAGCATTTGTAGCAATATCAATATCATTTATGGGATTATTCATCAAATAATCTCTTACAAATCCACCCACAAAATAAGCTTGATATCCATTTGCTTCTAGTTGATAGATAATTTTTTTTCCTAATTCGAATCTATCCATAAAAAGACCCCATTTCTATCATCCCATAAAGAAAGGCAATAAAAGCCTTTCTTTTCTCATAGAAAGGCTTGAAATTGTTGATAAATTTCCTGATTTTTAAAGTCACCAATTTGTAAGCTTTGTCTACACCCTGAATACTTCCTATTTCATAGAAAGAACTGTCGTACCAAAGATATTACTCTTTTGTTTTATATTTGTGTACAACTTCACGCCAAGAAAATTCACCTTGCCCTAAAGCTCTTACCAGTATTTCAGCAGTTGCTACGTTTGTGGCAAGCGGAATACTATAAACGTCACACAAACGTAAAAGTGCACTAATATCTGGTTCATGTGGCTGAGCCATAAGTGGATCGCGAAAAAAAATAATCAAATCTAACTCATTCTGAGCCACTAATGCACCTATTTGTTGATCACCGCCTAAAGGTCCAGACATGAAACGATGAATTTTTAAATTGGTTTGCTCCATTATTTTTTTTCCAGTTGTACCTGTAGAATATAAAACATGACTTTCGAAAATAGGTTCATACGCAATCATAAAATTCACTAATTCATCTTTCTTACGATCATGAGCGATCAATGCTACTTTCATCTATCTCTCCCCATTTTCATTGTTTATTTTTAAGATTTATTAATTGAGTAAATGCTCTAATCCATAGACTATCCCAGTAAAGTCACTCACTTTTTTTATAGCTAAATTAACACCAGGCATGAATGATTCTCTACTTATTGAATCATGGCGAATAGTAAGTGTTTGTCCTAAATCTCCAAAAATAACCTCTTGATGCGCTACTAATCCAGGCAATCTCACACTATGTATCCTAAAGCCAGAAAACTCTCCACCCCTAGACCCTGTAATAGTCTCCTTTTCCTCAGGATGCCCTTGCTTCATCTCCATCCTTTCTTGCTGAATCAACTCAGCCGTCTTGATTGCAGTACCTGACGGAGAATCAAGTTTTTTATCATGATGCATTTCAATAATTTCCACGTTAGGTAAATATTTTGCTGCCATACTTGAGAATCTCATCATTAATACTGCTCCTATAGCAAAATTAGGTGCTATCACTCCTCCTATTTCCTTCTCCTTAGCAAGGTTGTCCAAAAAATGAATATCATCAAGAGTTAGTCCAGTCGTTCCAACAACTGGACTAACCCCCATATTTAATGCTATTTCCACATTTGTTTTTACGGATTCAGGTGTAGTAAAATCTACAACTACATCTGGCTTATCAGCAATGATAGCCTCCTCCATTGTTTTATACATAGGGTATTCATCACTACCATGTTCTTCATTCATATCAATAGGATCGACTCCACCTATGTATACCAACTTATTATCACTTAATACCATCTTAATAACCTCTTTGCCCATTCTTCCATTAGCCCCTACTACTAAAACTTTTATTTTGTCCATTTTAATCACCCTTTTGATATAATGATAAATAATATTTTTTTAAATGAATTGCTTGTTGAAGATGTGGATCTATATGAAGAGCTCTTTCAAACTCTTTTAATCCACGTGATAAATTTCTCTTTTCTCCATAGTATATGCCAAGTAATAGGTAAGCTTCAATATTTAGTGGATCTAATTTTTTCGCTTTGATAAGAGTCTCTTCAATCTCTTCTTCTATCATACCACTTCTCATTTTTTCAGCAGCTGAAATGACTAGATTTTTTGAGAGTAATATTTGTAAATGATAACGATATGTTTGGTTTTGTGGTAATAATTCACTAGCTTTTTTAGCAGCCTCTAACGCCTCATTTATGTCTCCGTTCCGAGAATGAGTAATCGACAGTTTATAATAATAGGAAGCATTATCGGGTTCACAACTTATTGCCATTTTAAAAGCAGCTACTGCTTTTTGAAAATCATTTTCAAATATGGCATGATAAGCCTCTTTTACATAAGTTTTACCTCTACACATTTGCTATCACACCTTTATGATTGGCTATAACAGTATATGAAAAGGAATAAGTATCGGTGTAATAATAATGTTTTTTTTAATAAGGCTATGTTATCTAATTTTTTTTTATAAATCAAATCCTATATTATTCTTTCCTCATGTATTGATGATTGTAATAACATACATGTATAATAATGATATTGTAAAAAAAAAGGAGCATTTAAATGAAACAACACGTTAAAAACATAACCTTTATTGCTATTGGAGCACTTATATTTTCATTTGGATTAAATTATTTTACCATTGCCAATCATTTAGGTGAAGGTGGTTTTACTGGTATCTCTCTTATTCTAAAATACCAATACGGTTGGTCTCCAGGTCTCATTATCTTGATATTAAATATTCCTCTATTGATCATTGGTTTGCTAAAGCTAGGAAAAGGCTCAATGGTATATACCATTATCGGCACTTTACTTGTCTCCTTGTTTTTGCCGTTGACTTCAGGCTTTAAAGAACCATTATCTGATATTTTATTGGCTTCATTATATGCTGGGGTTTCAATCGGTCTCGGCTTGGGAATTATATTTCGATTTGGAGGAACTACCGGGGGCGTCGATATTATCGCACGTCTTTTACTAAAGTATTTTGGTATTAGTATGGGGAGGACCATGTTTTTCATGGATGCAATTGTTATATTCATATCATCATTTTATATTGGCAGAGAAAATGCCATGTATACATTAGTTGCAGTCTTTTTAGGATCAAGGATTATTGACCTCGTTCAAGAAGGAGCATATGCTGCAAAAGCAGCGACAATTATATCTGATCAAGCAGCTGAAATTGCTGCCAAGATCATGAATGAAATGGATAGAGGTGCTACCCTTTTAAAGGGTAGAGGAGGATATACAGGGAGTGATAAGGAAGTTCTCTACTGTGTTGTTAGTCGAAATGAATTGGCACGAATGAAAAGCCTTGTCTATTCTATCGATAAAAAAGCATTTGTGGTTGTTAATGATGTACATGATGTACTAGGAGAAGGCTTTGAAAAATAATACCAAAACAAAAGCCATGGCTATGATAATAGCCATGGCTTTTGTTTGTCATCAAGCTAGATAATCTCCTCTGAATTTTCTCCATGTTACATAGCTTAATGCAATAAAAATGATGAGACCCATTCCTAAAGAAGCTTTTAACATAATCGATGGTGTGATGACATCATTCCCTAAAGTTTCCTTATCAGAGCCAAAAAATAATTGCTGCATATCTTTATCTAATTGATTTATTATTTGTTCTTTATGCTGTATATCAGTTTGGTTTAATAGAGCTTTTATTAAGGAGTCAATCTTTTCAATGTCACTATGTTTATAATCAACTGTAGCAGCAGGCTTTATCAATTGGTAATGAAAATTGAAATTTTGCATGGCTGATTGAATACTATTCGCCTCTTTACTATCCAAAGAATCTCTAATATGACCGATATCTTGTCCAATGATGGAATGATATCGATGCCATAACGGTTGTCCTTGATGACCCAAAGCATCTATCGCTAAATATAATTGGTTGGTATAGTTATATATTAATTCGTATTTTGGTTCTAGGGCTGCTAAACTTCGTTTTGTTTGGATTACTGTGAAGGAAATCACTTCAATACCTTCAATAGATGTTAAATCATCATATGCTACTTGGGGTATGATTAATGAAATTTCCTCAATCATTAATTTTGATTTTTCATAATCCTTTTCTGATATACTTTTATATAATTTTTGTGTTAAATTTTGTAAAGTTTCTAGATTCCCAGTAGATTGACTTGCTAATACGTAAGGCATATAAAAATATACCAGCAAAAAAATACTTAACAAAATAATCCATACTATTTTTAGCATTCATTTCACCCCTTAATAAATACATATTAAGGGGTGGACAACTTTATTCGTTCTTTCTTTTAAAAATACTCAATATGTAAAATAACAATAACGTAAAACCACTTAGATATAGCGTATATTCCCCTACTTTTTGATGTAGAGCATCAATGCTTTTTGGAAGCCAAGGGTAAACACCCTGCGTATAGTCAATAACATCATTAGAAAATATCCATAACCCAACAATGAATATAGATAAAAATCCATAATGATATTTTTTATAGAATAATATTACCGCGAGAGCCATTGCTAAATGTGAAACCATTAGCATCACATCAATCCAATTGATTGTGTTCAGTGTAATCATTTGAATAACGGATGGTTCTGTTGCCCAAGCTCCCCAAATAATAATGGCTGTTGCCCAAATTCCATATTTAAACATTGTAATGGAGGCTAATGCCTCGATAAAGGGTATTTTTTTCTTGAATAAATACAGAATTAGAAAAATAGTAAAAAATGAACTAGCCATAGGGCTATCAGGAACAAAAATTAACCATTTAATTGGTGTTTCTAAAATTTGTTCTTTATACCATATGAAACCGTAAATCGAACCAGCGAAGTTTATCAATATTAATGAGATAATAAACCATTTTTTTTCTAAGTAATATTCTAATGTTCTCCACATTGTCAGCATGAAGCTAAATCCCCTCTTCTCTATTTTCTTATTATTTTATTTTAACAAATTGAAGGGATGAATAAAAGATAAAAACCTGAGTAACTTCACTCAGGTTTCTTCTGCTCTACTTTTAATTTTAATATGTCATTTAATTGATTTGTTAACATGATAAATTTATTTTTATCACTATTTAGTAATGCCTCATCAATCGCTTCATATAAACTCTTCTTATTAAATTCTCTCACAGCCTCATCCAATACCATCTCCGCCAACAGACCTAATAAAGTATCCTTCAAAAGGTTTTGTTTTTCCATCGGATTAACCTCCAATACCGCGGCGTATTCCGGGGAATTTTCCCGGTCTTTAAAAAAAAGTCCCATATAAATATCTTCTTGTGGATTGGAACGTATGTCAAGAAATGCAGTTTCAACATCTGGGGTTACTCGGTTATGCTTATAAAATTTAAAGGGTGTCATGGTGACACATTCTGTAGAGATGACAATAACCTTTGGTAAATTATGAATTTGATCAACAAAGTGAACCTTTTCTAGTATCTTATCATTAGATGCAAGGTAGGTAATTAGCCAGGCAGATTCTTTTTTTGATAATCGATAGGATTTTAAAAACCAACGAATAAATTCTTTTTTTTCATTGACAGTTATCATCATATCTCTCTCCCCCCCTTATCTATAGATATGTTGAGTTTACTATATTATATTCTAAAAAATATTTTTTTTACTCGTACTTTTAACAAAGAAATCATTTCTTGAAATATTCAGAAGGTTGTATATTTTTATATTATTATCATAACATTTGTTTATATAAAATGTTTAAAATAATTTTTGTTAATTTCTGTTACTTTAAGATCAATTCCTTTAAATCAAAATTCACTGTTTCATTTATCCATTTATGCCCTTGATTGGTTACACGTAGATAAGTATCATTCTGATAGTTTCCTATTTGAACAATTCCTAAATGGAAAAGCATCTTAATTAATCTATCTTTAAAGACTAATTGCTTATCCTCATAATAAAAATCTTTAATCCAGAATAAAAGCTTTTCTTCTAAACTACCAATTAATATCCATCTATTTAATCCAATTAAATCAATAATTTTGACAGCAATTTGAAGGTATGGAATCGGATGCTTATAGAGCCGTAGCCAAAATTTATATAATTTTTGCTCCTCTTCAGAATAATCATACTTATTAAGCCATTTTCCACCAGAGGGTGTGATAAATAAATAACCTTCTTCGTCCTCATGTATTAATTTTTGATGATATGCAAAATCGTATAAAAGAGAAAATCGATCTGGATATATGTTATACCTCCTCCCATAACCAAAACGCCAGGCGATTTTAGTTAACGGTGCTTCCTGTACAAGCATCGATTTAAAAATAGTTAATTGTTGTCTTTTATAAATATTTCCGTCACTAGTTAATACTACTTCTTCCGCAATTACATACTTTAAAAAAGTAGCTAAATCCGCTATTATTAACTTACTTTCATCTCTATAAAAATCGATATTATTTAATACTACTATTTTTTCTTCAAGCTTATGCTTTATTCCTGTAATCATTTTGTATTTAAAATCCTGAGGTACAAGGTATACAAATTTATTTTTCTTTCCTACTCCTTGAAAAACCCAACCTTTTTTGATTACTGAAAGAAAAAGCTCACGTGGTTTTGCTTTAGAGTGATTTAGTTTGATAGCTTGCTTGCTTTTTGCTAATAAATCCTCTAAAGTATATTCATTTCTGGAATCAAAATATAATAATTGTATGAATGTGTATTCCACAGCATTTAAAGAATTAATTAATTTTTCTATTGTATCACTTTTTAAAATAGTATAAATAATGGATTGAATCATTTCAATTTTGGAATGTCGATCACATTGGCATTGATAATTGTCAACAATATTATGAACCTGATTGATATCAGCATATATTAACATTTCATCTAGATTCATCTTGAAAAGTTCCTCCATAAATTTGACTTTTTACTATTATCTCTAACTTTAAACATTTTAAAACTGCCAATAAGAAAAAAGACCATAAAAATGGTCTTTTGAGACTGTAATGGTCTTCTTAATCGACGTATTGCAATCTTATTAAAACATTATTCAATCGACTGAAACTCATTTTGAAGCTTTAGCAGTTGTTCGTTGCTCGGTTCAATCCCTAATCCGATATCAATCACCTTTTTAGCCTCTTCTATATCATGGTGAACCAAATGAATTTCAGCCAGATGAATAATCGCTGAAAGATTAAATTCATCAATCGCCAATACACTTGATAAGATATTTAATGCGCTTAGATGGTCATGATTCATCTCATATAAATTTGCCAAGGATAATAATACATCTGGATTTTCTGGTTGTTTTACTACAAGCCTTTTAATATATTCAATGCCATCATTTATTTCTCCAATTTGGGCTAAAAGATTACCCTTCAAATACAACGCCTCTTCTTGCTCTGGGTAAAGTAATAAGACTTGGTCCGTGTTATCTAGAGCATCTTCAAAATTCCCAAGACTATAAAAAGCATGAGCTAGTGCCAAATAATACAGGGCTTCTTCTTCCATACGTATAGCTGATTGAAAATCATCGATAGCATCTTCAATATTCCCTAATTCATAGGCATATAGACCTCGAAGGTAGTATAAATGCCCTGTGGGTTCATACTCATCAATAGCTTTATTCATATATCTTAAAGAAACCTCAGGAAGTCCTTCATCAAAATATAATTGGGCTATAAATGTATAATCCTCCATTGTTCCACTCTCATCTATTACTTTATGCATTAATTCTAAGCTTAAATCCAAATCTCTCTCCATATAGCTCATTTCTGCATTTAATCTCATTAGTCTAATATCATTAACATTGTAATCTAATTCATTTGCCAATTTCCTTGCATCTTCAAGTAAACCTAACTCAATATAGCCCTTAATAATAACTAACTTTTCATCGTAAGTTGCGTTGATTTCCAACTCTTTTAGCTTATATAAGCCTTGCTCATACCTCCCTTCTTCAAAGTCATAAAAAGTTTCTAATAATTTACTATTCATATCCTGCATGTATAAACACTCCTAAATCATCTGTTTTCATAATAGTTATATACATAAAAATTAAAAAGTCATACTTTTTAAGTATGACCTATTTATTATCTTCAGTTGAAAGCCAGCTCATAAACAATGTTATCATGGATACTCCTAGAATAGAAAGCATCAATAATATTTGAGTCCTACTTTTTGTACTATCCTTATCATTATAAATATGAGGTTCACCGATACTTGACACAGTCCCTTCTCGAATGATAAGAAAATCTAAATTCGAAAATGTTTTCGCAAAATCGGTTGTTTTAATTGTCGTAACTATACGATGATTATTATTAATCGGTACTGATTTTTTTGGTAATGATGGACTAATAAATAAAAAGCTCACAGATATTCCTACTAAAAGAATGATAGAAAAAAAAGTGCTAAAGCCTTGTAATCGCTTTGATATTTTGTTTTCTTGCTTATGTACTGGCAAAGCCCAACGGTTTTCACTAAGAATCCTATCCATTACTTTTTGTGAAGTATCTGTGTCTTTATTCATATTACCCACTCATCCCTTCAATATCTGCCAAATGCAAATCAACTACGTAGGATTCTAACTGAGTTTTTACGCTAGTTCTTGCTCTAAATAATAGTGATTTTACAGAGCTGACAGTGGAATCTAAAATATGGGCAATTTCTTTATAATCTAATTGTTCGTATTCCCTTAGTATGATAGCTGATCTCTGCTTTTCTGGTAAATTGTTAATCGCATCCCTAACCTTTTGGGCCCTTTCATTTCTTAATAACTCTTGCTCTGGTAAGAGTAAAGCAGAGATTTGAGGAACCTTAGAGGATTCCTCCAATGAAACTTCGGCATATTTAGACTTTCTTAGTTCACTCAATGTTGTATTTCTCGCAATCGTATATAGCCAGGTTGAGAAGGTAGCCTCTTCATCTCTAAAGGTTTTTAAGCTCTTAAATGCTTTATAAAATGTTTCTTGACAAATATCTTCTGCATATATTTCCATTTTATAGCTTCTCAGTAAATGATGTATATATGAATAGATTTTTTTCTCGTATTTTTGAATTAATGTTGCGTATAATTCAATTCTTCCTTCTTTAATATCTCTAATCAATTGAGAATCAGACACCAAAAAACCCCCTTATGCTCCGACTATTATATCATGAAATAGTAATTTTATGTAATACAAACTATTCAATTATATGTCTTAGAATATAGCTTTATACGTTATTTCGTCAATAGTTTAATGAATAAATTATTTGACAATTTATGAAAATTAACATTAGCTTAATAATTTAAGTTTTTTAGGTTTTGCTATTTATACATCGTCATGAGAGTTTAATTTATGTGATTTAGATTGTACCTTTTTTTTCAATAATTCTTTTATTTTCTATAAAAAAGCAATGTGTAGACAAAACCTAAAACCTCAAAAAAAATTGCAAATAGAACAGCACTTATACGAGCTTTTCTTTTTAATACTTTAATTGGCCAATCTTTTTTTGTTTTGGAATACGTTATATAACTTACATAATACCAATAAAAAAAAATTCCTATCACTACTATCCCACTTAATTTTCTTATTAAACTAAGTTTGAACTTTGAAAAAGTAATGTACAATTAACGTTGCACCTATAAAAAACAATATTACTGTAGCTATAGAGTAACGTAAATTTAAGTTAATACTTATCGTCCTATCATTACGGCTTATTAAGTAATTAAATACATAATTGTGAAGAAAATAACCCCTGATACAACGGTTAACCCTATTATTGTAAGCCCTTTTTTTACTCTTGCTCTTTGTTCTATATCACCTTTTATATAGGATATATATCCACCTATTGCAAACCATATAGGAAAAATGATTATAGAAAATAAGAATAATATTTTCATTATATCCGTATTAATAAAATAAAATATTGTTTCAAAAAATAAGCTACTAGTTAAAAAAATAAATGCTGCTAGACCCATTTTTTGATATGAATGTGCTTTAATAAATAATTTTATAAAGTATATTGTAGATATAAGTGATGTAGTAGCAGCAAGTATCATTAGATATTCAGCCGGAATAAAATGTTTCAACACATTATACATATAAACGCCTCCTAAATTTATATAATAGTAGCCTCATAAACCTTAAAAGACTACTATTAATGGTTAGAATCCGAAAAGTTTCGAAACTCTAAAATCAAAACCTACATCAGCTACTAGGCTCACTCCAAAAGTTACAAAACTTGCTACTGCTATGGCTGGACCTACTGCAGCACCTATTAATACAGCTCCACCAATAATTAATCCTGTTACAGCTAATTCAGCTCCAGTGTCAATGCTTCATCCGCTGTTATAGATACAATTGCTCTTTTCCACTGATCTGTTTTACTATTTCATTACCATGTTCACCAGAGATTTCATTCTTATATCCTGATGGATCCACATACATTACAGGGTTGTCTCAACCATATTGATATAAACTCTTATCAGAAACTCTTGTGATAAATCTTGATTCAGATTTTGAGTTGGTTTAGTAATTAGTTAATGAATTTAGAATTAGCATGTTTTCGACTCTTGTAGGAAGAAAAAGGATAAACGGAGATTTTCCGTTTGCCTTTATACATGAGTTATTTCCCCGATATTGTCCTAAAATTTGGGTTTTTTGAGGGTGCCTTCGGAATTTTAGGAGATGGATGGATATCTGATTAATGGCTACAGCAGAATTTCATTATCCACTCACTTGAACCAAATTATCAACCTTTTCAATTATTTATTTAGCTCGTCTTATTTGTAGCCAGTTGCGTAAGTACTCTAGCTTTTGTAGTGGTCTCTTATTCTTCTTTCGATAAAATATATTTTTTTACCTCTGTTCTGAACATAAGTTTTCCACAATGTTGGCAAACTTGAGACTGACCATCTACGATGAACTCCATATTCCCACATTTTTTTCCGCATACAGCAAATGCAATATATATTTCTTGTAGAAATGTTACATTATCAATATCAGGATATTCATTCATCTCATAAACCTCAAATACTATTTCTTTTTTCAATATTCTAATCCTCCATTCAAATTACGGTATTGGAATAAGATTTCTTGGTAGAAACAGTCTTGAACCTTCGGAAATAATTAAGTAAATTGCTAATGCACCACCTGTAAGTCCAGTAGCTTCTTCAAGTGCTTCCATATCACCATTTATATCCTATACCCCTATCCCCATGAGAGTTTAAGACGTAATAATAGGATACGTCGGTTGCACCTGTATGGTCGGTCATTACTATTAATTTATAAAATGTATCTAAGTTTAAGCGTAAACATGTATACTATAATAAAATCACCCTTAATTTATTAAAGGGATTGAAATTTAGAAATTATTTATTGACCCTGAAAAAATGTATAAATATTATTACCCCACCTATTAATATTATCAATCCAGATGTTCTTTCTAGAAATAATTCAAGTTTGCTTTGTTCTTCTTTGTTCCCGAATATTTCCCATGACTTATATTGTCGAAATATTTTAGGATAAAATAATTTCTCAAAGCCAAAAATTATTAAAATTATAGAAACCACAAGAATTTCACCTTCTAATAGTTATTTTTGTTTGTGAATAACAATTGTCTTTATAATAAAATCATGTAAAGCTTGTTTCCTTTTTGAAAAGAAAATGAAAATATACCCATAGAATGCTAAAGAAAATATTTTTAATAATGTTCTAACTAATGCATGATAGAAATTTATTTTTGAACCCTCTAAATTTATTATCTCAATTTTTGTAATTATTTTTCCTATAGAACCTTTCCAATGGCTAGATTCGCTAATAGAAAAGTATAATATATATAATATGAACAATACTGAAATAGAAACAGAGCTGATTATTTCAAAATTATACTTGTTAATATATTCACTTCCATAAATAGTCTTAATGAATAATATAATAAAGATAGAAAATATTGTATTTAATAAAATTATTATATTTATATCAATAATAAAGGCAACAAACCTTCTTAAAAAATTTGAATAATGAATCTCTTTCATATTAATCACTCCTATAAAAAAATCGTTTTGTTAAGTTATATGACAATTGAGATAAAAGGAATATTAAATTACCTTCTATCTCAATTTTTAATCCATATATACCTTCTTAAAACATTTCTAATTTTTAAATATTTGTCTATATATTTCTGAAAAATTAGTTATAAGATTAGCTTCATATCCCCCTAAAGGAGTAAGTACACCAATTTTTGTTGAACCTTTTATATCTTTTGAATTAGGAAGATCTCCAAATCCTAACTCATATCTACCAATCTTAAGACCAAGAAATACAACTTGACTATCTTCTATTGGTACTCCTCTGCTTGTCATAGATTTTTGTATTGTAACTCCAAAGAAAAATCTATTTGTAAATCCAATATTAGCATTAAATTCTATAGTGTTTATTGGTTCTTGGGAATTAAGATGTTCCCAATATCTTGCAGCACCTATTTCAGTACCTATTCCAAATAATTTTCCCTTAACTGCTAAACCAGCACCTAACTTACCATTGTACTCAAATATGTTCCGTTTACTACTTTCTGAATCACTCACTACTTTTTCAGCAGTATTTTCATCTTCCTTAGATCCAATATAGAAAGCTTCTACCACTTCTTTATACCCCGACGGATCAACATACATTACTGGATTGTCCCCGCTATATTGGTACAAGTTCTTATCATATACAGCATCCCTAGTGATAAATCTTCCTACCTGAGGTTTGTAGTACCTTGCATTCAGATAATAAATCCATGTCTCTTCGTCAAAGTAATATCCTGCATATCTGAATGGGTTCGCTTGTTTTAATAGCTTATTTCCATCACCTGTGGTGATTGTTCCTGCCTAAGTTTAGAATATTTCCGTAAGCATCATACTCATAGCTTACCACCATGTCACCATTTATATCCTTTAACCCTATTACGTCACCATGTGAATTTAAGACGTAGTAATAGGATACGTCGGTTGCACCTGTATGGTCGGTCATCGCTATCAATTTACCAGCTTGATTTCTGGTAAAGCTGTATTTTACGTTGTTATTTCCATCAGTTACATAGGCTAAATACCCTGCGTTGTAGTAATAATATTCTGTTTCTCCACCAGACACTTTCTTCGTTCTTTTACCTGTGTGGTCATATTCATAAATGGCAATGGTAGTTTGTTGTGAGTTCTCAACTGATGTTAACTGGTTAATACTAGTATTGTAGTCGAAAGGAAAAATAAATATAGCCTTAGCTAAATAAATCTCTAGCTAAGGCCGTCTTTAATAAAAACTATATCACTCATCAATTAAAGAAGTAAAAATAGATCAATAACAATATGAAATTTCCTATTAATATCTTAATGTAATTATTTATATATATTCTAATATTAACCTTGTCTTTATAAATATCTTTTAAAAACAGGATGGTAACTCCAAGAAATATCGTAATAAAAATACCTGCATTATCAATAATTATTTTAAACATATTTATCCCTCTATTTTAATTATTTCATATTCTGTATTTATTTTAGTAATTCATTAATAGAAAAAGACTTACTATTGTCGTTGTCGAATCTCGAGTGGCTTGATCCCGTACACCAGATAGTCCTTTTCCTTTATAAACATGGTAATATTGGAGTGCCTCATATCTATAGAATTCTAGTACTAAAAAATAAAATCCACCTTTTAATCCTGCACTTAAATAACTTGGTCTACCTGCTCTTGGAAGTATCCTACCAGTGTAATTAAAAGCCTTTCCTTTATATTCAGATAATGCTTTATAAATTGCTCGTCTATTTTTTATCTCTACAATGATTCCATTTACTGTTCCTGCAATAGTAGCTAGGATAGGATGAGATTGAGTAGAATTGTTATTATTTTCAAATTTATTGTTTTTAGTTGGATTCGGAACTACTTTTTCAGTATTATCACCTTCATTAATTGGTTCCTCATCATAAGCATATATGCCTTTTATCCTTCTATACCCCGATGGGTCTACATACATTACTGGATTGTTCCCACTATATTGGTACAAGTTCTTATCAGCTACAATGTCTCTTGTGAGGAACCTTCCTACCTGAGGCTTGCCCACATCTAATTATGCTCAAAAAAAGGCTTATCGAATCTAGGATAAGTCTCGCTAACCTCAATTGATATAATAACTTCAATTGAGCTAGTCTCGCTTTATAATTCCTTGCATTCAGATAATACATCCATGTCTCTTCGTCATAGTAATAGCCTGCATATCTAAATGGGTTAGCATGCCATAACAGTGTACCATCACCTATTGTTACGGTTCCTGTTTCTGTTGAGTTTAGAATATTACCGTAAGCATCATACTCATAGCTTACCACCATGTCACCATTTATATCCTTTAACCCTATTACGTCACCATGTGAATTTAAGACGTAGTAATAGGATACGTCGGTTGCACCTGTATGGTCGGTCATCGCTATCAATTTACCTGCTTGTTTTCTGGATAAATATCGTTTGGCCAGTTAATAAGGCTACCGAGCTTTACTCGATAGCCTTATCAAGAATTTATTTTATTTCACTTCGTACTTTCTAATAATTTAATGAAGTGTTATGAGATAATTCAATTTAGCCAATAACTTTCATCTTGTAATTATATACATTATTATAAAGAATATAATGGCTAAAACGACTGTTAAACCTATTATATTAAGACCTTTTACCACTCTTTCTTTTTGTTCGTCAGCACCTTTTTTATAAGTTATATAGATAGCAATTGTTACCCATATAGGAAATATTAGTATAGTTAATAAAAATAGTGTTTTCATTAAATCTATATTAAAAAAATATAATATTGTTACAACGAAGAGACTAGTAAATAAAAATATAAAAGCTGCTATACCAATTTTTTGATATGAAGATGCTTTATTTTTATAAAATAATATTAAATATATAGTAGATATAAAAGAAAATATAATACTAATTAACATTATATATTCTATAGAAATAAAATTTTTTAACATTGTATACATAAAGGTTCCTCCATCTATTTATATAGCATCCTCAAAAATATATAGGCTATTATAATAAAGGTTAATATCCTAATAATCGTGAAACTCTTAAATCAAAAACATAAGCTACAGAGCTCACTATAAGAACTGCAGCACTTGCTAATGCAAATACAGGAACTAATGTTATCCCAAACGCTACAGCAAACCCAGTTATTACTCCTGTTACAGCTAATTCAGCACCAGTATCAATTAAATTCTTTTTTGCTGCACTACCCCAACCGTATTTATTTGCATCTAAAGCTGTTCCTACCGCATATCCCGCAAATGGTATGTGCTTAACATAATCTTTAACAATAGTTTTGGTTCCCTTTAATGCTACTTCTTCAATTGCATTTGCTGTCACCTTATTGAATGCTTCTGAAAAGACTTTTGTTGCCAATTTCAATACAGGTCCATTCGTTATTCCTAATTTGTCATATATAAATGACAGACTACTACCTTTTTCTAATGTTATATTAGTAATATTTCCTCAATAATCTGTAGTGAAATTAGTAGTGTTACCTAATTGATCTTTGACAGAATTCACATAATTACCATTATAATTAATCTCTAGAGAATCATCCCCATTTTCCCATCTTACTGCTTCAAAATAAACACTACCAGTAGTTGCAGAATTAACGCCAACGACAACCTTCATACTGACAGCAGTTGAATTTTTATTTATTGCTTCATCCGCTGTTATAGATACAATTGCTCTTTTCCACTGATCTATTTTACTATTTCATTACCATGTTCACCAGAGATTTCATTCTTATATCCTGATGGATCCACATACATTACAGGGTTGTCTCCACCATATTGATATAAATTCTTATCAGAAACTCTTGTGATAAATCTTGATTCAGATTTTGAGTTTAGTAATTAGTTAATGAATTTAGAATTAGCATGTTTTCCACTCTTGTAGGAAGAAAAAGGACAAACGGAGATTTTCCGTTTGCCTTTGTACATGAATTATTTTCCCGATATTGTCCTAAAATTTGTTTTTTTGAGGGTGCTTTCGGAATTTTAGTAGATGGATGGATATCTGATTGGTTACAGCAGAAATTCATTATCCACTCACTTGAACCAAATTATCAACCTTTTCAGTTATTTATTTAGCTCGTCTTATTTGTAGCCAGTTGCGTAAGTCCTCTAGTTTTTCGGTAGTGGTCTCTTATTCGTCTTTCGATAAAATATATTTTTTTACCTCTGTTCTGAACATAAGTTTACCACAATGTTGGCAAACTTGAGACTGACCATCTACGATGAACTCCATATTCCCACATTTTTTTCCGCATACAGCAAATGCAATATATATTTCTTGTAGAAATGTTACATTATCAATATCAGGATATTCATTCATCTCATAAACCTCAAATACTATTTCTTTTTTCAATATTCTAATCCTCCATTCAAATTACGGTATTGGAATAAGATTTCTTGGTAGAAACAGTCTTGAACCTTCGGAAATAATTAAGTAAATTGCTAATGCACCACCTGTAAGTCCAGTAGCTTCTTCAAGTGCTTCCATATCACCATTTATATCCTATACCCCTATCCCCATGAGAGTTTAAGACGTAATAATAGGATACGTCGGTTGCACCTGTATGGTCGGTCATTACTATTAGTTGGAAAAATAGTCGATAGGCCAGTTAATAAGACTACCGAGCTTTTCTCGATAGCCTTATCAAGAATATATACTTTCTAATAAGTTAATGAAATAATATTTTCTAGTATTTTTTCTATCAATTCAATCAATAATTTATCTTGTAATGATATACATTATTGTAAAGAAAATTATTGATGCAAATATTATTATACATATTCCTAGAAGTGCGGTTTTCATTTTATTCTTTTGTTGAGTATCACCTTTTTTATAAGATATGATAATACCTATTATTATCCATATAGCGGAAAATAAGCTAGTAATTATAAAAACTATTTTTATTGATTCTATTGTTTTATTAAAATACATTAAGAAAGCTAAAAATGAATAACTTGCAATAAAAAACATCCATCCTGCCGTAACTATTTTGTTATACGAAGGTGTTTTTTTAAAATAAATATATATAAAATGAATAGTGTACACGAATAAAAGAATTCCACCAATTAGCACTGATATCTCATTTTTTAATGGATTCATTTAATTACACTCCCTGTATATAATAAATTAAATCTCCAGTAATAATTTGAATTTTACAGATAATTAATAAAATAATTTATGTAATGACCTCTTTTATAAAAGAGGTCATTACTTATCTAATATTTCTCTTATATCCAAATAATCTTGAAGCTCTTATATCAAAGATACCTAAAGCTAAAGAACCAATAAATACAGCAGGGGCAGCTACTGCTGTAGTTGCAAACAAAGTTAAAGCTATTACTCCTGTTACAGCTAATTCAGCTCCAGTATCAATTAAATTCTTTTTTGCAGCACCACCCCAACCATATTTATTGGCATCTAAAACTGTTCCTACCGTATATCCTGCAAATGGTATGTGCTTGACATAATCTTTAGCAATAATTTTAGTTCCCTTTAATGCTACTTCTTCAATTGCATCTGCTGTTACTTTATTTAATGCTTCTGAAAAAACTTTTGTTGCCAATTTCAATACAGGTCCATTCGTTACCCCACCGTCAGCGTTACTTCCATCTGTACTACTTTCATTATCATAAGTTCCTAATGGAGAAGTTGAAGAAGAATTCGAATCTGTATTAAAAAAGGGATAATTTGTTTCCTCAGATCCAATATAGTAAGCTTCCATCACTTCTCTATACCCCGATGGATCAACATACATTACTGGATTGTCCCCGCTATATTGGTACAAGTTCTTATCAGCTACAATGTCTCTTGTGAGGAACCTTCATACCTGAGGCTTGTAATATCTTGCATTCAAATAATACATCCATGTCTCTTTGTCATAGTAATAGCCTGCATATCTAAATGGGTTAGCATGCCATAACAGTGTACCA
>CAZEQK010000045.1:0-6709 GCA_964514395.1 uncultured Bacillaceae bacterium
TATACATCTTATGGATTTAAACGCAAATTGGATGCTGCAGAAATGACACATAGTATGTCACGAGTTGGTAAGTGCATCGATAATGGACCGATGGAAGGATTTTGGGGAACACTTAAATGTGAGAAGTATTACCTTCATCATTATAGGACCTTTGAAGAACTCAATAAAGCGAATAATGAATATATGCATTTCTACAATTACAAGAGATTATAAAAGAAATTAAGCTGCCAAAGCCCAATGGAATATCGAGCGATAGCAGCTTAGATTAGTTTTTATTATTTCCACTGTCTACTTGACAGGGGGCAGTTCAGTTGGTGTCTTTTGTTATGTCATCATTTATTTTCTAATAATAGTCCATTACTTTTCCTTTTTTCTATTGAGAACCTATAAATGAGTAATAGCAAGCCTCCAAAGGCTAAAAATCCACCGGCATGGAAGACAAAGGTAACACTATCCGTATAATTTTGCATCGAAAAATGGTTGGTCAAGTTCAACTGAAGCAGTAGAATTGTAATAGCAACACCAGATACCCTTCCAAAATTTCTTACAGTCGCAATAATGCCTCCTGTTATTCCTGTTTGATGGACTGGGACGCTTTCTAAAATGGATACATTATTTGGAGATTGAAATAAGCTCATTCCGATTCCAAAAATGACTAGGGATAAAATAATCATCCCTACATTTGATTGATTACTTAAATTCCCCATCATGAATAAGGAAATGGAGATTACACTCATTCCAGCTATCGTAGGCCAATCATTCCCTATTCGATCAGATAACCAGCCACTAATCGGTGATACTACCATCATTGCTAAGGCCTGACCTGTCATGATAATACCAATGGTAATCATATCTACATGCCTTACATTGTGTAAATAAAGAGGAAATAGAATAGATGGAATCATAATAAGGATAAAAGATATATACAAAACGATATTCCCTACAGAAAATATAGGGTTATTAAAAAAGTCAAAATTAATAAGTGGAGTTTGTACCTGTCTTTCCCATATAAAAAAGAAAATCCATACTGTTATCGATATAAAAAGGAGAACCCAACTTATCAAGCTTGTCCAACCCCAGCTTTGACCATTTGATACATATAATAGTAAGGATATCATGGCTATAAAAAAGACAATAGCACCCGTGTAATCCAATTTTTCATCCTGCTTTTTAATTGAGGCTGGAAGTAAAATCGAAGCACCTATCACGGAAACTAAGCCAATCGGTACATTCACCCAAAATATAACTCTCCAGCTATACTGCTCAAGGATAAAACCACCCAATGAAGGTCCTGCGATCGTTCCTATGGCAACAATACTTCCAATAAATCCTAGTGCTTTCCCTCTTTTCCCTTGGGGAAAGGCATGGGCGATAATAGACATCACATTTCCTTGAATGATGGCCCCTCCTATTCCTTGCACGATACGAAAAGCAATAAGTTGATAAATCGTACCAGAAATAGCAGAAAGGATGGAGCCAATGGTGAAGGTTGAGATTCCAATAATAAAGGTTATTTTCCTTCCCTTTAGATCAGATATCTTTCCAACAATCGGCAATATTCCAGTAATTATTAACAAATAACCAGAAATGACCCATTGAAATGTCTGAGGCCCGACATGAAAATAATCCTCTAATACAGGTAGTGCTACATTTAATATACTGCTATCTATATTTACCATAAGTGTTCCTGTGGTTACTGAGAAAAAGATTAACCAAGGATACAAAGAATGTGCAGATAGTTTTTCTCTCAAAGTATAAAACATAATAAAATCTCCTTTTTCTATCATTACGACTTTTTATTATACTACTTCTCTTAAAATACTACCATTAAATTCAAGGACAAAAGTATTCCTAAAAATAATCCACAATATATTCTTGTTTTAAAAAATTTGTCGGATTTTAGAGGGAAAAGAATGTCAAAAACGAAATAATTATAATAATGAATAAAACTAGAGGAGAGATATGACTTGTTAAAATTTATTAAAATCTTTTTTTTATCATTATTTCTTTTTATCATTGTTAGTATAGGGTCTTTATATTTACTTATCCAACCAACAAGAAATCTTGATATGAACTACACTGCTTTTGACATGGATAAAAAGGTAACATCAGTTTTAGCCAATTATGATGGAACTGTATCATTATCGGAAGATGAGTTAAATAATTTATTTAAAGAATATTTTTCTAAAGAATTAGAGAATAACAATAATACTCCAATAACTGGAGTAGGTCTGGATCTTCTACCTAATAAAGCAGATTTATATATCAATCTAAAAGCATCTTTTTTAAAAATAGGATCACGGGCAGAAGCTACTATAGCCTTAGATAATGATAATGTCATTATTACCCCTACTAAATTCTGGATAGGACGCATCCCATTTTCTGCAGATACAGTTTTTGCTATCCTTCGGAAAATGAATGTTCAGCTTGATGATAGCTTAAACGCCGATCATCAGTTAGTCATCAATATAAAACAGAAATTACCATCTGAAATAACTGTTAGTAAATTAACGATTGATGATAACAGCCTTTCCGTTACAGTTATGCCAAATATGAATGTTGTATCGACCATGATCAATTCTGTCGTCAATAAAATAAATCTAGATGCTAATACAACAAAAATAATTGCTGAAACTTTTAAAAAATATACGAACAATCAAATAGATAGCAAAACCTATTCAGAAATAACCGCTGGAAAAATCTCTAATGAAACGATAAATATCATCATCTCAGTTATCCAAAACATGGACCCTGCTAAACAAAAGGAAATGTTTAATGAATTAACAAAAAACTTAGATTCAAAATTGATAAATCAGATTGAAGCGCAATTGGGAAATTTAAATTAATCATTGTCTAATTTCTTTAAGTCACCAGTTTGTATACTTTGTCTACAACCTGAGGGGCATCTCGCCATGAGATGTCCTTTAATTTTTAGGATAAGAATAGAAATAAGCGATGAAGTATCTTTAAATATTGACTAAACCTTGATAAAAACTTAAACTTGATAACAGTTATTATTTTTTTTATACTATAAACAATGTGTTTATCTTGTTTTTCTGACGAATAAGGAGGGTTCTCTATGACATATGAAATCGAACCAGAGCTAGTAAAGGAACGATTAGAAAACGGGGAAGAACTAAATATAATCGATGTACGAGAAGATTTTGAGTATGATTACGCTCATATTCCAGGTGCTATACTTATTCCTCTTGGTACATTACCAGTTCGTTTTGAAGAACTAGACAGAAATAATGAATATATTATGGTATGTCGTACCGCTAACCGTAGCGCTTATGCAACCATGTTTCTCATCCAAAATGGTTTTAAAGATGTAAAGAATATGCTTGGTGGTATGGTTGTTTGGTCAGGGGAAATTGAATACACAGAGGAAGCTTGATTGGCACTTAAAAATAGACAACCGCTTAGCACATGCGGCTGTCTATTTTTATATCAGCTTAGTCCTGGTACCCAAGCATCACTATCATATCCTCTAGCTTCCCAGTATCCTATATGCTCTTTTTCTATCAATTCAATTGCTTGTAACCATTTGACTGACTTATAAGCATACATTTTTGGTACAATTAAACGAACAGGTCCCCCAAGCTTTTGGGGAATAGGCTTTCCATCCATCATTATGGCTACCATTACATCCTTCATCCTTGCTTGCTCTAATGAAAGAGAATCTGTATAAACGCCATCACCTGAATAAAACTTCACATATTTTGCTTTTGGATTCACTCCAACATAATCTAATAATTGGGTTAGGGGTATTCCTTCCCATGTAACATGATAGACAGACCAACCAGTAACACAATGAAAATCACTCGCTTGTACCTTTCGATGAATCTTTAACAACTCTTCCCAACTGAGAGCTATTGTATTAGTAACTAAACCTCCTACAGCAAATTTCCAATTATCAGATGAAAAGGAGGGGATATTTGTTACAGTATACACACGAAAATTCCCCTGACTACCCCCACCTATTGGTGGATTAGAAGCTGGAAGCGGCTTTGGATTTGGAAGCATACGATTCCCATCACTTTTACTAACTGTATCAATCGTAGTACCACCCGTATCAAAGGAACTTTTTAACCATCTATAAAAAGAAGGGCTGAGTGATAAGACAATGATTAAACCGGTTATCCATCGCATAAATTTCCTTCTAGAATATGGCGGATTTTTAAGCCAGTTAATCATTTCGTTAGCTGTTTCTTCTTGATCTACTGCTACTACCTGATCAGTAGGCAAAGCTTGTGGGCTAACAACCTCTATATTTGATTCTTCTAGGGTAATAATCCTTCTTTCTTTTTGTTTTTTCCCTTCCTTTAACCAACGGGTACGTGTGATTGAGTGAAAAATCGCCCAAGGGATCCCAACCCATGTAAATAAATCATGGAAAAAGAGGGCAGTTACACTCCACTCGCTAGGTAAATTCCGATATTGCCAAAGTATCATTCCAGAAACGCCCCAGCCTACAATAAAAAATAGAATGAGCCATAAATTAAATTGCTGATTCAATTTTCTCTTGAGCTGCTTGAGATGATGCCCTATTAAAGGAATATAGAAAAAAAGGATGATAATGGACAAAATCCCTAAGAAGATATGAAAATCCTTTAATACTGTTCGCATAAAAGCAATTTTACCTCGTAATGAAGGAAAATAAAGCATCAGACCTGTTACAGCTAATAATGTGATTACAATGCCATTCCAGGTATGTAATTTTTTTAACTTTATTCCATAGGAGAGGTTAAACCAGCTTTTCCAACGTTTCACACCTTCTCACTCCCTTCGTAAACCATTTTATTGCTTTTTCTTATTTATATTTTGGAATAGTAAACCAGAAGGAGCTTCCTTCTCCAAGCTTACTTTCTACTCCAATCCTTCCTCCATGTAATTCCACATTTGATTTTGCAATGGACAATCCTAAACCAATGCCTCCGTACTCTTTATTTCTAGATTTTTCTATACGATAAAACCGATCAAATACATGGGGAAGCTCTTTTACAGATATGCCTTCCCCTTGATCAGAAATGATTACCTTTATCTCATCATCCATTGTTTCTTCCACATTAATCCCAATCGTACTTCCTTTAGGAGAATAACGGATGGCATTCTGAATTAAATTGATCAGGACACGTTTTATTTTTTCCGGCATAATTGCAGCAGGTGCTATTTTATCTGGTAATTGGACTGAAACCTCCATTTTATGTTCTTCTAATTGAAGATATTGATTTTGTAAGGTTTCTAATATTAAATCGTCTAAATGATAAGGTATTGGTTGGTAGGCTTCTCTTCCCGATTCTAGTTGTGAAAGCTGGAAAAGATCATTGATCAGATGGCTTAATCGTTTCGTTTCAAGCTTAATGGTTTGCAAATAACGCTGATAGGTGTCTTCATCATCGATAATGTTATCCTGTAATGCTTCGACAAAGGATTGAATCGATGCTAGAGGTGTTCGTAAATCATGGGATATATTAGCCACCAATTCCTTTCTTGATGATTCAGCCTGTTGAATTTGAGTAAAGCTTTCTTCTAATTTATCACTCATATCATTAAACCGATTCGCCAATTCCTTAAATTCAATTGGACCGATTTGGGGTACCTTTCCATCAAAATCACCACTAGCTATTTTATTTGATTCCAAAGAGATGAGATGAATCGCTTTTTGAATTGGACGCGTTAATAGAACATGGGTAAAGAAGGAAATAATGCCTGCAATAATCGTAACAACAGATAACCACATAATGGCATTAAAGGAGATAAACATTTTAATATAGCTAAAGATTAAAAATATGAGAATAAAGCCAATGCTAATGCCATTGGCTATAAGTAAATGTGTTCTAAGCTTCATTTTTCATCTCTTCCTTCAAATTTATATCCGATACCCCAAACGGTTTTTATATATTTTGGTTTTGATGAATATTCCTCAATTTTTTCTCGCAATCTTCTGATATGAACCGTTACCGTAGTGGTGTCTCCGTAATAATCAAGATCCCATACCTGATTTAATAACTGATTTCTTGAGAAGACTTGATTGGGATGACTGGCTAGAATCCATAATAAATCAAACTCTTTCACTGTTAATTCAATCGGATTATTTTGAATACGTACCATTCTCCTGTCGAAATCTATTTCTAGACTATCAAACAGCAATGCTTTACTCGATTTTTCGCTATTTGATTTACCTAAATTCATTCGACGGAATATCGCTTTAACACGAAGTACAAGCTCTCTAGGGCTAAAGGGTTTAATCATGTAATCATCGGCACCAATCGTTAAACCCATGATTCGATCCATTTCCTCTCCTCGTGCTGTCAGCATAATGATAGGTACATCATCCATATGGCGAATCTCTTCGCATACCTGCCATCCATCTTTTTTTGGTAACATCAAATCAAGTACAATCAAGTCTGGTGATTCAGATTCCCATTTTTGTATCGCTTCTTCACCATCAGAAGCAATCAATACCTGATATCCTTCCCTTTCAAGGTATCTTTTTGATACATCCGTAATATTTGCTTCGTCATCCACCACCAGTATCTTATCAGCCATACGAGAAAATCCCTTTCTTTCCAACCATTTTTATTTATTATTTTTATTCTAGCTTATTTTTCTATTTAAGAGGGGATTTTATAAGTTTCAAGAACACTTTAATTGCACTTTTACATATTATCGCTTGAACTATTCATGCTATCGGAACCACTCATAT
>CAZEQK010000045.1:6809-24166 GCA_964514395.1 uncultured Bacillaceae bacterium
TTGCTGCTCATGTCATCCTTTTTTGTCATATCATCGGTGCTATTCATGCTGTCCTTGCTGCTCATGTCATCCTTTTTCGTCATATCATCGGTGCTACTCATGTTATCTTTGCTACTCATGTCATCCTGACTGCTCATATTTGCCTCATTTTTCATTTGATCTTTATTTGTCATTTTGTCTGTTTGTGCGGAAGAACAACCAACAGCAAGTACAATCACACTAGCACCTATTATTCCTAACATCACTTTTTTAAACTTAGTCATTAAATACACAACCCTTCTGTTATTTTTCTGTTCTTTTAAATGATAAAAAAGAAAGATTATGTATTCCTAACGAAAATATTAACAAATTATTAAATCTGTTTATTATACAGTTTTCAAGAAACAAAAAAACACCAAAGCTGGTGTTTTAGATCATTTTAATATCACTTTAAATCATTCTAATAACTCCTCAATTCATAGCCAACGTTTTATTCGATGTTTATATCCTAAATAAGACTTACCAAACGTCTCCTCCAAATCCTTCTCTTCATAGGGGATAAAGATCGTATTTATCGTAATAAAAAATCCAACCGGTGCGATAAAAACACCTATTGTTCCTAAAAATAATGAAAAGCCAAAAAGAATAGCTAGCATGCCTAAATATATTGGATTTCTAGTATATTTATATAGTCCGTCCGTTATTAATAACGTTGATTTTTCATAGGGTTCAATCGTTGTGTTCAGCTTTTTATAAGTAAAATGACCCCATATGCTTGAATTGATACCAAAAGCGAATGGAATGAGGCTAATTAAGTTGAACGGATAATGGATGAATTTTACTATAGGTAAAATAAAATGAAATAACCCTCCCATGATTAAATAAATTATGAAATAAACAGGAGGAATCAATATTTTTTTGCTCATTTTACATATTCCTTTCCTTCATTGATGAATCAAGGCTGATTTCTTACCATGCTTCTTACCAATTATTTTATAATACTTTTCATTCTGCCTGATACCTTCAAAGTGTATGCTGGGCTTCCTCTTTCTTGGCAGATACCAAAAAAATAGGTTAAGATAACCCATAGAAGACTTAGGAATGCTAGAGAAGGTGTATAAACAATGGATGCCTATCAATTTCAACATCATTTACTGACTTGGTATCAGCATAACAAACGAGATTTACCTTGGCGAAGGGATAAGAATCCTTATCATATATGGGTTTCTGAAATAATGCTACAGCAAACCAAGGTGGATACGGTTATTCCCTATTATCAAAATTTCATAAACCATTTTCCCTCCCCCAATCAGCTATCCTCTGCTCCAGAGGAGAAGGTTTTAAAGGCATGGGAAGGCTTAGGATATTACTCTAGAGCTAGAAATCTACATAAAGGAGTACAAGAGGTTCAAGAAAAATATCATGGCAAAGTGCCTGATGAAAGAGATAAGATCATGAAAATAGCTGGAATTGGCCCATATACAGCAGGAGCCATATTGAGTATTGCCTATAACAAGAGAGTACCAGCGGTAGATGGTAATGTGATGAGAGTGATATCTAGGATTTTTAATCTGTTTGACGATATTGCAAAGGCTAAAACTAGAGTAAAAATTGAAAGAATCGTCGAAAAGTTAATCCCCAAGGATAAGCCAGGTGATTTTAATCAAGCACTCATGGAATTAGGAGCGTTGATTTGCTTGCCAAAATCTCCTCAATGTTTGCTCTGTCCTGTGCTAGAGCTATGTGAGGGAAGGATCGAAGGCAATCAAGAAAAGCTACCGATAAAAGCAAAGAAGAAAGCACCAAAAACCATTCATCGTATCAGTCTATTGATTGAAATAAAAGATGAGATTGTTTTAGTTAAACGGCCAAGTGAAGGGTTGCTAGCAAATATGTGGGAGCTTCCTTCTCTTGAAAGCAGCAAACCACTATCTATGGAGGAATGGGAGGAGCAAATTTATCATCACTTTGGTATTTCTACTCATCTTCAGGAGGTATGGATGAACGTACAGCATACCTTTTCCCATATCCATTGGAATCTTCAAATCTTTTATCTTGGTAATTATAGCGAGGAGTTGCCAAATGATTTTTCTTGGATTCAGAAGGAGCAATTGAAGCAATTATCCTTCCCAAAGGCATATCATGGGGTCATAAATAAAATATCTACTAAAGAATAGAATACTTTGATTCATGAAAGATGACACCTCATGGACTAGTTTTTTGAGTATCATTGGGATGTCCATTAATGGTATATTAGGAAATCTGTTTAGTCCATGCTTTGTTATTATGCTAAGTGGAAGTATTATAGCTGTGTTTGGTTTTATTAGTTTCTTTCTTATTCGTTTCGCATCTTTTAAAAAAGTACAACCTGAAGCATCGTCTAGTATGTAGTTAGTCTGTTCCTTTTATTTCATTTCATTTTCACAAAACTGACTAGACACCAATCAAATTTTTGACATAACAAAACCCAAACCTCATGCGGTCTTGGTTTTTACAGTGCTATTATGCTCATGATTTTCTGTTGTATCAATCAACACGAAACATTGATACTATTTGTTTTGATACTTTTTCTTTCATACTTTCTAGCTCTGTTTTTTCTTTCTCCATATTGAAAATATTGTTATTGTCTTTATAAAAACAATAAGCATAGTAATGTCCCAAATATTGTGTTCTTATTTCTTTGTCATTTGTTAAGATCATAATTTCATCAAAATTTACTTTCCCAAAATCACCTTGAATAATTGCATTTTGAGTGATATTCCAAATTGCCATTTCAACTGCTTTTGTATCCTCATTTTTATGCATTCTGAGCCATCTGCCTCCATCAATATAAAATGCTCCATTTCTTACGGGAATTGGCTAGGTATTTTTTTACAACACTAGATCTTCAAATTTTTTATCAATAAATAGTGAACATCGTTAAAAAGCACTATTGAACTAGAAAAATATAGTTCATTAAACCCCTTTTCTAATTCTTTTTCATAATATTATGAATTATAACATAAATTATTATGTTCGTAATTTTACTGAACGAAATCACATGAATAGGGAGAGATAATATGAGAAAAGGGTTTGTATGGAGTGCAATAATGGTACTTGTATTGGGTAGCTTGTTACTTCAACCAATACATTCTGTTTTTGCAGCAAAAGATCACAATATTGACAAAAAACAAAAACAGATGGAGATTCTTGATAAGTTTGAAAGCATGAGTGGAAAAAAACTCATGAAAGTATCTTGGGATAAAAAGCGAGGTGTCCCAGACTTTATTTCCGGAGTTTTATCTGAACAGAAAATAACATCTACCTCAGATTTACTAACTTACCTTAATCAAAACAAAGCCTTATTTGATTTAGAAGCTGGTGAATTTAGGGTTGATAGCGTAACGACAGATAAATTAGGAATGACGCATTATAGAACACAATTAACCGTTGATAACATTCCAGTTTATGGCGCTGAATTACTTGTCCATACCGATAAAAGCGGAAAAGTAGTTGTGATTAATGGTCAAGTAGAACCAAAATTAGCTAAGATCGAATGGAGTAAAAGAGTTAAGGTGTCTCCAGAAGAAGCTGTAGACAAAGCAAAGCAAGTACTTTCATTTCAACCAACAGCAGAAAGTTTTTCATCAGAACCAAAGGGAAAGCTCTTTCTTTATCAATATAAACAGCAATGGCAGCCAGTATATTTAGTTGATCTTCAATATATTCAGCCCGAAGCTGGTAGAACATTTGTATTTGTTAGTGCTGTAAATGGTAAAGTAGTTTATTCCTATGATGCAACAGCTAATGCAGCTACTACAGGATCAGGCGTTGGAGTTTTAGGAGATACAAAAACGTTAAATACTTATTATTCAAGTAGCACCTATTACTTATATGATACGACAAAAGCAATGAGTGGTATCATTAAAACCTATACTTCGAACAACGGAACAACTTTACCAGGTAGTTATGTTACGGATACTGATGATGTCTTTAATTCAAGTGCTGAAGCAGCAGCCGTAGATGCTCATTATTATGCAGGTGTAACCTATGATTATTATTATAATACGTTTAGTAGGAATAGCTATGACAATAATGGATCAGATATTATCTCCTCTGTTCATTATAGCTCCAATTATAATAATGCGTTTTGGAACGGCTCTCAAATGGTATATGGAGATGGAGATGGAACAACTTTTATCCCTTTATCAGGAGCATTAGATGTTGTTGCTCACGAATTAACCCATGCGGTTACTGATACGACAGCAGGACTTGTCTATCAGGACCAATCAGGAGCTTTAAATGAATCGACATCAGATGTTTTTGGAATGTTAGCCGAAGCATATAATGGGGATACAGACTGGTTAATGGGTGAAGATGTCTATACACCAGGCACTCCTGGAGATGCTCTACGAAGTCTATCAAATCCTACACTTTATGGTCAACCAGATAATATGAATGATTATGTATATACAACGTCAGATAATGGTGGAGTGCACACGAATAGTGGAATTCCAAATAAAGCATTTTATAATATTGCGACAACCATTGGTTTAGATAAATCAGGTGAAATTTATTATCGTGCCTTAACCACTTATCTTACTTCACAATCAGATTTTACAGATGCACGTAATTCTCTTTTACAAGCAGCAACTGATTTATATGGCTCTAGTAGTCCTGAATACCAAGCTGTTGATGATGGGTATACAGCAGTTGGAATTGGGGGAACAAGTACGAGTGATACCTATGAACCTAATAATACACTAAGTGCTGCATACGGTCCTTTAACAAGTGGAACAACCTATAATTCTTATATATGGTCATCATCTGATGTTGACTATTATAAGTTTGATACAACAAGTACTGGTACTATTGCAGTGAGTTTGACCAATCTTCCAGGCGACTATGATGTGTACTTGTACAATGCAAGTGGCACACAGCTTGCAAGATCGATAAATGGTGGAACAACCAATGAGTCCATCTCATATTCAGCTACATCTACAGGAACATTTTATGTAAAGGTTATTGGATACAATGGTGCTTCAAGCACAACAACAGCATATGCTCTGAATGTAACTTATCCAACGGGTAGCCAGACTGCACAATGGTATTACGAGACAGCTACTTATGATACACCACATCCGTATCCAAATTACTATGATGCTGGCCACACCTATACAAAGACAGGTGCACAAAAGGTTGCCCTTCATTTTTCTCAATTTGAAACAGAATCTGGTTATGACTATGTGTATATTAAAGATAAGAATGGAACTGTAATTTCTCAATATGATGGAACTCAGGCTGCTTTCTGGGCAATTGTTGATGGGGATGGCATAACAGCTAATCTTGTCTCTGACTATAGTGTTACTTACTATGGTTACCATATTGATCAAGTAGCCTATTATAATGATACACCCTTAATCACGAGTGACATTAATCCATTAACAAGTAGCCAAACACCAATAGAATAAGTAGATAATAAAAGCGATGGCAAATGCCATCGCTTTTTTTAATTTAGCTAAAAGAAAAGCCCTGTCACTTGAATCCTTGCAGTTGTCGAAACTATAAATAAAAACAGATGAGAAAAAGAAAAGAAGTATCTGATTCTTCTTTTTGTTAAATTATATAAATCATGTAATTATTTCTGAATTTAGAAAGAATTTGCCATAAAGTGTTGGATATTAAGAAAGCAATTATTTTATTTTTACTTTTAGAAGGACAATTAATGAAAAAAGGAATCATCATTCTAATAACCATACTCTTTATTGCAGTGTTCATTCCAACTACTGTTTTTGGAGACCAAGGAGGACAAGATCAAATTCAGATTCATTGGACTAAAGGACCAAGTGTAGTGGATGTAGGAAAAGATTTAGCTAAACTTAATTTACCTAAAGGTTATTTGTTTGCAAATGGTGAAGATGCTCAGAAAATAATGAAGAAATTAGGTAATTTAATATCTGGTGCCGAAGTTGGAATTGTTTATCCAGAAAAGGGGGATTGGTTCATACTTTTTGAATATGATAAGATCGGCTATGTAAAAGATAATGAAAAGGAAGACCTAGATGCTGACGAACTTTTAAAACAGCTCAAAGATGACAATGTAGAAGCTAATAAGGAACGAGAAAAATTAAATTATTCTCCACTTGAGCTAGTTGGATGGGATGAAAAACCCCATTACGATGAAAATACACATAATCTCGTTTGGTCCATTATCATCAATAGTGATGATGAAAAAGATATTAATTACAATACGCGATTATTAGGAAGATACGGAATGACTGCTGTAACATTAGTGGCAGATCCCAATCACATAAATGAAATTAAACCAAAATTAAATATGATTTTAGATAACTTCTCATATGTAGATGGGAAAAAATATTCTGATTATGTAGAAGGTGATAAAGTATCAAAGTTTGGGTTATTGGCTCTAATTGCTGGTGGAGCAGGTGTTACAAGTAAATTAGGTGTTTTTGCAAAAATTCTTTTAGTTTTTAAGAAGGTATGGATAATTTTATTTGTAGGTATTGGAGCTTTTTATAAAAAGATAAAGAACTTTTTCAAAAGAGATAAAGATCCATATCATAATAATTCATATCTAGACCAAGATGAATAATGAAATAAAAATAGTAAATTGCATGCTTTATAGAAAAAGAAAAGACACCAAACAGGGTGTCTTTTCTCATATGTATGATGTGCCCTCCTCTATCACATCTAAACTCAAATAAGCATATGCTTTTTATTTTTCAAACCAATATTAATAATATAATGAGGTGAATTTTGTAATAAAATAAAAACTTCACAGTAGGAGAACTGTGAAGTTGGAAGAAGCTTTACTACTATTCTCTTATGTTTCAAGAATAATAGTTGCTGCTGCACCATTCATTAAGGCCATGCTAGCGTCGATTTTCACTGATAATAAATCACATTGGTTGACTTCTAGATCACCTGTTACAGATCCACAACAATTAGGGGGATTTGGCCCATTTATTGTTACTTTGATACCTGTAGGTACAGGGGTAACACCGCAATCAGTACTTCGATATATCTCACCTGTTACTGTATCATTTTCTCTTATTGCTTCTGTACGGATACTTAAGACTAATCCTTTTATGGTTGCTGTTTGAGCTACGACCACATTATTTCGTACAAAACCTGTAGCTCCCCCACCAGAAGTACCTAGCCCTAAAAAATCATCAAGAATTGCTTGATCTGAAGCTAGATAAATAGTCATTATTCCTCCAGGTGGGCCGGGTGGACCGGGTGGGCCTTCTGGACCTTCTGGACCTTCTGGACCGGGTGGGCCGGGTGGGCCTTCTGGACCTTCTGGACCTTCTGGACCAGGTGGGCCGGGTGGGCCTTCTGGACCTTCTGGACCAGGTGGGCCGGGTGGGCCAATTAAACCCATTTAAATCACTCTCCTTTTTTTAATCCATCTTATTCATCATGAGCGGATAGAGATTGGGTATTAGTATAGTACTTCAACAAAACAGGCGGCTACACATTTCTACATTGTATAAACCGTAACATTTTGCTAATTATCCGCATAGATTTAATTAGGAAAGTTTTTTATCTGAAAAGGAGAAGATAATGAAAGAGCAGAAATATATTGGGATTTT
Organism: uncultured Bacillaceae bacterium; assembly: GCA_964514395.1. Classification (GTDB taxonomy): domain Bacteria; phylum Bacillota; class Bacilli; order Tepidibacillales; family Tepidibacillaceae; genus CAZEQK01. The sequence continues at coordinate 14,384 of CAZEQK010000045.1, forward strand.
GGTTTCAAACCGAGGTCAACAAAAACGAATTCTTCAAACCTATCAGAAGTTCGCTACAATAAAAGTGATACTATTTGCATTTATCCCGTCATCTATTAGGTGGGATGATAAGAAGATTATAGGACTTCATTTTTACGACAATCAATATAGAACTAAATTATTTTCCTTCCCAGAAGTCATCTATAACCGCTATTATGGTGTAAAGGATGAACTAATTCAACGTTTAGAGAGAGTAATTGGTACAAACAAATGTTTTAATCACAAAACCCGATTAAACAAGCAACATATCTATGAGCTATTAAGTACAACAGAACTTATTCAATATTTACCGGAGACTCTCCCCTTTAATGAAAAAAACTTTGTTTCTTTTTTTCAAAAACATAGAATGATATATTTAAAGCCAATGAATGGAAGTCGTGGAAAGGGTGTATATCGAATTGAGATAGATGACTCAGGAAAAATTCGAATATCGCAACATCATTTTGCCCCCTTCATAATAACTAATGATATGAGTATTTTTCATAATAAAATAATTAAACTTATTGGTTCAAAACAATATATTGCTCAACAAGGAATTTCTCTTATGCAATATAATGGCAAAACATTTGATATAAGAGTATTAGTACAAAAGAATAGTTCCGGACTATGGCAAATTACGAATCTTTATAGTCGAGTAGCATATGATGGTTGCTTTAATACTAGTGTCTGTGAAAAAATCTACTCAAGCGAGGAAATATTAAAAACCTTTTTTCCTTTGGAAAAGACGGTTGATATCATTAAATCTCTAAGCGATATTAGTCTGAAGTCTGCAGAATATATTGAAGCAAATGGTAATTACCACATGGGGGAAATCAGTGTTGACTTTGGAATAGACAATAATGGAAAGCTTTGGATTATTGAAATCAATGGTTATCCCCAAAAAAGTATTTATAAAGATCTTAAAAATGCTCAAGATGTTTATAAAAATCCTATCCAGTATGCTATATTCCTTTTATCTGAACACACAGAGCCACTTCACATAACGCAAGAAAATTAAATTGTAATTTTTAATTTTCCCTATAAAAATCAAAATAACCATCCTCTAAGTGGGTGGTATTCATTTATCCTAATTCGGTTTCTGATATCTTTAACAGAAGTTTTTACTGCATCTTGTAATGAATACTTTGTTTCGAATCCAAGATCCCTTATTTTTCTATCATTCCAAATTCGATTTACGGTTAATGTTTTCAATGCAAATGGTGTCAACTTTATATTTCTCAACTGTTCTTCCGTTAAACTTTCAGTAATTTCGATTATATTCGCTTTCTTTCCTGTCACCCGATCAATTTCTAGTTTGAGATTCATCCATGTTGTTTCAAACCCTTTAAGCAAATAAACATGATGGTCTTGTTCAATTGTTGAATTAGTTCCTAAAAAAACCATGGCTCGCCCAAGGTCACGAGCATCCACTAATGAAACGATTGATTTTCCATGCCCAACCACCGGATATTGATTGTAGGCATGAGCCATATATAATCTAGCGAAAAATGATTTTTGATCCCGACTTCCTATTGTACTAGCCGGCCGTAATATGATTGTGGTCATGCCTGCTTTTCTCCCAATCTTCTCAAATATGTTTTCCCGTTCAATACCTATTTTTTGTATTGAAAATTCCGGTCTAGATACATAATTTTCATCGATCGGTTCATTTTTTTGAAAATCATAAATGACAATAGTACTTAACTGTATAAATCGAGAAATACCTTGAGAAACTGCTAATTTAATAAGCATTTTCGTTAAAGCAATTTCCACAGGTGTTTTTATACTATTTTGTGAGTCTAGCATGGTTCCGGCAGTACAATTGTATACTACTTGGTTGCCCGTTATTACTTTACCGACATCGGCTGAATCAGAGAAATCAACTTATGCCACCTTTACTCCTAATGATTCCAAAAATTCTGTATTACTCGTGTTTCGAACGACAGCTGTGACTTGATGTCCAGCTAAAGACAATTGTTCCACAACATGACTTCCAATAAAGCCCGTACTTCCAAAAACGATAGCTTTCATTCATTTCATCCTCTCATTACTCATTTCATAGAAAATTATTTATTTCATAACATTCTAATACTATACTAAATGAAGTGCTTCATTTAAAAAAGTACAGTTTTTATTTAAAGTAACTATAAAAAATGATAGTAGTGAGGGGATCCGATTGTCAAAAACCAGCACAACTGACCATTGTCCTATCGAGAAAACGATGAGCGTTATTGGAGGTAAATGGACTTTTCTTATTCTAAGAGATATTTTCCATGGACCTAAGCGTTTTGGAGAGCTACAACGATCATTGGACGGAATTAGTCCAAGAACACTTTCTATGCGATTAAGGGAATTGGAAAATGAGGGAATACTCATAAGAAAAATCTTTTCAGAAATTCCTCCTCATGTGGAATATTCACTTACTAAAAAAGGAAAAACCCTTAAACCCATTTTCGATGCAATGACAGAATGGGGAAATACTTGGAATATAGTTGAAAATGAAGCGCATATCTAATGTGTGTATTTGGTAACGCCGGCTATTTTCATCCACCATAAATGTCGCCCAAGGTCTCCCTAAATTTTTACCTGTTACTGAACAAACCAATTCGATATATTGGTGTTGCACGTTAACAATTCTTCCGATTCTGGAAGATCTACACAGTCCTTTTCCTTCCTGCAAAACAAAAAAGCATCTGAAGTGAGTTGAAAATCTCTCCTCAGATGCGTGGTAGCTGCGTCTTTTTTATAAACCCCAACTTGGCATGGTTACATCATTAACACGACTCGTAAATCGAAAATTTATGTTAGATTTTTCCCAGAAATCTTTCAACGGAGAAACGTTTAGATTTAAACGCAATCGGTTGCCCGCTTTAGAAGCAAGGCACGCTCTTGTTCATTCTGTGTAAGCGATGCTGCACGCTTGAACTCAGCGCATGCTTCCTCATTTCTCTCCAGCTTAGCAAGCAAGTCGCCACGAACCGCTGGCAATAAGTGATACTTTTTCAAGGATGGTTCGTCTTCCAATGCGTCCACAATCTCCAGCCCAGTGGCCGGTCCATAAGCCATGGAATTAGCAACAGCGCGGTTCAATTCCACGATGGGAGATGGTTCCACCAGGGCAAGGGCATCGTAAAGTGCGGAAATTTCTTGCCAATCCGTTTCCGATGCAGTTCGTGCCTTGGCGTGACAAGCAGCTATAGATGCTTGCAGTGAGTACGGACCATAGGCACCGCCGATTTGCTCAATCCGCTTAAGCGCCGAATAACCGCGGTGAATCAAAAGATAATCCCAAAGCGCCCGATTCTGATCCTGAAGCAATATCGGCTCTCCCGATGGACCAATGCGCGCTTTGAAACGTGACGCCTGGATTTCCATGAGAGCAATCAAGCCATGAACTTCCGGTTCCTCAGGGAGGATTTCCGCCAGAATCCGGCCAAGACGAATGGCTTCATTGCACAGCATTGGACGAATCCAGTTCTCACCGCCAGTTGCAACATATCCTTCATTAAACATGAGATAGATCACATCCAGAACTGATGACATCCGACGTGAAAGCTCAAGTCCACGGGGAACTTCAAAAGGTACCTTTGAAGCAGAAAGTGTACGCTTTGCTCTGACGATTCGTTGTGCAATGGTTGATTCCGACACAAGAAAAGCTTGCGCAATTTCATCTGTCTTTAATCCGCATAACAGTTTAAGCGTTAGAGCGACTCGAGCTTCCCTGGAAAGCACCGGATGACAAGTGGTGAAGATGAGACGCAGAAGATCGTCATTGATTTCCTCGTCAATTGAATCATAGTCCGTTTTCATTTTGAATTCCATGTTGCGACCGATTTTCTCATATTTTTGATCACGTAATTTGTTTCGACGCAGAAGATCAATCGCCCGACGTTTGGCAACAGTCATGAGCCAGGCTCCCGGTTTTTCCGGTATGCCTGACTCCGGCCATTTTTCAAGCGCAATGACCAACGCATCTTGCGCCAAATCCTCCGCAAGACTGACATCTTGAACAATTCGGGCAACACCGGCTATGATTCTGGCCGATTCGACCGTCCAGATTCCTTCAATGGTACGATGAGTTCCATAGGTTGTCACTATGGTTTTCTTTCCTCTGATTTCTCGCGTAATTCAACTTCTTTTGCAAACATTTCCGGATCCTCAATTACTTGACGCAATTCAATCTGACCTTCCCCATGTCCTTGCGGGTCCGGCATCCGCATGGCCCACTCGATGGCTTCTTCCCTCGACTTCACATCAATCAGAATGAACCCGGCAATTAATTCTTTCGATTCCGTAAATGGGCCATCCGTAACCACCGGCTTTTCCCCTGGTTTCGGATACGAAATGCGAATCCCATTTGAACTTGGATGAAGTCCTTTAGCCGCAACCCGCACGCCTGCCTTAACTAATTCCTCATTGTACTTCCTCATGGCTTCATTCAGCTCTGAGCTCGGGAGATTTCCGCCTTCCGAATTCTTTGAGGCTTTGACAATCAACATAAATAGCATAAATCTTCCTCCTTATTTTTGAGTCAAGTTCCTTTTAGAAGACCATTCATACTCGGCCTCTATATAAATACAACGAACAAGAAAAATCAAAATCGACAAAATGAATAAAAAATCTTTTCCAAATTATCTATATAGAAATATGGGTATGAGAGTATGATTTGATGCATAATAGATTAGCTGTTGTTTGACAGAAAAGCTTATAAGGATCATGATGACCTCATTGTGACACTTTTTGCTAAAATCTATACTGAATTTCGAATCGACGACACAATGTTGCGCTTTTGTGCTCTACACAGTTGTTCAAATAGAATTTACCATGAATACTTTTCGAACCAAGAACCAATTATGCCTATATACTTATAAGCTTAATATTTAATTTCCCTTTACGCAATATTTTCCAAACCAGTATTTTCTATTCTGACATTTACAATACTCAACTGATAATTATTATTATGCGGAGAGGTTTTTTGAATATTTTCCTTTAGATGTTAAACTTCTGTATTACTCGACTTATAAAGTGAGGTTAAAACTCACTAGCTATTATTTTGTAAAGGGAGTGATAAAATTGATCTATGAATTTATTGATTTATTTAAAGAGTATTTGGAGTTTCATCAGGATCAGAGTGAGAAGACAATAAAAGCTACGTAGTTGCCATGCATTATTTTCAAAAGTGGTTATCCGATGAAAAGGATATTCACGATTTACGAATTATCTTATATTAATCTTGATTAACTATCTACTAATAAATTACTACCTTTACACAAAAAAACACTCGATAAACGAGTGTTTTATGTAACATTTTTAAGCATAACCTTGCCAAAACGGCAAACAACCTGTGACTTTAACTATATCTTTGCCAAGGATTAAATCATAAGTTTGCCATAAAAAATAAGGTTTATCAAACCCATATTTTTTGTGTAATAAATTCGATTTAAATTTTTAAGAATTGTATTTTTCTTCGAAAAAAACCATAAGTTTGCCGTAAAAAATAAGGGTTACAAACCCTTATTTTTAGTATAATAAATTCATTTTAATTTTTTAAGAATAGTATTTTTCTTCGAAAAACCTATTCTAAATTTGTAATAATACAAAAATATACTCATTAAAATAAAACTTAAGGCAGATATATGGTTAAAAAAACAACTCGTGGCAAATATATGGTTTAAATTTCTTATTTATCTTTGTCTTTCCACACTTTGTTATTTATTTTGTAAATTGTTCAAAGACGATTATTTCATAATCCATATTTTCTAATAGCTTCTATTCTATATATGATACTGATACAGTCTGTTAAAATTTGCGATCTAGCCATCACTCCTTCATACTGAACCTATCATAACTATCTGGACGATAGACCATCCAAAACTTAATAGTTCGCCCACCACATCCTTTTTTCCGACTTCTTTTAACTGCTTCTTTTTGTCATAGAAACGACAGTAACCGTGTTTCCTTCGCTCTTTACCACTCCCATAGTAGACGGTGTTTTTATAATACCTTGGCTTTCTGCCTAGGCACTAGGTACCCCGCCCGTAATAAGAAATGCTATGGATAGAAACACCTACCCATAGCATATATAATGTCTTGTAAAATTAGACAAGCTTCACTGGCTCAATAATTAATTCCTTGTGCCACCCATTCTTGTTCAGAAAATCATACATACGTTTTGAAATAAGTATTATTTGTAAACATACAAGACCATCTCCAAACACTTCATTCGACTTTACGATATCAACATTATCACTGAATATTTCTTTTCTGAATACCAAAGGAGACCGCCCAGATAAAAGATATTTTATTGAATGACATTGAGTACAATTATTCTCCTTCGTAATGTCAACATCAGAGGATACCATACCTGACTCAAGCGTATTTAAAATCTTCAACTGCTTGATATTTTTAAGTGGTTTGTTCGATTTGTGGTCTACCACTGAAAGAGTACTAAAACCTTTTACTTCCTCCTTCATCATTTGACTAGCAACTTCGTCAGTAACAAATAGTTCACTTTCGACCCAGTTAAGCATTAAAAAATTCTTCTTGCCCCATTTTGGTGCCTTTTCCAACCTAAAGCTATCTTTTTGAACTAAACCGCAACCACAACTAGAACAATAATTCAAATCATCATATGTGATTTTCTTGTACTCACTTGCATCTTCCGGTTGAGGATATTCAGAACGCCACTTACTTCTAATGCAAAACCATTCAGCATTCTCAATTTCCTTCTTTGAATTACACACATTCTGAAATCGAATGTTTTCCATGTTCATCCATCACATTCTTGAGATTATTCCAATTTTTATTATCCTCGAATATTTCAAATGTTAGTATTGGTATTCCACTCCCAAGTTTATGCTTGATTTTGTTTTCTTCAAGGAAGTCTACAATTTCTTTTGTAGAATCATCAACTCTAAAAGAAAATCTGTGTTTTATTCTCATTTGTCATCTCCTAGTGAAAAATTGTTTCTTTTGCAGCTTCAATAATTCTGTAGATGTCGAATCAGTAGTAGTCGTACTAATATCTGTTGTGCTTTGTTTTCCTTTTCCCTTGGCTTTTTCATTGTTCGAGTGATAATCTATCTTATTTGCACCGTTTGTTCCATCCTTAAACCTGGGGTTCCAGTACCTGTGTTTAAATCCCCAATCCAGCCGATTCCTTCGGTTACTCTCCCCAAAGCCATTATACGTAAGCCCCACTCGTCATATTGGTAGCTATCGGCTACTCCTTCTTTGTCAGTAGGGTAACGATGTACCATGATCACTATAGATGTACCAGAAGATGTCATCTGGTAGTTAACTTCCCATTGGTCGTTTCCTTAATGATTGAGATATTGCAAAAAAATTACTGTACTATCATTTTTTCGTTGATAATTTCATTAAATTTAAAATTAACCCGATTCTAGATTTAAATTCAGAAGCGGGTTAATTTACTTATTAAACACTGTGTATCTTAATTTACATAGAAACGAACTTACTTTTTATCATTCACAGTCATAAATACTAAATAATTAAGGTAAGCCTATAACATAATATCCAACAAAAAATAAAATTACGAGTACGTTTGCAATAATTAATACTTTATTTATTTGTCGCCATGGAAGGGAATTAAATATTTTTAATCGGATAATTCCTCCTACATTTACAAAGATGAGCATAAATATTAAGAAAAATAAACCACCACTTAAATCTTTCATTAAGAAAACCCCTCCTATAAAGATTAGTAATTTTATTATTTCATTGCTGCTTCTACTACTTTAAGATCTTCTATAATATTATCAATATCTTCTGGATTCCACGCAACCTTTTCTATCGATCCATTCCAATCATACTTGACATAAATATCCCCATTGTCTACAAGATCTTTTATTTTTGCTAAAGCATATACATATTTTGCAATTACGATTTCCCTACTACTGGATTCCAAATCCCCAACCAAATTATAAACTAAATTATTCATTACAGTGTCTTTATTATTAATAAACTGTTTAGCAACATCAATTGCTGTAATTGCAAAGGAAATAATCGCTGCTTTACTGCTAATTGATTTTCCTATTACTTTTAAATTTTCTGGAAGTTTGCTGATATCGCCTAGCCTTTTTGCTTGTGATAAACTGTCTGAAGCAAGTGATAGCTTCTTCTTTACATTACCATAGAGATCATTTTTTGAAATAGTCTCAAACCCATTTATATTATTTATTATTTCAGCTGCCCACCCGCCAATGAAAGGTATAATTCCATAGGCAGCTACAACTGCATTTTGTAATACACTATCAGGATAGAATCCATAAGAATTATCACCATATTTGTATGTAAATGGGTTATACCCTGTTGGGTCAGTATAAATAAGAGGATTATTATGGACATAAGTATATAGATTTAAACTTAATGGATTCTTTATATCCCCTTCATAAGTATCTTTATTTAAAAATCGTCCTTCTGATGGATCGTACCAACGAGCACGTAAATATAATGTTTTTGTTGTGTTATCCCATAACTCTCCCGTATAGCGGAATGGATTGTAAACAGCCTCATTTATGATTAAAGGATTACCCCATATATCATAGGTGTATTGATTTAACCTTGTATTTCCTGTTTTGTCTCTTAATTCTACTACATCACCATGACCATTGTGTAGATAGTAAGCTTTATTAAAATATTGATCTTCTGTTGCTACTAAACCTTTTCCACGAATATATCTGGCTTTAAGAATCGGTATATCATTTACAATATTTGCTTCAGCAATAATATGGTCTCCGTCATAATAATAACGAGTTGTTTCTCCGTTTTCTACCCTTTCATATAAGAGTCCGTCTCCATTATATTTATATTCTACAGTTTTACCATCTGTAATTACTTTTATCAATTGATTTCTTTTATCGTAAGTATAATCGGCATTATTACCATTCAAATTATCTGTTTGTAAGGTTTGACGGTTACCCCTATTATCATAGCTATAGACTTCGTTAAATTGATCAGAGGTTTTGATACGATCTAATTCATCATAAGTATATTGATAAGTACCTTCATTATCAGTTTGACTTATAATATTATTATTTTGATCATAATCATAATTGTATGTGTTAAGAACTGTACCATCAGACTTCTGATGTATTAATGTATTTAATTTAAGTCCATCATACGTATAAGTACTAACAACACCATTCCCCTGCTTAATTTGGTAAAGTAGATTATTTTTATAATAAGTATATTCCGCATCAGAATCACTAAGACTTTCACCAATTTTATTTAAGCGATTCCTACTATCATAATTGTAATAAATATTATCACCAAAAGGACCAGTCATTTGATTACGGTTTCTCTGTTCATCATAAGAATATTGAATAGATTTTCCGTCTGGATAGGTAATTGTGTTTAGCTGACCATTTGTTGGATTATAAGCATAGGCAGTAGTTCCAGTATTATCTGTCATACTTTTACGTCTTCCTGCTGGATCATAGTTATACTGTACTATTCCATCAATGCTTATGCTTTTCCATAATAAATTGTGATTTGTGTATTCATAAGTTAATTGGTCCCCATTTTGTTTAACTCTTTCTATAATATTACCATTTGCATCGTAATAAAATTTTTCATATTTACTAGTCTCATCAATCTTTTTAATCAATCTACCTAGTTCATCATAATGTTTTTCAATTGAGCTTAAATCAGGATGAGTAATTTTTGTTAATTTTCCAACCATATTATATTGATATTCTGTGGTTTCTAATTTAGGATTGGTTACACTTACAAGCTGGTTTAAGG
>CAZEQK010000046.1:0-23843 GCA_964514395.1 uncultured Bacillaceae bacterium
TGATATCCTCCGTTTCCCTTCATATAGAAACGTTATTTAAGTACTTTTTAATGTTTAAAATGTCTTACACCTGTAAAGACCATCGCGATTCCATGTTTATTCGCTTCTTTGATGGAATCCTCATCTTTTATGGAGCCACCAGGCTGGATAATCGCTGTTACACCAGTTTTTGCAGCTTCTTCAACTGTATCTGGCATTGGGAAAAATGCATCAGATGCAAGCACTGACCCATTGGCTTTTTCATTCGCCTGCTCTACTGCAATCTTTGCAGCTCCTACTCGATTCATCTGTCCTGCTCCAATGCCAACTGTTTGATTATCCTTTGCTAATACAATAGCATTCGATTTAACATGCTTCACTGCCTTCCAGGCAAAAAGTAGTTGTTTTAGCTCTTCATGTGTTGGCTTTCTCTCCGTGACTACCTTTATTTCTTCTTCATTTAGCGTTTTTACATCCTCATCTTGAATCAAAAGGCCACCTGATACGGAAACTAATTTTTGTAATCCTTCCTTAGCTTCTTTCTCCTTTAATTCTAGTAATCGAATATTTTTCTTCTTTGCCAAAATGTCAAAGGCTTCTTCTGTAAAGCTTGGAGCTATGACTACCTCTAAAAATATCTCATGTAATAATTCTGCTGTTTCTTTATTTACCTCTTGGTTTGTTGCAACGATTCCACCAAATATCGATACAGGATCAGAATCATATGCTTTTTCAAAAGCATCCTTTATATTATCTCCAATACCAATACCACAAGGATTCATATGCTTTACAGCAACAACTACAGGTTCATCTTTATATTCCTTTACCATTTCCCATGCAGCATTTGTATCTTGAATATTATTATAGGATAATTCTTTCCCATGTAATTGTTTGGCATAAGGTAAGCCTATTTCTAGTATCCCTTGCTTATAAAAGCTTGCTTTTTGATGAGGATTTTCCCCATAGCGAAGGTCTTGTACCTTTTCAAAGGTTAATGTTAGCTTTTCAGGACTGGTTTCTCCCACTTGCTCTGTAATGTATTGTGCTATATAAGCATCATAATTTGCAGTATGTCTGAAAACCTTCGCTGCTAATTTTTTCTTCGTATCCAAGCTGACATCCCCATTTGCTTCAAGCTCACTTATAACACGGGCATAATCGATTGGATCTACAATCACTGTCACATCCTGATAATTTTTTGCTGCCGCACGAAGCATTGAAGGACCGCCAATATCTATATTCTCTATTGCCTTAGACCATTCCACATTTGGCTTGGATATAGTTTCTTTGAATGGATATAGATTGACTACCACTAAATCAATCAAGTTGATCCCTTGCTGTTGAATCTGCTCTATATGCTTCTTATTATCTCTAACGGCTAAAAGACCACCAAATACATTTGGATGTAAGGTTTTTACCCTGCCGTCCATTATCTCAGGAAATCCTGTTATATCGGAGATAGAGGTTACTTTGATTCCTGATTCCTCTAAGGTGCGTTTGGTCCCACCAGTTGATATGATTTCAAAATCAAGTGAAAGTAAGCTCTTCGCAAATTCCACAATTCCTTTCTTATCAGAAACACTAATGATTGCTCTTTTTGTTGCCATGATGAATCACTCCCCTTTAATATTTAAACTTCCAGTAAAGTTCATTTGCCCTATTCATCCCTATAAGTAAATTAAGTATTTTTTACCTTCACACTTCTATCTTTAAAAATTAATGTCTTTGTATTTATTAGATTAACCGTCTCGACCAACAATTTGTGTTCTACCTGATGTATTTTTTCAGCTAAAGTATCCACTGTATCTGTATCTAAAACCTCAATAGCTTGCTGCTTTATGATTGGTCCAGTATCCATTCCTTCATCAACAAAATGAACTGTAACACCTGTACATTTAACTCCGTATGAAATCGCCTGTCCGATTGCATCTTTCCCTGAGAATGCAGGTAATAGAGAAGGATGAAGGTTAATCATTTTATTCTTATAGGCAGAAAGCAATGTTTCCCCAACAATACGCATATAGCCTGCTAGTACGATAAGATCAATGTCGTGCTTAGCTAAGACGTCTGCAATTTCCTTCTCATAAGCTTTTTTATTTTCGAATTTTTTTGGATCAAAAGCATAAGCTTCTACATTCTCTTTTTCTGCCCTGCGTAATACTAAGGCATTTGGTTTATCTGAAATTAGAATTTTCACATGCCCAGATAATTCTCCCTCTTTCTCCGCATCCACTAAGCTTTGAAAGTTGGACCCATTACCTGACGCAAAAACTGCTATATTTTTTATAGTCATAACCTATCCCCCAATAATTTCACACCCAAATCCCCTTGATTAATTTGACCAATAACCTTTGCTGATTCGCCATGCTCCTTTAATACTTCCATGGTTAAATCCACATCATCTTTATCAACTACTAAAATAAAACCGATCCCCATGTTAAACGTGCGATATAATTCTGTATCATCTAAATCGCCTAACCCCTGTAAAAAAGAAAAAATAGGCGGTACATCCCATGACTTTATATTGATTTCGGCCTGTAAACCTTCCGGTAAAATTCTTGGTATGTTTTCAAGGATGCCACCCCCTGTTATATGAGCCATTCCTTTTACTGTTATCTTTTCTAGTACATTTAATACTGGCTTCACGTAGATCTTTGTTGGTGTTAGTAATATATCACCAATCGTACCCCCAATTTCTTCAACATAATCAGTGACTTGATACTGGTTTTCTTTAAATAGCAAATGTCTTACTAAAGAATAACCATTACTATGAACACCTGTAGAGGCTAGGCCTATAATCATATCTCCATCGCTTATCTTTGACCCATTAATCAGTTTATCCTCATCGACTACACCTACCGCAAATCCCGCCAAATCATATTCCCCGTTACCATACATGTCTGGCATTTCTGCAGTTTCTCCACCAATTAATGAACAATTAGATTGAATACAGCCTTCAGATATACCCTTTACAATCTCTTCCACCTTATCAGGGAAAAGCTTGCCCGTGGCAATATAATCTAGAAAAAATAACGGTTCTGCTCCTTGTACCAATATATCGTTGACGCACATCGCTACTAAATCAATTCCCACCGTATCATGTCTATCTGTATCAAAAGCTATTTTCAGCTTTGTCCCGACCCCATCTGTGCCAGAAACAAGAATCGGTTTGTTATATTTCCCTTGTAATGCAAATAAACTACCAAAACCACCTAACTCTGTTTTCACTTCATTTCTAAAGGTTTTTTGGGCATATTGTTTTATCCGATCAACCGCTTCATTTCCTGCATCAATATTGACGCCCGCCTTTTTATATGCTTCAGCCATTAGCCTTGCCCCCATTTTACTTTTTCAAGCGTATTTTCAGCATATACCTCTGTCGGATATTCTGAATTAAAACAAGCGAGACAATGGCCTTTATTTAGGTCGTGGCCCTCTCTACCGATTGCCTCAATCATTCCTTCAATACTTAAAAATTCTAAGGAATCTGCCCCAATATACTCCCTTATTTCCTCCACTGATTTTTTTGCAGCGATTAATTCATCGCGGGAGGAGGTATCTAAGCCATAGTAGCAGGAATTTTTTACAGGTGGAGAACTAATTCTTACATGAACCTCTGTCGCCCCTGCTTCCCTAAGCATACGTACAATTCTTCCACTTGTTGTCCCTCGAACGATTGAGTCATCGACCATAACTACCCGCTTTCCTTCTACTACCTTTCTCACGGCACTAAGCTTCATCTTTACCCCTTTTTCCCTTAGCTCTTGGCTAGGTTGAATAAAGGTTCTAGCAACGTAACGATTTTTAATCAAACCCATTTCATAAGGTATATTGGAATCCTCTGCATAGCCGATGGCCGCTGAAATACTCGAATCTGGAACTCCTGTTACAACATCTGCTTCAACTGGATGCTCTTCGGCTAGCTTTTTTCCTAATCTTTTTCTTGCTAAATGTACATTGATTCCTTCAATATCACTGTCTGGTCGGGCAAAATAAATATACTCAAAGCTACAAATCGCTCTTCTTATTTGCTCTGAAAAGCGTTCGGTTTTAATTCCTTCCTCATCAATAACCATTAATTCCCCTGGCTCAATGTCACGAATATAGGTTGCCCCTACTGCATCAAACGCACAGGTTTCTGAAGAAATAAAGTAGGCATCTTCAAGCTGACCAAATGATAGTGGTCTTAATCCATTTGGATCAAGTGCTGCTATTAATTTATCATTTGTCATAATTAGTAAAGCATATGCACCTTTTATCACACCTAGGGCTTCCTTTACCGCATCCTCTATATCATCGTACATAGATCGTGAAATTAAATGAGCGATGACCTCAGTATCACTTGTGGTTTGAAAGATGGAACCCTGTCTTTCTAATTGTCTGCGAATTTGGGCTGCATTCACTAGATTCCCATTTGTCGCTATTGCTAATTCTCCACCACGATATTTAAAAATTAATGGCTGTGCATTTTGTAGTGCACTTTCCCCCGAGGTGGAATACCTTACGTGACCTATTCCCATCGTCCCTCTTAGATGACTCAATTCTTTGTTACTAAACACCTCTGTAACTAATCCCATCCCGCGATGATGTGTAAATGATTGATGGTTAGAAGTAACAATTCCAGCACTTTCTTGTCCTCGATGCTGTAACGCATGTAATCCGTAATATATTAATTGTGGTGAGTCATCATGGTTATAGACACCAAACACACCACATTCCTCAGTCATTTTGTCAAAAATTAGTTCATCATACATGAAATCGCATCCTTCCAGACATTTGTTGCCTCTTCTAACGATAAACTAATGATCGGTTTGTTATTATATGTTATATGAATCGCCTTATTCGTCACTTTTCCTATTTCATGACAAGATACCCCTATTTCCTGGGCAATGTTTCTTACTTTTTCCACATCTTTCGACGCAACTGACATTAATATACGGGATTGACTTTCACTGAATAGGTATGATTCAGGTCTTAGTTCATTCTTAATTCGGATATCCGCTCCCTTATTTCCAGCAATACAGGATTCTGCTAAGGCTATAGCTAATCCGCCTTCACTAAGATCATGGGCAGAGCTTACTAGTCCATCTCTAATCAATCTAAGTACCATATCTTGGACCTTTTTCTCCACCACCATATCAATTCTTGGTGGCTTTCCTTCAACTTTATTTAAGACCATTTTTTGAAATTCAGTTCCACCAAGCTCATTATAAGTATTCCCTATTTGTAAGATATGGTCACCCTCATTTTTAAAGCCTTGTGTTGTAATATGACTAGTATCCTGAACCAACCCAACCATTCCTACGATAGGAGTTGGATAAATCGCATTCCCATTTGTTTCGTTATAAAAGCTTACATTTCCACCTATGACAGGTGTTTCTAGGGTTCGACATGCTTCACTCATGCCATCTACTGCCTTCTCATATTGCCAGAAGATTTCTGGTTTTTCTGGATTTCCAAAATTAATTCCATCTGTGATAGCTAACGGTTTAGCTCCCGAGCAAACAATATTCCTTGCAGCCTCAGCCACGGCTATTGCTCCACCAACGACTGGGTCAAGATAAATATATCGACCATTCCCATCAGTCGTCATCGCTAAAGCTTTGTTTGTTCCTCTAATCGTCAACACAGCTGCATCACTACCAGGCTTCACCGCTGTACTAGTACGTACCATATGATCATACTGACGATATACCCACTCTTTACTTGCTATGCTTGGTAACCCAAGCATGTCTAGCAATACCTTGGAAACATCCTGATCAGGAAAATCAATCGTCTCTATTTTTTGAAATTCTCTATAGTATGCTGGTTCTTTTGATGGCATATGATAGACTGGTGCATCGTCTACTAACGCACGAACTGGTACCTCTGCAACAATTTCATCTTGATCAATAATTCGATAAAGACTATCATCTGTCACTTTACCGATTAGTGCAGAGTATAAACCCCACTTATCAAATACCTGTTGTACCTCTTTTTCTTTTCCTTTTTTAATCACCACTAGCATACGTTCCTGTGATTCAGAAAGCATAATCTCATATGGGGACATACCAGGTTCACGTCTTGGTACCTTTGCCAAATCAATTTCTAAACCTGTACCTGCTTTACTTGCCATTTCTGAACTAGAACTAGTTAATCCTGCTGCACCCATATCCTGTATTCCTTCTACAATATCTAACTCTAACAGCTCTAATGTTGCTTCTAAGAGTAGCTTCTCCATAAAAGGATCTCCAACCTGTACAGATGGTTTTTTTGATTCTGACTTATCCGTTAACTCCTCGGAAGCAAAGGTTGCTCCATGGATTCCATCCCGACCAGTACTTGCACCAACATACATGACGGAATTACCAACACCCTTTGCAAGTCCCTTATGAATTTTGTCATGTTCAATAATACCAACACACATTGCATTAACAAGAGGGTTCCCTTTATAGGAGTCATCAAATACCACCTCGCCGCCGACGGTAGGAATACCCATGCTATTCCCATAGTTAGCAATTCCAGCTACTACATTTCGAAATAGGTATTTCACACGTTCATCAGACAACGGACCAAAGCGAAGGGAATCTAAAATCGCTATGGGTCTAGCACCCATAGAAAAAACATCACGGATTATTCCACCTACACCAGTGGCTGCTCCTTGATAAGGCTCAATCGCTGATGGATGATTATGGCTCTCTATTTTAAAAACTACCGCTTGATTATCTCCAATATCGACAACACCAGCACCTTCTCCTGGTCCTTGTAGTACATGCTTTCCTTCCGTAGGAAATCTTCTGAGTACTGGTTTAGACTTTTTGTAGCTACAATGCTCAGACCACATGACGCTGAATAAGCTTGTTTCTAAAAAGTTTGGTTTTCGTCCAATTAATTCTATACTTCTTAAATATTCTTCATCCGTTAATCCTAAATCCTTATATAGCTTCTCAACGTATATCTCTTCTGCATTAGGCTCATGATGCATCATGTAGCTCCCTCCAATACTTCAGAATTGATAGAAAAAGTTTTTTCCCATCTGAGGAACCTAATAGATCGGAAACGGCTCTTTCAGGGTGAGGCATCATGCCCATAACATTTCCCTGTTTATTGATAATTCCTGCTATATTTTCTATTGACCCATTTGGGTTATCTTTATAACTGAAAACAATTTGATTATTTTCTTTTAAATAGGCTAAAGTTTTTTCATCACAATAGTAATTTCCCTCTGCATGGGCAATTGGAATTCTGATTTCTTCTTTCTCGGTATACTCGCTAGTAAACATAGTTTGATTATTCTCTACCACTATTGTTTCTGTAGAACATACGAATTGAAGATTCTCATTTTTCTTCATCGCACCTGGAAGAAGTCCTGCTTCTAATAAAATTTGAAATCCATTACAAATCCCTAATATAAGCTTTCCTTGTGCTGCTGCCTTTTCAACCTCTTTCATAATCGGAGAAAATCTTGCAATAGCACCTGAACGTAAGTAATCGCCATATGAGAATCCACCTGGAAGGAGGATGCAATCATATGGACTTAAATCAGTATCCTGATACCAAACATAATCCACCTGTTCATTTAGTACGTCTTCAATGGCATGGTAGGAATCTATATCACAGTTTGAACCAGGAAAGACAATGACAGCAAATTTCATTCTGTCACCTCTTCTAATTCAAATTTATAATCCTCGATTACAGTATTTGCTAATAATTTTTCACACATTTCTTTTAATCTTTCTTCGGCTACATCGTATTTATTGGCTTGTAATGTAAGCTCAATGAATTTTCCGATTCGTACTTCGTCTGTTTCATCATAACCTAAAGCCAATAACGAACCCTTTACCGCTTTTCCTTGAGGATCTAAAACACCCTCTTTTAAGGTGACATAAACCTTTGCTTTAAACACTATAGATTTCCTCCTAACCGCTTCAGAATTTCCTTGTAAGCTTCTTCTACATTTCCTAAATCTCGACGAAAACGATCCTTATCTAATTTTTCCATGGTATCAGCGTCCCAAAAGCGACAAGTATCAGGAGAAATCTCATCTGCCAAAATTAATTCACCCTCGTTGGTTATACCAAATTCTAGTTTAAAATCAACAAGGATTACCTTCCTATCTTTTAAATAATTAACTAATATATCATTTACCTTTAATCCAATCTGTTTCATTTGTTCAACCTGCTGCTCATTTGCAAGCTCAAGTACTGATATATGTTCCAAATTTATCAACGGATCACCGAGCTCATCATTTTTATAATAAAACTCCACGATAGGATGCCTTAAAGCTGTACCCTCTTCAAATCCCAACCGCTTTGCAAGGGAACCTGCTGCTATATTTCTAGTGACAACCTCAATTGGAATTATCTTTACTTCTCTTACTAATTGTTCATTTGAAGAAATTGATTTTACATAGTGATTCTCTATGCCTTGCTTCTTTAGCATCTCAAAGAAAATCCCACTAATGCGGTTATTTAGTTCCCCTTTTCCAGTAATCGTTCCACGTTTCTCCCCATTAAAAGCAGTCGCAGAATCCTTATATTCAACCCAGAGATAACCCGTCTCGTCAGTGGAATAGATTTTTTTTGCTTTACCTTCATATAATAATTGCTGTTTTTCCAAAACCTGTTCCCTCCTTATTTACTTATTTAGACCAACCTTATCAAAAATATAATCAACATTTTTAAGATGGTATTGGTAATCAAAGCATGCTTCTAATTCTTGACTAGACAGAGTTTCCTTTATCAGTTCATCCTCAGCTAACAACCCTTTAAAGGGTTTTTGTTCTTCCCATGCTTGCATTGCCTTTTTTTGAACGGTATCATAAGCTTTCTCCCGCTTTAGACCTTTATTTATTAACGTTAGAAGTACTCGTTGGGAATAAATTAAGCCAAAGGTACGGTCCATATTTCTTTTCATGTTTTCAGGGAAAACAGTTAAATTTTTAACAATGCTTCCAAATCTGTTCAACATATAATGTAAAAGGATAGTTGCATCGGGTAAAACAATTCGCTCAACAGAAGAATGAGAAATATCCCTTTCATGCCATAATGCCACATCTTCATAAGAAGATACCATATACCCACGTAATACACGTGCCAATCCAGTGATATTTTCAGATCCTACAGGATTTCTTTTATGAGGCATTGCAGATGAACCCTTTTGCCCCTTACTAAAGAATTCCTCAACCTCTCTTGTTTCTGATTTTTGAAGTCCCCGTATTTCAATCGCAAATTTTTCTAAAGAAGAACCAATTAAGGCTAATGTTGCCATATACTCTGCATGTCTATCCCTTTGTAGGGTTTGAGTAGAGATAGGAGCAGGATTTAGTCCTAATTTTTCACATACATATTGTTCAATAAAAGGAGGGATATTGGCATAAGTACCCACTGCACCTGAAATTTTTCCATACAAAACTTCCTCTGATGCCTGTTTAAAACGTTTTAGATTACGTTTCATCTCTTCATACCAAAGAGCCATTTTCAAGCCAAAGGTTGTTGGCTCAGCATGTACGCCATGAGTTCGTCCCATCATCACTGTATATTTATGATCCATCGCTTTCTCTTTTAATATCCCAATAAATGCTTCAATACTTTTTAATAATATTTCATTTGCTTGCTTTAGCCTGTACGATAGTGCTGTATCGACAACATCAGTTGAAGTTAGTCCATAATGAACCCATTTAGATTCATTGCCTAAGGTTTCTGCAACAGCCCTTGTAAAAGCAACCACATCATGCTTTGTGCTTTCTTCTATTTCTAGAATTCTTTCCACATTTATTCTGGCATTTTCTCTTATTTTTTTAACATCTTCCTTAGGTATTTCTCCAAGCTCAACCCAAGCTTCGGCTGCTAATATCTCCACTTCAAGCCACGCTTTATATTTATTTTCTTCCGTCCAAACTGCTGTCATTTCAGGTCGTGAATAACGCTCAATCATGTTATACCTCCGGTAATTTCTTTTTTTTACATAAGTATTACTAATGTATACCCTCTCTTTATAGAGATAAATAGATGCTTTCTGCAAGATTTACTGCTTTATCTATCGAGTCAGCTATCGTGGTGTAATGACCCATCTTTCTTTTTCCCCTTGCTTCCTTTTTTCCATATAGATGCAATTTTGCAAATGGCTCAGATAATATGTTGTTCACCGCAAAACCATCCTGCCAAAGATCGCCTAAAAGATTAGTCATCACACTAGGTGATAGGCTACTTGTATCGCCAAGAGGTAGTCCAGTAATCGATCGAATAGTCTGTTCAAACTGGCTAGTCACAGCGGCATCAATCGAATAATGGCCTGAGTTATGAGGTCTAGGAGCTAATTCATTAATGTACAACTGGCCATCTTTACTATAAAAAAATTCAACGCATAACAAACCAACATAATCCATTTGTTCCATCACATTCTTAGTTATCTCAATAGCTTCCGCTGTAATATTCTCTTCTAATCTTGCCGGTGCAATCGTGCGATGTAGAATATGTTCACGATGTTCGTTTTCCACCATCGGAAAAGATTGAAAGGTTTTCATCATGTTTCTTGCTGCTATAACAGAAACCTCAGCATGAATGGGTACCCATTCTTCAGCAATTAATATCTCTTTTTGATCTAACCAACTTTTAATCACCTTTATATCATTTTCTGATAAATACTGGTCTGTTATTCTTAATTGACCTTTACCATCGTATCCACCCGTAATCGTCTTGACAACAACATCATGATCGATATGGCTCATAAATTCTTTAATATCTTCTATCGAATGAACGACTTGATAGGGGACAACAGGAAAATGATGATCAGATAACCAATTCTTTTCTATTTTTCGATTCTGAGCTATCCTAACTATGTTTGCCTCCGGGTATAAAGGAATCTTTTTTTCAACACCTTCTAATGTTGCTAAAGGAATATGTTCTGTTTCCACTGTCGCAACATCTACTTGATTTATAAATTGTTGTAAAGCTTCTGGGTCTGTATATTTACCAATAATAGTGGAGGTCGCTACACGACAAGCAGGACAATCATCCTCTTCACTCCAAATCACTACTCGATATCCTAAGGTTTGAGCAGCATTTGACAGCATTTTACCAAGTTGTCCACCGCCAATGATGCCAATTACTGATTCTGGTAAAAACATGTTTACCATGGTTCGACTAACGCCTCCTCCATCTGTTTTTTTCGAAAAGCATGAAGCTTCATTGCTAGTTCTTTGTTATTTACCGCAAGCATGGAGACTGCTAATAAACCGGCATTTTTAGCTCCTGCTTTTCCTATCGCTAATGTTCCCACTGGTATACCACCAGGCATCTGAACAATGGAAAGGAGCGAATCTAACCCATTCAATGTTGATGATTTTATTGGTACTCCTAAAACTGGTACAATCGTTTTTGCTGCAACCATTCCAGGTAAATGTGCAGCTCCCCCTGCTCCAGCAATTATGACCTGTAAACCTCTTTTTTCTGCTGATTCAGCATATTCATAAAGTACATCTGGAGAACGATGGGCTGAAACAATCTTTTTTTCATGGGGGACATCAAACTCCTCTAATATCTGTACCGCATTACTCATGGTCTCCCAATCAGAACGACTTCCCATAATGATTCCCACTAGTGGTCGATGATCCGTCATACCCTAAAACGTCCTTTCATTTATTATTATCTATATTTTTTATTTAATTTGCTTAAAATATGAATAAAATTGAATAAGAAAAGCCCAAAGCAGGTAGATTTCCATAATAAGACGAGAGAAACCTACCCGCCTGGGCTTTTATCCCTTCGGTGTAACATGAAAAATTCCATGCTTGAACCACTCGGTCCATCCAACGATGAGTAATCATCTACCATTGTAGGTTAATACTTCATCAAAGAGGATCCCTAGGTTCACTTTCGCTCGTAGTCCAGTAATTTACGGTTACTAGGTAGAAACTTTCAGGCCATATTCCAGATATTATACGAGTCATATTTATTATTATTTTACATTACTAGTTTAACTTCGGACCTTTCTGATGTCAATCAAAAACCGAACGTTTTAATATAAATTCATAAATAAAGTTCGATTTTATTGTATCCATATTTTTTAAATTCTTTTTTAAATATTTAATTATGATTTTACCACAAAACTGAAAAGATAAAAGTATAAAAAAGCCTTGAACAAAAAGTTCAAAGCTAGCTTGATCTAAATAATAAATTGGTCATAAAATTCTTTTGTTTTATGTTTTATATCCTCTGAAGTACCTAATCGCAAAATTTCACTTGCAAAAAATCGGCAATTTTTTTGATCTAATTTTGAAATAACCTGTTTTACTCTACTTATTGACCCTGCATCCATGCTCCACTCATCAAGTCCTAACCCTAATAATAATGGAGCAGCAAATGGATCACCTGCCATACTGCCACACATTCCTGTCCATTTACCTTCTTTATGGGATGCATCGATTGTTTTTTTGATAAGTTGAATAACTGCAGGATGGAAGTAATCATATAAATAAGCAACTTTTTCATTCATTCTATCAACAGCTAATGTATATTGAACTAAATCATTAGTACCGATACTAAAGAAATCTACTTCTTTAGCGAATTGCTCAGCAATAATAGCTGCTGAAGGAATCTCAATCATGATTCCTAACTCAATATGTTCATCATAGGATATTCCTTCATTTGTTAATTGCTGTTTTGCTTCTTTAACTAGATTCTTAGCTTGACGCCATTCCTGCAGATTAGATATCATAGGAAACATTATCCTAATTCTCCCATGAACACTTGCTCGTAGTATAGCTCTCAATTGTGTTAAAAAAATCTCTTTTTGGTCTAAAGTTAACCGAATAGCTCTATATCCTAAAAAAGGATTTAATTCTTTAGGAAATGAAAAATACGATAGTTCTTTATCCCCGCCGATATCAAGGGTACGAATGATTAAAGATTTTTCTCCCATTATTAAGGCAATATCCTTATATGCCTTATATTGTTCATCCTCAGTAGGTAAATGATCGCTATTCATAAATAATAATTCAGTGCGATACAAACCGATACCTTCTGCACCTTTTTCTAAAGCCATCTTTGCCTCATTTGGATTGCCAACGTTAGCCGCTATTTCAATTTCAAACCCATCCTGAGTCTTTGCTGGTCGACTTATATATTTTTTTAAATTCTCTATTTCTTCTAATTCCTTTGCTAATAAATCTTGGTATTTTTCAATAGTACATTGTTCAGGATTAACAATACATAATCCATCTTCTCCATCAATAATTAAGATAGTTCCGTTTTGAATCTTCTCTATATTTTCTCCAATCCCAACAATAGCAGGAATGCCCAAAGTGCGTGCAAATATTGCTGTGTGTGAAGTTTTGCCACCTCTACTTACCATAAATGCTTTGATCAAATCTTTGTTTAATTGTACCGTATCTGATGGAGTTAAATCATCAGCAATTAAGATTACTTCCTCATTAATATCCGAAAACTGCATCCTTTTATTATTAGTCAGATTGGAGATAAGCCTTTTTTCTAAATCCTTCAAATCTGAAATTCTTTCTCTTAAGTATTCATCTTTTAAATTTAAAAAAATATTAGAAAAGTGTTCTACAACTTTTATTACTGATTTTTCTGCCGAATATTTCTGTTGTTTTATCATTTGTTGTACTTCAGGATAGAAAGACGGGTCATTCAAAAAAGACTGTTGTGCTTTTAGAATAGTTGCTTTAGTTTTTCCTAGTGATTCACTAACTTGTTCAATTAAATCTTCTAATCCTTGATATGATTCGATTTTAGCTTTTTCGAGCCTTTTTAATTCTTGAGGAATTTCGGCTTCTTCTATTGTCTCTTTTATTAACTTATTATCAACAGAAGTCGGTTTATAGATAAATGCTTTACCAATTCTAATCCCTTTTGAAACACCAATACCTGTTAATATTGTTTCAGACATTATTCTTCACCAAATTTACTTTCGACTAATTCTGCAAGTGCTTCAATAGCTTCTTTTTCATCCGGCCCTTCAGCTTTTATCGTTACTTTTGTTCCCTTTTTTAGTTCTAATGTCATTAGTCCTAAAATGCTTTTGCCATTAGTTTCAGTTCTGTCTTCCTTTTCAACTATTATATTTGATTCATATCTACTTGCTGTTTGTACCCATAATTGGGCAGGTCGAGCGTGAAATCCCTCTTCATTAATAATAGTCATGACTTTAGAATACATGAGAATTTAGACCTCCTAGTCGATTGATTTTAAAATATTTATTATTTCTTGAGATGAACTAGCTGCTATCAATTGATTCCTAAAATCTTCATGAATAAGCTTTCTAGAAATAGAAGAAAGAATTTTTAAATGTTCATCGCCTGCTTGATCTATTGGGACGGCTATAACAAATAACATTTTCACTGGATTCCCATCAAGTGATTGCCAATCAATAGGTTCTACTAACTTAGCAAAGCCAAGAGCAGGTTTGTTAACCCCTTCCGATTTTCCATGGGGTATGGCTAAACTAAACCCTATCCCTGTAGACCCTTTTTCTTCTCGTTTTAATACAGCTTCCATATATTTTTCTATATTAGAGATATACCCAGATTCTTTCATTTTTTCTGCAATTTTTTTTATTGCCTCTTCCTTTGTTCTTGCGTTTAATTTTAAAGATATAATTTGTTCATTAATTAAAAGTGACAAGTCCATTTTGTTCCCTCCTGTTGCGATGAAATAGTAAAGGAATAGGAACGTTTCCTATTCCTTTATATCATTTATTATTTGTTCTTTTTTAATGCATTAACAACAAAAGCTGTCACAATGGTACCTATTAAAATTGCTACAGCATACGTCAAAAGATTATCAACAGCATGAGGTATGAAAAGAACGAAAATTCCTCCATGTGGTGCTCTTAGTGTTGCATGAAATAACATTGATAAAGCGCCTGTAACTGCAGAGCCAATCATAATAGAAGGAATAACACGAAATGGATCAGCTGCTGCAAAAGGTATCGCTCCTTCAGTAATAAAGGAAATACCTAGCACTGATGCTGCTTTACCTGCTTCTCTTTCCTCTAATGTATATTTCTTAGGTGCCAATAAAGTAGCCAACCATAAACCTAAAGGTGGAGTCATACCGGCGGCCATAACTGCTGCCATTGGTGCATAAACATTACTTCCTAATAATCCGACGGCGAATGTATATGCAGCTTTATTTACAGGTCCACCCATATCAAAAGCCATCATCGCTCCAAGAATTAAACCTAATAATACAGCGTTTGTTGAACTCATCCCGCTTAACCAGCTTGTCAATCCATCCATAATTGTTTTAATAGGAGTCCCTATAACAAAAATCATCAGTAAGCCCACTATTAATGTAGCTATCAAGGGAATAATTAAAATAGGTTTAAGTCCTTCTAAATTTTTAGGTAATTTAATATTATCTTTTAACCATTTTACTACGTATCCTGCTATAAAGCCTGCAATTATACCACCTAAAAAACCAGCTCCTATTTTTGATGCAAGCATACCTCCAACTAAACCGGGAGCTAAACCGGGTTTATCAGCTATGGAAAAAGCAATAAAACCTGCAAGAATTGGAACCATAAGTGCAAAAGCTGATCCTCCTCCAATATTCATCAAGGCTTCTGCCAATTTATTATAGGATGGATCATTAGGATCAAATGCTTTGATTCCAAAAATAAACGAAATAGCGATAAGTAATCCTCCTGCAACAACTAAAGGAAGCATATAGGATACTCCATTTAATAAGTGCTTGTAAGGACCAGTTCTTTTAGAACTTCTTTCAGCTTTTATTTTTTGAATTTCTTCTATATAACCTCTTTTCACTTCTTTCATTGACAAAGCTTTTTCAATTAACCCATGAGGGTTTTTTATCCCTTCTGCTACAGGAACGTTAATTACATTTTTCCCTTCAAAGCGACTAATATCCGCATCTGTATCGGCTGCTATAATAATAGCATGTGCCTGAGCAATTTCTTCCTCTGTCAGTATGTTTTCTACTCCTGATGCGCCTCTTGTTTCTACTTTAATATCTACATTTTTTTCTTTCGCAGCCTTTTGTAAAGATTCTGCTGCCATGTAGGTATGTGCAATACCAGTTGCACAAGCAGTTACTGCTAAAATTTTTGTCATGCTTATTCTCCTCCTTTTAATTTTTTTAGGTTATTTTTAATGATTGAACCTTATTTATGGATTTTTGCACTTCATCTAACGTACAGACTTGGGTACCATTCTTTGAAGCAGTTATTGTACCAGCGGTTGTTGCCCAGATTGCGATTTCCTCAAGGCTTTTTTTTGTTAATAATGAATAAACTAAAGATGCTACCATGGAATCCCCAGCTCCCACAGTACTTCTTGGTACAATAGGGAAGGTACTTATACGATAAACCTCATGCTTATCCATAATTATGGAACCCTTTTCCCCCATAGAAATTATGACAAGTGAAATTCCTAATTTTATAATCTCTTTTGCAGCTAAGAGAATTTCTTCATCACTTTTTAGAGATTTATTAAAAAATTGTTCAAGTTCAAAAACATTCGGCTTAACAGCAAAAGGTTTAGCTTTAATTCCTTCCTTAAAAGCGTTACCATCTGCGTCAAATATAACTTTCACACCCTTTTGATTTGCTAGTTGAATAATATCGTAATAGATAGTTACAGGTGCTCCAGAGGGTAAACTTCCTCCAAGAACAAGAATAGAATCTTTTTTAAGTTGTTCAGATAATTGTAAAATAAATCTTTCTAAATCTTTGCTAGACACATTAAAGCCGGGTTCGTTTATTTCTGTAGTTAAATTTGACTTGTCATCCACGATTTTTAGGTTTGTTCTAATTTCTCCTATAATCTTTATAAAAGAATTTCTTATACCCTGATTATCTAGCTGATTAATTATCTGTGATCCCTGTTGCCCCGCTATTAGACCAGTTGCGTTAACATCAATACCAAATTTTTTTAAAACTTTTGCCACGTTTATCCCTTTACCTCCCGGGTCACTTCGGACGTTTTTTACACGATTTAATTTTCCTAGCTGGAAATCTGAAAGTGTTATTGTCTTATCTATAGCAGGGTTTAATGTAACTGTTAGAACTTGTTCTTTTCCCATGACGTTTTCCTCCTATGATTCTACGGTGTATACGGCAACTCCCGAATTTTCAAGACTGTTGGCAAAGGTTTTTGGCACTGTATCAAAAACACATTTATCAATCTCATTAATATCTGCTACTTTAGCAAAAGCTACTTTATCTAATTTCGTATGGTCGGTAAGCAGAATCACCTGTTTAGCAGATTTAATCATTTTTCTTTTTGTTGCTGCTTCAATTAAGTTAGGCGTAGTAATACCTTCATGAATATCTATACCATTAGTTCCTATAAAAGCCTTATCTACTTTAATCATGCTTAAAGATTGTTCAGCAAAAGGTCCTACCAAAGCTAAGGTTTCTTTCCTTAACATACCTCCGGTAATCATAACCTCAATTCCTTGAACATCTTGTAGTTCTTGGGCAAAAATTATTGAATTTGTCACTACGGTTAAGTTTTTAAGTTTTTTTAACTCTTTTACTAAATAAAAAATAGTTGTTCCTGAATCAAGCAGAATGGTGTCACCTTCGTCGATAAATTCAACTGCTTTCTTTACAATTAATTCTTTTTCTCTGCGCAATTTATCTTCCTTTTCTATAAAGGTAGGTTCAAAGTTAACGTTTTCAAAAGGTATGGCACCACCATGCGTTCTTTTTATTAATTTTGAGTCTTCTAATTCTTTCAAATCCCGCCGAATTGTAGATTCTGATACCTTAAAAAACTGACTAAGCTCAAGAACAGAAACCCTTGATTGATTATGAATCTGTTCCAAAATCATTGCTTTTCTTTCTTCATTGTAAAGAATTTTTTATCACTTCCTTTGTTAAAAATAAATTGAGAATTTAATCGTTTTGATTATTTATGGATGTTTATTGACTACATGATGTTTGTTTATGATTATTTATGCTCATTTATGATTATATATTAAAATTTTTATTTCTTCAAGCATAAAGTAAAACTTCATTCAGATGGGATTTCGACTCCATCTGAATGTTAGTTGAGTTAATCCAGGAACTTAGCGGCGGTTAGCTATCAGATAAAATGTTCCCAAAATGTGATGATTTTGAAATGAAAAAAGTAGCCTTTAAAAGGCTACTTAATAGTTATGTAATGCATTATCTATATTTTGTGATAAAAAGATTTTTTATTAATCTTATTATTGATTTTATTTGTTTCGAGCATAAATAATTTTACCATCAATAATTGTCATATCTACTTTTGTCCTAAAATCAAATGGGTCGCCCGTCCATATTACTACGTCAGCATCCTTCCCAACCTCTAAGGAGCCAACTCTGTTTTCTATCCCTAAATGTCTTGCTGGATTTATTGTGACTGCTTGTAAAGCCTTCTCTTCCTTTAATCCCTCTCTAACCGCAATCGCTGCACTTACAATTAAGTAATCTATAGGTATGATTGGATGATCCGTAATAATAGAGATTGGTACATTTTCGTCATCTAATGCAACCAATGTATGCCAACCTCTATCACCTAATTCTATTTTTGAACGATTAGATAGTGTTGGTCCAACAGCAGCCTTATAACCTCTTCTAGCAATGATATCCGCAATTTTATGTCCTTCTGTACAATGCTCCAATGTTAAATCTAGATTATATTCTTCAGCAATTCGTATAGCAGTCATAATATCATCAGCACGGTGGGCATGTGCTCTTACTGGTACTTCCCTATTTAATACCTTTGCAAGTACTTCCATTTTTAAATCAACGTCAGGAATGTAAGCGGCATCCCCAACTACTGATTCTCTTTTTTTAAGATAATTTTTTGCATTTGTTAAATTTTCCCTTAAAATGGCAGCCGTCCCCATTCTCGTTGAAGGCATCTGTTTTTTTCACCATAAACTCTTTTTGGGTTTTCGCCAAATGCTATTTTAACCCCAGATAACTCTTTTACAATCATTTCATCCACAATACGACCATAGGTTTTTACAATCGACATTTCTCCACCAATCACATTTGCACTTCCTGGCATGATTTGAACAGTTGTTACCCCACCTTTATATGCATCTTTAAAGCCTTGATCCGATGGATTAATCCCATCTAGTGCTCGAACATGGGGAGTGACAGGAGCTGTCATTTCATTTACATCACTACCAGCCCAAGCAATCGTCTCTTCCATCACACCTACATGTGTATGGGCATCAATTAACCCTGGTGTCACCCATTTGTTAGCTGCATCTATCACCATAGCATCGCTAGGTATTTCTATGTTTTCCCCAATTGCTTTTATCTTACCGTTTTCGACTAAGATAGTCCCTTTATCTATCAAGCCTTGAGTTATTGTCAGAAGCTTTCCGTTTATAATAGCGAACATATTCTTCCCCCTTACTTATATGAATTTCGTCTTTCTAAATAAAATATTCTATGATACTATTTATAAGTCCTGCTATATTGATGTAACTAAATGTAGGTAAGAATAGACATCTAGCGTAGAGAAAAGAGGTAATTAAGATGTTTGATGTCATGGTAAAGGTGATTCTTCCAATATTTTTTGTTTTTTTCATTGGTTTTAGTGGCCAAAAGCTATTAAAAATGGATATCAAATCAATCTCATCCCTTGCACTATATATTCTAATGCCTTTTTTAGTCTTCCGTACTTTTTATAATATTGAATTAGGCCTTAACTATTTATATATGGTTATATTTTCATTAGCACTTTTTTATAGCATTACTATGATTATTCACCTCATCGGCTTATTTCGAAAATATTCACCCTCTACAAAAAATGGCTTGATTTTATCAACTGGCTTTATGAATACCGGAAACTATGGAGCACCTGTCATATTATTTGCTTTTGGGGAAAAGGGATTTTTATATTCGATCTCCTTTGTTGTCCTGCAAACCATATTCTTAAATTCTTATGGGGTATATTACGCAGCAAAAGGAAGCGAAGGTTTTAAAACAACCTTCAAAAAGGTATTAAAAATACCTTCTATATACGCATTTTTATTAGCCATCATATGGAAAAACCTACATCTTCCGATGGAAGATAGCTTTTATAAAATTATCGATTTTGTTTCAAATGCTACAATACCAACTGTGAT
Organism: uncultured Bacillaceae bacterium; assembly: GCA_964514395.1. Taxonomy (GTDB): domain Bacteria; phylum Bacillota; class Bacilli; order Tepidibacillales; family Tepidibacillaceae; genus CAZEQK01. The sequence goes on from CAZEQK010000046.1 coordinate 20,055, forward strand.
GTTGATTTTAGGAATGCAACTTTCACAAATAAAAATTAAAAAGCTTGATTTTGAAAAGGTTTCTATCGGAATTATATTAAGACTACTGATATCACCAATCATCGCCTGGCTTATTACATTGTTTCTACCCTTTGACCCATTATTGGTTAAGGTCTTGATTATATCTGCTGCGATGCCTTCTGCAGCTACCACGAATATGCTTGCTTTACAATTTGATACAGAGCCACAGCTAGTTTCCAGTACAACGCTTTTAACTACATTAATTAGTGCATTTACTATTTCCCTTCTTTTAACGTTCATATAATGTAGAAAAACCACACCATCTTTTACGATGCTGAGGCTTATTTCATATCAATAAATAGCTTTTTATAAAAAAGAGAGGTTAGAACCCTAATCTCTCTAAATCACCTTACTTAAAAAATCCCTTGTTCTTTCTTCTTTTGGATGATCAAAAATCTGATCGGGTGATCCTTCTTCAATGATAGAGCCTTCATCCATCACGATAACTCGATCTGCCATTTCCCTTGCAAATCCCATCTCATGTGTAACAACTAGCATGGTCATCCCTTCACTTGCTAAATTCTTCATTACCTGTAACACTTCACCAACAAGTTCAGGATCTAACGCCGATGTTGGTTCATCAAATAACATAGCTCTTGGTTGCATAGCTAGTGCTCTCGCAATAGCCACTCGTTGTTTTTGTCCTCCAGATAATTGAGATGGATAAGCATTCTCTTTTTCAGGTAATCCAACTTTCTCTAATAAATCGCGTCCAATCATAATGGCTTCGTCCTTTGGTAACCCCTTTACAAATATTGGTGCTTCAGTAATATTTTCTAACACATTTTTATGGGGGAAAAGATTAAAATGTTGGAATACCATTCCAACTTCTTGCCTAATACGATTTAAATCAGTCTCTTTCGGGCCAACTCTTTCTCCATCAATATAGATGTTACCGCTTTTTGTAAACTCTAAAAAATTTGTACAGCGAAGCAGTGTACTTTTCCCAGAACCACTAGCTCCAATGATAACAACTACTTCACTTTCATCAACTGTAAGATTTACATCCTTTAACACATGGGTTTTTCCAAAATATTTATTTAAACCTTCTACTTTTATCATGGTCTAGCAACACCTCGCTTATCATCGACATCTAGCTTTCGTTCAATCATAGCTACAAGCCAAGAGAAAAATAGTACCATAATGAGATAAAAAAGACCTACAACAATATAAGTTTCCATCTGTATTAACGTTCTAGCTGCTATACTCTGTCCAGTGCCCCAAAGTTCATTTACACCTATAACAAAAACTAAAGACGAATCCTTTAAACCGATGATAAATTGATTCCCTAAAGGTGGGATTGCTCTTTTAAAGGCTTGAGGTAATATGATACGTCTCATCGCTAAAGAGTAAGTCATTCCGAGGGATCTAGAAGCTTCCATCTGTCCCCTATCTATCGATTGGATTGCTCCTCTAAATATCTCACCAATATAGGCTCCGTTATGAAATGCTAAAGCGAATGAACCTGCCCAAAACCCTGATAAGACTACAATATTTGTAATACCAAAATAAAGAATAGCTATTAAGACAATAAGTGGTGTCCCTCTAACAATTGTTAAATATACGTCTGCTATTCTATTTAAGAGACGGATGTGAGATATTTTTAAAATAGCAACAAAAAGGCCAATAATAACTCCAATTAGTAAAGATGTTATCGTTAATTCTAATGTGATTTGAAGTCCATGTAATAAAGCTGTCCATGATTCTTCAAGTACAATATTTATATTTTCAATCATATTTATTCATCACCTCTAAAGTTGGACAAATTCCATTTGCATCTAAATCCCTATTCTCCACTTTTTTAGCTTGGCTCTAATGTAGAAAATAGAGATTTAGATTTTGTTAAAAAAAGATAAAAAACGCGCAGATTATACTGCGCGTTTTAGCAGTTATTCACCTAAGATACTACGACCAAACCATTTTTTACTAATCTTATCATAGGTGCCATCTGCTATTATTTCATTAAGTGCCTTGTTTATTTTATTTAATAATTCTTTATTGCCCTCTTTTACTGGAATACCCATCTCATCCATGGAAATAGGCTCACCTACATCCTTAATATCGATAGTCCCCTCTTTCATCACACGAAAGCCAACCATCTGATCTGTTATCACAGCATCAATTCTACCTGTGCCTAAATCTTGAAGTGAAGTTAAGTCACTATCGTATTCATTGATATTTTTTTTATCTGTATATTTTAATGCCTGATCACCATAGGTACTATTTTTTACAACTCCGAACTTCTTACCCTTTAAATCATCCACTGACTTTACTTTATTATTATCAGCTGCAATAAATACCTGTGCACCAGAACGATAATAAGGTCGAGAAAAATCAGCTTTCTCTTCTCTTTTTGCTGTGATAGCCATACTACCAATAATTGCATCATATTTACCGGTATTCAATCCAACTAATATGGTATCCCATGGATTTGTAACTGGCTTTGCCTTCATATTCATACGTTCAGCAATTGCTTTACCAATTTCAACATCGAATCCAACCAAATTACCATCTTTATCTTGAAAATTAAATGGCTTATATAGCCCACTCATTGCAAAGGAAAAGGTTTGCTTTTCTATCGAGTTGTCGCTGGATATTTTACTAGTACTACATCCCGTAAAGACACCCATTACCAATGTTAAACTAAGAATTAAAAGAACAATTTTTTTCATAAAGAAATCCCCCTTGTTTTTTATATAAAAGCCTTTATGCTTTTTTATTTACTTTACCTTTCAAAGGTTAAATATTTCTTTACCAATAAAAGGAATACACATATACTTTTAACATTGTGTCATTTTCTATATAAATGATTTTATAAAATAAAAAACCTATATACTTTAACCCCCTGTAACAGAGGTTAGAGTATACAGGTTTCGCCTAATGACTCACCTTAAACCACATCATGTAGTCTACTATTGATCCAGCTTGAACCAATAGGTATCCCAGTCTCAAATTAAAATTTTTCGAATTAGATTTCAGCCATGTCAAATCATATCTAAGTAAGTTGGTTGCTAACGAAAGTCTACAATTAACTTTAATTACATACTTTCGCTCACAACCAAAAGCGTACCGACTAATTCTACTTCACTCTACAATTATTTGAACAAACAACATTTTAACATGATACATGATTTAACTCAAAAGCTATATCCTACAGTTTTTCGTATCAATACATCAAATATCTATAAAATAGCTAATAAGATGTTAATAACATATCAATAGTAGATAATGGTATGCTTACCTCATGAATACTTCATAAAGAAGAGAGTTAGGCTCTACAGCCAGTATCAGATCTCGCTTTGGTCTCTTCGTTCCCTAGTCTCACCTTGATCGACTGCGCCTTTGGTACCTTTCTTTTCATGTACAAAAAAAGAACAGTTGTTTAACTGTTCTTTTTTAACTCGCCTGGCAACGTCCTACTCTCCCAGGACCCTGCGGTCCAAGTACCATCGGCGCTGGAGGGCTTAACGGTCGTGTTCGGTATGGGTACGCGTGTGTCCCCTCCGCTATCGCCACCAGACATCAAGCTTAGGATGTGTAAACGTCGGCGTTGTCACATGGACGTGACGCTTTTAGTCGACGTATATTTCTCCGTCTGCTTTTAGGTTTTGTGGGTATATATTTTTTGGGCCCCCGCAAAAGTATTCGGAGTAAGCTACAACGCTTCTCTTCACTTTTGTGGGTAATTGTTACACCCTGAAAACTAGATGCGAGATACCATTCACTTTT
>CAZEQK010000047.1:0-23738 GCA_964514395.1 uncultured Bacillaceae bacterium
GCATTCATTGGTAAAAAACATGGCGAGAGTGGTACATTTCAGTGGCTGTATTCAGTAAGGATGAAAACATTAAATTTAATGGTGTTTTTAATTCATGTGTTAATATAGCAAAGAACTCTATTTTCAGTTTGTTATATTCAAGCTCTCCCTTCAGTAGTACATGCTTTGTTATATCGAGTCCCGCACTTAAAACACCTTCAATATTTCCTTCTTCATCTTTTAAAACAGTATTGTGCCAGGCAATCAGTTTCTCTTCTCCATGCTTTGTGAGAATAACATTTTCATGATTTTCAACTAGTTCATTTTTTCTCTCCATGACATTAAGAAAATGTTCTTTCAATTCGTCGCCTATCAGATGATCATCGAACCAGTCCACCCCTATTACTTCATCTTCGTTATATCCTAAAAATTCATACCCTTTTTTATTTATAGATATTATTTCCCCATTAGGATTTAAAACCAAAAAAATGATATCTGAGATATCAAGGTATTTCTTTAATTTGTTTTTTTCCATTTCTAATTGCTTGTTTAGATTATCTAATTCAAAAAATAATGTCTCATACGGTTTCTTAAAGCTGGTTTCTATAATCGCTTTATAGATAAAGTAAAAGGATGAAAGCTTGAAGATATGTCCAAACATATTGGATAAACCATAAACTTCTATATAAAAAGTAAAAAAGATTTCTGATATAATTGTGGCTGCTAGGGATAGGAAAATAAATGTATACGTATCATGATTCATATCATCTTTGTACTTTTTTATCATAAATATCGTTGTTAATAATATACCTGATATGATATATTCACTATAAATTTTGAATGATGTAAGACCCACAGATTCTGAATAACAAAATGGAAAAACACCCCATTTAAATATGGAAATTAGCAATAGAAGAGATATAATAACATAGATGAAAATAACTTTATTTTTATTTATTTTTCTAGATAAAAACCGATAAGAAAGTAATAAAGTAAAGCTCTCCATATATCTACCGATGATCCATAATTGAGTGGGTAAATTTGCATCAAACCCAGAAAAAACACCCATTCCTTTATAGGATAGGGTATGCAACAAATCAAAAATACCAATAAAACCATAAGCAATACCAATAAACGTTAAGTAATTATTTTGAGATACTTCATAAGTATTGGTAGCAATAATAAATATATTAAACGCGATTATAATGTTAAATAATTCGATGAGACTATGGAACAATAGATAATTAGTAAAGCTTAATATAATAAAAAAAGAGATGATTACCAATGACATAGCTTTATTCTTTAGTGAAAATTCTTGCAAATATTGATTAAACATAATTCCCCCCAAAATTTTATGCAATCATTATCTTCATTTGTATTAAGGTACTATATTCTTTAATTATTCTTGTTTATTTATCAATAATCCTGTTCATATTATTAATTTTTAATACAATCTTAATAGATTAAAATAATTAGCTATTTTATTTAAAAGGAGCTAGCAAAAGATGAAAAACAAATTTCAGAAAATAAAAAAAAAAAACCATAGTTTTTTACTAGTGAAAAAAAACTTTCTATTATTGCTATCTGGCATCATGTGGAGTAGCATTGGTATTTTTCTCTTTAGTTTAGCCTACATATGGCTATTAAACTATCACCAAACCTTTATTTATTATGTTTCCGGTTTATTACTAGCATTCACCATTCATCTTTTTGGGTTTAGTAAGATTGCCAAAAAAAATATCAATCGAATTAATAGAATGAATAAAACAAAGGCTTCAATTTTTGCATTTCAATCATTAAAAAGCTATGGAATTATTGTGGTCATGATATCATTAGGTATTTTTTTAAGACATTCCATCATTCCTAAAAATTATTTAGCCATTGTTTATAGTGGTATCGGAGGTGCCTTATTTTTATCAAGCTTTAGGTATTATAGAAATATCAATAAAGTATAAATTATTACTAAAAAACCTAGGATGTCTTATATCCTAGATTTAGTCATATAACCATTTCGTTCCTTTTTACCATTTCAGCCACTCGGAAGAGCTTCTTACAGAATTTAACTCGACCCTCATTCTGTTTCATTAATAAATATTTATAGATATAGATAACCCCTATTATTGATATAAAAGCTAAAAATAAAAAAAGAGATGATAAAAATAATGAATATTTTCTACTATTTTTTAATATTTTAAAATTCTAAGTAAATAAGATATAATGTTCATATATAAAAACAGAAGGTTGTGATATAGATGAGAATTTTGCTTCTCTTTTTTTCTTTTATCATCATTGGAGTACTCATAGCATTTGCTACAAATAAAATATTCAGTAAGAAGAAATGGATCAAGTACTTCATTTCCATTGTTATCTTCCTAGTAGGAGCATATCAGATCTATTTTGCAAAAATTAACGGGTTCGAGTCAATTGGGTATGGTATTCTTGGCATTTTCATAGCTATTCTTGGATTATCAGCACTTATTACTTCCTTTATCTTAGATTTTTATCATCACCGAAAGAGAAAATAATATTGCACCCTTAGTCTTTATCATCACCTTGATCATCCTCTTCCTTTGTTACTTCTTTTTCCTCATGAAATTCTACAGTGGTTTGTCCTGTAATATAATCAAACGGCGTATAAAGACTGTCTGGAATTTCCCTATTTTTAATCATTTTTATTACCACCATACTTATTAAAAAGGTTATTGGTACAATTAATGACAAGATGAGATATAAAGAAAAAACGTGCACTAGGTTAGTCCTCCCTTTTTTTGATCTATAGCTTAAGGAATAATTCTCTTTTTTATAGATTACTTACTAAAAAAAGATAAGTCAATCTCATGATATTGTAATTTTATTTTTTCTTCTTTTTTTAAACCATTCTCACCATATTTTAAATCAAATTACAAGAATATAGGAAATACATTTGTTACGAATAAAAGTGATAACAAAGCAATATAAATACTTTTTTCAATATCATGATAACCTCGTCTATAAAACTTATATTATTCACACAAAAAAAACTATTATTTATTTATGATGAACATAGCCTAAATAATAACCAGCTAAGAAGATAGTAAGGATAAAGATGATATGTGAGAAATACCATCCTAATTTTCCATATATCATATTATTGCTATTCAAAGGCTTTCTGAATTCATCGGAAATAATCAATCCACCAATTAGTTCAAAAACTAAGAAGAATACCCACCACAAGGTATAGGATTCCCATAATAACCAAAATTTTTCGTATTTGATTAATTGAGTGGTATTGTGTACTAAGGTTTCTACCAATATTACTAAATGCACAAATACCCAATAGTATGGAATTTTCCATTTCCATTCCTTAGGGCTATATCTAACTCCTATTAACACTAAAAAAGGTAAGACTATTAAAATAGGTAAGAACGGGATAGGCGAAAATCGAGGAAACAGCCTATAGGGAAAGGAATAAAACCCAAGCTTGACAAAGAGATAGCATATTATTTCACCAAATAAACCATTAATTAAAAATAATGAACCATATTGCTTCCAATTTACTTTAATAATTGCCATACTTCCAATAACTGAAATAATAATTGAAGCTACTGTTAAATAAGTCTCTATATTCCATCCAATATTCATTATATAACTTCCTTTACATAATATGGGTTTTATACTTATCATACTCCAAATTATTTTTTTTAAACAAATTTAGAGATAAATAACAATAACAAACCAAGATGTAAGGTAGTAATATTAATTAAAGCATCCTACCAACATCGATAGGTACCCAGTTTTTGTTTTTATGCTCAACAACAAAGCCTGTCCAGGGAGCTGTTTCAATTTCATTATAGGTTCCATCCTCATGCACCCCTGATACTAAGGCTACATGATAGCGACCATAGAAGACAAGATCACCAACCTGAGGCTGTTTACACTGTTTAATTAATTGATTATTTGCTTCAAAAAAAGCATAGTAGTTTCTTACTCTGCGAGAAAAGAAAGGCGACTCAGGTGTGTTACTACCACCTTCTACATCATAATAGGATTTATTAATGGTAAAATCTTTTTTTAATAATGGCTCAAAATCAATCCCAGCTTTAGCATAAGCTATCCTCGGAACATCAATACATACCAAAAAGCCTAAGCGGCCGCCAAGATTATTATATTTACCCTTTAGATATTCGTAGAACACACCTTTTAAAGCTCTTGCATTTTTTACAATGTCTTCTTTATTAGGTACTCCATCCCCATCTGCATCCACCTCGTATATACTAGCGACACGATCTGAATAATTTGATTCAGTGTCTCTATATCCATGAAATATGATTAAATATCCTGAAATTAGAATTAGTAATAAAGCTAGGATGATCAAAAACTTAAAAATACTTTTAAAAATAGATTTTACCTCCATCATTTTTTCTCCTCCACTCTCATTCCTCTTTAGATGTTAATGCTACACGATATGGATACAGCTTTGCTATCATGATTCCTTTATATAAATTGATTAGATTTTGTATTCATCCTTTTCTCCTGTTATATGCCTATAGTATTATCCGATTCTGTTATCCATTTCTTTTGAAAACAAGTCATATTTTACTTCTGAAAAATTCTTAATCATTATTTCTTCCTTTATAATATTTCCAGTCTTTTTGTCGACTATTTTTCTCCATATTTCATTCATTCTATATTTTTTGTCATCTACTTGAATAAATTGATGATTTCTTTCTTCTACATGATAGCTGTATGGCCATTCTTGATCACTTTGTATCGTTCCCTTTAAATGTTGATCTGTAACCCATACCTTAAATTGAAACTGTTGATCTGTTGGATTAAAAAATCTCAGGTCCACATAATTATAAAACACACTTGCTCCACTACCAAATGGAAGCACCCTACGATCATCAGGGAAGGGATCAAAACTATGATGATGTCTCTCAATTATTTGTAAAGGGGAGTGTAGACCCAACCAAAACAATAAATTAGCTAGTTGACATATTCCACCACCAACTCCTGTAATGACGCCACCTTGAGATAATAATAAACCATCTATATATCCTTTTTTTCTTGTCGTTTTACCGACAAGCTTCCAAAAAGAAAACATTTCTCCTGGATTTATGATGATACCATCAATTTCCTTGGAGCTTATGGTTAAATTAGTGATTTTGTTTTCTTGAAGCTGAGGATCTGTTGATCCAAGCCTCCTTCTTAATAATGATTGATGCTTTTTTGAGGTATATGGTAGAGACTCTTCTATTTTTGTGGTAGCAAAATGAAAGGTAAGTAAGTTCTTAATATATCTATTGATTCTTAATTGTAAAATTCTGACCGTTATTAACCAAGGCGCTAATGCAATTATTTTTTGCTTCATAGTAAATCTCCTAACTAGATTATTTAATCGATTAAGTTAACACATATTACTATGTAAACATCTATGATTTTACCATATATTAAATATAAACGTTAGAATTTTCTATTTCAAAACATCATTAATACTATAATTTTTCAAGCATGGAGAGCATTTAAAAAACAACTACCAATTATATCTAAATAATAGGTAGTTGCCCTAAAGGACCCTCATTCTCTTACGATATTTTTCATTTATAGTTATCATCCAAAAATGAGAGGAAAAATAATGACTATAAGAATCGTCCATATCATATAAACAGGTAAATATTGTGTAGCTGTCTGTTTAACTGAATCCATGTCTGTTCGGCTCCGTAAAAATTTATAATTACTTTTACCCAACAAGAGTAAATGAATAAAAACTAAAATATTTATTCCCAATATTGCTGTCCTATTAGGTGTGATACCGTATGCTGATAATCTAAAGAGAATAGCTGATAAAGCAATTGCATTGATTACCAATGATACGGCGATTAAAAATGTATTAATATAATCATTAAACTGTTTCGCATCCTCTTTTTTTCTTTCAGATATAGAAAAAATAATAATAGTAAGAACAGTGAGTAGCATAATATTAAAAATAAGTAAAAAACTTCTGTCAGTGAATGGGTTTTTTTGAAGAACTGCTACAGTTATTAAATAGATAACTAATGTGATAAGCACCAGTGGACTAAATATTTTAGCTATATAAGGAGCAAAATCATTGGCTGATTTTTTCCGAACGACAGTTAAATGTGTAGCTACTATAGGTGATGCAGCTATACCATATACAACAATATAATGCAGATAAAAATCGCTGATATTGATATTTATGACTGAAAATAAAGCATTTGTTAAAACGGTCAAGATTACTCCACCTATTAAAATGATAACTATATTGATGAGGACCTCCCCATTATATCTGAGGTATTCCATTCTCTTTTCTGCGTTCTTTAAATCATTACCAATAAAAGTAATCCCTACGATACTCCATAAGAAAAATGGTAGATGGAGATTAGCTAATAAGACACTATCTGAAAGATCTTTTACAGGGAGTATATTGATATAAATCAGCGAAATGATGAAAGTTATGACTATCATTAAGATTAGTTTTTTTGATAAAGGATGCTTCACTCCAAAATAAATGGCCAATATAGGGAATACAGAAAAAATAAAGTTAACAGGTGAAATCTGACTATCAATTATAGGCTCAAAAATTATTTTGGCTATGGTACCAGCAATAAGCGATAATAGTATAACAAATAGAATAGGCTTCATTGTTTTTATTTGAGTATCAACATGTTGATTCAATCGTTGGAAATACAGCCGTTCGTACCATACCTGTAATATTAACGAATCTGGATAATCAATATACACTTGGTCAAATGCTTCCTTAAATTCTTTGGGATTAATCCTATATAATTCTTCTAATAAGTTAGGATTTTCTAAATTTTTACGTATTCCCATTTCTAAATCTTCCATTTTACTCCCCCTCTTATTACAATATTGAATACGAATTAGATAATATTGGATACTATGATAAATTCATTTTACTATAATCTTAATCAATCTGTTTAATTTTTCTTTACTAGAAATTTTTACTTTTATATTTTCTTATATCAATTCTATGTAGGAAATCTATAATCGGAGTGGAATCAACAAGATAATTAATAGTACTAAATATTATTGTTATAACTAAAAAATAAATTCCTGCATATAAGAACCATTCAACATAATTCTCAACTTTTGGAAAGGTATTTTTTCCAACTAGATATAATATAATTGCAATACCCGAATTAACAAATATGCGAGATACTGTTTTTTTTAGAGGTATATAAAGGATTCTCTTGCTAGAATATATAATAATATCAATTACTCGATATGAAAATGCAATAATGCTTCCAAACAATACTCCATAAATCCCAAATGGATATACGAGCCAAATTGAAAAAATAATGTTTAATAGCGCTTCAGTTAGCGCACGATATTTTGTTTGCTTAAAATGTCCACTGACCGTAATAACTCCTTGGGGAGGACCCCGTAGTAAGTCCATTAGAAACATAATAGAGAATAACAGGTTTAAGTTATTATCAGAGAATTGGATACCTTTCAAACCATCTACGTATATTCGAATAAAAGGAACGGTTGTAATGCTAAGCATAGTTAATAAAATAAACGTAATTAAGTATAAAATATATTCATAGGTGGAAAAGACTTTTTGTGCCTTTCCTAGCTCTCCTTCTGCAAGTAATTGTCCAAGACCTGTCCTCCCTGAGAATATGAGTGGGTTCAGTATATTTGAAGCTAAATAATAGATAGATAAGTAAATGGAATATATACTTACCTCAACAAAGCTAGTTGTGATGGATAGAATAATCATATCCGTATTAAACATGATTAAACTGGCAACCTTATGATACAGCATATCTTTCGCTTGTTTTTTTAGTGTAATAGTTGTAGAACCCTTAATATTAATCCAAGGATACTGAAATGAAACATAGTATTTCACAGATATACCAATCAATAAATTGATCAATACAGGAACAAATCGAACCAAATAAACATTAAAATTAAGCTTCATAAATACAAACATCATAATAGGGCCAATTAAAGTAGCTAGAATTTGAAGAGTTTTAGTAATATATTCTCGCTGTTCAGCAATTATAAAAAAATTATACCCTGGAACTATAAAAAAGTTAGAAAAATACATAGCCCCTGTTAGTATAATAATCCAGAATATCATTTGATTATTGATTGTATGAGTCAACAAGTAAGAATAACCATAGGCCAAAATGAAAAGTATCAGATAGAAAATGATACCAATTTTTTTATAATATCGATTAGCAGCTATGATAATCTGATTAGCTCTTATATAATTTTTATTTGCTAATGGTTTAAATAGCATAGCTACTACTGCTACTCCTACACCACCATCTAATATATTTAGATATTCAAGCATCTGCCTTGCTGTTGCAACAAGACCATTTATTTCATTACCAAAGGTCTGAATAAAAAGTTTAATAACCATGAAGTTTGTAACGTATTTTACAGTAATAAATATAAATGACATCACAAATGTCAAAATAGCTCTTTTTGTTCTCATCCTCATCAACCTTTTATTCAGATTAGAAGTGTTAGGTAAATTTAGGGAAAAGAAAACTAACCTTACAAATGATAAATTGCTTCGAAATTTCTTTTCGTATTTTTAGTATCTCGTAATTCAAAAAAATCCTTCATTCTATCAAAATATATACTGTCAGTTCTAAAACTGTTATTTATCACTTTCCTTAACTCATAATAAAGCTGATCCTTATTCTTCACTATGGGGCCAAATCCATTTTTTTCAAAACTAAAATAACCCAGTTGATAGTGTTCTTTTAAATATTTATCATAATCAAATTGATAATAAAGAATAGGTTTCTGCATATATGCAAAGTCAAAATGGACACTTGAATAGTCTGTTATGAGTAAACTAGCATTCTTTAATAATTCTTGAACCTCATAATTTTTCTTACTTGCAATGGTTATATTTTTTGTTGTAGTCGAAAATAATGATAGGTATTTTTGGATCTCGTAATGGGGATAAAAAATAATTTGAAGCTTAAATTTTTCAAGTAGATCAATTATTTGGCTTTGATTTATAAGCGCTTGAAAGGTTTTGTAGTAATTACTATTTATAAAGTTAAAATCTTCTTGATTATTTAACTTATGCTTTTCAGTATATAACCACATTCGAAAAGTTGGCATTAAAAGAATTTGTTTGTGATTGCTAACCCTTTCTAAATGATCAAATCGAGGAAATCCTATATACTTCACTTTGTCATGAGTATATCCAAAATGATTCTTGACGAATTCATATTCTGGTTTAGCTCCACAAACAAATAAATCAAGATGAAGTTTCTCAGCGCTTAATTGCGGAAGGAAATGCTGAGTTATCCCATGTTGCAAAAAAATACTTTTTTTGGGGATTGGTATTAAGAAATGAAATAAGGAAAATATCTTACTATCAGGTGCGGTTCCATGAACATGAGTACTTATTAATTTTTTAGATAACATGTAATATAAATAGTGTTTAAAACTACCAAAATCAAGTATGTTTTTATTATATTTTTGAATTCGACTTTTATCTATTGCATGTTTATCTATCACATAGAATACCTGTAAAGAGGGATAAGTCTCCCTAATATAGGTGAATAAGTGATACCCGTTGTCTCTTGCTTCATCATATCGTTCTGCAATCAGCCATATTTCTTTGTATTTTTTTCTTTTTCTCATGAGGATACCCAATATTATTGCTAGTATGAAAAGACTTAAATGTAATATTAGAGAAAGAGTTTTTTTTCTGAAAATTTTATTTAAGCTATACATGCTATTCCCTTCTCTCCATATTACTAACTTCCTTAGGAAAAGAAACATTGATGGCATGAAAAACCATGAGAAGCAGTAGAAAAAAGTAATCATCAAAAAGTATATCTAATGATGCATTATATATGAGAAAAATGACCAAAGGCAGGAATCTTAATAAAGCGATTTGTTTTTTTTCACTGTTATTCTTCGGTATACTAGATTGGCTACGATATAAAGTAATCATGTATCCTAAAAGTAAAATAGTTCCAATAAAGCCGAATGCGTAAAAAATGGATATAAAAGTATTATGAGTACTAAAAGGCCTTATGCTTCGGTTAAAGCCTGTGCCAAAAACAAAAATCAAGGGACTTGATACTATTTCATGAAAATAATATCTCCATATTTGCAGCCGCCCAGTCGTCAATGAATTCAAAGATTGATCATAGTCACCATATAAATTCCCAAATCTAAAACGATAAAAAAATAATAGCTTATTTAAAACTTTGTACTTATCATTTATAAATATCATAAAACCTGTTATGAAAGATATAGATACCATTTTTTTTAAGTTTATTACAGGAAGCAATCTTACTACCCAAACTATAATGATAAAACCCCATATTATAAAATAGGTTTTGGATAATGTCATAAATCCAAAAATAGACAACGTAATAATTAGTAATAATATGGTTTTAGGAATACTTCCTTTTTTGGTCATATAAGCTACTAATAATAATACAATTGCAACAGCAACTTCCATTGAATAATAATTAGGATCTCCAATTAATCCTACAAATCTACTCATATGTGCTCCTGATAAATATATGTTATCTAATTCAAAATAACTCCTCATATGTGGAAGATGTTGTAAAAATAATCCGGATACAGATGCTGATAAAACTCCTAGAGCAAAAGCAACGCTATTTTTCCTAACGTCTATTAATTTATTTTCTTTGTTAGAAAGAAGAGTTACCAACATCATATTAATGAAAAATCCGATAAACTCATTCCTGTTAGAGGAATAGTTAAAAAGACGTAAACCTGAATAAAATAATAAAATAGTAATCATGAAAAATTGTACTTTATCGTACTTTGTTTTCTTAAAATCTACGATAATCAATAGAATTAAAGATAATAAAGAAATATAAGTATAGAGGGAAAAACTGTTATAGTTTAATTTAAATACGTTTGCACTAGGTATTAAAAATAGAAGATAGTCCAATAAAGATTCTCTTTTACTAGTTAGTAATCCATATATGGTTATGGTAAAAGCAAGAATGATGAAGCTTTTTTCATTAAGGTATAACCCGATAGAAAGAACAAACATAATAAGAAGTAAGAATAAGTAATGGCTTTTTCTTATTATTTGTTTCATAAGGTTACCCTTCCTTCAGGTTCCTTTATATTTATCATAGAGTCAAATTGAGTTAATGCAAGATCATTATTAAACTTATCCTGTTTTAAATGTTTTCTTATTTGCTTCATTTGATTTGGATGGTCTAATAAATACTTTAAAGAAATGAAAAGATCTTCTGTAGAGTTCCTTGTAATAATCCCATCATATTTATCCTTAATTTGCTCCTTTGCTGCTGCATAGCGTGTAACTAATACAGGAGTTCCAATAATTTTCGCTTCCATAATGGTCATTGGAAAACCTTCGTATTGAGAGCAAAGAACAAATAAATCTGCCCTTCGAATATAGGAGTATGGGTTAGAAAGCTTACCTAGGAGATAAATATTTTTTCCCAAATGGTACATTGTTATCATTTGTCGAAGTTTATTTCTTTCTGGACCATCACCAATAATTATCCAAAAGACCTCATAGCCTCTCTCTTTCAGTCGATTAATGGCCTCAATCAAACGTTCTATCGATTTATTTTTATCTAAACGTGCCACCGTTACACCTAGGAAATCGTCTTTGATTGTAAATGGTAGATGAATCATCTCTTTACTCTTTTTAATAATTTTATGAACAGGTAAAGTATTATAGATTACATAGGTTTTTTTACGATATTTGGGGAATAGTTGATCAAAGTATTTTTTATTAGAATAAGAGACATGTATGATTTGATCTAATTTATCAAAAAAATGAATATCATATACAGATTTATTCTTCATTGACTGATAGTCAATATGAATCCATCCAACCTTCCGTTTAGCCTCCACCTTGTCTAATATGAACTGATAAAATCCTGAATAAATACTTTTGTCATGAACGTTGTTAGAATAAGCAATAGCTACATCATAGCCTGATATTTTGGGTACTATTTTAAATATCCAGTCCCAAAACCTTTTATTACCCATCAGTTTGCACAAAAAAGCTGCAATTGCTCGAATCAAGATAATCACTATATGATGTGTCCTTTTTGCTTCATCCATCGTTAGCCCTAAAATATGTAATATTTTTGATTTATTGATCAATCTGACATTAGTAGGTAATTCTTTGATGTACTCCCCTTCGTTTGTATATAAAAACAAATCAACTTCATAGATAGTGTAATCTAAATGTTGTAATAGATTGAGAAGTGACCTCTCGATTCCACCTATGCGTAGAGAACCAGCAACAAAAAGTAGCTTTTTCATGTAAAACCTCCCCAGGCAATTTTCCAGGTATAAACTTATACTTTAATAGTTTAGAGGAAGTGTATTTAATCACTATTTTTCGATGCTTTTGCTAATCAAGTCATAAAGGTTCCCAAGTCTTTGCTCCATAATATCCCATGAAAACTGTTGATGATAAAGAGCTTGACTATACCCCCGTATAGCACTAAAAGTATTCTCTGAAATTAATTCCTCTGCCGCTCTTTTAAATGCAGTTCCAGAATAATCTATTACCTTTCCTAAACCATATTTTTTAACCATCTCATCTATTCCAGTTCCCTTAGCTACAATGATAGGTTTTCCTAACATCATTGCTTCATAAAGTTTATTGGGTGATGCATATTTATTATTCTTCATTTTAGTAGGATGGTATACTGCAAAGAGAATATCACTAGTTGATTCAAGCTCTAAAGTCTGTTTATAGGGTATCCGACCGTAGTAGTGAATATTGTTATTCTGAGTAGCCACCGATTTCACTTCATTTTCTAGAATACCAAAGCCAGCAATATGTAACTCCCAATCAGGAGTATTTATAAAAAGCTTTAGTACCTCTTCTATTAATCTGCTCTTACTAAGTATCCCTACATATACAAAGCGATATTTTTCCCTTTGAGATGTTTCTGGTTGATTTACTAATGTTTGATTAAATTTTGGACTATTGTGAATCACTACAAGCTTTTTGGGATTACTTTTACTTATTTGTTCTATACGACTCTCATTTGTTATAATAACAGCATCTGCTGCATTCATAATTCGTTTATCTATATTTTTTAATAAGGGCTTTATTATGTTCGGTATTTGAAAGGAGTCAACGTAATAGTCAAAAATGTCATATATTAATGGCTTCCTATATAGCTTAGATATAATCAGTGCTGTATAGGCTGTATCAAAATCACAGGCATGAATGCAATCAAATTCTTTATGATGTTTGACCAGCCAACCGAACAGCTTAAATTGAAATAACAAATGGGGAACTAAGTTTCTTAACCCCCTTCCATATCCCGCCTTTATTTGAAACCTTCTGACTGAGAGTTGACCATTTTCAAGAGAAATATAGCCGTTTTTGTTATGATCGTTTTCAGATCTGTCCCAAGCTAAAGCCATCACTTGATAACCAAATTTTATTAACGAATCCGCTTCCTTTTCTACTCTAGGATCTGGTAATATAGCATTTGATCTTAAGAAAATTACTCTCATTTATCACTATCTCCCATATGACTTCTAATAAAAACTCTTAAATATACAAATTTAAAGATTCGACTAATTCCCAATTTCAAGTGTGTTATCCCGCTCACAAATACCTCCATAATAAATGGCATTGGGTCACTCGTTCTATATGTATCGTAGCTAATCAATGGCGATTTATAAAAGATCAATTGCTGTAGCATTTTAAATTTTTTTTTAATGGGTAATCTAGTTGATAATAGAGATAACAGATATTTTATTTCACCAATAATCCATCTTGAATAGTAATTATGAACATAGCTTACATTATATTTTTTACGCAATTCTTCATA
Organism: uncultured Bacillaceae bacterium; assembly: GCA_964514395.1. GTDB lineage: Bacteria > Bacillota > Bacilli > Tepidibacillales > Tepidibacillaceae > CAZEQK01. The sequence continues at coordinate 13,809 of CAZEQK010000047.1, forward strand.
ACTTAGTTGATATATATATAAATCAATCAGCATTTTTGGAAAATCAACACCAGCAGTAACTGCTAAGTCAATTGAACCCCAAGGGCGTCCATTTACTTCCATAAAACGGATATCTCCTTCAAACGTTCCTTTAAACTCTACCATCATGATTCCTGTCCACTTAAGTGTACGAACAATTTTTGAAATAGCTTGTAAAAGCTGTGAGTCTACACCGATTGACCGACGAAATGTACTAAAACCACCACTTAGTGGAACTTCTCTTATTCGTTCATGGGCAAATGATGAGAAAATCTTACCTTCCTTTGCTGCAATGAAAATACCATACCCTTTTCCCTTTATCTGTTTTTGAATTAATGGAGCATCATCGAATTTCTTTATTTCTTCTAATGCTAGAGTAAAATCTTCTTTGCTAAAAACAATTTTTCGATAACCGTTGATAAGTTGATTATTAATTATATATTTTGATTGTCTAGGCTTAATAACAATTGGAAGAATATCATCCTGCACAGATATTTCATCAATTATTTTGATACCACAACTATTAATTAAGTGATTCATCCGTCGTTTATCAAACGCATAAAGATATTCTTCTTTATTTGGTGCAAGTAAGATTGGTTTAATCTCATCGTAAATAGATGATGAATAGATTGAATATAATGTTCTATCACTACATGGAACAATATAATCAGGTTTTATATTTTTTATTATTTGTTGCAAATTTTCAATAAATGCTGTGTGATTTTTATGAGGCGGATAATAGATATAGAATCTATTTGAAAATTTACTGAAACGACAAAGATCGAATCTACTTTGTCCTGCAAGAATGATATTAAATTGATCTAATTCCCCAATAGAACGTATTAAGGAAAGAGTGGAACGTAAATCAGCATCAAGAAATAACAATTTTTTTTTCAATCTACCACCTGTTTTTCATTATTTACATACTTATTTATTATCTTCTTCACTTCAACTAAATCTGGTAACCAATAATATAACCTTTCCTTAAGAATAGGATCAAGATCATAGCCGTCATGACCAGGTATTTGAATATAATTTATATTGTCCATACTTAATCCTTTAAATGTCCATGCTAGACTTATGATGTTTTCATCCGTAAAATTGGTATCCAGCAAATCACCTTTTACTTGTTTAATGATAGTTGGAATCTTATTTATATTTTTTATGTCTAGCATTTTATTCGCAATAGCTTTAAGAATTAGAATCTGATGTTGCTGTCTTCCAAAATCACCATTTTCTAAAGAATATCTTTCTCGTGCAAGTGCTAAAGCTATGTTACCATCAATATGCTGTTTTTTTGCAGGTAAAGTTATATTTGAAAAGCTAAGCTTAACTGGTACTTTTAATACTATGTCAATACCATCTATCGTATCTACAATATCCTTAAAACCCTCAAAATTTATTTTCACATAATAATGAATAGGAACTTGTAAAAAATCACTCACTGCCTGAATGGTAGCTTCTGTACCCAAATGATTCCCGCCTTTTATTTCACCTAACCAGTGGGAATGATTTATTTTTGTCCAACCTATTCCTTTAATATTTATCCTTGTATCTCTAGGAATCGAAATAATATTAATTTGTTTATTTATTGGATTTACATTGGCTAGCATGATAACATCTGTTCTAGCATTTTCTCCATTCCTCGAATCAATTCCAAGAATTAGTACATTAAAGCTAATCCTTTGCTTCTCGTCTATCATTTTATTTTGCTCTTCAGCATTATTTTTAAAATTATTATCATTTCTTTCCGCTCTATATGATTCTTTATATTTATCTAAATCCAAATCTTTTACGTCTGACCTTATGCTGGGTTTAGCTAAGACAGGAATATTCTTATTATCAAACTGAGTTAATGAATAAAAAGCCCAATACAATCCTAATATAGAAATACCCAAAAGAACAAATACCGTTATAAAACGACTCTTTTTATTCTTCAATATTTCCCATCCCTTTTGAATTCTAATAATAAAACTTTAATTTTATATCGAGCTATCCTTTTTTATATTTGAATATTTGATTGGTTTATTCATTATCATTTTTACACCAGTTGATTTATCCTTTTGAAATAAGGAATAAATTGTCCGAAATAATATACTGATATCAAGTAAAAAAGAATAGTTTTGAATATACATTAAATCAAATCTTAACTTTTCACTTGTAGTGGAACTATATTTCCCCATGATTTGAGCTAAACCTGTAATTCCTGGTTTTACGGAAAAACGATACATATAGTTTGGGTATTTCTCAAGATATTCGTTAACAAAAAAAGCTCGTTCTGGCCTTGGTCCTATGATGCTCATTTCTCCTTTTAACACATTTACTAATTGTGGTAGTTCATCAATTCTTGTTTTGCGAATAAACTTGCCTATTTTGGTTATTCTTATATCATTTTCAATAGCTAAAACTGGTCCTGTATTTATTTCTGCATTGAATACCATGCTTCTAAATTTGAACATCATAAAAGGCTGAGAGCTTAAACCTACTCTCTCTTGCTTAAAAATCGCAGGACCTTTCGAGAATAATGGAATAATTAGATAAAAAAGTAGTAAGATGGGGAAAAATAATATAATCATGCTAAAAGACAATATTAAATCCAAGCCTCGTTTAATAAATTTTTGATATTTTTTTATTTGGAGTGGTCGGATAGCCACTATTAAACTATCATCAATTGAGGTTGCCTTCCCGTTTAATATAAATAAGTCGTAATCATTAGGAATAATGAGTATCTCTTTGCCGTGATTTAAACACCTCCTAATATATTCATCCTTACTTTTGAAATTAGAATGGATAATCACAGTATCTATTTGTGGAAAAACATTTTCTAATTGATTGATTTCCATTGAAGACATAACTTTCATTAAAATATACCCGTTTTTTTTACTATTTAGCTTTTTCACTATAGAATCAGTTGGATAATCAGCCAATAATAAAGCTTTTTTAGAACGATGAAAGGTATTGATCATGAATCTACGATTCTTTAGCATTCGATACCTCCTGGTATATCAATACTGTCTGTTCAATCATTCTAGGTAGACTAAATTGGTTTTCGTACTTTTTTCGTGATGCTTTACCTAATCTTTCTCTTAATTCTTTATTTTGAATAAGCAAGGATAATTTACTTATTAACATCTCTTTATTCCCCTTTGGAATCAGAAATCCATTGACATCATCTGTTACTAATTCAGACACTCCCCCAACATCAGAAGCAATAATAGGTAATCCGGCCCTCATTCCTTCTAATATACTGATCGGTAGCCCTTCCCAATCTGAAATTAAAATAAATCCATCACAATTCTGTAATTGTTGTATCACATCAGTTCTTTCACCTAATAGGTGAACTTTATTCTTAAGCTCTAACTTTTTTATCCAATACTCAATATCTAGACGAAGCCTTCCATCACCAATAAAATATACTTGCCATCTTTTATCTTTTAACTTAGAAAGGGCTTGTAATAGAAAAATATGATTTTTTGGTTTTTCTAATCTTGCAGTCATAATAAATGTTGGGTTATCAGTGCTTTGTGTAACATTGGAGATAGGTATATTTGAGACACCATTATGAATCATATTTACTTTGTATAAGGGTACAACTCGGTGTTTTTGTGAAAGCATTCTATCGTAATCAGATACAGTAATAACTTTGTTAGTAAAGCTTCCAGCAATTTTCTCAACGATCAAATAGAATATTTGTTTAAATTTAGGTACTCCTTCAGTAAAAGCCCATCCATGTGCAGTAAATACAGAAGGAATATGTAGTGACCAAGCAGCAATTCTTCCTAGAATACCTGCCTTTGAAGAATGGGTAGCTACTACATTTGGTTGTATATCTTTTAGTAACTTTCTTATTTCAAATACAGCACGCAAATCATTTAATGGATGAAGAGACCGAATTAGGTAAGGAATTGGGTGAACTTTAACCCCTTTATTGATTAATTGATCTATAAAGACACCGTTCCCACCAACTATTACTTCAACTTTATTTCCCTGCTTTTGAAGCTCTTTTGCTAAATCCATTACATGAGTTTGGGCCCCTCCTATATTATCTGACCGAGTAATAATCTGTACGATCTTCATTCCTTTATCCTCCAATTACTTCTTTTGATGATAATAATATTGATTCGATTTAATTTTTTTACTGTTTAAAACTGTTCCTATTAAATTTGCATGAACGTGATAAAGTAAATGTTTGGTTTTAAGTAATTCATCATATTTCGTCATTTTTGATTTTATAACTAACAATACTGTATCTGATATTTTAGCTAATATTTGTCCATCGGTTACTGATAGAATTGGAGGGCTGTCTATCAGAATCAAGTCATAATTTTCTTTAAGCTTTTCCATTAGTTCAATCATCATTTTTTTTCCTAATAATTCAGCAGGATTCGTGGGTATTGGTCCACTTGGTAGGATATGAAGATTTTCAACCTCGGTGCTGAAAATATAATTTTTATTATCGATTTCTTCTTCCAATAAACTTGTTAAACCATGCAGATTTGAGACATGAAACAATCGATGAAGTGAAGGACTACGTAAATCACAATCCATTAATAGAACTTTCTTTCCCTCTTGAGCAAATGCTACAGCTAAATTTGCAACAATGGTTGTTTTTCCTTCTTGGGTAACTGAGCTAGTGACTAATAGGGTGCGAATATCCTGCTGGTAATCCATGTATTTAATGTTTGTTCTTAAGGTTCGATAGGATTCAGCTACTTGTGAATTGGGATAATTAAGGTAATAAATATCGTTTTCTTTTACTATTAATTGGCCAGTTCTAGCACTACGTAATGAATTAGAAGGTTCTTTATTAGCATTTCGAAGGTTAATTACTTTTTGTTCCTCTTTATTACGTTGATATTCTTCCTTTAATCTCAAATAAGGAGCTGATGCTTGTTCATCCATATATTTTTGTTTTTTAATTTTATTCTCTACCTTTTTCCGTGGGAATTTTGGTATTATACCTAAAATAGGTAAGTTGATTTTTTTTTCGATATTGTCTTCTGTTTGAACGGTTTTATCTAACATATCGAATAAGAGTGCTAACCCAATACTAATACTGATCGTTAGAAAAAAAACAATTGTCATATTTAGATATGGTTTTGGGCTAACTGGTATCATACTTGATTCATTAGTTGCTTTATCTAATATTGAAATATTTTCGACCTTTAAGATATCTGGAAGGTTTACTTGAAAAGAATGAGCAAAACTGTTTGCAATATCCACTGCCCGATCTGGACTAGTGTCAGTTACGATAATCTCTGTTAATAAGGAATCCTTTGCTACTTGAGTTCTTACCTTTGAAAGTAATTCATTTACAGACAGATTAAGCTTTAATCTCTGGATTACATCCTTAGCAATTTTCTTGCTTTTTATTATTTCTCCATAGGTTGATACCAGCTTTTCGTTGGTAATTAAATCGTTATAGCTTATTTTGTTCCCTTCATTTTGTGGCTGTACTAATAGAGTAGTTTTTACTTCATATTTCAAAGGAAGAATAAAAAAACTGATCCATCCTGTTAATGATACGGAAACAATGACAATCAAAACGACCCAGATTAATCGTTGTTTTACAATTCGAATGAGATCTATCAATTCAAAATTCATTTTTTACCCACCTCAATCACGCATTTTTAATCGTTCCATTATGTCCCGCATATTTAATGAAATCATTCCGTATTCCCTATGTAAGCTTTGAAAATGATTTAGTACCATCCTTAAATCTTTCAAGCTTTGTTCGATGTTTCTTCCAAAATTATGAGGATGCCACCATAGATGGAAGACCTGATTCTTTATAGCTGCCTCCGTCATAGCACGATTGATTCTTTTTATCCGAAACTTATTAAGCCTTTGTAAAACTCTCGGATTCGGTCTAAGGAAAAAGCTTTCTCTTATATTATAGAGTCCTGTTTTATCATATATTTCTTTCCAAGGGAGAATATGGTAACCGCTTAAATTTATATAAGTGTCTATTAAACGAAATAATTTTATAATAAATTTATATTGGTCTTTACTACTATATTGATACATTGCATGCTGACGATTACCCCGGTAGCATAAAATACTATGTTCTAAAAGGTATATGTCATAATCTGAATTATGCTCATTTCTAGGAAACACAATAGATCGATATTGAATTCCATACTTCTTAGCTATCCCTATTGCACTATCTAGATCTGCTGAAAACATTTGATGGGATTGCCCATCTTCTAGACAATAATAATGAGAAAAAGTATGTGTAGCTAATTCCTGTTCTGGTTGTAATTGAATTAATTTAATTAGCTTAGGTGCATAGTGTAATGGATCATCAGATTCATCAACTCCAACCTCTTCTATGTAAGGATTTAATTTTGAGTCTTTATAAAATGGTTTAATTTGCGGAGTATACATCATGAGTTCATCCCTTGATTCAGCAAATAAAAACCCTACCGTTGCCCATGTTGCAGCTATATGATATTCGTTAAATAAATCTAAAATCTTAGGTACAGCCTTTCTTGCATTTATTATATTTCGAACACAAGGTTCTTCAATACTGCATATATCTCTCATGCCCCACATCAATTCAAAATCTAAGGATATAATAAGTGCACCAACACTATTTTCCATTTTCATAAACCCGTCCACCATTTGTCCTATTACTTTAGTATCATTCCCTAGTAATTGTATGTTGTAATTGAAGGATATATGTCGGATAAACTGTTAAGTCAAATAAAAAAAACGGTAAGGAGTTTCTCTCTTACCGTTTTTATATTACTATTTCTTATTTTATGTATAGGTATGACAACAATTTTTACTCATTCTATGTTTTAATGTCCGTTCCGTTTGAATTTTTTGACAAGTAAGAGGATCACAAAAACAACTCCAATGAGGAAAACTGAAAGTATGAGAAGCTGAAAAATAAAAGCACCCCAGTATATTTCCATTTTTGAACATCTCCTTTCGCTATATCAATATATAGCTTTTTTTATCTGAATAAACCTCTCTTTTGTGATTCTTAATAGGAACACTTCCTTATCAGAAGGATCGTGCTCAAAGCCAAATGAAAGTAGCGCATTTTGTCCTTTTTTATTATTTAATAATAAACCATCCTCCATTACTTCCCCACCATATTCATTAAAAAAATAATCTAATAATAGATAGATTGCTTCCTTTGCATAACCCTTACCTCTATAAGCACCCTCAATTTTTATATTAAATTCTGCTGTTTTTGTGAAAGCATCATAGCGATGAAAGCTTACTTCACCTACTGGTTCATCAGCTTTATTAAATATAAGACAATAAAAATTCTTCCATCTGTTGGGTCTACCATTTTTTCAAACCATGACAGTGCTTTTTCATCTGACAAATAGTATGGTCCTCCAATTTCTTCTGTTGTATCAATATCTGACCATAATTTATTAATATATTCTCTTTCTTCATATCCGATAAAAAAAGAAAGATCAAAATAAAAAAGCAGCCCATTGATGAGTTGCTTAACTTTTTTCATTTTGTTGAGATGAGATAACGTGAAAGTTTATTTTTACTTATACTGGTTTGATTATTTATACTTGTTGTGATTGCTAAAATATCGTTTGTTATAGTTGCATCAAAGCATAGAGAAAAATTATTAAATTTAAGGAAAGATCCTATTTATATGAAATCTAAGGTGTGGAATTATTTAAACGATTATATAATGAGTTTTATAAATATAGTAACTACTTCAAAGAGTATACCTATAACAAACATGAGAGCTTCTATTTTCAAATAAGAAATTAAGTTGTCTAATATTCCTTCTATTTGTATTCTCATATCCCCATCATCAAGATACAATGTTGATTCAGCATATTTTTTAATATTATATAATTTTGTTCCTAAAATAATGATGATAATTCCTGGTAATGCACCAATAATAAATGCAAATAGACCCACAATTGTTGCAAAAATACCTACAAAATATTGATTAAACCTAATATGCCCGCCCAGCGGGTTAATTGCTTCGCTTGTTCTTTGGAAATCATTTAAACCCTCCTCTATTTATAAAAACTTTTATATAAGATTATTCTTCTTTCTTTGAGAGTATACCTGTGTACATGCCTCTTCCACTCAATCCAACAGGGTCGTAATTTACCTTTAAACCTACTTCATCAAATGCTTTTCTCATTTCATTTTCAGTAAATAATCCTAAAGTATGCTGCTCCTTTATATGTTCAATACCTTCCTTATTACCAATTAGGTAATGAAATTTTAAAATAGATAGATTCTCTTTTCTAGCAGTATGTGTCATCCTTGTAATCTTCATGCCATTTCCTTCGGCATTTAATACATCAACCCTACCACTTTCCCATCTAACTGGAGTTAACCATGGTTCGATTAATATCATCCCATGCTCATTGAGATGTTCCTTTAAGTGAAATAGAGTACGAACAACATTTTCGTTGGTTTGAACATAACCTATAGAGCTAAATAGACACATGACAACATCATACTTCTTTCCTAAATCAAACTGAATCATATCTCTAACAAAATATTGTCCCTTTATATTCTTTTCTTTTGCTATCTCAATAAAATCCTCATTTATATCCAGCCCATCTATTTGGAAGTGTTCCTTTAGATATTGATCATGATTGCCTGTGCCACATGCAACATTTAATATAGAGTGATATTTTTCATTGACCTTTAAAATAAAGCTTTTAATCTCTTCAGCTTCCTTTTGATAATCCTTAAAATTATATATAGTATCATACAATTGTGCAGATTTATGAAACATACGAATTCATCCTTTCTAATATAACTAAACCTTTATTGAACTTTCATTTAGCACTCTTATAAAAAAATTTCTAAAACCCTTTGTCAAACTATCATCTTCACTACTTCTAGTCGGCTTAGTATCCAAATAATAAGTTCCATCCGCAATATTCATCGATACTGAATCTAATGGAAATCCATTTATCCGCTTCAAATGGGGCTTTGATGTGATAATAAAAGGGATGGAGGAGATATCATCACCGTCATATTCAAAAATGTTATTTTCATCAAGGACTAAACAGATAGCATTTTTGTATTTCGCTTTCACTTGTCCACCTAGCTCCAATGCTAGATTAGAATAATATGCTATCATTTCTTCATCATTTAGTACTTTTCCATTTACTCTTCTTACATGAACACCTGGCTGTCTTTCTTTATCCAATCCTTCAATATATAAACCGGAATCAGCAGAAAAAACTGGTATTCTTGTAGAGCGATAATAAGCTAATGCTTTAATTTTTGCATTCTCTAATGGATCATTCCCATTTTCATCAATGCCATCAAATTGCATCTCTAACTCATTTAATCCTATTATTTCTATATTTAACCCTTCAAGCATATATCTCATATGCTGTAGCTTTGCAGGATTAGTCGTTCCATATAATAATTCCATCATGATGACCCTCCTGATATGTTTAGTAATAATTGTAATATCATCATCCAATGGCTATAATGCTGTGGAGAACTCAATATAGTAGATATAGACGACTTGATTTTTTAGTGTTTCCTTTAATTTCCCCTTATCAGTAAAACTGTCTTTATCTATAGGATAGATTTTCGCCTATGATTACTATCAGTTTCAATTGCAAGGATGAGAGGTGTATTAGGTTTAATAGTTGCATCCGTAATCTCTCTTAATTAATCCATTGAAACTTGAGTTTGAAGTGGACGTTTAATCTGCTGTGTTGGATTAAAATTTATCTGTGATTTCGATTGACCGTTATTCTGAGCAAGAGAAACTATATAATTATGTTCATTTGAATTATTTTCCTTTTTTCTTTTCATGATAAATAGATGTCCTTCACCTGACATAGGCTGATATACTATTTTAGCTCCAAACATATTGGTCTCCATTGTGGGAAATGACACGATACTTTTCATCATTTGAATATCCCTTTTTTATCGGATAAA
>CAZEQK010000048.1:0-21316 GCA_964514395.1 uncultured Bacillaceae bacterium
TGAAAGTCTCCGTTAACAACAATGTAATCGGCAATTTATCACAGTAAGAAAAGTCCCTTAGAGGGGACTTTTTTAATAAGGAGGTGGAGTATGGAAACACTGAAGGAATACCTTGTAGCTAACCAAAAGGCAATCGTTTTAACCATTCATGGATCAGGGGAACATATAGGTAGGTACGCTCATGTGGCCGAGTGGTTAAATCAGAAACAAATTTCAATGATAGGAGGGGATTTACCAGGACTGGGTACCTCAAAGGAAATAAGAGGTCATATCCATCAATTTAGTGACTATCTAGAAAAAGTAAAAGAGTGGCTTTCTTATATGAAACAAAAGTGGCCAAATACGCCAAGATTTATTTTTGGTCATAGCCTTGGAGGACTTATTGTACTAAGGTATCTTGAAGAACTAAAGGATAAGAAGTGGATAGAAGGTGCGATTGTCTCTTCACCGGCGGTAAGCATTGGTATTGATGTTCCAAAATGGCAGCTCGTCACAGCGAAAGCTTTAGAAAAGCTATGGCCAACCTTTAGATTGAAAAGCGGAATAACGGCAAACCAAGTAAGCAGAGATAAGCAGGTTGTAGAAAAATACGCAAGTGATCCATTAGTTTATTCAAAGGTTAGTATTCGGTGGTTTTTTGAATTTCAAAAAGCAATTGAGACGGTTTGGGAGCGGAAGGATAGGCTACAGAATATTAACCTGCTCTATTTACAGGCAGGAGCAGACCAGTTAGTGGACCCCCTTGAAGCTACAAAATTTACAGAAGAAGTACATAGCGATCAATTAGAATATCATCTTATCCCTGACTTGTATCATGAAATCTTCAATGAACCAGAAAAAGAACAGTACCTAACCTTATTCTCAAATTGGATATTAAAAAACATGGATTAATTAGGATAAACATTAAAAGCCCCTGGACGAAATCTGTCCAAGGGGCTTTATTATGTCCTACTATATAGCACTAAATAAGAAATATAATATGATTTAAAAAGCCGATTGACACAAATAGTATGTCATATTAAAATGGAATTAAGGAAGTTAAGCGTTTTCATTATGAGGATGGGGGTAATTTTGTGGGAACATTAGTATGTAAAGAGTGCGATGAGATTATAACAGCTATTCCATCAGAAAAATCAGGTGTTATCTTTGGTATTTGTGAGGAGTGCCATTCACACAAAGAATAATTTTGACAAGAGTAAAATATACAGATTAATATGGGGAACATATATTGTTTTATGCAATAGTGTGGCTTATTTTGTTTATATGTATAACATATAAAAGGGTGTACAGATAATTTTTATCATGCACACCCTCTTTTTAATATATATTGATTGCTTTTCTTTCCTTTATAATCTTTATTGTAGCAATCGTCTCATCTTCAGGACCTTGGACAGGCAAACCAACCTCTAGATTTTGTTTAATGTAATCAATATTATCCTGAGTGATGATTTCACCTGGCAACAGAATAGGAATGCCTGGAGGATAAACCATAACAAATTCAGCCATCACATGTCCTGCAGATTTTTCAAGGAGAATGGTGTCGGTATCTGCATAAAAGGCATCTCTTGGTGAGAAAGCTAAATCTGGAATCTCAGGTAAGTGAACCTCTACGTCATTAATTTTAGTATTGCTACTATGTTTTTTAGCTAATTCTTGCAGTGCTACAATAAGCTTATCTGCATTTTCATAGCTATCACCTATCGTAATTAAACATAAAATATTATATAAATCACTTAATTCGACTTCAATATTATGTTCTTTGCGAAGCCATTTTTCTACTTCATAGCCAGTAATTCCAAGCTCCTTTACGCTAATAAGTATTTTGGTTGGATCATAATCGTAGGTAGCCTCAGTACCTAAAATATCCTCACCAGGGCTATAAAGACTAGGAATTTCATTTACATTTTTTCTTACATAATTGGCTAAATCGATCGTACGATCTAATAATTCCTTACCATTAATAGCAAGATTTCTTCTGGCCGTATCTAATGATGCTAATAATATATAAGAAGTTGATGTTGTTGTAAGCATACTTAAGATAGATTGCACTCGATTAGGATTAACAAGTCCTTCTCGAACATTAAGGATGGAGCTCTGTGTTAATGAACCTCCTAATTTATGCATGCTAGTGGCTGCCATATCTGCTCCTGCCTGCATCGCAGACAATGGTAGCTTATCATTAAAATGAATATGAATACCATGTGCCTCATCAACAAGAACTGGTATATTATATTGATGGACTAAATCCACTATTTCTCGCAGATTTGCTGCAACACCAAAATAGGTGGGATTAATAACAAAAACGGCTTTTGCATCAGGATGTACTTCTAAAGCTTTTTGAACCGACTTTGTTGTAATTCCATGAGCAATCCCAATGTTATGGTCCATCTCAGGATGTATAAATATTGGTGTAGCTCCTGCAAAGATAATGGAAGATAGAACGGATTGATGCACATTTCTTGGTACAATTATTTTGTCCCCTTGGGCACATACAGACATAATCATTGCCATAATTGCGCCACTTGTCCCTTGAATAGAGAAAAAAGTATGATCTGCTCCGAAGGCTTCTGCAGCGAGATCTTGAGCTGCCTTAATGATACCACGAGGATGATGTAAGTCATCAAGAGGTCTAATATTGATTAAATCAATCGATAATGCATTAGGACCTATGAACTCCTTAAATTCCTTGTCCATTCCCATTCCAGTTTTATGTCCAGGAATATGAAATTGAATCGGTTTCTTTTTAGCATGCTCCACTAGTGCAGTAAACAGTGGGGTTTTTTCTTGATCATTCATTTAATAATCATCCCCTTCATTAAAAAAATTCAAACAAAAAAAAGTATATCACGATTCATCAAAGTTGCAATAGTTTTTTACTCAATCATAAATATAATGTGTAATCCCTTGATTATGTATGCGTTCTACGCTTGTTAAGTGATATAATTGGATAAGAGTATTTTCAGAAAATTAGATAATCTTTGTTAAAGTTATGTTTGTATAGGGGGAGGAAAAATGAGAACAAGGGTAACGGATCTTTTAAAAATTAAATATCCAATTATTCAAGGAGGACTAGCCTATTTAGCAGATGCTACCTTAGCTGCAGCGGTTTCAAAAGCAGGAGGTCTCGGGCAAATAACAGCAGTAACACTACCAACACCAGAGGATTTGCGTGCGGAAATTCAGAAGGTACGAGCGATAACAAAAGAACCCTTTGCCGTTAATTTTGCAATTAGTCAGCACGGAGATACATGGAAAAATTACTTAAATGTTGTAATAGAAGAAGAGGTACCAGTCATCACACTTACAGGTGGTAATCCAAAGCCTGTATTAGAAAGATTGAAGGGGGTAGCTATAAAAAAACTATCCTTAGTATCGACGGTAAGACAAGCCCAAAAAGCTGAGGAATTGGGAATAGATGCAGTGATGGCGGTTGGCCAAGAAGGCGGTGGTCATATCGGAAAAGATGACCTTGGCACCTTTGTATTAATTCCTAGAGTTGTTGAATCGGTAAATATTCCTGTCATTGCAAGTGGAGGAATTGCGGATGGAAGAGGGTTTATGGCGGCACTAGCTTTAGGTGCTGAAGGAATAGAAATGGGAACCCGCTTTGTAGCAACAAAGGAATGTAAGCTAGCCCATGAGAATTATAAGCAGGAGCTTGTTAAAAAGGATGAAATGAGTACGGTTGTTATTAAACGAACCTATGGGCAGCCAGCAAGAGCGATATCCAATCCAACAACGGATAAAATTTTAGATTTAGAAAAGGAAAAAGTAGATTTTGAATCTGTGTATCCATTAGTAAACGGTGACCATAATATGCTGGCTATTCATCAAGGCAAAATGAATGAAGGCGTTGCATGGGCTGGTCAAGTAATGGGATTAATACATGATGTACCGACAGTTGAAGAGCTGTTTTTAAGATTATTAGGAGAAGCAGAAGAAATAAGTGAAAAATGGAGAAGTACTTTTTAAGCCCCTCTTATGAGAGAGGCTTTTTTTTTATGATAAAAATGTATAACTTGGGCATATTAACAATAGCAAAAATAGCAAATTTATGATTTAAAGGAGTGGTTTGGTTGAAGGATTTAAAATGGAAGGTTGGGGGTGCCCAAGGAGAAGGGATTGACAGTACTGGTGAAATCTTTGCAATTACCTTAAATAGAATGGGCTATTATTTATTTGCTTATCGTCATTTCATGTCACTTATTAAGGGTGGACATACCAACTACAAGGTAAGAATATCCTCAGAAGAGGTAAATTACCATGGGGACGACCTCGATATACTATTGGCTTTTGATCAGCGAACGATAGATGAAAATATTCATGAACTAAAGGATGGTGCGATATTAATTTATGATTCTAGTAAGCTTGAAGCCAAGGTTTCGAAAGAAAACATTAATATCTGTCCCATACCTATCTATGATATTGCTCAAAATTTAGGGAACTCTATCATGAAAAACATGGTGGCCGTAGGGGCGAGTTGTGCTGCAGTCGATTTAGATATTGTCGTATTCCATGAGGTGATTGAGGATATTTTCAGAAAAAAAGGCGATCAAATTATTAATGCAAACAAAGAAGCCCTTCAAAAAGGCTATGATTATTATAAAGAAAACTTTAAAGATCTGAAATTAGCGTTACCAGAAATAACAGGAAAAGAGAAGCAAAATTTATTTATAACAGGTAACGAAGGAGCAGGGCTTGGGGCACTTAATGCTGGCTGTCGCTTTTTAGCAGCATATCCAATCACTCCTGCTACAGAAATACTGTATCAAGCCTTAGCCAATTTTCCTGAGTTTGGTGGTAGAATCATACAAGCTGAGGATGAAATTGCAGCATGCATGATGGCAATAGGGGGTAATTACGCTGGAACGAGGTCCATGACCTCCACATCTGGTCCAGGATTATCTCTCATGATGGAAGCATTAGGGCTTGCTGGGATCTCAGAAACACCGCTGGTCATCGTCGATGTCCAAAGGGGAGGCCCTGCGACAGGGTTACCTACTAAAACAGAGCAATCTGACATTAATGAGATGATCTATGGCTCCCATGGGGAGATTCCTAGGATTGTGATTACTCCTACGAAAATAGAGGAGACCTTTTATTTCATTCAACATGCTTTTAATTTAGCTGAGAAGTATCAGTGTCCTGTAATCGTTGGTAGTGATTTGTTTTTAGGAATGTCTAAGAAATCGCTAGCTGATATTGATTTTAACAAAATAGCTATTGATCGTGGTGAATTAGTGGCTGACGAAATGCTATTAGAGCTTGAACCTGGAGCATTTAAACGGTATGACCTAAACACAGCGACAGGAATTTCCCCTAGGTCAATGCCTGGACAAAAGAATGGTCGCTATGTTGCCTTAGGAAATGAACATGATGAAGTCGGATATGAGATTGAAGCGAAAGAGTTAAGAATAAATATGATGAATAAACGCTTTAGAAAGATAGATCATTTTGATCCAACAGAATTGGGTGTCTATTATTCAGGAGAAGAAGCAGCTGATAAATTAATTGTAGGCTTTGGTTCCACCTATGCTCAAATAGATGAAGCATATAAGGAGCTAAAAGAACGTGGAGAAAAAGTAGCCCATCTACAGTTACGAATACTGCATCCTTTCCCAACCTCAAGAGTTAAGGAAATCATAAGTAAGGCAGATCAGGTATTTGTTGTTGATAATAATGGGACTGGTCAGCTGAAGCAACTCCTAAAACGGGAGATAAATAGTCATGAGAAGTTTAGAAGTATATTAAAATATGATGGTGATCCCTTTGCAGTACAGGAAATCATTCATGGGGTTTTAGGGGAAGGGGTGAAAAAATAATGGCAACAATAAAGGATTTTAGAGTAAGCGAAAAAGCAACCTGGTGTCCCGGATGTGGAGATTTTACTGTTCTAGCAGCCCTACAAAAAGCTGCTACAAACATTGGCATTGAGCCAGAGAACATGGTAGTGGCATCAGGAATCGGTTGTTCTGGTAAAATCAGTCAGCATTTTGGGTCCTATGGTTTTCACAGCTTACATGGTCGTGCTTTGCCTATTGCCACTGGCATTAAGCTAGCTAATCATGAGCTAATTGTGGTAGCAGCAGGTGGAGACGGTGATGGGTATGGAATCGGTATGAGCCATTTTATGCATTCACTACGTAGAAATATTGATATCACCTATATTGTGATGGATAACCATATCTATGGTCTAACGACAGGTCAAACCTCCCCCACTAGCCATAAGGGCTTTAAATCCAAAACCTCACCAGAAGGGTCAGCAGAGGAGCCAGTTCGCCCTGTTCAAACAGCTATTATTAATGGAGCAAGCTTTGTTGCCCAAGCTTTTTCGGGTAATTTACAGCAGATGGTACGAATTTTTGAAGAGGGAATTAAACATAGGGGATTCTCCTTAATCAACACCTTTAGCCCCTGTGTCACCTTTAACAAGATAAATACCTATGATTGGTTTAAAGAAAATTTATTTAATTTGGACGATGTTGAACAATACGAGGAGACGGACAAGTTCAAAGCACTAGAGGTACTAGAGAAGCATGATAGCGTGGTAACTGGCATCATCTACACAGAAGAACGACCTGTCTATCATGAGGAAATGATTGGAGCGACCGATATTCCAGCAGCTAAACTAGACTTGACCATTTCAAGGGACAAACAAGATGAGCTGAAATCCTTATTTAGATAGATTTTAAAGGAAAAATCTACAACAACGAATGGAAGTTTATGAGAAATCAAAAATCCCACCTAGAGTGGGATTTTTATATCTAGTGTTGCAAGCTCTCGCTTTACTTTTCTAGATTTAGTTAACTGTTATTCAGCTTGCGCTAGTTGATATAAAGGAAGTAATTTTTTAAAGGTGGCTTCGATTGTAGTGATGAGCTTATGATCATCCTGCAAGATGGGGTCATTTTTGTCGATGGTAATTCCACATAATAACTCCGCTTTTTTCACCTTTTCAAGTCTAGTAAAGATGTTATGTAGTGCTTCCTTATCTAAGGTTTTATGCTGTAGTACATCTGGTGCTGTATGGTCAAGTGACCATACGAAATGTTCAGGTATCTCTTTATAGATGCTATTAATTCGTTTATTTAGCTTTGCTGCAAAACCCTGTTTATTACTTGCTTCATAAATAATAGCAAACATAATAAATAGATGGGAAGGCCATAGTCCCACTTGGAAATGAGGATAAGCTTTATAGCCTCTTTTATTTGATGACCAAGCAACCCATGTTACATCAGGTGGGTTTTTGGTTCTTCTAGCATGTTTAGCAACATGATAATACATCTCTTCTTTTGTCATGATACTCAAGAAGGGTGATAATTGCTGACCTATCGCATCAAATTTAGTACTTATATTCTTTTTAAGCTCAGACATTCTAGGCTCTAAGCCTTCAATCGTTAGAATATCAAAATCTTTTTTTGTAAAACCGTTAAATTCCATTGAATGCACTCCTTTCAATAAAGAATATAACATATTAATCCTATTCATTTCAAAAATTATAGATTCTCGAGTGCAGCCAATTAGTAAATATGATGAAAGAAAACGTTTTAAATGGAAATATAAAATTGATATAATTTATATTGGGATGATATATAAAAATATGGAGGTGCCATTTCATGCAATTTAAAGTCAGTACAGAACCTATCGTAACCTTAGCTTCAGATTGTATTATTTTAACAACAACAGAAGATAAGGATATGTTATTAGGTTTGGCAAAGCAGGTCGATGAAAAAATGGAGCATCGAATTTCTATGTTACTTGCTGAAAAAGAGATAACAGGTAAGTTTGGCGAAGTGACTATTATGCACACATGGGGAAAAATACCTGCAAAAAGAGTACTTGTCTTAGGTTTAGGAAAAGAAGAAAAATTAACTTTAGAACGGGCAAGAGCGGCTTATGCCATTGCTGCAAGAAAGGCCCAGTCTATTGGCGTGAAAGAATTAACTGTGGCCGTTAGTCAAAAGTACAAATCCTTATGGAATCCCGTAGATTTAGGTCAAGCTGTAGTAGAGGCTATCGTTTTAGGAACCTATAAATTTGAACCATATAAAACAAAGAAAGATAGTGAAAACAAGATTGAACGAATTATTGTGAGTGTTAGTGAGATATCTGTAAGTGCTGTTGAAGCAGGTGTAGAAAGGGGACAAATTTTTGCAGAATCTCAGAATTTAGCAAGGGATTTAAGCAATGCACCTGCTAATAAAATGACACCAACCATTTTAGCAGAAAAAGCAATGGAAATTGCAAAAAAACATCATTTGGATATAGAAATTTTAGATAAAAATGAGATAGAAAAAATGAATATGGGCGCATTTATTGCCGTTGGAAAAGGCAGTGAAGAACCATCTAAAATGATCGTACTTAAATATCTTGGTGCACCTGAAAGTAAGGATGTAATCGGTTTTATCGGTAAGGGAGTAACCTTCGATTCTGGTGGTATTCAAATAAAACCAGAAAAGAATATGGATGAAATGAAGGGTGATATGGCCGGTGCAGCTGCGGTTCTTGGTGCTATTAATGCAATTGGATCATTAGAGCCTCATGTAAATGTAATAGGGATCATTCCAGCCACCGAGAATATGGTTTCCGGTAGCGCTATTCATCCAGGTGATGTAGTGGAGACTTTCTCAGGTAAAACAGTGGAAATAAAGCATACGGATGCAGAGGGTCGTTTAATTTTGGCTGATGCGATCTCCTATGCTAAGCATTTAGGAGCTTCAAAGCTTGTTGATATTGCTACATTAACAGGATCAGTGATTTCTGCTTTAGGTCATCATATGACGGGTTTATTTACCAATAATGATGAATGGATAAAGGAAGTAAAAGAGGCAGCCAAAATATCTGGTGAAAAAGTATGGCAAATGCCATTGGATGATGATTATTTTGAATTAATTGAAAGTCAAATTGCCGATATAAAGAATGATGGAGGCTTCCCAGCTGGTGCTATCCAAGGTGGAATGTTTTTAAAGGAATTTGCAGATACTACTCCGTGGGTACATCTTGATATAGCTGGAACAGCCGACCTCTCCGAAACAAATGGAATTAATCCAAAGGGATTAACAGGTGTTGGAGTGAGAACTTTAATTGCATTAGCCTTGCGCTTTGCAGGGAAATAAGGATATTATTAGATTAGATATTTTGGTTCGGGACGGTCCCAAGTGGCCGTCCATTCATTTAAAGGAGGATATGTGAGTGAAGGTCGGATATATTGGTTTAGGTACGATGGGATTACCGATGACAAAAAATTTAATAAAATCAGGAAAATTTGAGGTATGGGTAAATAGTAGAAGTCGTGGCCCGATTGAAGAAGCGGTACAGGCTGGAGCGATAGAAGCAAAAACAGCTACTGAATTGGCAGCAAATGTGGATGTTGTGATGACTGCTTTGCCTATGCCTGACGATATTAAAAAGGTATATTTTGGTGAGGAAGGGATTTTAGCAGGTGCTAAGCCTGGGACAATATTAATCGACCACAGTACAGCTGGACCAGACCTTAACCATAAAATATATGAAGCAGGGATGAAAAAGGACGTTCACTTTCTTGATGCACCAATAAGTGGTGGACCCATGGGAGCCGAGGCAGCGACTTTAACTATTATGGTTGGAGGAGATAAAGAAATATTTGAAAAGGCATTGCCCGTTTTAGAAGTAATGGGTAAAAATATTCTCTACATGGGGCAAAGTGGAAATGGTAGTGTGGCTAAGCTTATTAATAATATGCTAGTTGGTATCCATACGGTTGCTTTATCTGAAGCATTTGTACTTGGAGCAAAGTCAGGACTTAATAGTGATGAGCTTGCTGAAGTAATCAAAAACAGTACTGGTCATAGCTATATGATTAATCGTGTGTTACCATTAATACAAAATAGAGATTTTAAGCAAAGATTTAGTATTGATTTGCTATTTAAAGATATGGGATTAGCAACTGCTATGGGTGACCAGATTCAGGTTCCATTAGGATTAGCAAAATTAGCAGAAAAGATGATTGGCGATGCAAAGGAGCAAGGGTATGGTAATGAAGATGTTGCAGCCATTATAAAACCTGTTGAGAAAAAAGCACATACAGAGGTAAAAAAATAAATAAACTCTCCTAGTATTGTTCATTTCTTATTAAAATACTATAATCTTATAGTAAGGTTTCTTATGACGCCTAAAGAAGGCGTCTTTATTGTGTATGAAGATTAGTTTACAGAGGAGATAGTATATGAAACGAGAAGAATTAAGAAATATTGCAATTATTGCCCATGTTGACCATGGCAAAACAACCCTAGTCGATAAATTATTAGCCCAATCTGGTATTTTTAGGGAAAATGAACACGTAAAAGAAAGGGTAATGGATTCTAATGACCTTGAGCGTGAGAGAGGAATAACCATTTTAGCTAAAAATACAGCTGTTCAATATAAAGATAATATGATTAATATTATTGATACACCTGGTCATGCCGATTTTGGTGGTGAAGTCGAACGTATCATGAAAATGGTGAATGGTGTGCTTTTAGTAGTAGATGCTTTTGAAGGCATTATGCCTCAAACAAAATTTGTTTTAAGAAAAGCATTAGAAGCAGGTCTAACACCAATTGTTGTCATTAACAAAGTCGACCGAGATAATGCTCGACCAAGTGAAGTGGTTGATGAAGTATTGGACCTATTTATTGAGCTTGGTGCTAATGATAATCAGATTGAATTTCCTGTCATCTATACATCTGCCTTAAAAGGTTTATGTAGTACAGACCCTGATCATTTAGAAAATGGAATGCAACCATTATTTGAGGCTATTATTCGCTATATCCCTGCTCCTGAGGTCAATTATGAGGAGAGCTTGCAACTACAGGTTACTCTATTAGATTATAACGAATATCTTGGCCGTATTGGTATTGGTCGTATCGCCCGAGGAGTATTAAAGAAAAATCAGACCATCGTTGTGATGAAAAGAGAGGGCACGGTAAAAAATGCTCGAATCACAAAGCTGTATGGTTTTAAAGGCTTAAAGAAAATAGAGATTGAAGAGGCAAAAGCAGGAGATATTGTTGCAATCGCGGGTATTGAAGGGATAAATGTAGGCGAAACGATTGCTGATTACGAGAATTCAGAAGCTTTACCATTGCTTCATATTGATGAGCCTACTTTACAAATGACATTTGTTGTAAATAATAGCCCTTTTTCAGGTAGAGAGGGTAAATATGTGACATCAAGAAAGCTAAGGGAGCGTTTATTTGCTGAATTAGAAAAAGATGTTAGCTTAAAGGTCGAAGAAACAAATAGTCCTGATGCCTTTGTCGTTTCCGGGCGAGGTGAACTACATTTATCTATCCTAATTGAAAATATGAGACGTGAGGGCTATGAATTACAGGTTTCAAAGCCAGAGGTAATCATCAAAGAAATTGATGGTAAGAAAAATGAACCAATTGAAAGATTATTTATTGATGTGCCAGAAGAATATATGGGTGTAATCATGGAAAGTCTTGGTTCAAGAAAAGCGGAAATGCAGAATATGACACATTTAGGATTTGAACAAATTCGTCTAGAATTTTTAATACCATCTAGGGGTTTAATTGGTTATAGAACTGAGTTTTTAACACTAACTAGAGGTTATGGTATATTAAACCATTCCTTTGATTCCTATCAACCAAGAATAAATGGCGAGGTCGGTGGAAGAAGAGCTGGTGTTTTAGTATCCTCTGAAATGGGTATGGCAACCACCTATGGAATTTTGTCTGTAGAAGATAGAGGGATATTATTCGTTTCTCCAGGTGCTGAGGTTTATGAAGGTATGATTGTTGGAGAACATACCCGAGAAAATGATATAATTGTAAATGTATGCAAGGAAAAACATGTCACGAATGTTAGATCAGCTACAAAGGATGATACAGTAAAAATAAAAGTACCAAGGACATTAAGTCTTGAACAAGCTTTAGAGTACTTAAATGAAGACGAGTATTGTGAAATTACACCAGAGTCCATTCGTCTTCGTAAGAAACTATTAAATAAAGGTGACAGGGACAAATATGATAAAAATAAAAAAATGATAAACCAAAATTCTTAATTGAGGTGATTTCATGCAGATAGGTTGTCATATTAGCATCGCTAAGGGATTAAAAAAGGCAGCAGAAAAAGCAGTGGAACTTGAAGCAAGTACTTTTCAGGTATTTACTAAAAATCCTAGGGGCTTCAAATCGAAGAAGGTCGATATGGAAGATGCCAATAAGGGTGTTGCCTTTTGCAAGGAAAATGGGATATCCGTAGTTTGTCACACACCTTATATCACAAATCTTTCTACACCTAAGCCAGATCTTCATGAGATAACCATTCGTTCTATCGTCGAAGATCTGAATATCGCCGAAGCATATGGAGCGTTTGGAGCAGTTGTACACTGTGGTAAACATGTAGGCGAAGGAGAAGAATATGGACTAGAAAGAATGGTCGAGACACTAGATTTAATTCTAGAGCAATATAATGGTCCAACAAAATTATTATTAGAAAATACAGCTGGACAAGGCTCAGAAATAGGATTAGAACCTGAAACATTGATGAAAATACGTAATAAAACAAAATATCCTGAAAAAATAGGTTTTTGCTTTGATACCTGCCATGCTTTTGCAGCAGGGCAGTGGAGTGAAGAATTATTTGAGGAGTTTATCCAAAAAGCTGAAAAAACAGGTTATCTTGAGCATATTGAAGTGATTCATATTAACGATAGTAAGGTACCATTTAATAGTAGAAAAGATCGACATGAAAAGATTGGTATAGGAGAAATTGGAGATAAGGGATTGAAAAAATTTTTACAATGTGAAAAACTTAAGGAGATTCCTTTTATATTAGAAACACCTGTGGAAAAAGAGGAAGAATATAAGGATGAAATTAAATTACTAAAAGAGCTAGCAGCCAACCTATAAAATTTATCTATATTCTTAGGAGGTGCATGATGAAAATTGAGGATGCAATTTTCAATTGGTTACAGATAGTAGTTGTTTTTGAAGCAAGACAAGAGGATCATGCAGCGAAGGAGACAGCTGATTTTTTTAGAATGGTATTAACTGATGATTTCAATATTACTGAAATATCCTATGATAGAGATCCGTTTAAATATACTGTTACTTATGAAATAGATGGGAAGAAAGAAAAGAACGAGTATGATTTAGTATTGGTTGATAAATTAATTTCGGATATCGAGAATGAACCGAAATTTAGATTGTAATTGTAAGTAGTACTATTTATTTTAGTTGATTTCTTTTCTCAGCCTTTTGTTTTATTCTATTGAAGCATGCTTCACATATGTATACTCGAATTGGGTGATTTCGTAACCTCTTTGCTAATAAAGATTGGTCATCTATATCATTTTTAATATCACATAGTTCACATTTTACTTTCATAAGAACCACCTTTTTTGGTTTAATAAAAGAAGTATTGATATTAAAATTTTTAACAAATGATAATTTTTTTATCCTTAATTATGGGAGAGTGTAAAAGTTGGATATGAATGAAACTGGATCTCGACTAAACAGATCAAAAAAAGGAAAATCAAAAAAAAGAATATTAAAATGGTTGTTTATTGCCTTAGCCATCATCATAGTTGGTGTCACTGCATTTACTGGATATGCTTCCTGGAAGCTAAATAATGCAATGAATAAAGCATCTGACTCAGACAATAAGGATACAAATCAAAATCAGACGGTAATACCGATTGAAGATCAAACCTTTGCTATGGTACTGCTAGGAGAAGATTACCGACCAGAAACCAGAAGTAAAAATACAGATGCTATTATCGTAGCGATTTGGAACCCAGAAACAAAGGACATTACCCTTTTATCCGTACCAAGAGATACAAAGGTTAATATTCCCGGATATGGCGAGGGTAAGATTAATAGTGCATATGTAAAAGGGGAGATAGAGAGGAAGCATCTTGAGGGTAAAGGAGAAACCTCTCCATCCATAAGCGGGCCTCATATGGTTATGAATGTATTATCTGACTTATTAAAGATACCTGTTAAATATTATGCTATAGTTGATTTTCAAGGTTTTGAGATGATGATTGATCAATTAGATGGTATCAATATTAACGTTGATCGTGATATGTATTATGTGTCTCCAAGTGATGGAACCGATATTAATCTAAAAAAAGGCATTCAACATCTTACTGGAAAAGAAGCGCTAGATTATGCTCGATTTAGAAGGTCGTCAGATGGTCATGATTCCAGTGATTTTCAAAGAAATGATAGACATCAGCAAATTTTAAAGGCAATTGCTGATAAATTAATGACGTTTAAGGGAGTCACTAATATTTTTAATATCTTAGACATCGCTTCTGATCATGTAACAACCAATCTTACTCCTGATGATATGAAGGGCCTATTTTGGAAGTATAAGGGTGTATCAGATAGCAATTTTAAATCCATAAAAATGGAGTCCAATTGGCAAAGTCCTTATGTATTAATTGATGATGATGAGCTAATAAGAGTTCAAAATGAACTTCATGCTACTTATTATGCTAATACCAATACAACAAGTACTAAAAAGTAAAGTGTAATAAACAACAAATTTATATGCAAATAATCTAAGCCTAGTTTCTTTTTGAACTAGGCTTTTTAATTGTTGAAGGTAATCTTCCTTTTTGCTAGAAAAAAAATTATTTGTTTTTTAGATTTTTTGTTTGATTTGTTTGATTTAGCTTCTGCTGATTTTCTTTAGTTGGTGGATTTTCTTTCTTTTGTACATCCTTTGAGGTTTGGGGAATGATTCTTCCCACAATATCAGAAAGCTCCTCTACAAGTCCTTGAATTGGATGACCACGTTTTAGATCAGCATTTATCTCTCTAAGTCTTTGTACAATGTCTGGATCTGCTGTTACAAGTGCATTTGCACCTAAAGGATCGTCCTTTAAAGCCTCGGCAACTGTATATTTAATCACCCCTACACGTGAGCGATCTAATACTGCATTAACATCGATACCAACTATTGCATATTTACCAAAAATAACCACAGTGGCGTCATTGACCTGTGGTACTCTCGCTGCCAGATTTGCTAGCCTACGAGCAACATTTTGTGGGTTCTTATTTCTATCAGGTTTAGCTGCAGTCTGTGGTACTCTTTCCGTCTTTTTTACATCTTGTGGTGGTGCAGCTTGATTTCCAGGGGGATTATTGCTTGCTTTACAGCCAGAAAAAAAGATTAAAATAGTTGCCATTAAGATGAGTAAAAATTTTCGCATCACATCACGCCCCATATATTTATCGTGTTTTTTTTAGTTTGTCCCGTTATGTGAAACTTCATTCAGATGGGTTATCTGAATGATTAGTTGAACTTATCCAGGAGCTTAGTCCCGTTTATTCTGTAAGAAAGAATTAGCGGGAATTAGCTATCGGGCTACGTGAAACTTCATTCAGATGGGTTACCTGAATGATTAGTTGAACTTATCCAGGAGCTTAGTCCCGTTTATTCTCGGTCAAAAGATAAAATTAATGTGTGTTCACAATATCTAAATACATACTCAGAATATCCTGCATAAAATGTAATAAGTAAAATAAAAAAGCTAGCACTTATGGATAAGGGAGGATGTAAAGAGATTATGACAATAAAATAGGAGGCGAAATTTTGAAGAAAATCTATATCTTGGATACAAATGTTCTGCTACAAGACCCAAGTTCCATTTTTGCATTTCAAGATAACGAAGTAATCATCCCAGCTGTTGTACTAGAAGAATTAGATGCCAAGAAGCGTTTTATTGATGAAGTAGGTAGAAATGCAAGAAAAGTTTCGCGATTATTAGACCAATTAAGAGAAAAAGGAAAGCTACATGCTGGAGTTCCCTTAAGAAATGGTGGAACATTAAAGATTGAGCTAAACCATCAATCATTTATTAAACTAAAAAAAACCTTTGGTGAAATGACAAATGATAATCGGATATTAGCTGTTGCTATGAATCTACAATTAGAGGAAAAGGTGCGAAGGGAAGGAAAACCTGTTATTTTAGTCAGTAAGGACGTATTGATCAGGGTTAAAGCAGATACATTGGGAATAGAATCACAGGATTTTCTATCAGATAAGGTCATATCTGATACAGAGATTTATCCAGGATTTTTTGAATTGAAAATTAAGCCTATACTGATTGACAAATTTTTTGCCAACAAAAGATTAGATATTGAAGAAGTTGGTATAGCGGCTACACAAATATATGCAAATGAGTTTTATATATTAAAGGATGTATTTGGTTCAAATAAATCGGCTGTTTCAAAAATAAATAACCAAAAAACATATATAGAATTTTTACGGGTTTATGAATCTGTTTGGGGCATCATACCTAGAAATGTACAACAAAGAATGGCTTTAGAATTATTAATGGACGATCAGGTTCGAATCGTGACATTAATAGGGAAAGCTGGAACTGGTAAGACATTATTGTCTTTAGCAGCTGGTTTATTAAAGGTTGAAGATGAACGAATTTATCATAAATTGTTAGTAGCAAGACCTATTATTCCGATGGGGAAGGATTTAGGCTATTTACCTGGTGAAAAGGAAGAAAAGCTAAGACCCTGGATGCAACCTATTTATGATAATTTGGAGTACTTATTTAATACAAAAAAACCAGGAGAATTAGATAAAATTCTTGCTGGTATGGGAAGTATTCAAGTTGAGGCATTGACCTATATTCGCGGGAGAAGTATTCCTAATCAATTTATTATTATTGATGAAGCACAAAACTTAACGAAGCATGAAGTGAAAACGATTATTACAAGAGTTGGAGAGGGAAGTAAAATCGTGTTAATGGGTGATCCCGACCAAATAGATCATCCCTATCTAGATGCTACTAATAATGGATTAACATACGTAGTGGAAAGATTCAAGGAGGAATCACTTAGTGGACATGTGAAGCTACAAAAGGGAGAGAGATCAACTCTAGCTCAATTAGCGGCTGATCTTTTATAATAATATTTCAGTGGTCTATGGCTATTACGAAAGAAAGTAATAGCCATTTTGTATTTGCGAAATTTTAAAAAGAAAATTAAGATGAAGCTAAAGGTTTTATATTTGGCAATTCAAGAGTCATATTAGTGATATAAAGGAAGGGATCAATAATGGAGTTAAAAAAGTTTGTATTAAGTGAATTTGCGGTGAACAACTATTTAATTATCAAAGGTCGTGATGCAATACTGATTGATGTCGGTTTTGAACCTGATCCAATCGAAGAATATATCTTAAAAAGAAATATAAGCCTAAAAGCGATATTATTAACCCATGCACATTTAGATCATATTGGTGGTTTAGAGCAGATTAGAGAAAAATTTGCAGCTCCAGTTTATATTCATACCCATGAAAATGAATGGTTGGGAAATCCGAAGCATAATGGCTCCAAAGCATTCCCATTTCTAGGACAGGTAATATGTAAATCAGCTGAATACGTTATAGAAAAGGATGAACGGTTTCAAATTGATGATTTTTATGTGAAAGCTTTTCATACACCAGGTCATACTCCTGGTGGCCTTGTATTTCAGATAGAGAATTGGTTATTTACAGGGGATACTTTATTTTATCAATCCATTGGAAGAACAGACCTCTATGGCGGAAATCAAAAAAAACTTATCGATGTCATTAAAACAAAATTATTCACACTAGCTGACGAAACAATAGTTTTTCCTGGACATGGTGGTAGCACTGCAATTGCTGAAGAAAAGAAGAGTAATCCTTATGTAAGATAAACTATTCATTTCAATTCATTAGAAATATTAGTAAAATAAAGATGAAGTGAAACTTCATTCAGGTGGGATACTTGAATAATAGTTGAACTAATCCAGGAGCTTAGCGCCGATTATTTCCAAAGTGTACAAGGTTGGCTAAATGAGTAAAGCTCATTAGTCTCATTAAGTAGAAGAAAGAGTATTAGCGGCAATTAGCTATTGGGCAAATACTTATTTTTAAGAAAGAGTGAGCATATGGGTATGTTAAATCCAGTTATAAAGATTTTTCTGTTGCTATCACTAGTGTTCTCCTCAACATCAGGAAGTTTAGAAGCACCAAAGGCGAGAATCATGGTTATTGGTGACGTTATGATGCATTTACCTATCATTAATTCAGGCTATGATACCAATACAGAGGAATATCATTATGAGAATATTTTCGAAAAGGTTAAGCCAATATTTTCCCAAGCAGATTTTGTTATAGGGAATTTGGAAACTCCAGTTGCCAATACAACCTATTCAGGTTATCCAAGATTTAATGCTCCCAAAGAAATAGTGAAGGCATTAAAGGATGCTGGTGTTAACGTATTAACAACCGCAAATAACCATGCAATGGATCAATCAGAACAAGGGTTGGTACAAACCCTAAATCATTTAGATGAGTATAACATTATGCATACAGGTACATTTAGAAGTTTGAAAGGGAAAGAAAAACCACTTATACTAGAAGTAAATGGGATAAAAATAGGTATTATTGCAACCACCTATGGAACAAATGGCTTACCTATCCCTAAACCATATTTAGTGAATATGTTAAGTGAAGAAAACATTAAGGTTGATGTAGAAATATTAAAAAAAGAGAATGTTGATTATATTATGGCTATGATACATTTCGGCTATGAGTATCACCGAGACCCTAGTGATGAACAGAAAGAATGGGTGAAAAAACTATATGAGAATGGTGTGGATTTTGTTTTAGGAAGTCATCCCCATGTGGTCCAAACATTGGAAATTTATAAGGGGAATGAGAATGAATCTGATCGTGGAGTCATTTACTCATTGGGTAATTTCCTAAGTAACCAGCGATATGATTGGAAAGAGTATGGCATTATTTTAGATATCATATTAGAAAAAGATTATTCATCAAAAAAAATCAAAATATCTAGTATTCAAGCAATTCCTACATATGTAAAATCATCCTATAAAGACCGTAAAAGATATTATAAGGTACTGCCCATTTTATTTGCTGAAAATGATTCTGTTGACAAAAGTATAGAGAAAAATGGAAGTGACCTAGTAGAGCATGTGTTTCAATATGATAAGAAGAATTAAAAAAACAAAATAACCTCCTTCTTGGAGGTTATTTTTAGGGGAGGATCAAATTTGGTAAAAATGAATCCTTTTTGATTCTACTTTGGGGGAAGTAGGTTGTAATCAATAAGGGTAATAACAATTTCTGATATAATAATATAATAAGATAAACACTATGTCAATATTAAAAAACATTTTGTTTAAAATAATTTAATATATTATTATTTATATCTTTAGAAGGAGAATGGCGATGGAAAATACGACATCAACACAATTAAAAACAAAAATTTTAGCTACTATTTCAAAAAAGGAGAATCAAAGACTTACTTTTTATGAGTTTATGAAAATGGCTCTATATGAACCTGAGCTTGGATATTATACGAAGGATAAAACAAAAATAGGAAAGAATGCAGATTTTTACACTAGTTCATCTGTTGGTCCTATTTTTGGACAAACCATCGCAAATAGCTTTATCGAAATATTGCCCTATACCACCGATCATCAATCTTATATGATTTTAGAAATAGGTGGAGGAAACGGTCGTTTTGCAAGAGACGTATTAAATTTTCTTAAAGAGAGTCAACCATCCATTTATGATAAACTTCAATATTACATGCTTGAGGTAAGTCCTTATCATAAAAAGTTACAATATGATAACGTAAAAGAGCATGTGGATCATTTTATATGGGTGCAAACACTTGAAGAGATTCCACGGCCATTTGAAGGTATTGTTTTTTCTAATGAACTTTTAGATTCTTTTCCTGTTCATAAAGTGAAAAAAATAGACGGAGAGATAAAAGAAGTATATGTCACATGGAATGAAAAGGAAGAGAGCTTTGAAGAACTAACTGATAAAATTAGCGATAGTAGGCTTGTTGAATATTTTGAAGAACAGGGTGTATCTATAAAAGAAGGGCAAACTGCTGAAATTAACCTTGATGCCATAGAATGGGTCAACAACATATCTCAATTACTTGACAAGGGTTATATTCTTACGATTGATTATGGCTATCCAGCAGATGAACTATATGCTAGTCATCGGCACGAAGGTTCGTTAATGTGTTATTATCAACATGTTGCTAATGACGATCCGTACAAAAATATCGGAGATCAGGATATTACCTGTCATGTAAATTTTACGGCAATCATGTATTATGGCGAGAGACTTGGCTTGGAGAATGTATGGTTTACAACACAAAGTAAATTCTTAATGAATAATGGAATATTAAATTATCTGAGTGAGATAGATTTTAAGGAAATTGAGAAAAAGGATATATTTGTAGACAAGGCATTAAAGGTAAATCGAGCTATTAGACATTTGATTACTCCAGGAGAGATGGGGGATACCTTTAAAGTGCTACTTCAACAAAAAAATATCAAGAAAAAGAATTATCGTTTTCTTGAAAATATTTGGGAACAGATGGGGATATCAAGCTTCTAATGTTAAAAAGATAAAATAAAAAATCGCCTAATATGGCGATTTTTTATTTTACTGGTAATTTAACCATCGTATATTGACAAGCATGTTCTCCAATTGCAAGGGAAGATTCTTGAAGTAAGTCGATATCACCAAAATATGTTTGAAATATACCTTCAAGCAAATGTTGATGCATTTGACATATATTATGGTTATTTACCGATGATACGGTGTCATGAAAGATACAATTATTTACTTGGAAACGAAGGGTGTTTTCATCGATTTGATCAAGCTTTGGCTGCAAACCTTGAGCAATAACTAATTTTTCAATACTTTCAAGCTTTTTTTCTGTTGATAATGCCATTGTATTTTCAATACCATCTTTCATCATGGCATATTTAGCAGCTTCTATACCAAATCTTCGACCCATGACCTTTAAGGCTTTTTTGCCCTCATCACCAAAGGATAATAGGGTTTCAATCGCTATCTTTGCTAACAATTGATAATCTCTTGGTGGGAATTGTAAGCTAATCACTTCATCTGATAATTTGTAGACTCTACTTGGTCTTCCACCACGACCTGTCTTTTCTGTTTCTGATTTGAGTAGCTTGACATCCTCTAATTTGGATAAATGTAATCTTGCTACATTGGGATGGATACCAAACTTGTCAGCAATTTCTTGAACATTGACTGAACGATTAGCTGTTGAGATATGTTGATATATAGCAAATCTAGTTGGATCAGCTAACACATTTGTTAATTTTAATGTATTATTTTCCAAATTTTATATTACCCCTTTCTACCTTTTACACATGTATTATATTATAAACAATAGTGTTAGTAAAATAAAACAGGGCCAATCTAAGTTATATATATAATTTTTTTAAAAAAAATAATAAAAATATAGTAAACACTATTG
>CAZEQK010000049.1:0-8758 GCA_964514395.1 uncultured Bacillaceae bacterium
TTTAATCAAGGAGGTAAAGTGATGAAAAAATATATCCTTTATTTTCTTTTTATATTAATTATTGTAGTCTTTATTTCTGAAAATTCTTTAGCTAACCAGAAGGCACCAGCTTCCACTGATTTAATAAATGAAACGATTCAACATATTCATATTACTAAGATCAGTGCAACTGAAAACAAATTCACTGATATAAATAATAAAAAATTAGGAGTGGAGTATCAATTATTTTTTGAGATTCCTAATCGCTATGTGACTGATCATTTAGGAGAGCAGCTAGGCTTCCAGCTAAATTTCCCTAATGAAATTTATCAGATCTTAGGCTATAACAAATCAGGAATTACCTATGGTTTTTCATTAATTGAAAAGAAAAAGGGAAGTAATCTTTATATGGTGCAATATGCATTCGCTGGTGATTCTATAACAAAAGATGATATAAATAAGCTTATTCAATACAAAGACAAAATTACTGTGAATCTGTATTTTAATGATAGCTTATATCAATCCGTTTAATCTATCGGCATGAAGTAAAATCACATAGAAGCTGAAAGGAGTGCTTATGAAATTTAAGTTCTTTTCTATATTATTCATCGCTTTACTGTTAATAGGTATCGTCTTCTTTTTTAATCATTCAAATAATCATACAGCTAAAATGTTCGTGGATGACATTTGGAATCAAGAGATATCAATAGAAAAACCTGTAGCAATCGCATTTGGCTCAAAAGAAATCTCAGAAGAAAATTTTGATGCTATTTATGCTTTATTAATAAAAAGAATGGAATTAATGCCAGATTCATCTCCTGATCATAATGAAGCAAATAGGACGGCTGAGGTGAATCTATACAGACATTCCAATAACCTTATTGAGTTTATATATCACGATCCTATGGATTTAGTATTCAATTATGGTGATTATGCCACGATTTACAAGGTTAAAAAAATCGGCTTTGGTTTAGGTGATGGTGTTCAACATGTTATTATTTTAGAGCATAAAGAGATAGGGCAGGATACACATACTTTTTTATTTCAATCTCAACATTATGATGAAGTGGTACAGATTAATAAAGAATTAGCTAAATTATTAAAGGCTGAGAAATCATCCTAGGATTCCCCCCCAGAACAAAATACTAGCCTCTTAAAACCATGAAGTCAACAAAGATACCGACATTTTGTCATCAGACTTAAGCTATTGGTTCATATAACCAATAGCTTTTTTTAGTTCGCCCTGCATGGGCATAATCTAACGGGTGAAAGTCCCCAGCACGTCGTAGTGGAAAGTGCACAGCCTAAAAAGGGTGTCCATCGTGAGGTGGAATCTGAAGGAAGTCTGAGGGCAAATCTCTGGTCTGACGAATAGAAATCACATATAAGGCATGATATATCGGGTAAGACTGCTAAACAAGTTAAAGCACAATAACTACTCAAAGATATATTGTGTAAATGTGGCAGATAGATGGAGTGAAAGATTATGTTCTTAACAGGGGAGGTCTGTACGGTATGCTTTGCATAGCGATTATTTTCGCTACTTAGTAACCTTCATTGAGAGGTGAAACTGAACGTACAGAAGTCAGTTCAAGTCGTAGTATCTATGAAACTATTGAAAAATAGCAGAGAAAAGGACTTGACGATTGCAATAAGACAGATGCAATTTATCAGAAGTACGAGAATAGCAGTTGTCCGAGAGGAGTTACTTACCTGAAAATAGGTTGGAAATCGAAGATAAACAGTAAGAACGCTTAGTGCAGATGGATAGATTGTGCTAGACATAAGTCATCTTATTAGTAGTCGAACCGCCGTGTACCGAACGGTACGCACGTTGGTGTGAGAGGATGGGGGTTAGTCACCCCCTCCTACTCGATTATCATAAAATCAGCATCATCTCACACAATAGGGGAGTTCCCTGATAGGAATAAACCAAGGAATATTGTGTAATGAAGATATAGAACAAATAGAGTCAAATCGACACAACTTTGAAAAATACAGAGAGGGAGATAACAATGAACCATAACCACCTTTATCATTGGTCATAGCTATCGCTATCAAACCGACCAAATAGGTTGAACCTCTATATCAAGTGAGCTTTTAGAGAAGAAAAGCTTAAAATGGGGAAGTATTCTCTTTCATTTTGGGATTTTTATGGTCTTAGGTGGACATATCGTCGGTCTACTCATACCGAAATCAATAACTGAAGCACTTGGTATCACTGAAGAAATGTATCATATAAGTGGCATTATAGGTGGAGGCTTAGCAGGTATCGTGACATTGATAGGCATTATGATTCTACTATTTCGGCGGATTGGAAATACTCGCGTTCGACGGACCAGTAGTATCAGCGATATTTTATAGCTCTACTGTTGTTTTTAGAAATTGGCTTAGGTGTTTATAACACCCTAGGCTACAATACCGTAATTGGTGGCTTTGATTATCGAACGGCCTTGGCGCCTTGACTACGTGGCTTGTTAATCTTTAGACCTAATGCCGCTTTTATGCTACATGTTCCATTTGTGTTTAAATTACACACCTTAGCTGCTTTTTCAATTTTTGCATTGTGGCCCTTTACAAGACTCGTTCATGTTTGGAGCTTTCCAATTAAGTATCTAAAAAGAAACTATATTAAATTACCGTTAACTCCCCATACTCCTTCATATATATAAGAAATAGCGTACTAGTTTTTTTCTAGTACGTTATTTTTATTATTTTGATAGAAAAAAGTATTTCAACGATAGGAATTTTAAGGTAAAATATAGATTGAATGTCGAATGAAATCATAATATGTAGAAAAATGGCAATACAAAAAAATATAATTGAGGAAATAAGGAGGTAATGAATTTGGCTGAAAAAGTGGAGAAACAAAAAAAGAAAATGCTGAAAAGTAATAAAAGCTTTTTTCGTAGTAAGATAGGGCAAAAATTAATGGTTGTTCTATTAATTATTATCTTATTACCAATATTTCTTCTAGGATTTCTATCATATAATGAATCATCCAGTATTATTATAACTAATTTTAATAAAACTAACTTACGAAATGTCACTATTGTTAATGATACAGTGGATGAATTTTTAAATGGATTGGAGCATAATATTGGGGCATTATCAGATAATATTTTATTAAAGAATTTAGCTTCAGAGCAAAATAAGGTGGATTTAGATCCAAACCATGTCATCAATCAAAGTATTTTTCAAGCCCAGAATGAACAAACAAATACCGACGGAATACATAATACTACAGACATGAGGCTTACATATGATTATCTTGGCTATGAAATTTTAAAAAACAATTCTAAGAATAATTCAGATATCCTATATACCTATATAGGAACAAGTAGCAAAAATCTTATTATTTATCCTACCGTAAATCTTCCAGATGACTATGACCTCACTTCACGAGTTTGGTATAAGGATGCTTTACAGAATAAAGGGAAGGTCATTTTGACGGATCCATATAAGGATGCAGGTTCAGGAGGAATGATTATCACTGTTGCAAAAGCGATGATTTATAATGGTGATATTGTTGGGGTTGTTGCAGCAGATGTTAGTCTGAAATTTTTAACTAATAAACTTTCAACTGTAAAGGTTGGAAACGATGGCTATATTAGCATTATTGATAGCAAAGGGGTTACTGTGTCACATCCAGATAAAGAGATGATTGGTAAGGATATCACCGACCAAAAATTTTGGACAGATCTACAAAAAGAGAAGACAGGCCATTCTGAGTATACCTCTCAAGATAAAAAGGAATTCTTAAGCTTTGTAACAAATAGTAAAACAGGCTGGAAAATACTAGCGACGATGGAGGATACTGAGTTAACGACAGATACTAATGAAATAAAGAAGTATGTCCTAATAGTTGCTGTTCTAGCAGCACTATTAAGTGGTGTTGTCGCTTTATTTATTGCAAGGTGGATTACAACTTCTATTAATAAACTAAAGGAAGCCTTTGTAAAGGCAGAGAGTGGGGATTTAACTACCCAGCTTAACATTACCTCAAATGATGAATTTGGTGATTTGGGAAATCATTTTAATAAAATGATTCTAAATATAAGGAATTTAATTAAAGATGTTTTTCATCGTTCTTCCGATATTGATATATATAGCCAAAGCTTGTCAGCAACCGTTGTAGAAATTACTGCTCAGGTGCAGAGCATCAATTCTTTAAGTCAGGAAATAGCAGCAGGTATGGAAGAAGCAAGTGCTACTACAGAAGAAATTAGTTCATCGGGTAGTGAAATTGCTAATTCTACATCAATACTATCTGAGAAAGCAATGGATGGTAACAAGGCAGTCAAACAAATTGAGGTTAGAGCAAGAACCTTAAAAGATAATTCAGAACAATCAATTGAGGTCGCAAGAACTATGTTTGCAACAAAACAGGATAAAATTAAAAAGGCAATCGAAGAGGGAGAAATTGTTGGAGAAATTCAAGAAATGGCGGAAGTGATTGCCGATATTGCTGACCAAACGAACCTCTTAGCATTAAATGCCTCGATTGAAGCAGCACGGGCAGGAGAGTATGGAAGAGGATTTGCTGTTGTAGCTGATGAAATAAGAAAGCTAGCAGAAGAGTCCACAAAAACGGTATCAAGTATACAGGTAACAGTAAAAAAGGTGATGTCTAGCTTTGGTAATCTATCTGACAATGCTAATGAGCTACTAACCTTTATTGATGAAAAAGTAACATCAGATTATAAGATCCTTGAGGAGACAGGAGATCAATACCAAGAGGATGCAGATTTTATGGGTCAAGTATTTGAAGAATTGACGGTAAGTATCGAGCAGACATCCGTTTCGATTGAACAGATTAATCAAGCAATCGAGCAGGTCGCATCAGCAGCAGGACAATCGGCTTCAAATACATCTGATATTTCGAATAATACAAGTGATGTTGCAGCAGCAGTAGATGAAATGGCTAAGCTAGCTCAACAGCAAGCAGAATTGGCTCAGCAATTAAATAAAATAGTAAAGAAATTCACCATCTAAATTAAAAATAATAAAAAAAGCTAGCCGAGGCTAGCTTTTTTTTAACAGATTTTTTTGATTATATAATATAGGGGAAAGCCCTACTTTCAATTTTAAGTAAGAATAAGTAGAATAATAATATGAAAAGATGTATTTTCATTGATAAAAAAAGATTAGAAAGAGTGATGAGATGTCGTCATTTGTCTTAGTTTTTTTTGCAATAGTACTAATCTCCTTTGGTATATAAGGGAAGCTTGATACGGATTTTATTGGAATAGCCATTTATGATGCGATGAATGACGAGATTCGTTGGCGATTAGCAACTGGAGCAAGTAACTTTCGTTATAAACGAATCGTTATTCGCTTGAGAAAAGGGATTGCTGGTGAAGTGTTCAATTAAATCGGACGATAAAAATTGAGAATTATCCCCATGATGTATTAGGGGATCCGATTGAATATCCAATTCTATTAGTAGAACATCTTGTTAGCGTGATTGCAGTACCAATAATCGTTGATGATATTCGTATTTATGGCGTTTTACTAGTCGGATAAAGATCAGTGAGTAAAT
This sequence comes from uncultured Bacillaceae bacterium, assembly GCA_964514395.1. Classification (GTDB taxonomy): domain Bacteria; phylum Bacillota; class Bacilli; order Tepidibacillales; family Tepidibacillaceae; genus CAZEQK01. The sequence goes on from CAZEQK010000049.1 coordinate 5,522, forward strand.
ACACGGATGATGAGGAAATTCTCACAAAAACCACCTACTTTAACGGATAATACTATAAATTATCTATTTCTGCATTCAAACGCTCCATATTTAAACGCCAAATACCATTTTGGATGTCTAACGTTTCTGTGGCTTTTAGCTTTGTAACTGTTCGACTAACCGTTTCTCTTGTTGTTCCTACTAAATGGGCAAGTTCTTCATGAGTCAGATGAATGTCAAGCTCAATGATATGGTTTCCTACTGATTTACCATGGTACTCTGCTAAATAAAGAATGCGTCTGATAATTTGTTGAAACGTGTTTAAAAAAACCTTTTCTTCTAAACGACTTTGTAGTTCAGTGATTTGCGCCTTTATACCAGTATTTCCAATTAGTTTAATCGTAGCAAAGCGATTATAGCTTCTGGAATGACGGTTATTGGAGGCTTTAATGCATTGATCGATTCAAATTTTGTAATACTTCAAGATTTCGGATTGATGACTGTGATAAATATGAGTTTAGCATTGTTTAGCACCCTAGTAGTATTACCACCAATTATCTTCTTGCTGGACCGCTAGATTATAAAAAAAGATCAAAATCGCACATTCACACATTCAATAAAAAAATAAGAGTAAATAAAAAAGAGCTATTGCTCCACGAACTATTCAGTTCGTTTTGCAACAGTCCCTTTTTGGAGGTAGGTAGATGGCTGTCAATTTATTTTTAATATGTGAATTAATTTACCATTAAATAGTTGGTAGCGGGAAAGGAGCAATGAACCAGAAGAAGATTATAATTAAAAGAATGAATAATAAAAGTGTTCTATAACCACCTGGAAAAAAGTAAGGTTTGCTCATATTTTATCCTCCTTTTTTTGAAACTAATTACATGTTCTGATATAAACTATGTATTACCTCAACGTTTTGCCTGTTTATATGTCTATATTATAATTTTTGGGTTAATACCCTAAAAAAATTCATCAGTTTGTTTACATTGTCTACAAAATAAGATGGTGCATATAGCACCATCTTTTCATTCATTATTTATGTTGTATCTATGATAGGGGCTGATTATAGCCACTATTTGTATCCGTTGCTGCCTGCCTATTTCTGTGTATAACCTTCTCTATTTTTCCAATGATTAAGCTATAAACCACAGGTATAATAATGAGAGTAAGCATTGAGGATATTAGTAGCCCACTTATAATTGCAATGGACATCGGAACAAATAAATGACTATGAGAGAGTGCAAGGGGTGTTAGACCAATGACAGTTGTTAATGTCGTCAGCATAACAGGCCTAAACCTTTTCTCTGTCGCTCCTTTACAGGCTTCCTCCACGCTTTTTCCGTTTGCTCGTTCACTATTAATATAATCTACTAACACAATAGCGTTATTAACCACGATTCCCATCAGGCTGACTACTCCTAACAAAGAGGTAAAGGAGAGGGGCTGTTTAAATATATAAAGCCCGAGTACTGAACCAATAATAGATAATGGGATTGTTAATATAATAATAAAAGGTTGAATAATCGAATTAAATTGAATTAATAGAACAATGAATATAAGAAAGACAATAAAGATAGCCGCTTCACCCATGCCACCAAAATTCTGTTTTATCTTACTTTCTTCCCCATCAAATACGAGAGAAGTACCTCTTAAGTCAGTATTTTTAAGCTCTTGATTTAGCTTATTTTGAATATCGATTGAGCTATAGCCAGGCATCACATCACTTAAAATGGTAACCGTTAATTCGCGGTCATATTTATAGATTAAAGGGATCCTTGCATCTAATTTAACGCTTGCAAGCTGCTTCAATAATTTTTTCTGTCCAGTAATAGGTGATTTAATGGCAAGATTCATAAGCTCTTCCTCTGATTTAATGTTCGTAGAGACGATAATATCATGTTCATCTCCATCCAATCTAAAGACAGAAGCCTTTGTTCCCTTTAAAGCAATATTTATTTCTCTTTGAATGTCATATTTAGTAAGTCCCATACTTGCTGCCTTATTTAAATCAACATTGATATTATATTCGAAGGCTTCAGCACTAATATCATCCATCACATTTGTTGTTCCATCGATTTTAGAAAGCTTTTGCTTAATCAATGTTGCTTCTTTTTTTAATGTTGCCATATTATCACCAGTAACACGAATGACAATAGGAGCACCAATTGGTTCACCTTGTTCTAATTCCTTCACAGAAATCTTAGCCCCTGCAATATTTTGATCTAGTGCCTCTTGCAGGTAATGAGCAAATGCTCCGTTTGTTTTGAAACGATCGCTTTTGTTCAAATCTAACCTTAATAAAATTTGTGTGGAATCCTCTGATTTTGATTTTTGTGAAACGGAATAAAAGAATTTTGGTATGCCACCCCCTATGGCCGATGTGTAGCTTGTGATTTCCTTTTGTTTACTTAATATGTCTTCAACCTCTTTTGTAATTTCCTTCGTGTTAGTAAAGTTACCTGCCTGTTCTGTCGTCATATTAATGTATAGCATGTTTTTATCGGATTTAGGGAAAAATTGTAATCCTAAAAATGTAGATAAATAGAGTGCACCAATAAATAGAACCATGGCAAGGGATAGAATTGTTTTCTTTTTCCTTAGCCCGAATTGTAGCAAGGAGTCAAATAGCTTACGTAAATATAATTTTTTATCTGATTGCTTCGTTTTTCTAAAAAACAAATATGCCATGGTAGGAGAGACCAGCATTGCAACTAAATAGGAAGCAGATAAGGAGATAATGATAATTTGTGGAAGGCTTTTAATAAAATCTCCTGCCATTCCTGGTAATACTAATAAAGGAACAAAAGCAAATACAGTGGTCAGTGTGGAGGTTAACACAGGAATTGCGACTTCCTTTGCTCCGTTGACCGCAGCATCTAGATTGTGTTCACCATCATCAATTCTTACCTGAATCGCGTCACTGATTACGATGGCATTATCCACCAGCATCCCTAAGGAAATAATCAGAGCTGCAATGGATATTTGTTGCACCTTTATACCCAAAAAATACATCATGGCAAAGGTGATAAGTAATGATAAAGGAATGGCTGTTGAGACAATCACAGCATTTCTAATACCCATACTTAAAAATACAACAGCAATAACGATGAGGATACCCATCAAAAGATTTGACATAAAGTTATAGATGGATTGACTAACATCCTTAGGTTGGTAAAGAACCTCATCTATATGAACATTATCTGGTATCTTGGCTTTCAGCTCTGCAAGCTTTTTCTCCACGTCCTTACCAGT
>CAZEQK010000049.1:8858-20581 GCA_964514395.1 uncultured Bacillaceae bacterium
GCACCAGATGGAATTTCGACGTTCTGAGCTTGGATGGTTTTAACAATATCCTGAAGCGATAGCTGATAATAATTCAGCTTTTTTGCATCAATGACAACCTTTACTTCATTTTCTTGCTTTCCTGTGATATCAAAACTAGAGATACCGTCAATTTTCAATAGCTCTTTTTTCATATCCTCAGCATAGGATTGTAATTGTTCATAGGAATACTTATCACCAGATAGACTTAAGATGATACCAGCAGTATCTGCAAGCTTTGTATTAATTTCGATGTCTGAAGCCCCATCAGGAAGCCTGTCTTGCACATCCGCCATTTTCTCCCGTAATTGCTGCCAGGATTTATCTACATCTGCATCCGTAGTTAATCGAAGTACAATGATGGATACGCTATTTTTTGAATAGGATTCAGAGTAATCATAACTATCGACCTCTGGTAAAACATCTTCGATTTTTTTAGTGATCAATTTTTCAACTACTTCTGATGATGCACCAGGGTATACGGTTGTGATTAGTGCGACGGAAACATTTACATTAGGGTCCTCCTGCTTAGGTATCATGTAAAAGCTATATAATCCGAACAGCATGATGATAATCATCATAAATAGTGTTACTTTTCTTTTTTTTATCGCTTGGTATATTAATCCGTTCTTCATGATTTCCCCACCTTAATCTAGTCTCTTAAGGCTTAATGGCCACTTTATCACCATCAGTAATGGCTCTATATCCATCTATAACGAGCTGGTCACCAGCGTTTAAACCATTCACTAATACATTTGATTTTTTAATAGCGCCAAGTTCTACCTTTTTTCTAACGGTATGTTCATTCTCTACAACATAAACATAGGATTCACCATTTTTTAGAATGCTTGTGATTGGAATCCATATGCCTTTTTCATTGTTTAGTAGGATAGACACATTGACAATTTCTCCAATTTTAAAGGGATTATTAGGGAGATCAATCTCTACATTATAGGTTCTTGTGCTTGTGTCGGGAATGGAATCAATAGCAATAATTTCTCCATCTATACTGTGCCCATTTGCTTCAATTGTGGCTGATAAGCCAAGCTTCACTTTATCAATATCCTCAGAGGACAAGCCAACATTAACAATATTATTTTCATTTCTTGCAATAATCACTGGATAACCAGCACTAATCATTTCGCCCTCTTTATTCAAAACATCAACGATATACCCATCTATATCAGAAATGATGGTGGCATCCTGAAGCATATCTTGTTTTTGTTGGTAGTTGATTTCGGCTTGTTTTAATTGCTCAGCAGAAGCCCCTTTATTTGCTTTATTATATTGGGCTTGTGTAGTTTCTAGTTGGGATTTTGCTACTTGAACGGCATAGCTGAGATCTTGAGTATTAAGCCTTGTAAGCTTATCCCCCTTATGAACTTTTTCACCTTTTGCTACAAAAATAGCTTCTATTTTGCCAGGGCTTTTAAAGCTAAACTTTTTTGTAGCTTGTGCATCAACTAAACCAATATATTCTAAGGTGATAGGAAGGGTTTCCTCCTTTAAAAGCATAACCTTGACAGGTTTTATCTTCTCTTGGGACAGGGATGGTTGGTTTTGGGTTGAACAGCCGATTAATGAAGAAACCAAGATGGTACTCATTATCATTAATAATAATTTCTTCATATATGTTTCCTCCGATATATTAAAGATTGTGAACAATACAATTAACTAAGTTAATTATATTTAATCACAGTGTCTATTATACTACTTGATTCATTGAAATAAAGAGCCAATATTTGTTTCATTATTTGTGGATTACAAATAGCATTGGATAGTCATTAACAGGGGTTCTAGGCAAAGATATTGTTTTTTAGAATAGGGTCTCACTCTATTGGGGTAGAGGTTCATAAGGTAAATATGGCTCAGTCTAAAGTTGGAAAATAATCCGTTCTTCGGACTGTTTTGATAAGACTTGATTTTGTTTAAACTATAGCTAAGTAAGGAAATGAACAGAAGGAGGTACATAAATGGTATTCCATATCTTTCATTTTTCAATTACAATCAATAGAAGAGAAAAAAACGCTATAGATGCAAAATATATAGAAAACAATATATCAAAAACTCAGGAAGTGCTTCTCTATCATTCTGGATTAATCAACAAACGTTATTATAAAATGGTAAAATAAGAGAATGTAGAATAGGCCAGTAAAAGGGAGGGATAAGAGATGAATAAATATATTTTTGGTATTTTAATTCTATTATTCGGTGTATATTTTCTATTAGAAAATTTAGGCTACCAAATGGGACTAGGGGACATGATTAGTACCTATTGGCCAATCATTGTTGTCTTATATGGTGCAAAGATGATGTTTAAAGGTCTTATTAATTTTTATAAAGGATTTAAAAAGAGGCATTGGCATACCGGTAATATTTTATGGGGTGCATTTATCGCAGGAATCGGTATTGCCCTTCTTGGTAATAAATTGGGCTGGTTTTCGATTGGCTTAAAGGAGTTTTGGAATATTACTTGGCCATTATTGATTATCTTTTTTGGATTGAGTATCTTATTTAGATCTCAATGGAAAAATAGAGAGATATTTTTTGAAATTGATACAGATAAAAAAAAATATACGATAAATAGAAGGAAACATTTTATCGGCGAAACCACCTATGGTGATGGTTCTGCTTGGAATTTAGAGGATTTACATCTATGGCATGGTATTGGTTCAAGCTTTATTGATTTGACAACAGCGATTGTTCCAGATCGAGAGACCTACATTGATATTTCAGGTTTAATTGGCGAAGTGACTGTGCTTGTGCCTCAAGGATTACCAGCTAAGGTGAATGTAGATGTGCGTATTGGTGAAGTGACTGTTTTTAACCATAATCAAGGGGGAACAGGAAGATTCATAGCTTATACATCCGATGGCTATGAGGATGCGACTAGGAAAGTAAATATCATGATCTCCTTATCTATAGGAGAGGTAACTGTAAAGCAGGTGTATTAATGTGAAGAACACCTTTTCAAAGAGACGTATGGGTATCCAATGGATGATCTTACAGCAGCAATTCATTGCAACGATTGGTACTGTCCTTGCAATGGTCCTGCTGCTTTTTGCTGGGAGCTTCATTATTACAGAAATGACCCCCTGGGAAAGTACCATTGAAGCATTCCTTGGTCTTTCCTTCTATTCTTTTCCTTACTTTTTGATTTTAGGAATTATCATGGGTCTAGGGATGATGATTGCTTTTTTTGTTACTATTTTTATCGGTTACCCTTTAGGAAAGGCTCTAAAGAAGCATTTACAAAAAATCACAGATGGAGCTGAAGCCTTCTCTAGGGGTAAACTAGATCATAGAATTAAAAGCGATGGTTTTACAGAAATTACAAGGGTCGGACAGCAATTTAATAAAATGGCAGATAGAATTGAAAAACAGGTCAATACCTTACAGCGATTAGTAGATGAAAATGTGCGGCTAGTAAATCAAACAAAGCTGACGACTGCCCTTGATGAACGGAGAAAGCTAGCGAGAGAGCTACATGATGCCGTAAGTCAAGAGTTATTTGCAATTTCTATGACCTTATCCGCATTACCACGATTAATGGAGAGTGATATGGATAAAGCAAAAGCACATTTCATTCAGGTCGAAGAGATGGTAGTAAATGCCCAACAAGAGCTTCGTGCCTTGATTATGCATTTAAGACCTGTCACTCTTGAAGGAAACATGCTATACGAAGGGATACAAAAGCTACTAGAGGAGCTACAGCAGAAGCATCCTCAAATAAACTGGGAATGGAATATAGATGATCAAGAACCGTTAACTCCAGGTGTGGAGGATCAATTGTTTCGTGTCTTTCAGGAGGCTATTTCTAACATGCTCAGACATTCGAAAGCAACGAATTTTCGCTTACATTATTTAAAACGAGAGGAACGAATTATCTTAACCATTGAAGATAATGGAATCGGTTTTACCGATAAAGATAAGAAGAAAAGCTCCTATGGCATAGATAATATGAGGGAAAGAATTGAAGATATAGGTGGAAGGTTTGATTTAATTAGCTACCCTAGTAAAGGAACTAGAATAGAAATTCGAGTTCCAATCAAGCTATCGTAGTGCTTATATTTCTCACCAAGAAAAACTTTTAGGTATATCATCTTCTATGAAAGTGAGTGGAATCATGCAGGAAAAAATAAGAGTGATATTGGTTGACGATCATGAGATGGTACGTATGGGTTTAGCAACTTATCTTGGAACAGAAGAAAACATAGAGGTAATTGGTGAAGCAAATAATGGGGCAGACGGTGTTAAACTAGCGGTTGAATTGGCCCCTGACGTGGTTCTAATGGATTTAGTGATGGATGGAATGGATGGAATTGCAGCCACAAAGGAAATCAAACAAAAAGCACCAAATATAAAGGTGATTGTTCTGACAAGCTTTATTGAGGAGGAAAAGGTATTTCCTGTCATTGAAGCAGGGGCATTTAGCTACTTACTGAAGACATCAAAGGCGACGGAGATTACTAAAGCCATACGACAAGCGGTAGCAGGAAATCCAACGATTGAAGGTAAAGTGACAACCATGATGATGAACCAAATGCGAAGGGAGCCACTAAAGCATCAATCCTTAACACCAAGGGAATTAGAGGTATTGAGTCTTCTTGGAAAAGGATTAAATAATAAAGAAATAGGCGAAAATCTATTTATAGGCATTAAAACGGTAAAAACTCATGTCAGTAACGTTCTAGCAAAGCTTGAGGTGGATGATCGAACCCAGGCAGCGATTTATGCTAATAAGCATGGTTTGTCCGATAAGTAACCGCCTCTAATATACCTTTAAAGTTTGTCATCAGTCTAAAAGCACCCGAAGGTGCTTTTCTTTTATTTCATGTGATTACTACCGATAAACGCATCCCTTACTCGATTCCAAAAAGGAAAAGGGCGGTATCTTGCAAATCTAATTTTTTCTTTAGCCACGTTACATTGAATATTTTCTATATCCTTCATTGGCATATTTAAATGATCAACTGTTATTCCAACTTCTCCATAATACTCTGGGTATAAATCAATGGTATGAGTTTTTGGTAATAAGAGCGGTGACCCAATCGTTCGATAAACCCGGTTATTGATTGATGCCATTTCACTGATTTGAATAGATTCAAAACTTGGATGAATCAGTGCACCACCTAAGCTTTTATTATACCCGGTACTTCCAGATGGTGTAGCAATACAGAGACCGTCACCACGGAAGGTTTCAAAATCCTCTTGGTTTATTTTAATCTTCATAACGAGTGTTTTTTCAACGTTTTTTATCGTAAATTCATTTAATGCCAGAAAATAATGATCACCTTTAACATTCGTAATTTTAATTTGTAATAAGGGATATTCAATAATTTTTAGTGGCTTCGATGCCATGATCGAGACCAATGTTTCTATTTCTTCAGGATGCCAATCGGCATAAAAACCTAAATGACCCGTATGTATTCCTAAAAAAGCAACCTTATCTAGACGATGTTTATTTGCATGAAAGGCTTCTAGTAAAGTACCATCACCACCGATTGAGATGATTATATCGGGTGCTTTCTCATCCTCTATTAACTTATATTCTTCTGCTAATAGATAAAATTGTTCTGTGGTTTCTCGTGACAATTTATCCTTACGGTTAAGCAAGGAGAATTTCATAACATAACCTCCTACTTATCATACTTCTTTTAATACTTTCCTCAGAAAATCGGAAATATGTACAAGGAAATATTAAAAATACTTGATTAACAAGTTTAAAATAGATTTATGTTCATTATATTAAAAATATTTGTCTCTTTGAAGGGTAATTTTCGCTAAAAGATTATTGTGGCCATATACTTCGCAGTTTATTTTCCACATAATTCTATGATACACTATGAAAAAATAGAATGTACGAGGAGGGCTTTTGATGATAAAGCTATTTTCACCTAGCAAAATAAAGAATGTAACCATTCCTAATCGGATTGTGATGTCACCAATGTGTCAGTATTCAGCGACAACAAACGGGGAAGTAACAGATTGGCATCGTGTTCACTATGGTGCAAGGGCGATTGCTAAGGTAGGACTAATTATACTAGAAGCTTCAGGTGTAGAAGCAAGAGGTAGAATCAGTGATTACGATCTCGGCATTTGGGGGGATCATCAAATTAGTGGTCTAAAGGAAATTGTAAATTTTGCCCATCTTCAAGGAAGTGCAATCGGGATTCAGCTTGCTCATGCAGGAAGGAAGGCAACGATATCGGATAAGGATGCTGTAATTGCACCAAGTCCTATTCCTTTTGATGAAGGCTTTGTGACGCCAAAGGAAATGTCTAAAGAGATTATAGTTGAGGTTGTCCAAGCATTTGCACAGGGCGCAAAGAGAGCAAATGAAGCAGGCTTTGATATCATTGAATTACATGGAGCACATGGATATTTGATACATGAATTTTTATCACCACTTTCAAATAAACGAACGGATGAATACGGTGGTTCAAGGGAAAATCGCTTAAGATTTTTAAAGGAAGTTATTGAAGCGGTCAAGCAAGAATGGCCAGCAGCTAAGCCGATTTTTCTAAGGGTATCCGCAACAGATTATCATGAGGATGGAATTGATATTCATGAGATGGTAGCCATGATGAAATATGCCAAGGATTGGGGCATCGATGTCATTGATGTTAGCTCGGGTGCTTTACTTCCAGTCAAAATAAATGTTGGACCAGGCTATCAAATTAGGTTTTCTGAGCAAATAAAGCATGAGGTTGGTATACCAACGATGACGGTAGGATTAATTACTGAAGCGGAGCAAGCAGAAGAAATATTATTTAATGATCGGGCAGATTATATTGCTTTAGGAAGAGAGCTATTGAGAAATCCTCAGTGGCCATTGTATGCTGCTGCGAAGTTAAAAGAAGACGTCGAATGGCCAGAGCAATATAACAGAGCAAAAATATAAAGAAGACTTTGTTCAGAGGGAGTGTTGAAACCGAAGATAAAGTGAAATAAGTGAAGGTAGGGAACCATGGAATATAAGGATCAGGTTTTGTTGGAAATGGAGCTTTGGCACCGTGAGATGATAAAAAAAACTTCTTTTTTTGGGAAACTTTCAAAGGGGATTCAAGAGAAAATTAATAAAAGGATTCCACAGAAGATTCACGAGATGATAACAGCTAGCATTAAGAATATGGTAAAAGCCGTTCTTTTTGGTAGTGAATATACTACAAAGAGAGTGGTAGAAACAGATAAATATTCCTTTGAGGAAAAGGAAAAGCTGGCAAAGCAAAAATTAAATAGCTATAAGAAAACAGCAGTAGTAGAAGGAGCAGGTACTGGAGCTGGTGGATTTTTACTTGGTCTCGTCGATTTTCCGTTGTTACTAAGCATAAAGATGAAGTTTTTATTTGATCTAGCTAATATCTATGGATTTGATGTGAATGACTATCATGAGAGGCTATATATTTTATATCTATTTCAATTAGCCTTTTCTAGTGACAAAAGACGAAGGAAAGTTTATCATGATGTCTATCATTGGGAAGAGGAATTAGTTAATCTACCAAAGGATTTGAATGAGTTGAATTGGCGATTATTTCAACAGGAGTATCGTGATTATATGGATATTGCCAAGATGCTTCAAATGATTCCAGGGTTAGGTGCTGCTTTTGGCGCTTATGCCAATTATCAATTGCTTGATAAATTGGGCAAAACTGCGATGAATGGTTATCGTTTACGCTTATTTAAGAATGAGATAGGTTACATGATGAAAAGTGAAAAATCGAGGTAATCTGTTAGCTTGTCAAGATGATAATGATAAAGCATCTTGACAAGCTTATTTTTACCACATTATTGCATTTGCTCTAATTCATCACTTAATTGCTTTGAACGCTTCGCGTTTCCTTCCGAGAAGTTTTGTAATTTTTTCTTTAATTCCTCATTTTGGTGTATCCGTTCTGCTGTCATAAGATATTTATTCATCATATCCTGTTCTTTTGATAAAGAGTCCTGTAAAAATTGTTTTAAGAATTGATTGTCTAAGGCATCCTCCCTATCGTGATCCTTATCATAATCTAATTCATGATTCATGTTTAATCTTCACCTCATATTTTTTATGTGGAAAAACTTTAAGAAAAAATAATTGACTATTTTTTAGTATAATCAAAATATGTTTTACCATTCATTTTAATAACGGATGTGATAAGTAGTGGAAAGTAAGCTAGTATACAAATTACATGATAGACCACCAGTCTTTGTTTCCTTGTTATATGCCGTACAGTGGTTTATCTTTACCTTTGCAAGCTCGATCGTTATTCCAGTTGTGATTGGTCATGCCTTTGGGTTCTCACCAATAGAAAATGCTGCATTTATTCAGCGTAGCTTTTTATTAATAGGTGTGGCATCACTATTACAGGTCTTTTTTGGTCATCGCTACCCCATCATAGAGGGGCCTGCTGGGATGTGGTGGGGAATTTTTTTAATCCTAGTCAATTTAGGACCAGCGTTACATAAAACTCCTGTGGAAATTGCAAGAAGCCTAGAAATGGGATTAATTATTGCAGGAATCATCTTAGTTTTACTTGGGGTCACTGGTGTCATTAGTAAGATTCAAAGCTTTTTTACACCAATTATCACTGGCTCCTATATGATTCTATTAGCTATTTCAATGAGTGGTTCATTTATTAAAGGAATACTTGGTGTAGGCTACCATGGTAATTCAATAAAGATAGTCCCTACGCTCATTTCAATTATTCTGATCAGTTTTCTTATTTTATTATCCAATTTAAATAAGCCCATCTTGCGTAGTTTTTCCATTCTAATAGGAATTGTGATTGGTTGGGCTATCTATTCTCTATTAGGACTAGCAGATACGCCACAGATGGCTGGTGTCTCAGTTTTTGCTTTACCAAGATTATTTGCATTTGGTCCGCCAGTATTTGATACAGGGGTTATTATTACTTCAATTATCACTGGTTTTGTCCTCATTTCTAATATCATCACAAGTGTCTCCGTCATGATTACCGCAGCGGAGGGTACACCACATAAAAAAACCTTCAGTAATGGTGGTATCATTACAGGTGTAACCCATATTCTTTCTGGTATTGGTGCAACGGTAGGGATGATACCATTATCTATTGCTGCAAGTATGGTTGAGATTACAGGCATAGCAGCCATTTTTCCCTTTGTTATAGCCATGATGATGATTATCCTTTTAGGGCTGATGCCATTGATTGGGATGTTTTTCGCGGCTCTACCTGCACCGGTAGGCTATGCTGTGCTATTTACAACCTTTACTCAGCTATTATCCTTTGGATTTAGAGAATATAACAAAATAACCTTAAACACCCGTAATTTGACTGTAATCAGTCTGTCATTAATGCTTGGAACAGGAGTTATGTTTATTCCAAAGGAAGTACTAGCTACCGTTAATCCTATCCTTAGTTATTTACTTGGAAATGGCTTACTCATTGGGGTAATCTTTAGTATGGTTCTAGAGCATATTATCTATAAAAAGAGATAAAGTGAAATCTTTAGAGCCTAGGAAATTATTCTAGGCTCTTGCATATATATTGGCATTTTAACCCATAATAAAAAAAAAAGATGGGTGACTGTATGCATAAACACGTGACCAATGGAATGAAAAAGGTTCATGAGTTACTAATGGAGGCAACAAAATTAGAGATAAAAACCTATTTTGAGCATATCATTTTTACATGGCGTTGGTGGATTCTGCTCATCGGACCAATATTACTTTGGATTCTATGGTTTAAATATCGGAAAAAAGAGAGTACTGATCGTTTACTATATGCAGGCTTCATTGTTGTTATCATCACATTATTATTTGATAGCTCTGGCCATCAATTAGGAGCATGGCAATATTTTTATGGTATCATTCCCTTTATTCCAATGTATATGCCATGGGATTTGGGTTTCTTACCAGTCTATACGATGTTTTTTATCCAGATAAAACCACATGTTAAGCCTTATAAAAAAGCGATTATTTATTCGGGGCTCCTCTCTTTTGTACTAGAGCCTATTTTTATGAAGCTGGAATTCTTTCATTATCCAAAGTGGGATTATATCTATTCCTTTTTCGTTTACATAGGGTTGTACCTCATTGCTAATTATGTTTCAGAAAGGATGCATTTTGAAAGGATTAAATAAAACAGAAACCAAAAACAGAGATTTTTGATTTTTCTCTGTTTTTTTTCATATAAATGAATAGATATCTTTTAAAATACTTAGGAAGGGATTAAAATGGAACTCATAAGGGGGAGGTTTCATATGATTAAAGATTTAGTAAGTAAAAACAGAACATATCGTAGATTTTATCAAGAGGAAAAGCTCAGCATGGAGACTTTAAAGGAGCTTGTCGATTATGCAAGATTAGCACCAACTGGCATGAATCAACAAGCATTAAAGTATATCCTTGTAAACACCGAGGAAAAGAATGAAAAAATCTTTTCACACCTTAAATGGGCTGGTTATTTAAGTGATTGGGATGGTCCAAAGGATGGGGAAAAGCCAAGTGCCTATGTTATCATGCTTCAGGATAAGACAATTGGCAAAAATATTTTTTGGGATCACGGCTTAGCATCTGCATATATTCTACTTGGGGCAGTAGAAAAAGGCTATGGGGGATGTACAATCGCATCAGTTAATAAGGTAGAAGTGAAAGAGGAATTTAAAATTTCTGACGATTATGAAATTTTGATGGTTTTAGCCTTAGGAAAGCCTAAGGAGGAAGTCGTTTTATACGAAATGGAACCAGGGGATGACATCCGCTACTGGCGGGATGAAAAGATGATACACCATGTACCAAAACGAAAGTTGAAGGATATTATTTTAGATATAGAATAAATAAGTTTAAAAAAGGCGACCTAGTGTCGCTTTTTTTACAGATAGACAAGGGGGGGCGGGTCCCTCATCTGTTGAAAGCGAAGGTTTGTTAACCAAGGGTTTTTACATATTCTACTGGTTGATTATTAAATGTGTGATACCTCATTTGTTTAACGATTTCCTGTTCATTTAAATCTTTATCTTTGCCCTCGATATACTGACTATATGATACATCAACAGTAAGAATTTTCCACTTTCCGTCCTCTTGCTTCAATCGATAGCGCGTAATAGTATTAACAAGGGAAATTATTTCATTTGTATCGTCAATTAATACAGAAGTTGGCTTTGATCTGTTTATGGACTAAGATTATTGATGAAATAAAATTGGGCAGTGATATATTTTAATAAATTAGAAAAATACTAAAATTACAATTTGTGTTATAAACCTTGATTCGAGTGCTAGTCGCTCTTTCGAGGTTTTTCTAACAAGGAAACTGTCCCCTCGTCAGTAGGTGTTAAAGATCTAATATAATCAATGAAACAAATGCAGCAGGAGAAGAGATAACAAGAAGTATAAGAGGATATAGCTTACTAGCACAGAATAATATAAAGGATGGAATGAGCTATTATCTACAGAATGCCCACGGGGATGTCATTAATCTAGTAGACGCCAATGCTAATATATTAAATAATTATCAATATGATGCTTTTGGTAACCTAACAGCATCAACAAACACAGTAGCTAATAGATTCCTTTATGCAGGAGAACAATATGACCAAATCACAGGACAATACAATCTAAGAGCAAGGTACTATGACCCAACCATAGGTAGATTCACTCAAGAAGATACCTACAGAGGAGATGGCCTAAACCTTTATACTTACGTACAAAACAACCCAGTGAATTATATTGATCCAACTGGACA
>CAZEQK010000050.1:0-20266 GCA_964514395.1 uncultured Bacillaceae bacterium
CTAATTCAAATGTTTTTTTACAAATCCATTTGAATAAGTTCGGCTTTAATTTCTTGGTAGGGTGTGGTACTCTATACTTTGTGGAGTAGAAAGGAGTCCTTACGATGAAGGTCATTTTTGTCACAACAAACCCAGAAAAATTAAAAGAAGCCAAGCTTGCTATACAGCCATTTGGACATGAAGTGGAAGGAATGTCGTTTTCCTTTAATGAGCCCTATGAGGGGTCGATGGAGGAAGTGGCTCGGTTTAAGCTTGAGCAATTAGATATTGACAGTAATGTACCAATATTCGTTGACGACTCTGGCATTTTCTTTGAAGCCTATCAGGATTTTCCTGGTATTTTAACAAGGCGAATTTTTAACTTAATTGGTTATAAAGGAATTGATAAATTATTACAAAACGAGTCAAGAAGAGCCTATTTTTACGGTGTAATAGCTGTAAAATGGCGTGATCATATAAAGATCTTTACTGGTAAAACAAATGGACGGATTGTTGATACTTTACCGACAAATTTGCCACCAGATCTCAGATTCCCGTTTGATCCAATCTTTGTACCTGATGGAGATAACATGGTTTTGGGAGACATGTCAATCGAGAAAAGAGTTTATTATTCCTATCGCAGGTTTGCATTAGAGCAGTTCGGTGAATGGTTAAAATCAGCAACACTGACTGTTTGACCAGAGGGTCAATTAAAGACATGAGGATAGATTCCGAGTGAGGATAAGACAAAGGATCAGGTTCCTTGACCTAAAGGCTTCAAGACGAATAATCTAATAATAGAATTAGCTATTAAAGGACAGGGTAATCGAATCACATAACGTGATAGAAGATTCTGTTTTTTTTTTTTGGAATAGTCAATATTAGAAAGATAAAGGGACAGGTAGCATAACTAATATAGTTATAAATACCTAGAAAACAAAAAAAGATTTAGGCTAAAAGAACCAATTAATTAAGAAAATATTGTATAAAATATGACAATAAATTACTATGTATTACATAGATAGACATTTTAATAGCCCTTAAGTTTTAAAAAACAGAAAAAGGCAAACTCAATGAAAGTTGAGGACGCAATGTCTTGGGTCTAAAGTCGGTGGAAAAGTATTATATGTAAATACTTACGACCATGACAGCCAGACTACCTTACATACTTTTAGGGTCATAATCACTAGATACAATTTTCTTTTTTGATTTTGACGTATTTATATGTTAAACAGGTAGACTCCAAGGTTTATTTAACCTTGGATATTTTTTTTGCCATATAGACATAAAATAGTAAAAAAGTCGAAATATGTAACAATGTGTCATAATTTTTATGCATATGATTAGGTTGATTAATGTTTCATAAACGGAGGTAAAGAGTACATATGAGAAAAATAGTTAAAACCGTATCCGTCATTATTTCTTTTATTTTACTTTTTCAATTGTTAGTAATTCCTGAGTTTGCGTCTAATCGTTTATATGCTCAAAGTCAAACTGATAATATTAAAGTTAATTTTGAACCGAATACTTCACCTGTTCCATCAGGATATATAGGAGATTTTGGTGAGGTTTATGGACCTCACAATGGATACTATTATGGCTGGAACTATAATCATCAGGATTTAACGAATGAAGCAAATACAAATAGTGATCTAAGACTCGATACAACGCTTCAGCTAAATACGGATAGTGTGTGGGAAGTAGAATTAATGAACGGTAATTACGATGTGACTGTGAGTGTTGGTGATGCTGTTTATGGCACTACTAATTCTATACAGGTCGAGGGGATTAATTTTTGGAATGGTTTATCGTTAGCTCCAAATCTATTTATTCAAGACACTAGAACAATAAAGGTACAAGATGGAAAATTAACCTTAAGTCAAGGTAGCGGAAATAAAACGAAAGTCAATTATATTGAGATAACAAAAAGTATAGATTCAATTCCCCCAACAGCTCCTCAAAATTTAACAGCTAAGAATATATCAGATAACAGCCTAACAATACTGTGGGACCCTTCAACAGATAACAATGGTGTAGCTGGATATTATATATATCGTGATGATCAAAAGATTGCAACAGTAACGAGTAGCGTCTATCAGGACACAGTCACTGGAAGTGTTTATCAAAAGTTTGATGATTTTAATCTGTCGCCAAGCACAACCTATCAATATGAAGTTGCTGCATTTGATAAAGCAAATAATATTTCATTAAAAACGATACCTTTATTCATAACAACCGCAACATTCCCAGGCAATGGGATAGGATTAAAGGGTGAATATTTTAATGGAACTGATTTACAAAATCTAAGCTTTTCTAGAATAGATAGTTTGATTAATTTTGATTGGGGTGGACAAGCTCCAAGTTTAACCATGAGCAAGGATAATTTTTCGATACGTTGGTCAGGCAAAGTAGAACCGAGATTCACGGAAGAATATATGTTTTACAGCGAGACCCATGGTGGAGTTCGTCTATGGGTTGATAATCAACTAATCATTGATCAATGGAACAAAGATAGTTTACTTGAGGAAAATGGGAAAATTAAATTAAATGCGGGACAAGCCTATGACATTAAAATGGAGTATCAGGATACAAGTGGTGCTGCTATCGCAAAATTATTTTGGTCAAGTAAAAGTCAAGAAAAACAACTTATTCCAACAATCCAATTAAATCCTCCTTTTATCCCAGAACCACCTAAGAATATCAACATTAGTTCTACAAGTACGTCTATTTCATTAACCTGGGACATGGTCGATAATGTAACAGGCTATGATATAGAAGCTGATGGAGTGGTCATAGATAACGGGAATAATTTAACCTATACAAATGCCAATTTATTACCTTTTACTTCACATAGCTACAGAATAAGAGCGAAGATTCCAGAATTAGCAAGTAAATGGAGTAGTCCTATCAACACATTGACTAAAATCGCTATACCAGATCAACTATCTGTAGAAGAAATAAATAACCAATTAAATATTACATGGAATGTCGTTGCCAATGCCACAGGCTACGAGCTTGAAGTGGATGGTTCGGTGGTGTATGTAGGGGCGAATCTTACATACACCCATACAAACTTAATGCCAAATACAGAGCACACTTACAGAGTTAGGGCAGTGAACGGCTCAATGGTAAGTGATTGGAGTCCAATGATATCTAAGGTATTCGCTGCGACAGTTCCAACTAATCTGATAAGCAAGCAAACGAGCAGTAGTATTGAACTTTTCTGGGATGATGTGATTGGTGCAGTAGGCTATGAAATTGAAGCAGATGGGAAAATAATTGCAAATGGTCTATCAAATACTTTTATTCATGAAAATTTACCGCCAAATACTCAGCATAAATATAGAGTTAGGGCATTATTAAATGGTGGTAATGGAGATTGGAGCATTCCTGTCATTACCTCTACCTTAAGACAACCAGGAAATGGCTTTGGTTTAACCGGTGAGTATTATGATAGTGCTGATTTAACATCTTATATTACCACTCAACTGGATGGAACCATAGATTTTAACTGGAAAAAGAAATCCCCAGTAAAGGGAATTGTTGATAAAGATTATTCTGTAAGATGGACTGGACAAATAGAACCAAAACTATCGGAAAAATATACTTTTTCAACGGAAACACATGGTGGTATAAGAGTTTGGATTGACAATCAGTTATTAATTGATGACTGGGCTACTCATAACCATAGTGTAACGAATGGAACGATTGACCTTATTGCTGGTAAAAGATATGACATAAAAATTGAGTATAGAGAAACAAATGGGGTAGGTCTAGCAAGGCTGTATTGGGAAAGTAAATCCCAGGCATTAGAAATTGTACCTATGAGTCAATTATATCCTATTGGTATACTCGAAAATTTAGCGACAAACTCAACAGAAACCACCATTGGATTAACATGGAGTCCTGTCGCTTTTGCAAAAGGCTATGATATTGAAATAGATGGAATGATGACACATTTGGATGCTGCAACCAGCTATCTCGACAAGGATTTAGAACCAGGTACCCAGCATACCTTTAGAGTTCGTGCGATTAATAGTATCGTTCATGGAGAATGGTCTCCCACAATGACTGCCTATACAAGGTTAGGAAAACCAACGATAACTGGAATCGACCCTACAGAGACCACTTTAACGGTAAATTGGGGAAAAGTAGCTGGTGCTACTAGCTATGACATAGAAGTAGATGGGGTAATCACGAACAATGATAATCATACAAGTTATATCCATGAAAATTTATTATCTGGTACAGAGCATAGCTATAGGATTAGAGCGAAGACTGCAGCGGTAATAGGAGAATGGACAAGTATAGCAAGCAAGTGGACGTTACCTGGTATACCAAAAAGCATCACGACGTTATTAACAAGTAATTCTATTACCTTGCATTGGGATTTAGTAAGAGGCGCTACAGACTATGAATTAGATACTTATAATACTGTCACGAACATTGGTAATACAACTACTTTCGTTGATGATGGATTAAATCCTAATACTCAACGCACCTATAGAATACGAGCAAAGAACTCTAGTGGGGTGGGTAAATGGACTTCAATTATTGCTAGAAAAACATTACCAGCTATACCTACAAATATTCAAACAACTGCTACAGATACCAAAATATCAGTTTCGTGGGACCCTAGTGCCGGGGCAACAAGTTATGATTTAGAAGTTGATGGGCAGATTTTATCAGATATTATAGATACGCAATATATTCATTATGATTTACAACCGAATACACTGCACACATACAGGATAAGGGCTAAAAACGAAGATGGTGTGAGTAATTG
Organism: uncultured Bacillaceae bacterium; assembly: GCA_964514395.1. GTDB lineage: Bacteria > Bacillota > Bacilli > Tepidibacillales > Tepidibacillaceae > CAZEQK01. Next base: position 4,766 of record CAZEQK010000050.1, read on the forward strand.
GAGTAATTTGACGAAGACGATGACCTTGCCATCAACCCCTAAGAATATAACAGCTATAGCAGAAACCAATCAAATAACCCTCCATTGGGATAAGGTTGAAGGAGTAACTGGTTATCAAGTTGAGGTTGATGGATTAATTATAGATAACGGAAATAGCACTACTTTTGTTCATAAAGAACTTTATCCGAATACAGAACATACCTATAGAGTACGCGCTAGAAACGGGCAAATAGCGAGCTTTTGGACGGAAAGCATCACAAAAATGACGCTTCCTGAGGTGCCTAAAAATCTTCTGGCTGCTGCAGATGTTCATACCATAACCTTAAACTGGGAGATGGTTGTTGGAGCGACTGGATATGATATCGAAGTCGATGGATTAATGATTAGTAATGGTCTGAATACTAGCTTTAACCATGATGGATTAGACCCAAATACAGAGCACACCTATCGAGTACGAGCGAAAAATGAAGGTGGGCCTGGAGAGTGGAGTGATCCAATAACCATAAAAACGATTTTTGATATTCCTACTTCAATAGTAGAAAAATCGGCTAGTACTTCCATCACATTAACTTGGGATTCTGTTTTAGGAGCAACTAGCTATGATATTTATTTTGATGGGAAACTCATGAATGTTGAAGGAAAGAATGAATTTACCCAAGAAAACTTAGAACCATTTACTTGGCATGTGCTAAGGGTTAGGGCAAAGGATGGAACGAATATAGGTAAATGGAGTGAACCTATAAAAGCTGTGACATTATTAGGAATACCGACGAACGTAAAATTAATATCTAAAGGTAAAAATATAACGATAACTTGGGATGCGGTAAGTGGAGCAGATGATTACGTCATAGAAGTAGATGGTGTCTTAATAGATTTAGGATCTACCACTAAATATATCGATAATGATTTACCTCCCAACACTATTCATACCTATCGTATTATGGTTAAAAATGAAATTGTTGATGGTGAATGGAGTATTAGCTATACTCAATTATCTGCTCCGGCGATACCAAAGAATTTAAAAGCTGAAGCTACTACAAATTCTATTACTATCACATGGAATCTGGTGGATGGAGCAACTTCATATGACATATTGGTTGATGGCAATCTTATGGAAAATTTATTGAGACCTACCTATACATTGAAGGGTTTAGGACCAAATACATTTCACACCTTTAAGGTTAGGTCAGTAAATGAAGGTGGTAATAGTGAGTGGACAGATGAGTTAGATCAAAATACCAATCCAGAAATTGAAATAGCTGTCCCTAAGGATATCATTTTTAATTTTGTCGTAGTTGTACCAACGAAAAAAGGGGTAACCACAAGAACGGTGACCGTAACCTATAATCCAGATGAAGTAGAAGTGTTAGATTTAGTTTCAAACACACCAGAATCAAATCAAACAGCAGGATATATTAAAGGTACCAATATTACGGTAACTAGCTTTATTCCAGGGAAAATAGTGTATAGCATCAGTAATGCAAATAGAGCCGTTGTTATCGGAATTAAATTCATGTCAAAAACAAATAACCATTCTAAAATTATTTATACAGTGGAATAAATGAATAATTACTTTGGTGGATTAGATATCACCAAAGTAATTGTAATGCTTTTAGATTGGAAACTGAATGAAAGATTTAAGGAGATGTTTTGATGAAAAAAGCTCTATTAATCAGTGTACTCTTCGTCATCGTTATGGCAATGTTTCAGCCAATACCAACCCATGCAAATAGTAAAATAGATATCGTGTTTATTTATGATTCTTCTAATAGAATGACAGGTACTTTATCAAATGTTAAAAAAAATATTCAAAATTTTGTTAGTCAATTAGATGCAAAAGGAATTGAATATCGATTGGCTCTAGCTGGATATACTGGTTTTACAACAAATGTAAATGATATTATTAATAATTTATACAATTTTTCAAGTGATATAAATATAAAATACAATTTAGCACTGATTGATTCTTCAATTAATTTTTACTCTAATCAGAATAACTCTACTTACTTTGTATTTCTTTCAAACTATAATCTTAATTACTATGATCAAAATACGACTCAAATTGATAGTACTACTCTAACTAATGGATCAACAGTATATTCAAATAGTACAACCACAACCACAACTAATACAATAACGGTAACTTCCAATTCATGGGATTATTATAATTTACCTATTAACGATATTATGAACATAATAAAAGCTCATCTTGACTATAACAAAATAACCTTAATAACTGTGGGTTTTCCTAATTTTACAGGTGGAACAACTTTAGATCTTACTGGTGATTTTTCAAATGACCTATTTAATGAAATACAAGCAGTCCCATCCATTACATCAGTCATACCTTTAGAAAACCAGTATTTAAGTGAACAAAATACAACCTTTGTTCCAACAGTGAAGGTTAGTGATCCTGATAGTGATACATTAACTGTTCGTTACTATTTAGATGATGAAACTACACCTCGTGATACTAAAATAATAACAAATACGATTACTTCTCAGATTGTTAGTTTTAATGCATTAGATTTGGAGAATTTATCAGAAGGGAATCATCAATTTACATTTACACTAAGTGATGGTTCCTACACGGTGAAAAATGTTGTTGATGTTATTGTAGATAGAACTGCTCCTAACATAAAATATTTTATCCAGGATGTAAAAGATATTTCTGCGACTTTCTATGGTAATGCAAGCGATAGCTATTCAGGAATAGTTACAAATCCATATCGATATACATTAGGTACTATTACTAGTAGTAGTTGGATCAATAATAATTCTTATACTTTTAATGGACTAAATCCAAACACGACCTATGATATAGCATTTGAAGCAAGGGATAACTCAGGTCATATCGCAAAACAAACAAAAAAAATCGTTACTCAAGCTCAGAAATCAACGATCTCAGTGGTTGGCTCGTCTGAGAGTTCACTAGATATAGGGATAAATGATAGAAATCCTGAAGATACGCTTTATCAGTGCAAAGTAAATGCAGGATACACGATTAAATACATAGATGCTAGTGGAGATCTTATAGCCACACCAGTCTGGATTCAACCACAAAATAAAATCATAAAACTTAAAGGGTTAAATCCAAATAATAATTATGGAATATCTGTTTATGCAAAAAACACTGAAAACGTCTCCACTTTACCTAGTAATTACCTTAATGCAATGACTTTAGCGTTACCACCAACAGATATTACAACGGAATCTCAGCTGGACTCTATAACCATACAATGGACAATGAACTATTCAGTAAATGGCTACGATATAGAAGTAGATGGTCAAGTCATAAATCTCGGACGGAATAATTCCTATACTCATCAAAATCTTAATTCAAACACACTTCATACCTATAAGGTACGTACAATAAACGGCGGAGGTGCAGGGAACTGGGGTCAGCCCATCACATTAGCAACACTTACGAATCCACCTCAAACCCCAACGATCATTGGAACGAATTCCTTTCCCACTAAAATATCAATAAGCTGGGATAACGTTGCAAATACAGATAAGTATGAAATAGAAGCAGATGGATTGATGATAGATAACGGTATTAATACAACCTATGTTCAAGACAAGCTTTTACCTTTAACAGAACACACCTATCGAGTAAGAGCAGAAAATAAAGGTGGTGTAAGTGAATGGAGTTCACCAATTACAGTAAAAACGCTACCCTATCCACCAGCGGTACCTACGAACATCAAAGCTGATCCAACAGTGTATACCGTCTCACTAACATGGGACCAAGATAGTGGTACAGATAGCTATGAAATAGAAGTAGACGGTCAAATTATGGACAACGGGACAAGCACTACCTATCTACATGATGGATTGGATCCCTCAAGTGGTCACACCTATCGGGTAAGAGCTGTTAATTTAGGAGGAAAAAGTACTTGGAGTAATCCTGTAGACATCACAACTTATCCAGAAAAGCCTTCCATTCCAAGCAATATTATGACAACAGGCGATCAGAATTTCATAACGGTAAACTGGTATAAGGTTGGATATGCAGATAGCTATGATATTGAAATTGATGGTTCAAGGACAGAAAATGTTACAGACACCTACTATATAGATAAAGGTCTTGAACCAAACAGTACCCATACTTATCGAATTAGAGCTAGAAATGTAACAGGGATTAGTGATTGGAGTAGTCCAGTAACAATGACTACTATGCCTGATACAACAAACAGTACAACCTCTTTAACCAATGTCATTGCAGTAGTCACAAATAATGACATTACGTTATCATGGGACGCGGTAGCCTATGATGCTCAATATGATATCGAGGTAGATGGAAAGTTACTGGATAATGGAAAAGAAACCATTTACCATCAAGGAGGGCTTGAGCCTAATCAATATCATTCTTACAAGATTAGAGTCAGAACAAAAGATGGGACAAGTGATTGGGTCGCTGTGCTTTCCTTATCGACATTACCTAACCCTCCAGATGCACCAAAAGACATTATAGCGACTGCAAATAATTACAGTATTGAATTAAATTGGTCGAAAGTAGAAGGAACGACAGGTTATGATATTGAGATTGATGGAAAGACAATTGACACAATAAATAATTCTAGCTATACGGATGAGAATTTAACCCCTGGTACCTCTCATACCTATCGAGTTAGGGCAAAAAATGTTACTGGCGTCACTGCATGGAGTCCAGCGATAATAAAAAGTACAACAAGTCCAACCTATTTATTGAAAGGGATAAAGGATGAATCCTTTGATTTTTCCATATTAGCATCTAGTGTACAGGATTTTAGTGAACTGAAATTTATTGTGACGTACGATTCTACTAAGTTGGATATTGTAGATCTATATGGTTTCACTCCAACTGCTGAGCAATCATCTGGGGATATTAAAGGAACAAATCTACATGTCAATTATGAACCAGGAAAAATTGAATTTACAGTCAATCAGAATATCGTACCTGGCACTACTTGGTCTGGAGAGATATCGACAATCATATTTAAATCAAAGATTGATGGAGATATTTCGATAGATTATGAGGTTCAATAGATAAGAGATTTATGCGGGAGTGAAATCGACATGTCTAAATATATGAAAATTATATCAATAATAATTGGGATTGCTTTAATTAGCCAAATCACTTTATTTTCAGTTAAAACAATAGAATCAAAAAAGAGTAGCTACGCTCAATCAAATGATGATCAAAGAATAGCTGCAGATTTATCCAATGCAACGGGTATTAGTGTAGGGCGAATACTTGAAATAAGGAATCTAGGAAAAACCTGGAATGAAGTAATAGAACGATTGAAAATAGAGAATAAGGATGTTAGTACGGATAATTTAAAGAATCTGCTTGATACAGGAGTGGGAGATACATTTGTTAAGGAATTAATCTCTAAAGGCTTTGATAAAGAGGACATTATGCAAGCAAAACTTTTAGTCGAGAGATTGCAATTTCAATTAAGCGAAATACTAAATTCAGATAATAATGCTGATTCAAATCCAGAGAAAAACATAGAAGATAGCATAGGAGTAGTAACCACTACTAGTCAGAATAAAGAAGACCTGTCAGAGTACAAAACGATTGCTGATAAGTTTGATCAGGCACAGGCAATAACTATGATTTTGGCTTTAAAAAAAGATTTTGGAAGTATGGAGGCAGCATTAGATGAATATCTACTAAGCATACAGCTTGATTTAAATTTAGAAGATTATCTGAAACATAAGGATAAATACCAAGAGGCAAAACAGGAAAAACTAAAAACATTTTTGAAGGAAGTTATTACACTTTCAAAAATAGAGGATAAGATGTTAGAGATGATAGAACAAAGCAATGAACAAAACAAAAACGAAGCGATTATCAATAGCGATGTGAATAACAATACACAATATGATAGCTCGGAAGATAAAGTTTCCGTACCGAAGGTTGAAAATATAAAGCCAAAAAGTCCAATGGATGAGATTAATCAGGAAATTAAGGTAATCAATCCTAACTAAAAAAAAGAGGTGCAATAGGAATGAATAAAAGATTCGTCACTAATATATTGTTAGCTGTTTTAATAATCGGTGTGTTTTTTCCAATAGGAGCTGCTGTTTATGCAGATCAAACTACGGGTACAACTTCAACTCAGACCTCTACGATAACACCTTCTGATATTGTGATTTTAGATGAGGTAAAAAATAAAATAAAAGAATCTGATCCAGACAATTATGATAAAAATATAACAAACTATACGAACTTATTAATTAATTTAAATGTTCATGATAAATTTAAAACTGAAATTGAAAACCTAGTGATAGATGGACATAAACTACCTGATATATTAATTGCCTATCAATTTCTATATCATGAATTTGGTTTTTCATCAGAAATTGAACCAATGGTAATAAAAAAAGAGACTGGAGAAACATGGGAAACAATTTTCAAGGAATACCATGCAATAAATCCAAGATTTGTGCCCACTAACTTTGATCCAGACTATTTAGAAAATCTTATGAATCATCAGGATTTAACAAGTGATGATATCATGATAGCTGATTGGGCATCCTTTAGAACAAAAAAACCCTTTGACGAAATAATTAATTCAGTTTTAGCAATACATGATTGGAAGGAAATAAATGCGCAGCTAGATATTCTGTTTAGTAATGCTACCTTACCACGAGTTCAAATTACAAAGGAACAGCTAGATAATAATACCAAGTCCTTTGGATTAACAGAGCAGCAAGTTGTGGAAGCTTTTGTTCTAGCTAATAAAGTAAATGAGATACCGAAAAACATCTTGCAAATGGAGAAGGATGGCTATTCAGAAGAAGCGATTATGGATAAAAGCTACAGTAACGAATATTATTAGATCTCGTTTATTGATAACAATTAGTTTATTTTGATCATGGGGGTAGCAAAAGTGAAGTTCATAAATAAGATATTCGTGTTATTAAGCTTTATGATGTTTTTAATTCCCTTTCATGTGGTTCATGCATCAACATTGGAAGAAATGCTTAATAACCTAACAGGACCTAAACAGCAATATAATACCATGCTGTCACCAGTCTATCTAAAAACAACTCAATTAAATGAATCTATCAATCCTCAAAGCGGGGAATTATCATTAAATCAGACAGATTATGTATTACCAGGAAGAAATGGACTTAATCTTGAAATTAAACGTATTTATAAAAATAACACAGCAAATGTACAAGAGATGAAAGTAAAATATGTGAATGGTGCATGGGTTGATTATGTGAAGACAGATACCTCTTCATTTTATGAAGATCGATACAATTTAGGTATTGGAACAAGATTCTCATTTCCAACTTTAGAAATTAAAAAAAATAATGATGGAACGAACTATAAATTTTTACATACGGAAACTGGTGATGTCTATCCAATAAAATCTTATCTGTTGAATGGAAATACAGTGTACTATATTTCTGGACAAACCATAAAGGATGCTGTATTTGAAGAGACAAATGACAATATATTTAGTAATGGTCAAAATGATGGGTCTTCTAAATATGTGTTGACCAGAAAAGACGGTAAGAAAACTTATTTTTCAGAGGATGGAAGAATTCTAGGAATTGTTGATAGATATGGGAACAAAATCACCTTTGAATATACAACACTAGACTATACAATTGATGATAAGAAAATAACTAAAAGATTAATTGGTAAGATCACTGATACCATGGGAAGAGTTGTAACCATTGATTATAAAGAGGACACTAATTTTACAGTTAGTCCTCTATCAAATAAGACATATGATCATAGCTATGATGAAACACAAAACCCCAATAACATTGACTCAGGGGATTTACAGGGGAGATTTCAAGTTATTATCCATCTACCAGGTGATAAAAAGATAATTTATGATAAATCAGCCGTCTTAGTCAGTCCAAGTAAACATGTATTAAGGACAAGATTACAAAGGGTATATGATACCGATGGTAAGCTTAAATATCATTTTTGGTATGAGCAGCCTGAGTTAGGGTTTACATTTATGAGTGGAAGAGGTTATTCTGCATTCATTCGTCATGAAAATTTAACCCAAATAGATTATGTAAAAACAAATCGTATAAAAAGATATATCTATAATACTTATACGAAACGATTAAATACAGGGAGTATGCAATATCAAAAAATCTTTGCCACCGAAGATTTGATAAAAAAAGGATATGACGCTACACAAGCACAATTCCTTGATCGATTTGAAACGGAAGTAAAGAATAAAGAAGATTATGCTTATTTTAATGAGCCTGATGGCTATAAATATCCTGGCTATAATAGTAATGACGATAAATATTTAAAGAACACATACAGATATTATACTGAAGTTAGGGACATGAATCGTAGAACCATTAGATATATTTATGATGGAATTCATGAACTTCTGCATACCATTGATTATGGTAATGATCATCGGCAGGTCATAGATACTGAACGAGATGAAATGAAGCTGGTTAAAAAGAAACAGGTTCTTACTTACCCTGTGAAAGATGGCCAATTAATTGGAAATCCAGTGATAAGAATTGAGAATTATAGATACGATGAATATGGTAATCTAACCAATTATAATGGACCAAACGCAGAACGAGATGCTAGTGGTTATCCGATTAACACTGAACATACAGTTGTCTATTCTTATGCCTATGATAAATTTAATACCATGACCTTAAAAACCTGGAAAAAGGATAAGGATACAACGGCACAAATCATTAATACTGTTGATAGTCTTGGGAATATAGTTACCCAAACAAAGGTAAACACAGAGGATAAAAATCAATGGATCGTTACGAACTACCAATATGATAGCTATGGAAATCTCACTAGAAAAGAAGAAAATTCAGCTGGACAATCCTTTGCGACTAATTATGAATATAATGTAGATTATCATGGTGTAGATCTAAAGGGTGCTTATTTAACAAAAGAATATAAAACAGTTGACGGCAAAGAACTATCTAAAAAATATGCCTATGATATTAATACTGGTAACTTGATAGGAGAAATAGATCCTAAAGGGAATGAATCAACCTATCAATATGATATTTTAAATAGAGTTACAAAAGTACTTCAACCAGATAATAGTGAAAAAGAATATCATTATGAGCAAAACCCCTATATGAATTTAAAAATAGAATATAAGGATCCAGATAACAATCATTTCCTATATGAATATGATATTATTGGGGATCTAGTCAAAGCTAGTGTTTTTGATAAAGGAAATTGGCAAACATTAAAGACATTAAAATATGATGCCAAGGGAAATAAAATAGAAGAGACAGATTCCAATGGGAATAAGATTGTATATGGATATGATAGTGAGTATCGACTCATAAGTAAGACCTATTATGCCAAAGGTATAGAAAATAAAGGAACCTTTAAATTAGAATATCTTGTTGGCTATGATGCTGAGACACCACTACTAGTAAAAACAACGGACGAAGAGGGTTATATTACTAAGTATCATTATGATAATCTATTTCAATTATCTAAAGTTGAAAAAACACCAGATAATACAATTTTTTATACGAAAAGTTTCACATATGATTATGTTGGTGATAGGACATCAGTTACTGATGAAAGGAATAATACTTCACAATATGAATACGACAGCTTAGGTAGATTAACTAATAAAATTGATGCCCTCGGAATTGTAACAGAGATAAATTATAATGCTCTAAATAAAGTGATAAGAAAAAAAGAACCAAATGGGAAAACAACTGAATATGCCTATGACAATATTGGTAGAGTCTCAAATAAAAAAATATATAAAGATGGTTCTAATGATTATCATTATACGAGCTATGCTTACGATCTAAATAGTAATGTTACTAATATCAAACAGGGTAGCCTAATGAAGGGTATAAATCAGTTATCCTCAGATACTAGTTATAGCTATGATAATATGAATCATTTAACGGATGAGTACGATAAGATAGATGATACTCGTATTAGTCATACCAAGAACAATTATGATAACAAAGGAAATAAGCTTCAAACGATCAAATTCGCCAATGAAGAAGAAAATAAATTTATTGTATACAATTACACTTATGATTTTGCAGGTCGTTTAACTGACGAAAACGGAGCCTATAAAGAGGATAATGGCAAGAGTAACTATATTATCCATGGAAACTATGAAAAGAAATACGAATATGATTATGCTGGTAATTTAATGAAGAAACAAATTTTAAATGAGAATAATAATTACGATACCACTACTTATCAATACAATTACAAGAATAAAGTAAAAGAGATTGTCGAACCTTATAAAAGTAATGAGGTTGTTAAGAAAACAGAGCTTCAATATGATAAAGTGGGTAATGTAACAAGTAAAACACTTGAAATACAAGGAGTAGCATCTACTTCTACCGTAATCTATGATGGCTTAGGAAGAATCATAAAAAAGATTAATCCAAATGGTTATATTACTAGATTTGTTTACGATAGTAGTGGCAATTTAATAAAGGAAATAGACCCTAGATATATTTCATTAAGTGAAGAGGATGCACCAGGAATAGAGTATGAATATGATAAGTTAAATCGTAGAATTAAGACGATTGCCTTTGATGGTAAGACCAGAGAGGTTGTTATCTACAGAGAATATAATCCTTATGGTAAAGTCATAAAGGATGTCAATGGTGAGGGCTATAATGTAGAAAATCCTAAGGATTCCATTGGTAATATCTATGAATATGATATTTATGGTAATAAAGTAACTTATATTTCTGCCCAAACAGCAGCAGACAATTTGAAGAATGGTACAGATTATATTACGAATAAATATACTTATAATAGCTTAGGTAATGTACTTTCTAATACAGATTCCCTAGGAAATGAAATGACGTATACCTATTATTTAAATGGATTATTAAAGGGCAAGGTTTTTCAAGATCATAGTAAGGAAAGCTATGATTATGACCTTACGGGAAAATTATTTGTCAAAAAAATAGATAGAGCTAATCATATTACTAATATATGGAAAAATATTTTTAATAAACCATATCTCGTTGAATATCCTGACGGAATCACCCAAAAGTTGTTCTATTCTCCAAAAGGAGAACTAATAGAAATAGAAGATCAATTAGGATACTCTGTTTATTTTGCATATGATCCATCAGGGAATAGAATCTCCTCTAAGCAATATATAAAAGAGGATGATCAATACAAGTACTATCAACTAGATAAATATAATTATGATGAAGCCAATCGCTTAATTAATAGTGAGACCTTTATGGATAAATTTCCAGAGGTATCTACATTACCAGAAGTAGAAGAATATGCTGGGAATCTAGTAGAGTACAAATATGATAAAGCAGGGCACCTTTTACAATCTAATGGTCCCTTTGGAAGAGAAACAATCAATCAATACGATAAAGCAGGAAATGTCATTACCAAGAAACAAAAAATTGATGATAATTTTGATGGCATTAAACGCTTTACCTATAATTTCAGAAATCAGTTAATAAGTCAGTCCACTTTGCTTCAAATCAGTGATTTATCAATAAACGATATGGCAAATGCTACGTTTGATAATGAATATTTGGACAGGGTATTATCAACGACTAATTATACCTATGATAAAAGTGGTAACTTAAAGACTGTGAAGAATCCAGAAGGAAATATTACCCAGTATGAATATAATGATAATAATCAGTTAACAAAGAAAATCGATCCATTACAAGCAACTACGAAATACTTCTATGATTCAAGAGGTAATGTAAGCAAAGTGATTAATACAAGAGGGGTATCAAAAAAATATGAATATGATAGCCTAAATCAATTAATTAGAGAGAAGACTCCAGCAGCGGATGGAACCTTAGCAGTAAAACGATATATCTATGATGTCATGGGTAATTTAGTGAAACAAATTGACCCTAATCATTATGATGCTGACAAAGATACCGAAGATTTAGTTCAAACCATGATAGGTGTATCATATCAATATGATAAGATGAATCGTCGGATTGCAACAATTTCACCGAGTGGAGAGATCACTCAGTTTATTAAATATAATGATAAAGGTCAAGTAGAAAAAGTAATCGATGGTTTAAGATATACTGGAGATGTGAGTACCTCTGTAGGAACACAATATGACTATGATGGACGTGGAAAGATTACTCATATTACTGATGCATTAGGAAATACTACTTCCTTTGAATATGATGTTTTGGGGAATTTACAAGAAAAAACAGATGCGAGAGGATATACTACCCATTACGATTATAATCCTGATAATACCCTAGCATCTGTAATCTATCCTGATAGTGGTATGGTAAGCTATACCTATGATAAGTTAGGTCGTAAAACCAGTTATACAGATCAACGTGGTCATAAGACGACTTATACATATAACGGTTTTGGGAAGAAAAAAATAATTACCGATCCAGATAACTACACGGTAGAATCAAAGTATGACTTAAATGGAAATCTTGTTTCCCTAAAAGATAAAAGAGGTAGTATAACCCTATTTAAATATGACCCTCTAAATCGATTGATAGAAAAGAAAACACCACTTTATTTTGATGGAAGCAATAACGTGGTCTATGAAATAGAATCAGATCAATATAATGAACTTGGTAAACTACTTAAACAAACAATTACAGACTCTAAGGATAGTCAATTTAAACGGGAGACAAGCTACACTTATTATGACAACAATCTAGTTAAAACGGTATCTAATAATAACGGAGCTTATACAAAGTACGATTATGATAAGAATGGTAATAAAGTAAAAAGTGAAACATTAAGAGATGCTAGAGTTTATGATATAGCGCGTTTTGAATACGATGCGCAGAATCGGTTAATCAAACAAATACAGCTTGTTGATGAAGCAAGCATCTATAATGCGGAAAAAATACCTAATATCAATAATCTCCGAGATCCTGAATATCCAGATAAAATGCAAATGATCACTGGTTTCTCCTATGATGTTATTGGAAATAAAACACAAGTAATCAGTCCGAAGGCATATCAATATTTAGCATCTGATACAAGTGATCGAGCAAAGTATACAACAATCTATACCTATGATTTATTAAATAGAATAGACAAAATCATCATAAATCTACAAGGAGAAAAAGTATATAAACAGTATACCTATGATGAGGTTGGATATAAGAAAACGGTAAGAAATGAAAGAGGATATATTACTGTTTACAGCTATGATGGTTTAAATAGGGTAAAAACAATCACGGATCCAAAACAAAACACATTAACCTATCAGTATGATTTAGCTGGTAATAGAATTACCGTCACCAATGCCAAGAATGAATCGCTCACCTATACCTATGATAAACTGAACCGACTAGATATGATTATTGATGCTTATCAAAAGGTAATAAATAAAAAGATATACGATGCGAATGGTAGTGTGATAAAGGATATAGATGCTAAGGGTTATTTATCTGCTGATACAGATGATGCTAGGTACGGAACTTTAAACGAATACGATTTAGCAAATAGATTAGTAAAAACAGTGGATCCAGAAATCCAAAAATATAAGGATGCCACAAAATTCACTGTTAAATATAGCTATAATCCTGTTGGTGAAATGATCAGTCAGACTGATGCATTAGGTTATACAACTTCCTATCAATATGATAATGGAGGAAATCTACTTAAGGTCATCGATCCAAAACATGTAACAACGAGTTATAGTTACGATAGAGAAGGTAATAAACTATACATGACCAGTGGTAGAAAGAAAGTTACCAGCTATCAGTATGGAGCATTTGGCAAGCTTGAGAAAGTAACGGATGCTGACAATAAAGGAATAGGATATCAATATGATCTAAATGGAAATATCGCTTTAATGATTGATAAAAATGGCAATCACACCATCTACAATTATGACAACCGAAATCTATTATTAAATAAAACAGTAGCTGAAACAGGGGATAGTATTGCATATACCTATGATGAAGCTGGTAATCGATTTAGTATGAATGATCAAAGTGGAACCTATCAATATAGTTATGATGAAAACAATCAACTACTTGAAATGGATAAGGATGAAGCATTACACATTAAGTATACCTATGATCCTGTCGGTAATATCAAGACAGTAATAGATAAAACAGGATTTACTACCACTTATACCTATGATAAATCGAATAGGATGAAAACAGTAAGCTTTAATGACATAACTATCACCTATGGCTATGATGATAATGGGAATCGTAACTCTATTCAATATGCTTCAGGATTAAAGGTAGAATATACCTTTAATAAGAATAACAAATTACTAGTCTTAACCAACAAAAATTCAAGCGGTGCTGTCATATCTACTTATACCTATAGCTATGATGATGTGGGTAGAAGGATTCAAAAAACAGATAGCTTTGGAATAACAGTCTATCATTATGACCCTGATGGTAGAGTCTCAGGTGTAGAAACACCTGGTAAAATTTCTGTTTATACCTATGATAATGATGGAAATAGGCAGAGCTTAAATGAGACCTATACATCGAATCAGCCTAGCGACTATATCGATCAAACGAATAATAAACCAATCGAATATAAGATAAAGAAAAGTGAATATATCTATTCTAATACGAATAAATTGCTTCAATTAGTCGAGAAGATGTATGATGAAAACGAGAAGGCAGTACTACGTAAAACAACAAGCTACCTTTATGACGACAACGGAAATGAACGAAGAGAAAAAGTGGAATATCTTCTACCATATAGCTCTTCGATAAGACAAGTAACCACAGCAAATGCATATGGAGATTATTTCACCAATAACTTAATTTCATTAATGAATAATACCAGTAACGTCTATGATGGCTTTAATCGACTAACACATGTAGAAAGAATAAAAGATGGTAATCGAGTAACGGTTGATTTTATCTATAATGGTGATGATTTACGAACTAAAAAAATTGTAAAGGATAGTAAAGAAGGATATACACCTAAGGAGACGAATTATCTCTATGATAGACAGCATGTTATCCTAGAAACCGATCAAGCTGACAAGCTTCTAGATCGATTTATTAAAGGCATCAATTATCTAGCTAGAATAGATACCAATGGCAAGACTTCCTATTATCTCTACAATGGACATGGCGATGTGGTGCAAACCGTATCAAAGGATGGAACTCCTGAGAATCAGTATGATTATGATATCTTTGGAAACCCAACACTTACCATTGAGCAGTATAACAATGCGATAAGATATGCAGGAGAATTCTATGACCAAGAAACTGGTCTATACTACCTAAGAGCAAGATACTATAATCCATATATAGGAAGATTTATATCAGAGGATAGCTATTGGGGAGAGGATATAAACCCATTAAGCCTTAATCTGTATACCTATACAAAAAATAATCCAATTATGTTTGTTGACCCAAGTGGACATGCTGATATAGAAGATATAAAGATGAGTAAAGAAGAAATAATTGCTGCAATAGATAAGCAAAAGGAAATTTGGTGGAATGATGAAAAGAATGGGGAAGGGAAACATAAGGAAGGAAATAGTAAAGTACAGCAAGCTGCCCATGAAGAAGCCAATAGATTAA